>NZ_CP032157.1:4800000-5407198 GCF_003555545.1 Paraflavitalea soli | reverse complement strand
CCGGTAGCCCTGCAAATGCTGATAGAGAATGCGATCAAACACAATGTCATCTCAAGCAGCAGTCCGCTGCACATAGAAGTGCTGGCGAATGGCGGAGGCATACTGACGGTGCGAAACAACCGGCAGCCCCGGCGCTCGGTTGAACAATCCAACAGGATCGGGCTCAACAACATCGCCAAAAGATATGAGCTGGTATGTGGCAGGCAGATAGGGATACACAAGACGCAGGAAGTATTTGAAGTGCAATTGCCGTTGCTTCAATTAAACTGACTATATGAAAGTACTGATCGTAGAAGACGAATTGCTGGCCGCCAAACGCCTGCAGCTGATGACCGGGCAATACGACCCGGGCATTACGGACGTACAATGCACTGAAAGTGTGTGGGAAACGATTGCCTGGCTGGAAAACAATCCGGCTCCGGACCTTATCCTGTCGGACATCCAGTTGTCGGACGGCCACAGTTTCGAAATATTCCGTCGTGTGGCCTACAAAGGGCCTGTCGTATTCACGACAGCCTACGACCAGTATGCCATGGAAGCATTCCGGTTATTCAGCATCGACTACATCCTGAAACCGGTAACGGCAGAAGCGCTGGCCAAAGCATTTGACAAATACAAACAGATCGTAACGCCGCATGTAGACTACCAGCAGGTATTGCCAAGGGTGCAGCAGGTGGCCGGAGAACGATACAAAACGCGCTTTCTGGGACGCATCGGGCAACGCCTGCAGTTTGTGAATGCGGAAGACGTGTCTTTCTTCCAGGCGGACAATAAGATTGTATACCTAACTGATAAACAGGGCGTACGATACCTCATCGATTACACGCTGGAAAAGCTGGAACAGCTGCTCGACCCGCAACTATTCTTCCGGCTCAACCGGCGGTACATCGTACGATACTCGGCCATTGAATACATCAAACCGCACCTCAACAGCCGCCTTAAATTAATGGTAAGAGGAGGAGGGCTACAAGAAGAATTCATCATCAGCCGCGAAAGAGTAGCGGAATTCAGGGCCTGGGCAGAAGGATAAAATACAGGAAGGGCAATATACACCAATGAAGAAAAAAATAGCGATCATAGGAGCAGGAATATCAGGATTATCGGCAGCAGCCTATACGGCCAAGGCTGGCAATGAAGTACATGTATTTGAAAAGAACAGTACACCTGGTGGCCGTGCCAGGCAGTTCAAAACAAACAATGGATACAGCTTCGACATGGGTCCAAGCTGGTATTGGATGCCTGATATTATCGAAGGCTTCTTCAAAGACTTTGGATACGCAGCTAAAGACTTTTACAAATTAATACAGCTCGACCCGCAGTTCGAAATGGTCTTTGCCGATGGTAAACTCACTGTACCCAACAATTACAACGCGCTGAAAGAACTGTTTGAAGGAACAGAGCCCGGCGCCGGAATAAAGCTGGACGCCTTTATGAAAGCCGCCCGCTACAAATACGAAGTGGGCATGCAGCAATTTGTACACAAGCCTTGCCACTCCTGGTGGGAATTCGTTACGCCACAGATCGCCGCCAGCGCATTGAAATTAGACCTGCTGTCCAATTTCCGCAGCTATGTAAAAAAATACTTCACGCATCCGAAGCTGATAACACTGATGGAATTTCCGGTGATATTCCTGGGTGCTGCGCCGCAGAAAATTCCTGCCCTTTATAGCCTCATGAACTATGGCGGATATGCCCTCGGCACGGCCTATCCAATGGGTGGGTTTTATGAACTTGTGCTGGCCATGAAAAAAATAGGAGAAGAGCAGGGCGCCCGCTTCTACTTCAACCAGCCGGTAGAACAGATCTGCGCAGGAGGGGGTAAAGCCACCTCGCTCATCGTGAATGGCGAAGAACTATATTTCGATGCGATCATCGCATCGTCTGACTATCACCATACGGAAACGCTGTTGGATACGCCCAACCGGAATTACAAGGAAACCTACTGGCAAACGAGGACCTTTGCCCCGTCGTCACTCATCTATTATCTCGGCTTCAACAAACGCCTTCCCAACCTGCAGCACCATACGTTGTTCTTTGAGCATGACCTCGACGGCCATATCGATGATATCTACAATGACAAGCAATGGCCGCAGCAACCGCTGTTCTATGCCTGCTGCCCTTCCAAAACAGATGCCGGCGTAGCGCCCGCCGGGCATGAGAACCTGTTCCTCCTGATGCCGCTTGCCACAGGGCTTGAAGACGAGGAAGTGATCCGTGAACAATACTTCAAACAAATGATTGGGAGAATAGAGAAAGCTACGGGCGCGCACAACCTGGTTGATAACATAGACTATAAACGGAGCTATTGCGTGCGCGATTTCGTAAACGACTACAATGCTTATCAGGGCAATGCCTACGGACTGGCCAACACGCTGTCTCAAACTGCAGTGCGTAAACCGGCCATCAGAAACAAAAAACTCAGCAATCTTTTTTACACGGGTCAGCTCACGGTACCCGGGCCGGGCGTGCCCCCATCGATCATTTCGGGGAAAATTGTTGCAAAAGAAGTAAATAAACTTAAAAGATTCAGTTTTGAAAGCGCTATTTGATGAACTGTCCAGGCAAGTAAGTAAAGCCATTACCCAAAAGTACAGCACCAGTTTTTCTATTGGGATACTGGCATTGGATACATCGATCCGGCCCGCCATTTATGCTATCTACGGATATGTAAGATTGGCAGATGAGATTGTTGACAGCTTCCACGACTACAACAAACAACTCCTTCTCGAAAGATTCAGCGAACAAACCTGGCAGGCGCTCGACGAAGGCATTTCACTCAATCCGGTGCTGCAATCATTTCAGGAAACGGTACGTCAATACAAGATTGGCAAAAACCTCATTGAGCAGTTCCTCCGCAGCATGCAGATGGACCTGACGCCGATGGACTACAATACGGAACGCTACAAAGAATACATCCTTGGTTCTGCGGAAGTGGTAGGGCTGATGTGCCTGCAGGTATTTGTTGAAGGCGATGAGGAAGCATACAGCAGGTTAAAACCCTATGCCATGAAGCTGGGATCAGCATTCCAGAAAGTAAATTTTCTGAGGGACCTTAAAGACGACTACCAGATCCTCGGACGTACCTATTTTCCCAATATCGAAATGGGGATGTTCGACAACCAGATCAAAACGTCGATAGAAGAAGACATAGAAAGTGAATTCAGGGAAGCGCTGATTGGCATTAAGAAGCTGCCCGCTTGCTCGAAGTTTGGAGTGTACCTCGCTTACAAGTACTACCTGTCGCTATTCAAAAAGATCAAACGTACGCCGGCTCAGTGCATCATGAAAGAGCGCATCCGGATACCCAATACCCAAAAATTATCGCTGATGATGAGCAGCTATCTGCAATATAAAATGGCAGTACTATGAACGCACTGATTACCATAGGAACATTTATACTGATGGAAGGCGCCACGTGGTGGATCCATAAATATATAATGCACGGCTTTCTGTGGATGCTGCACAAAGATCATCATGACCACAGTCATGAAGGTGATTTCGAGCGCAATGATCTGTTCTTTGTCATCTTCGCAATTCCCACGATAGTATTATTTTATACAGGCTCACAACAGGGCTTCAACTACCTGTTTTACATGGGCCTCGGTATATTGCTGTACGGCCTTGCCTATTTCTTTGTACATGATATCTTCATCCACCAGCGGGTACGTTTTTTGCGTAATACGAAAAACGCCTATCTGCTGGCAATCCGGCGTGCACATAAGCAGCACCATAAACATGTGAACAAAGAGCAAGGAGAATGTTTCGGATTTTTGTTTGTACCGCTTAAATTCTTTAAAATGTATTTTAAAAGAAAACAGCTCATTCGCACGCAACCCAGGGAAAAATGGCCGTTGGTACTGCTGAGCCTTGCTTTGCCACTCGTGGTAGGAGGAGTGGCGGGCGCAGTTACCGCTCAAAACGTACGCGAATGGTACCCGCAGCTCAATAAACCGTTCTTTACGCCGCCCAACGCTTTGTTTGCTCCGGTATGGACGGCCCTGTACCTGCTAATGGGTATTTCATTATACCTCGTACTGAGGCAGGCGCCAACAACTGCACGAAAAAACGCAGTAATCCTTTTTGGGGTACAGTTGTTCTTCAATTTCTGGTGGAGCATTATTTTCTTTCAGTTTCACCTGATCGGGCTGGCGCTTATCGACATTGTACTATTATGGAGTTCCATAATATGGATGATAAGCCTGATTTATAAGGTTTCGCGCCGGGCGGCCAACCTGCAATGGCCCTATCTTGCCTGGGTAAGCTTCGCCACTGCGCTCAATGCATCGGTATGGTACCTGAATTGAGATCAGTCCTTCTTCAATGAACTGAAAACCAGGTTTTGAAGGAACTGAGCTACGCCGGTGTCATCCTTGTCTTGCGCAAAATCAGTTAAGGAAGGCAGGTTCTTTTTGAAAAAGAACTGGTAATGGGCCATTTCAAGCAGCGTGCTTGAAAGTGATCTTGGATACTTATAAGAAGCATTGTATTCGCTGAAGATGTCGGCGATCCTGCCACACAGGTCTTTATAAGGCTTGAAAAAACGGTCCTTGTTGTCTTGGGTCACATGCCTGGTGAGATAGGATTTGCTGCCCTCGGTAATAGCGATCTGGTAGAGCTGATTCCTGTCGATATGGGTAAAAGTAAATTGGTCAGCCAGCTGGAAGGTCAGCAATTTAATCACCACCATGATCTTATCCTTCGGCGATCTCACATTATTGGTATGGTATACAAGCTGGTATTCCAGCCAGGTCCACAACCAGGAAATGATATAAGTCAGCAGCTTGTGTTTATTCTCAAAATAGCGGTATATGCTGGCTTCGGTCGTTCCGATCTCTGCTGCCAGTTTTTTGAAGGTAAAATCCTCGAATCCAACTTTATGGATCATCCTGATGCTATGCCGGATAATATTGCGGCCAAGCGGAGATTGCTCCGGGTCGCGTAAATACAGCTTGGGATTCATCTTGATCTGCAACTGGAATTCCATACAGCAAAAATAGAATTCTAATTGAAATCTAATCCTGGCCGGGGTATATTTTTACAATCTTTTATGATAGTATTACTATTATCTATAAAAGCATTGTATTTATATTTGCGCAAAATAATACGATCAGTATTAACCGACGGAAAATGGCAGACAAACCTGTTTCACTGGTAAGATCTCTGTTGAAGCTCAACAGGATCTTAATGCTCGAACGAAAAGATTTTGCGGCGGCATGTGTATTCGCGCTGCTCGCGGGCCTGGTTCAACTATCCCTGCCCCTTGGCATCCAGTCCATTATCAGCTTTGTATTGGCGGGCACCATTTCCACTTCCATCATAGTGCTGATCGGGATGGTGGTCTTCGGCGTATTTATCAATGGGCTGCTGCAGGTAAGGCAGCTGCAGATCATCGAAAAAGTAAAGCAGAAGCTCTTCGTGAGGTATTCACTCGAATACAGTGACCGGCTTCCTAAACTGAACATTGAAAAGCTCGACCACGAATACCTGCCTGAAGTGGTCAACAGGTATTTCGACAGTGTATCACTCCAAAAAGGCATCGACAAGCTTATGATAGACCTGCCCGCTGCAGTAATACAGGTGGTGCTTGGCCTGCTGCTGCTTTCGTTCTATCATCCTGTCTTTATCGTATTTGGATTGGTGCTCATCACCATTGTATTCACCATCATACGGTTTACTTCCACGCAAGGGCTCCAAACGGCCTACAGGGCAAGCAACTTTAAATACGCGGTAGCAGCGTGGCTACAGGAGATTGCCCGCTCGATCAAATCCTTTAAGTATACGAAAGGAACTTCGCTCCACATGAACAAAACAGACAACCTGGTCAGTGATTACCTCGCTTCGCGCACCAGCTATTTCAGCATCCTGCTCACTCAGTTCTGGAGCCTTATCTCCTTTAAAATAATCATTACGGCGGCCATGCTGATCATTGGCGCCTACCTGCTCGTCGATCAGCAGATCAACGTTGGCCAGTTCATTGCTGCAGATATTGTCATCATTGCCATAATAGGCTCTATCGAAAAACTGATCATCAACCTCGATACGGTATACGATTCGATCATCTCAGTAGAAAAGTTGAGTGAGATCACAGAAGCAGAGACTGAACAAAGCGGGCAGCTTGAGCTACCGGTAAAAAATGAAGGGGTATCGATAGCATTTGACCAGGTAACTTTTGCTTATGGCAATAATAAACCCGTGTTGAAGAACATAACGTTTTCCATCGGCGCAGGCAATATGGTGCAGATCAAAGGCATATCGGGATCGGGCAAATCTACTGTGCTCAGGCTGCTGACAGGGGCCTTTAAAAATTATACGGGCAATATTTTGCTCAACAAGGTACCTGTGGGCAACTACGAGGTAAGCAACCTCCGCAGAAACACGAGCATTTTGCTGGGTAGCCAGGATATCTTTCAGGGATCCCTTTGGGAAAACATTACGATGGGCAATGGCACAATCAGCATACAGCAGGTAAATGAACTTTGCGAAATAACGGGGCTTACCCAATTTGTAAAATCCCTGCCCCAGGGTTACGATACGCACATGTTGCCGGTGGGTAATAAGCTCGCTGAAAATGTGCGCAGGAACATACTACTCATAAGGGCGGTGGTGGCAGAACATAGGCTGATGTTGCTCGAAGATCCGTTTGCGCACCTGCTGCCGGAAAACAAAAGCAATATGATCAGCTACATCAGGAAAAATACGGAATCAACGATATTGATCGCCTCGCACGACGAAACGCTTGGCCAGTACTGTGATCAGGTTATAGAATTGAGCACGGAAGGAGAGGTGTTGAGTATCAAAAACAAGGCATAAAATGAACACGTATCTACAGTCCGATATACATAGCATCGCTGCGCAAAGCAAGCTTCGTTCCTTTTCAAACATCTACCTGTTTTACAGGAGCAGCCGCATGAAAAAATGGTTGTGGGGAATGTTCATACTATTGGTGGCGGTACTCTTCCTTCCCTGGACACAAAACATCAGGGCAAGAGGCACCGTCACGACGCTGCGGCAGGAGCAACGCCCGCAACAGGTAAACACGCTGATCGCCGGCAGTATCGTCAAATGGCATATCAAAGAGGGGGATCTTGTAAAAGCGGGTGATACTTTATTGCAATTGGGTGAAGTAAAAGTCGAGTATTTCGATCCGCAGCTGCTCAAAAGAACACAGGAGCAGATCACTGCCAAACAACAAACGATGGAAAGCTACCGCAATAAAGCGGCAGCGACAACAACACAATCCAGGGCGCTTGAACAGGCACGGGAACTAAAATTACAATCGCTGGACAACAAGATCGCCCAACAGCAATTGAAGATAAAGACGGAAGAGGCAGACCTCGCCGCAGCTGCCAACGAGCTTGAAGCATACAAAAGACAGATAGAAGCAGCACGCATCATGCTCGACAGTGGCGCGATATCACTGATCGATTTCGAAAAAAGAAAAATAAACTACCAGAACGGGTTTGCCAAATGGAACAGTGCAGGCAATAAACTAGAGCAGAGCAAACAGGAAATGACCAATCTCCGTATTGAGCAGCAGGCCACGCTGCAGGATTATGCGGATAAGATAGCCAAAGTAAGTGGCGACAGGTTCTCATCGTTGTCCGACGCGGCCAGTACGGAAGCAGAACTGCTGAAGCTGCAAAATCAATTGGCCAATTATGACGCACGCAGCAAGCTGTACTACATTATAGCGCCCCAGAGCGGACAGATCACCAAGGCGAGGAAAGCAGGCATTGGAGAGTTTATCAAAGAGGGTGATATGATCGTGGAGATCGTACCCGATAAAATACAATATGCCATTGAGCTTTTTGTAAAACCGATGGACCTGCCCCTGGTCAACAAAGAACAAAAGGTAAGATTTGTATTCGATGGGTTTCCGGCCATAGTATTCAGCGGTTGGCCCGGTGGCAGTTATGGTACATTTGGAGGAAAAGTTGTCGCCGTCGAAAATTCGGTCAGCGCGAATGGCAAGTTCCGGATCCTGGTGGTAGAAGACAGTAGCGATAGGAAATGGCCGGCGCAGTTGCGCATAGGCGGAGGGGCAGAAGGCATTATGCTCTTGAAAGATGTACCGGTTTATTACGAATTGTGGAGGAACATAAACGGGTTTCCACCGGAATATTACCAGGCAGAAACAACAGTACCCAAAGAGAAGAAACTATGAC
The DNA here is from genome assembly GCF_003555545.1 of Paraflavitalea soli. Taxonomy (GTDB): domain Bacteria; phylum Bacteroidota; class Bacteroidia; order Chitinophagales; family Chitinophagaceae; genus Paraflavitalea; species Paraflavitalea soli. The sequence continues at coordinate 5,399,033 of NZ_CP032157.1, read as the reverse complement.
ACGTATGCTGTTTAAAAACATTTCGGTTACGCTCCTTGTGTTGTGGACCTGTCGCGGCGTTGCCTCTGCACAGGATAAACAGCTGTTGACAGAAGAAACATTTGTTCAGCAGGTAAAGCAATACCACCCTGTAGTAAAACAGGGGGACCTGCTTACTCAAAAAGCGGAGGCAGATCTGCTCACTGCGCGGGGCGCCTTCGATCCGGTATTGGACGCCGCCACCAGCGCTAAAACACTCGATGGGGTTGACTATTACCAATATACAAACCCCGAACTAAAAATTCCCACAGGCACGCCCATCAATCTGAAAGCGGGATATGAAAAAAGTAATGGGCAATACATCAATCCCGAACGCACGAAAGGAGTAGCCAGCTACATCGGCATCGAAATACCCTTGCTGAATGGATTGCTTACCGATAAAAAGAGAACTGCACTGCGGCAGGCCGGTATATACAGGCAGCTCAATACACAGGAGCGCCTGTTGATGATCAATGACCTGCTGTTCGATGCACGGTCGGCCTATTGGGAATGGGCAGGGGCATGGTATCTGTACCGGGTTTATACCAATTACATAGAAATCGCTGATAAAAGGACCATGCTCATCAGTTTGTCCTTTAAACATGGTGACCGCGCCATGGCCGATACCATGGAAGCACGGGCACAGCTACAAAACATTAAACTGATGCAGGCAGGGGCACTGGCGGAGTTGAATAAAAAAATAGTGGACCTGTCGGCGTTCCTCTGGACGGCGGATGAAACACCTTATCTGCTACCGGAATCATTTGTGCCAGATACCCTGGCATTGGCGACGATACAGCCACTGCCGGACACAGCGGTCCTGGTAGCCGGTGTTGGCAACGCCCATCCGGCTGTCCAGGCAGCCCGTTATAAACTCGGCATTCTCGAAGCGGAACGCAAACTGAAACGGCAAAACTTTCTGCCGGTCGTAAACCTGCAGGCCAACCTGCTTAGCAAAGATTACTATCAATACAAGAATGTATCCTGGCCCTACCTGGAAAACAACTATAAGCTTGGCTTCAATGTAAAGTTGCCTCTTTTATGGCGGCAGGAAAGGGGCGAATACAAAAATGTGCTGATCAAGATCAGGGACAACAACCTAGAGTTGCAAAAGAAGCAATGGGACCTGCAGAATAAAATAAGAAAATATTACACTGAAACGGTTCAACTGCAGCACCAGTTACAGGCTGCCCGGGAAATGAACAGCGCCTATACGTTCCTGCTGAAAAATGAAGAATTGAAGTTCACGCAAGGGGAAAGTTCACTTTTCCTGATCAATGCGCGAGAAAACAAAATACTTGAAATACAGCAGAAAGTAATAGAGCTTCAGGTCAAATACCGCAAAGCAACCTATGCTATTCAATGGGCGGCAGGATCGCCGGCAGCACAATAAATCTATTGAAAAGCTGCCAACGATGCCGGCTGGATGACAAAATATAACAACTGTTAACTGCGTAATTCACGCCTCATAAACCAGTAATAAGTTAGCGTAAAACAGACGGCTATGGCTGCCACAAGACCACAAACCTGTGGCCAAACGATCAGCAGGCTTTCCCTGAAAGGCAGGGGCTTCGGTATAGCGCCGGCCATTTGTTCAACTGTCAAGGGCCCCAGACTGCGTACGGAAGGCATCAATAAGGTGGTTGTGGCATCTGTATACAACTGGCTTGGAGCAAGGCGCAACAGGTCCAGCAGCAGGTTATTGTACCAAAGCACATCGGCTTCGGAAAGGTATACGGGGTCCGGGAAAAAGGCTTTCACGACCATACTGATAACGATCCGGTAAAAGATGGTAAAGAACAACCAAACGCCAATGGCGGTAAGGGCGGATGTGGTGGCCTGTCGAAACTTCACCGAAAACAAGATAGACAGGGCAAGCCAGAAAGCTACATACAATACAGAAAGCAACACAAAGCCCAGGATACGGAGAAATTCCTCCGGCTCGGGCAGTACACCGGTGATCAGCAGTCCCGCGCCGACCATTAGCAGGGCCAAAGACAGAAACAAAGCAGCTACGATCGTGAGGGAACCCAGGAATTTGCTCAACAGCAAATGGTCACGGTAAACAGGTTGTGCCATGAGCCGTGTGAGGGTGCCGTTATTCTGTTCTGCATTGATGGCGTCAAAACCAAGGCTGATGCCCAGCAGGGCACCCAGGAAGCTGACGAAAATGTGGAAAGTTGGCAGGGAACCATCAGAAGTGGTCAGGAGTTTAAGGTAAAGGAATAAACGGTCGGGATCGTTTTCATTGGCCACAGCAGCCTTTACATTTGTCAGTGACACATACATGGTCGCAATAAAAGTAAGCAGCAGCAAGACCAATAGTACGATAAAACGCCAGCTGCGGATATGGTCTGCCACCTCCTTACGCACCATAATGCCAAGGGCACCAGGCTGCCTGCGGGCAGGATTAACCATAGTTTTGAACCAGCTGCTATTTTTTAACCTTCCGGAAAAAAGTCCGTTGAAATAAACCGCTGGATTTGCCATCCTTTTCATAATCGGTTATATTATTTTCAAAATAACGTTGATAGATCTCTTCGAGGCCATATTCCTTTTTATGGACGCCCATGATATCGATTTCTTTACCTACAAAAAAGCGTACAAGGTCTGGCGTCATATTCCGAGAGGAGCTTACCTGGATGGTAAGGCCGTCGATTGTAACATTTTGTACGCCCGCCATAGCCTGCAGGGCAGGTAACAGGTCCGAATGAGGCGGCGGCGCTGCTGCCAGGGTGATACGGGTAACAAAGTGGTCAGCTGAAAACAGCTGTCGCGAGAGCGTTTCCACATCGCCGTCTGCCAGTAATCTGCCGCCTACAAAGATGCCCACGCGATCACAGACCTGCTGCACCTGGTAGAGATGGTGAGAAGACAACAGAACGGTAATTCCCTGCTCACGGCTAAGTTGCCTGATAAGCCCAAGGAAATCCTTTACCCCGCTGGGATCGATGCCCAGGGTTGGCTCGTCGAGGATAATGACGGCCGGCTGCCTGATCAGTACATCAGCGAGGCCAAGCCTTTGCTTCATGCCACGGGAATAGGCTCCGGCCTTCCTGTACATGGCATCACCCAATCCTACGAGTTCCATCATATCGCGGGCGCGGTCCTTTACCTCACTCTCTGGTACGCCGCTAAGGCGGGCGATATAAAGAAGGTTGTCGATAGCGGTCATGCTGTCGTAAAAGCCCACATTGTCGGGCATGTAACCAACTTTTCGTTTCACAGCTATCGGATGGGTAGTGGCATTGATACCACATACTTTGGCAACACCTGAGGTAGGTTCTGTAAGTCCCAGCATCATCAGGATGGTGGTAGTCTTTCCGGCCCCGTTAGGTCCAAGCAGGCCATAGATCTCGCCCGGCCTGATCTGCAGGTCGAGCTGATCGACAGCCTTCAATGAACCGTAGCGTTTTGTCAATCCTGCCAGTTCAATGATAGGTTGTTCCATAAGTTGAGGTAAGTTATCTTCTTCCGTATTTTCTGATCAATGTGTAAATAACTGCAACGGCTGCCAGGATAACGAGTACGCCCATCCATCCGGCCAGCCACGAGGTGGTGACGGTGGTGCGGAACAGGGCGGTAGCATTGGTATTGTTATTGCGGGCGGAGAAAGTAGTCACATAATCACCGGCAATGGTTTTCTCCGGGACCTTCAGGTTGGCAACCACATCGATGCTTTTGCCGGGCTCCAGTCTTTCTACTTTGGCAGGTTCAAACAGGGCGTCCCATTTGGCAGGGGCCTGCGCAGCAAGTTCCAGCCCTTCCAGTGGCAGTGTACCGGTGTTCCTGAGCGTGAGATGGATAGATTCGCGTTTTCCCTCGGTGATCTCGCCGCTGAGCAGGCCGGTGGGAGTAGTTAACTCCATGCCATAAGATCCTTTTACTACGGCTTCGAGCTTCAGGGACAGGGTATCGGATTCGCCAGTTGCCGTTACCGGGATTGGATACGTTCCCGGCTTCGCATCAGGGGTCGGTGTCAATTCGATGGTAATGTCCTGCGTACGGTTCGAATCGGCCTTGAAAGAAGTTACCTGCATGCCGTCAACGCGGAAAGCCAGGTTCCACCCGGCAGGCATATCGGCGCGGAAGGTGTAGATGATGGCGCGTGGGGTGGAATTGTGCAGGGAGGCGTTGAACCGGAAGGTCTCTTTGGCAGTTGCCTCCAGGTTGATCAGCCGTGCTGTAAATGTCGATGGATTACTCTGAGATGTCTTGCCGCGCGATGGCGGGATGAAGGAAGAAAGGGAAAAGAGGATGGCCGGAACAAGCAATGAGCCTATATGGCGGCCCTGCATTCGCTTTGGTTTAGAATGAAGCGCTAACATAAAATTAATAAATAGAATTTAAGTATTCATTAATAATGGTAAAGCTACTTTCGCAAAAAAAGGCGGAGCTAAATTAAGGAGTGCATTTTTTTTCACCAAATGTATGCGACATTTTTTCTGCTTCCCTTTTCCGGCACTAAACTTGAAACCGCCATTTTATGGATTAAAACATTACCTGTATGGAAAGCACCTTTTATATACAGTTCAACGTAAAAACACAGGAGGGGCTGCAAAGCTACGGCCGTTTCGACATTGGTAATGACAGTGAGGCAGCGGCAAAAATATTCCATCAGTTGAAAGGTAGTCCGGATGTTAACGAACACAATTTTCTGTCGCTGGAGCTGATGGAGACAGTCAAAGGGCTTCCCGTCAATTTGCAAATAATCAGCTGCACGCTCGATGAGTTGGCCTATAATTGCCGGGTTATCAGTAAAGAGGTCTTCAACCAGGCCAATATCAAATTGCCATAACCTGTATACCGTGGAACAACAACCGGCTGCCAGGCGCAGGCCTGTGAAAAAATGACAAATTGCTTACGCGCTTCAGCTGTCAAAATTTCTCTCCCGCTGTCATTTTTTTAGAAAGAACGCTGAAACTTTCGATTGGCACACAGGTTGAGGGCGCCATTATAGGCTACACCAGCCGCTAAATTGGCCAACATGCATGGCTTTGTTTAAACAATTCAAAATCATCAATCATGGCAAACAATTTAAAGGCAGTTCCATTACACGACCGCGTGATCATTAAACCTGCTAAAGCAGCAGAGAAAACAACAGGGGGAATTATCATCCCCGACACGGCAAAAGAAAAACCGCTTACAGGCGTCGTACTTGCTGCCGGCCCGGGTAAAAAAGATGAGCCGGTTACCGTGAAAGCAGGTGACCTTGTGCTATTCGGTAAATATGCCGGAACAGAATTCCGCTATGAGAACGAAGAATTGCTGATCATGCGGGAAAGTGACATTCTTGCGATCGTGTAATCGGTAAAAAAATTAAATTAAAGTTTATGGCAAAACAACTTTTTTTTGACCTCAACGCCCGTAATAAAATGAAAAATGGCGTTGACATTTTGGCAAATGCGGTAAAAGTAACATTAGGTCCCAAAGGCCGCAACGTAGTCATCGGGAAGAAATTCGGGGCACCAGCTGTCACCAAAGACGGTGTTAGTGTGGCAAAAGAGATCGAATTGGAAGATCCCATCGAAAACATGGGGGCACAAATGGTAAAAGAAGTGGCGTCCAAAACGGCTGACATTGCCGGGGATGGAACAACTACAGCTACCGTATTGGCACAATCGATCATTGCAGAAGGACTCAAAAATGTGGCGGCAGGCGCCAATCCCATGGATCTGAAAAGGGGTATCGACAAGGCTGTAATAGCCGTAGTGGAAAACCTGCGCGGGCAGTCTCATACCATTGGTAATGATGATGCAAGGATCCGGCAGGTAGCAACGATTTCTGCCAACAACGATGAAACGATCGGCGGGCTGATTGCGGAAGCGTTTGGCAAGGTTGGCAATGAAGGAGTTATAACTGTGGAGGAAGCTAAAGGTACGGATACCACCGTGGAAGTAGTTGAAGGGATGCAGTTTGACCGCGGATATATTTCACCCTACTTTGTAACTGATACGGCAAAAATGCAGGCTGTGCTGGATAATCCCTACCTCCTGTTATGTGACCGGAAAGTATCTTCGATGAAAGACCTGCTTCCTGTGTTGGAAAAAACAGCACAAACTGGCCGCCCATTGCTTATTGTGGCTGAAGACCTGGAAGGTGAAGCATTGGCCACATTGGTCGTGAACAAGGTACGCGGCACATTGAAAGTTGCTGCGGTGAAAGCGCCTGGCTTCGGCGATCGCCGGAAAGAGTTATTGCAGGATATTGCGATCCTTACAGGCGGTACGGTTATAAGTGAAGAACAGGGGTATAAGCTCGACGCTGCTGATCTCAACCTGCTCGGCTCTGCGGAATCGATCACGGTGGATAAAGACAATACGGTGATCGTAGGTGGTAAAGGAGACAAGCAGGCCATCCAGGCGCGGATCACACAGATCAAAGGGCAGGTAGCAAACACCACGTCGGATTACGATAAAGAGAAACTACAGGAACGATTGGCTAAACTCACGGGGGGAGTGGCCGTACTCTACATCGGCGCGGCCACTGAAGTAGAAATGAAGGAGAAAAAAGACCGGGTTGACGATGCGCTGCACGCAACCCGGGCTGCTATCCAGGAAGGCATTGTGGCGGGCGGTGGTACAGCCTATATACGTGCAATAACATCGCTCAATTCCCTGAAAGTTACTAATGAGGATGAGCAAACAGGCGTGGGGATCATAAAAAGAGCACTGGAAGAACCGTTGCGCCAGATAGTACAAAACAGCGGGCAGGAAGGCAGCATTGTAGTGCAAAAAGTAAAAGAAGGGGAGAAAGACTTTGGCTTCAATGCCCGGACAGGTACTTATGAACGGCTGCTGCAGGCTGGCGTCATTGATCCCACTAAAGTATCCCGGATAGCCATAGAAAACGCGGCCTCTATCGCTGCGCTGTTACTTACTACGGAATGTGTAGTTGCTGACAGGCCCAAAAAAGAAGTGGCGGCAAGCCCGGCTTCCGGAGGTATGGACATGGAGTATTAGAAAAGTGGAGATCGATAAAAATAATGGCAAGTCTGGCGTCAATGCCCGAGGAGAGGCAGGCATTGGCTGAAAAGGCCCCGGTAAGTCCGGGGCCTTTTTAAGTAACCGCCAACGAGCCTGTTGATAGGACATTGCAGGGATAAGTTCCGGACACCATACGTATCAAAAACGTACAATGACTGATCTTATCTAATTAATAATTGGCTAATTGCTAAGTGGTTAACAAAGTGGCATCTTTTTTCGGGACATCGGGTATAATCATCAGCCCATGTTCCGAAACTATCTCAAGATCGCGCTACGCAGCATTTTACGGCACAAAGCCTATTCCATCATCAATATTTCAGGACTTGCCATTGGGATGGCTTCCAGCATTCTGATCCTGCTGTGGGTACAGCATGAGCTGAGTTATGACAAATGGCATCAACGGGCGGCCCGGATATACCGGATCAATTCAGCTGCCGGCGATTTTAAGACGGCGGTAACGGCAGCGGGTATGACGGAGGGCTTTCAATCGGCGATGCCGGCGATCAGGAATACGGTACGCCTGGTTGGTCCCCGCCATTCCTTGTTTTCAGTGGGTGACCGTAAGTTCGAAGAGAACAAGGTATTCTATGCAGACAGCAGTTTCCTGGATATGTTCTCTTTCCGACTGGTAAAAGGAGATGCGAAGACGGCGCTGCAGCGTCCCGATGGTATGCTGATCACGGAGGAAATGGCGGCCAGGTATTTTGGAAAGGAAGATCCGATCGGTAAGGTGGTACGCAAGAGCAATAACCGTGATGTAGTGGTGACGGGTGTACTGGCCAATATTCCTTCCAACTCGCATTTACAGTTTGATTTTATGCTACCGATGTCTTCTCCTGAACAGCGTCGTGAGCTTACGGATAATCCATGGGACAATTTTACCTTTTACAGTTATATCCAGCTGGATGAGCATTTCGCTGCCACACCGGCTGCGCTCGCAGACCTGGCGGGCCAGATGAATAAGGTCTTCAAACAGCATAATACGGGGATCAAGATCGATTTTACTTTACAACCGTTGACCCGCATTCACCTGCATTCGAATTTACAGATAGACCTGGCGGGTGGCGGCAATGTGCAGTATGTGAATATATTTTTTATCGTGGCCATTTTCATTATGGTGGTGGCCTGTATCAATTTTATGAACCTGGCCACCGCGCGTTCGGCACGCCGGGCAAAGGAAGTGGGCTTGCGTAAAGTGGTGGGCGCGGTGCGGCGGCAACTGATCATGCAGTTCCTGGGCGAGGCGCTGCTGATCTCTTTCTTCTCGCTGTTGGTGGCGCTGCTGGTCGTATGGCTGGTGCTGCCTTCTTTCAATGAACTGGCGGGCAAAACGCTGATCGTGAATTTGTGGGATGGCAAACTGCTGCTCACGCTGCTGGGTATTGCTGTTGCCACGGGGCTTATCTCGGGCAGTTATCCGGCGCTGTTCCTGTCGGGATTCCGGCCGGTGAAAGTATTGAAAGGCAACCTGCGCGGCCTGAGCGGCAACCGGCTGTTCCGTAATACGCTGGTGGTGGTGCAGTTTGTGGTATCGATCGTACTGCTGATCGGGACGATCGTTATTTACAATCAATTGCGCTATATCAAGAACAGGAACCTGGGGTATGAAAAAGAGAACCTGTTGTGCATGCCCATGAAGGGAGAACTGTGGAATAAGAAGCAGGCATTGTATGATGCGTTGGCAAAGGACCCGGCCACGGACCAGTTTACGGTTACGTCGGACCTGCCTACAAATACGACCAGCGGTACGATCAATGTGGACTGGCCGGGCAAGGACCCCAGGCTACAGATCGTATTCCCTTCGCTGGATGTGAGCGAAAGCTATTTCGACATTTTCCACATGAAGCTGCTTGGGGGCCGTGCTTTCTCGAAATCATTCAACGATAGCTCCAATTATATCCTCAATGAAACGGCGGCCCGCACCATGGGTATGACGGCTGCCAGCGCGATAGGGCAACAAATAACTTTTCAGGATACGAAGGGTACGATAGTGGGCGTGGTGGCGGATTTCAACTTCAAGCCCATTCAACGGACGATCGAACCGCTGGTGATGCGGTTGAACAGGTGGGGCGGTATTGTAGTAGTAAGGACGAAGCCCGGGGCTACGGAGGCCACCATCAAAAGTCTTGGTAAGATCAGTCAGGCATTGGAGCCTGCCTATCCTTTTGCGTATAATTTCCTGGACCAGGACCTGGCGAATCAGTATAAAGGGGAGCAGCAGATGGGCAGCATTTTCAATTTGTTTGCGTTGCTGGCGGTCTTTATTTCCTGTCTTGGTTTGTATGGCTTGTCTGCTTACATGGCGGAACAAAGGACGAAAGAAATAGGGGTGCGCAAGGTGCTGGGGGCCTCGTTGTTCAATATTGTGCGGTTGTTGTCGGGGGACTTTACCCGTTTGATCGTGATTGCTATGGTGATCGCTATTCCGCTGGCGCGGTGGGCGGTCAATCAATGGCTGACCAGTTTTGCGTATCATATACAGGTGGGCTGGGGCGTGTTTGTGCTGGCACCGCTGGCGGCCCTGGTGATAGCCTGGATCACGGTGAGCTATGAATCGATCAAGGTAGGGGTGGCGAACCCGGTGAAAAGTTTGCGGTCGGAGTGAGGGAAACAATTTCCATTCACCACTTAACTGAAGTGTTATGACTAAAGAAGAGATGATTACCAATCAAGCGTTGATTAAAAGTGCTTATGCTGCTTTTAATGCCCGGGATATTGATGCGATACTGCAGGTGATGCATCCGGCGGTGAAATGGTCCAAGGCCTGGGAAGGTGACTATGCCAACGGACATGCTGAAGTAAGGGCCTATTGGGAACGGCAATGGAAGGAGATTGACCCGACGGTAACGCCGGTTGGTTTTCGTGAAAGAGAAAACGGCACGTTGGCAGTGGAAGTGGACCAACTGGTGAGGGACCTGGAAGGGAAGCTGTTATTTGATGGAAAGGTGAACCATATCTATGTGATCCATGATGGCCTGCTGGAAAAGATGGATATTGAATTGCGGTGATGGGGCACTGCAAGCTATTTGCGCCGGGAATGTGGTACTTTTGCGGCCTAAATGAATGCAAGCACTTGAGAGCGAACAGCGGGAGCAGGATCTCTTATTTTTTGGAGGAGGCGATACGTGGCATTGGATTACCAGCACGGTTTACTTTTCCTTTTTATTATGCGCCACATCCTTTGGCCATCATAGCGGCTACTGAGCTGCAGCAATACCTGGAAACGCAAACACACCTCGATCATAATTTTGGCCTGGATGCCGACGCGGAAGGAATGGCGATCGGCAAAATGTTTGGCGTGCTGGTGGTGCAGGATAGGGAAGGGAAACTGGGTTATCTCTCTGCTTTCTCGGGTAAACTGGCGGACTCTAATGATCACCCGGAGTTTGTGCCGCCGGTTTTCGATATGTTGGCTGAAGACAGTTTTTTCCTCCAGGGAGCAGCCATCATTAATACGATCAATGCGCGCCTTGAAGCCATTGAGTCGGACAAAAAATACCAACAACTACGGCTGGACCTTGAACGGTTCACCACACAATCGCTGCAGGAAACAGGGGCTTTGCGGAAACAATTAAAAAGTAATAAAGAGGGGCGGAAGCAGGTGCGTGAACAGGAACGGAATAAACTGGGCGCGCAGGATTATGCCGCATTGGAAGCGGACCTCATTAGGCAGAGTCTGCATGATAAACGTGCGCTGAACCTACTCACCAACCAATGGGAGCAGGTGCTGGACGAGACGCGGACAGGATTGGCGCCCTTTGAACAAGCCATCGATCTTTTAAAAAATGAGCGTAAGGAAAGATCGGCGGCCCTGCAGGAGCAGCTTTTTGAACAATATATGTTTTTGAACAAAGACGGAAAAAACAAAAGTCTGCAGGATATCTTTAGTCTGACAGCTTTTGGTAAACCGCCTGCGGCAGCCGGTGAATGCGCTACGCCCAAGCTGTTGCAATTTGCCTTTGCGAACGGTTATAGACCACTTGCCATGGCAGAGTTTTGGTGGGGGGCTCCACCAAAATCGGAGATCAGAAAACATAAGCAGTATTACCCGGCCTGCACGGGTAAATGCAAACCTATCCTGGCACATATGCTGGAAGGCATGGCGGTGGATGAAAATCCATTCTTACATATCGCTGAAGCAAGCAGTGCCCTGGAAATAGTGTATGAAGATGACAGCCTTATTGTCGTGAATAAACCAGCCGGATTACGTTCAGTGCCGGGCGTGGATATACAGGAGTCTGTTTATACCAGGCTACAATCTCTATTGGGCGATGCAGAACCGCTGATGGTGCACCGGCTGGATATGGATACGTCGGGACTGCTGGTGGTTGCCAAAACGCCACAGGCTCACAAGCATATACAACGGCAATTTTTGCAAGGCACGGTGCGCAAACGCTACCGGGCATTGCTTTCCAAAGTCATTGACAAGCCGGAAGGGGAGATCGACCTTCCACTGAGCGCTGATCTGTACAACCGGCCAAGGCAACTGGTTTGTTTTGAAACCGGGAAGAAAAGCATTACCCGGTGGAAAGTGATCAAAAGATACGAAAGCACGACCAAGGTTGATCTTTGGCCGCTTACGGGAAGAACGCACCAGTTGCGTATGCATTCGGCGCATGCACTGGGGCTTAATGCACCCATTGTTGGTGACGATCTTTATGGTACGGTATCAGAAAGGATGTACCTCCATGCTGCGCACCTCGAATTTATGCACCCCAGGACGAAAGAAAAGATCAGCTTTGAGGTGGAAGAAGGATTTTGAGCGCTATCAGGGGCAGCTCATTTGTTGGATAAGGTTGATAGCAGGTTTTCCAGGTTTGTCATTGACATAGCATATCCTTCTTTGAAGCCCATTTCAATCATCTTCTCCAAACGGGCAAGGGATTCATTATAGATAGTAATACTGACTGTTGTCTTGCCGTTCTGTTCGCTAAACGTGTAATCCCAATCAGAGCCCGGTAATTCAGGGTTTTCATCTTTGTCGGCAAAAGCATTAAACATTTTGAAATTGGTTTTCGGGGTAATGGAAGTATACTTCTGAATTGCCCAACGCTCTTGTCCTTCGGGGCTTACCATGGCATAAAATCTTCGTCCGCCCACTTTGAAATCCATAAATTTTGTTTTTGATGACCAGGGTTTGGGCGCCACCCATTGGTCCAGTATCTCTGCTGTGGTAAAAGCCTCCCATACGAGTGAAAGGTCTGCATCAAATTCCCTGTTTATGAATACTGTTTTAGTTGCTTTATCGAGGGTAAAATCAAATAGCAAATTGTTGGTCATTTTCTTTGTTTTTTTAGTGTTGATAATACTTTGTCGAGTTGATTGAATTGGGTTTCCCAGATTTTCCGGAATTGGTTAAGCCATTTATCAATCTCTTTCATTTTTTCAATATCCAGCAGGTAGTAAATTTCCCTGCCTTGCTGTTCCTGTTTTACCAGTTCGCATTCTGTCAATATTTTAATATGTTTTGATACAGCCTGCCGGCTGCTATTAAAATGTTCGGCGAGGGCATTGGGGGTCATTGCCTGTAAGGCGATCAGGGAGATGATTGCGCGCCTGGTGGGGTCGGCAATGGCCTGAAAGATATCTCTTCTTGTTTCCATGTTGTATCATTTGCAACTATCTGGTTGCAAACGTACGTGCAATTATCTGGTTGCGCAAATTTATTTTCTCCCGCAGCAAAAACAACCCTGCTGTAATCAGCGGCTCGCTATATTTCTTTACTTTCTTGGGAGTGACTGGAAGTACGCTATTGGGGTCATTTTAAAGTACTTCTGAAAGTTGCGGCTGAAAAGGCTTTGGGAACTATATCCTACCATCCTGGAGATCTCGTATAGGGTATGTTCATTTTCAGCAATTAAGCCGGCGGCTTTTTTCAGACGGGTGATATCGACCAGTTCTTTGGGTGATAAGGATGACAGTGATTTTATTTTACGGTAGAAGGTGGTGCGGCTCATAAACATATGTTCGGCCAGCATGTCGATCTCAATATTCGGATCTTTGATATTGTCCTTTATGAATTCGTCGAGTTTTTTCAGAAAGGCTTCATCGGTTTTTGAATGGGCCATGACGCCTACATCATCAAATGGGGAACTGGCGAAATGGTCTTTTATTTTGCGACGGTTCCTGAGGAGGTTGGCAATCTGTACCTGCAATAGTTCGGAAGAGAAAGGCTTTTGTATGTATACATCTGCACCTACTTCCAACCCTTCTATATGGGCTTTATAAGTGTTTTTGGAGGTTAGCAGGATGATGGGGATATGGCAGTATTCCACATTGGATTTCACCTGGCGGCATAGTTCAAAGCCGTCGATACCCGGCATCATGATGTCGGATATAATGAGGTTGATCACTTCATTGTCTAAAATAGTGCGGGCCATTTCTCCGTTGGAGGCAAGATGCAGTGTGTAGGTATCGCCTAAAACCACGGATAGGAAGTCCTGTATATCTGTGTTGTCGTCAACAATAAGGATACTGTCTGTCATATTACTCAATCTTTTTCCAGCTACTTAAATGAAATTCATTTTGTTGGTGTACGGGCATCCGTAATTCAAAAATAATTAAACCAGGGGAGGCCGGCATTAATTGCAGGGTGCCATTGTGCAGTTCGGCCAGGGACCTGGCTATTGAGAGACCTATGCCGGTGCCCGGTTTATTATTGCCGGGTACGCGCACAAAGGGTTCAAACAGGCGATGCCTGAACTCTTCTGGTATGGCTTTCCCATCATTGATAAAGTGGATGGTAAAATAGTCGCCCGGATCTTTTATGGGAGCCAATCGTATGGTGGCCCTGGTGGCCGCATATTTAACGGCATTCGATACCAGGTTGGTACTTATTTTAATGAATGCTTCCCTGTCTACAAAAGCCATATAATGGTTGGCTGGCAATTCCAGCTCCAGGTTGATATTATTGGCAGCGGCCTGTTCCTTAAAGCCGGTTACGATATCGGTAATGACTGCCACTATATCTGTATTGATAAAGTTTAAGCTAAACTGGCTTGCTTCGGTCTTCCTGAAATCCAGCAACTGGCTGGTCAATTCTACCAGGCGCCTGGTATTCTTCTCGGCTATGGTAAGGGTTTTATTGATATCGGGGTCTTTGCCCAGTTTTTTGATCAGCCACTCTATGGGCCCGGCAATGAGGGTAAGCGGGGTTTGTATTTCGTGGGTGATGTTGGTGAAGAACTCAATTTTTGCCTGGTATATTTCCTTTTCTTTTTCGTATTCAAAAAGCTGGAGTTTGCGGAGGTTTTTTCTTTCGAGGTTTTGACGGTATAGACGGGTGGCAAAAAAGACGGCGGTCAGCAAAAGCAGCGCGTATGCAATATAGGCGACGTTACTTTGCCAGAAAGGGGGCAAGATGGTGATCAGGAGCCTGCGTTCCTTTCCTTCCCAACTTCCGATATTGCTTTCGGCCTGCACAATAAATTCATAGTTGCCGTGGGTAAGATCGGTAAAGTAGGCTTTGCGATTGGTGCTGAGGTAGGTCCAGGACCTGTCGAGGCCCTTCATCAGGTATTTATACCGGGTTACTTCGGGAGCTGAAAAATTGAGTGCGGCAAATTCGATGCTGAAATTGTTTTGGGTGTATGGCAATACGATGGTATCGGTGTACAGGATAGATCTGTGGAGAGGGCTATTTTCTGCACCGGGTATCACCTCTTTATTATTGATCTGGAAGCCGGTAATATAGGTGGGCGGGCTTGGTTCTTTCTGATCGAAGGATGCAGGGTTGAAAGCGACCATTCCTTTTACAGAACCAAAATACATTTTTCCATCGGTGTGTTTGTAAGCGGAGCTGTAATTGAATTGGTCGGTGATCAGTCCATTGGCCTGTGTATACACTTTTACATCTCCGGTGGCGATATTAAAACGGATAAGGCCTTTGAGGGAACTGATCCATAAATGCTTTGACTCATCTTCCAGGATACCGTACAATACATTGGTGGGGAGCCCGTTTTCGGTGGTGTAGCGCCTGGTGGTTTTCCAGTCGGCACTTAGTTTGATCAATCCACCTCCGGTAGTGGCAAACCACAGGGCATGATCGCTGTCCTCAAAAATATTGTATACGGCAAATTCATTGTTGTATTGTCCGTTGGCGGTATCGCCGAACCGGAAATTGCCATGCCGGCCGGTGGCGGGATTGTAATAGTAGGCTCCCTGGGTAACGCTTCCTGTCCATATATTCCCTTTGGAATCTTCGAAGATATCGAACACATAAGAATTATAGGGGATCTCGGGAATGCGCTTAAATGTTTTATGTATGGGATCGTAGGTAAACAAGCCGGAGCCATGATAGGCGGTGCCCACCAATAAGCTATTGTTCCTGGTGCGGTATACGGAGATCACAAAATCACTTTCCTGGTCGTTCCTGGCACCGATGAGTTTAAACCGGTCGGTAATGGCACCGGTGGGAATGTGCATGATCTCCATGCCCTGCAAAAACGGACCGATAAATAACTTGTCATTCCATGCCAGCAAGCCATGTATATTGGGGTAAGAAATTGCCCCTTTTTTGGGTGAAGCGGTGTAGTGGGTAAACTGACCGGTCCTGAGGTCAAGTTTATTGATACCTGCATCTTCGGTGCCAATCCATAAATGTTGGTTGCTGTCGGCGGTTATTTCGCGTACTGCTTCGCCGGATATAGAGTTGACGCCTGGCCTTGGGTAATACTTTTCAAACCTGGCGTTGTCTTTGGAGCAATAATTAACGCCGGCAAAATAAGTGCCGGTCCACATGCCACCGCGGTTGTCCCTGCAAATAGTGTACACGGCATTGTCGGCAATGGCGTAAGGATCTCCGGGTTGTTTTACGAGGTTCCTGCTGAGGTGGTGAACGGGGTCGTAAATATAGATGCCGGATTCTGTAGCGATCCAATAATGGCCTTCATTGTCTACGGCA
The DNA here is from genome assembly GCF_003555545.1 of Paraflavitalea soli. Lineage (GTDB taxonomy): Bacteria > Bacteroidota > Bacteroidia > Chitinophagales > Chitinophagaceae > Paraflavitalea > Paraflavitalea soli. The sequence continues at coordinate 5,383,127 of NZ_CP032157.1, read as the reverse complement.
ATGTCGCGTACATAAATATCGCTGTTGTCGGTGCGCAGGGCAATGGTACTGACCTGGCCGGTAAGGGTATTGTAGCTTTTCAATCCCTGCTTAAAACAGCCTATGAGGAGTTCGTGGCGGCTGATGGGGTATATTTTGCTTACAGACCGGGAGTTGGCCGGGATGTTTTCGGGGACGATCCTTACCCTGGCAGTGCCCGCTTTGTGTGGATCGTATTGGCGAATGTTGCCATCATTGTCTCCGATCCACAAATTCATGTTTTCGTCGAGGGCAATGCAGGAGGCAGGCGTTTTGAGGTCTTCTATCCTGTTCTCAACCGGGTTGTACTTATGCAGGGAAAAATTGACCAGGAACCAAAAATTGTTATCGTTGTCGATAAGGAGGTTATTGGTATAAGCTTTGGGCGAGGATTCCAATTCGAAAAAGCGTTCTTTATACGGATCGTATTTAAAGAGGCCTTTGCCTGTGCCCATCCATATCATCCCATTTTTATCTTCGGCAATGGTATTGATGATATTGTTTCCTATGTGCCCGAATTTGTTTTTGGTGTCTTCGCAGGTTTTGAAAGTATATCCGTCGAAGCGGTTGACGCCGTTGCGTGTTCCTATCCAGATGAGTCCCTTGGTATCCTGTATGATGGAGGTGACGGCATTATGCGCCAATCCATCGCCTATCTGGTATTGTTTGAAATAATACTGGCCCAGGCATGACGATACGGTAAGCAGCAGTGATAATCCCGCAGTAATAATTTTATACAGCAAGCGCATGATTCCCCCGTCCAAATATATAGAAATCGTGGTTATCGTGCTTCTCTTTGGAAGTGGAAGGGAGGTTGATCTTACCTGATTGACACGATTCGGCAAAATGTTGAACAGCCTGTTTGGGATGGGTTTATTTATTTTGACGCTTTACAATAACGGAACATGATGCGATTGTTTTTGCCATTGATAGTATGCCTATCGTGCTTTAGTAGCAGTGCCCAGCAGTTAGTATTGCCCGGAGACCATCCCGATCCTTCGGTGGTTAAGATAGGGAATGAATACTGGGCTGCCGGCACCACCTCCAACTGGTTTCCCGCTTTTCCTTTATACCGCTCTGCTGATCTTGTAAACTGGCAACCTGCCGGTCATGTGTTTACAAAAATGCCGGATTGGGCGGACTATTACCTGTGGGCCCCTGAAATTACGTACGATCATGGCAAGGTATACCTGTACTATTCAGGGCATAAAAAAGGGGGCAATCTGTGTATTGCGGCGGCAGTAGCCGACAAACCTGAAGGACCCTATACTGACCTTGGTCCGCTGATATGCCAGGAAGCCGGCTCGATAGATGCTTTTCCGATGCGGGATGAGCAGGGAAAGTTATACATGATATGGAAGGAAGATGGGAACAGTGTGGGTAAACCTACGCCTATCTGGGCTGCGGCCATGAAGGAGGACAGAACGGCTTTGGTGGGAGCAAAGCAGGAACTTTTCCGTGCGGATGCGGCCTGGGAAAATGGCCTGGTGGAAGGGGTATCGATCATCCGGCAAAAAGATTATTTCTATGCATTGTATGCGGGAGGTGCCTGCTGCGGTAAAAAATGCAATTACGGAACGGGTATCGCCAGGGCTAAAAGCCTGCTGGGTCCCTGGGAGAAATACCCGGGAAACCCTGTGTTGGCAGGGAATGCTGACTGGAAATGTCCCGGGCACGGAACGCCTGTTGAAAAGGATGGCAGGTTCTATTTTTTGTATCATGCTTATAGTAACCATAGCGGGACCTATGGAGGAAGACAAGGGTTACTGAATGAGTTTGAGTTTACTGCGGATGGGTGGCTGCGGTTTACGAATGGTACCGATTATGGCAAAGGGAAGAAGACGGAAAAGATCGTTGACCAATTTTCAACTAAACAACTTTCGGGCAACTGGCATTGGAGCGTTTTCCAGGATGTGCAATACCGGATCGTGAACAAGACCTTACAACTTCATGCGCTCCCTTCGCCCTCCGGCGCCTACCTGGGCCAATCTGTACTAGCGGTTAATTATCAGGCGGAGGTTACGGTGCAAAAGAACTCTACGGCACAGGCCGGGCTTGCTTTGATCGGCGATGATAAGAACATTTTGTATGCGGCAGCAGCGGGGAATACGATCCGGTTGGTACGGGTGCAAAAAGGAGAAGTGAAGGTTATTGCTGAAGAGAAAATAGAGCAGGCTTCGAATGTCAGGATAAGAGCGGAAGTAAACAATAATACAGCGGTGAGCTTTACCTACAGCACGGATGGTGTACACTATGCTGTGCTGAATAATACAGTTGCCGACATCTCTTATCTGCCACCGTGGGACAGGGCGGTGCGGGTAGGGTTGGTGTCAAAAGGTCGGGTAACCGAAGTAGCTTTCTTCAAGAACTTTCTCCTGGTTAACCGATGATGAAAATGGTCTTCTATTAATGAAATGTAAGCATATGAATAAAACGATAATCCTGTTGCTCTTGTTGCTTCCCGCTCAGTGCCTGGTTGCTCAGAAAAGAAGTCTTACGAAATTTCCCAAAGGCTATACACCCGAGGAAATTGGTAAACGGATCGCCTACCGGTTTGTGGATGCCAAACATGCGCTACATGCCGGGAAATGGATCAGTTATCCTGAAACTTTCTATTGGAATGGTTCGCTGCAATATGCGGCACTCACGAAAGATCAACAACTGCTCGATCTGCTGGAGAAAAGGTTCCAGCCTTTGTTCTCCACCGAAAGCGCCTACCTGCCGCCCAAATACCATGTGGACCTGAACATGTTTGGCAGCTTGCCGTTGGGTCTTTACCAGCTAACGAACAACAAAAAGTATTTGGAACTGGGCCTGCCTTATGCGGATACGCAGTGGGAGGTGCCTGATAATGGCAAAGCTCCCGAAAAGGCATGGGCTGAGAAAGGTTACTCCTGGCAAACACGGTTGTGGATCGATGATATGTATATGATCACCATCGTACAAACACAAGCCTATAAGGTTACGGGCGATGTAAAATACATTGACCGAGCGGCGAAAGAAATGGTGCTGTATTTGGATACGCTGCAGCGTGCGAACGGCCTGTTTTATCATGCGCCGGATGTACCGTTCTATTGGGGCCGTGGCAATGGCTGGATGGCTGCGGGTATGGCCGTGCTGCTGCGCCATTTGCCGAAAGACAATGTCTATCGCGCCCGTATTATGGAAGGCTACCTGAAGATGATGAAGAGCTTAAAGGAGTTTCAAACAGCAGCTGGTACCTGGAATCAGTTGATCGATGAAAAAGACAGCTGGGCGGAGACCTCGGGATCGGCAATGTTTACCTATGCGCTGATCACGGGTGTAAAACAACAATGGCTGAATGAGCGGACATACGCTCCGGTAGCCCGTAAGGCCTGGATGGGATTGGTGAGGTATGTGGATGAGAAAGGCGCTGTATCTGAAGTGTGTGTGGGGACCAATAAAAAGAACGATAAGCAATATTATTACGACCGCCCGCGCAGCAAAGGGGATTACCACGGGCAGGCAGCTTATACCTGGTGTGTGGGCGCGCTGCTTGAAAAGTGATGGCGAATAGCTAAAGGCCTTTCAGATCACCGGATCTGAAGGGCCTTTTGTTTTGATAGTCTTTTTGGCTTAGATAAATTTGATCACGTCTTTGTCATAACGCAAGTTATCGGGATTCCAGATATATAGAACTGTTGCTAAATGCTACTTGTTTGCTGCCGGGATATAGCTGCTAATTTAATATGCCATTCATTTCGGTCAAGATCATTGGCTTGCCATCGGTGACTACAATGGTATGCTCATGCTGCGCCATATAGCCGCCTTTGTTGCCCACCATGGTCCATCCATCGCCCAGCTCTGTTGCGTAGGTAGAAGTGGTAGTAATGAATGTTTCTATAGCTACCACGGAGTCCTTTTTAAATCGCCTCCGGTCAAACCGGTTGCTGTAGTTGAGCAGGTCGGACGGTTCTTCGTGTAAACCCCGGCCTATACCATGCCCGCCCAGGTTTTTAATTACTTTAAAACCTTTCTTTTTAGCTTCGGTTTCCATCAGGTTTCCAATGTCTGCTATTTTCACGCCTCCCCTGATATGGTTGATGGCTTTTTGCAATATCTCTTTGGATGCATCGACCAGTTTCTGGTGTTGGTGAATGTCATTGCCCAGCACAAATGACCCGCCATTGTCGGCCCAAAAGCCATTCAGTTCTGCTGACACATCAATATTGATCAGGTCACCTTCCTGTAGGATCCTACTGTGGGAGGGGATGCCATGGCAAAACTCATTATCCACACTAATGCAGGTATGTCCCGGAAATCCGTAGGTTAAATAGGGGGCAGACTTCGCTCCTAAACGGGTCAGTATGGCAGCGCCGTATTGGTCCAGTTCTTTTGTACTCATGCCGGGCCGGGCATAGGTCCTCATTTCTTTTAAGGTATGTGCAACAGCCTCGCTCGCTTTTTGCATGCCCAGTAATTCTGACTTGTTTGTTATAGACATGGGTTGATTGCCGGTTTGGTGGATTGTAATGCCAGTTGGCTTAATTCATTTACTTATTAATACCATTGGGAAGGATAATAGTTCAATTCCATAAAAAAAGGGCGCTGGTCTGCGCCCTTTCTATATTGATATCGAATCATCAATTATAAAGTCTTCAGCACATCATTCATGCTTCTTACTGCATCGGCGCTCTTGTTGAAGAGGGCTTGCTCATCGGCGTTGAGGCCAAAGTCGAGGATCTTTTCCCAACCATTACGGCCAATGGTTACGGGGACACCCAGACAGATATCTTTTTGACCATACTCACCATTCAAGGGCACGCAGCAAGTGAACAGTTTCTTCTCATCACGCACAATGCTTTCCACCAGCGCAGCACCGGCAGCACCAGGTGCATACCAGGCAGAAGTACCAATGAGCTTGGTAAGGGTAGCGCCACCCACCATGGTGTCAGCTATTATTTGTTTTTGTTGCTCTTCGCTCAGGAACTTGGTTACGGGAACACTGTTCCAGGTAGCCAGGCGGATCAAAGGGATCATCGTTGTGTCACCGTGGCCACCTACTACTACTGCATTGAGGTCGGCAGGGCTACAGCCGAGGTGCTGGCTCAACTGGTATTTGAAACGGGCGCTATCCAGGGTACCACCCATACCGATGATGCGGTTCTTGGGAAGACCGGTAGCGGTTTGGGCGAGGTAGGTCATGGTGTCCATCGGATTGCTGATCACGATGATGATGGTATCCGGAGAATACTTCAGGATGTTGTCGCAAACGCTTTTTACAATACCTGCATTGGTACCGATCAGTTCTTCACGGGTCATACCAGGTTTGCGGGGCAAACCAGAAGTGATCACCACCACATCTGAACCGGCAGTTTTGGAATAATCATTGGTGCTACCGGTAATACGGGTATCGAAGCCCAGCAGGGTAGCGGTCTGCATCATATCCTGGGCTTTACCTTCAGCAATTCCTTCTTTAATGTCGAGTAATACCAATTCTGTAGCCAGTTCTTTACGGGCAATATTATCGGCACAAGTAGCGCCTACAGCGCCTGCACCCACAACGGTTACTTTCATCAGAAAACAATTTTAGAGTTGATCAATGATTAAATCCTGTCTGTCCGTTTCAGACGGATCGGGCAGGCGGGGCAAAGGTAGGCGATGGAACCAGCAAAAGCAATCTAATTCCGGAATTAGTGCAATGCTTTCAGCAGGTCATCTACGGGCACATTGCCTTGCCAGGTATTGACAAGATCACCTTTTTTATTATACACTGCCAGGAAGGGCAGGCTTTGTATATGGTAGAAGGGCGGCAGTACAAACTTTTCATCGCGTCCCACTTTGATGTTGGGATGTTTGGAAAGTTCATAGGTACTGATGAATTCCACCATTTCCTCAAAAGGCTGGTAGGTAGCCAGCACAAACTGGGTATTCTTAAACTCCGCCATGCGCTTGAGCATATCGCTCACCTGGTGCTGGCAATGGTCGCAGGAAGGGCTGAAGAACATGACCAGTACGGGACCTTTCTTCAACTGGGCCTTTGTGAGCAAGCTGCTGTCGGCCTGGAGCAGGGAAAAGGGCGGAACGGTGGGGAAACGCTTGTATGGATAGACTGTATCTGTTTGTGTCACAGCCATTAATACAAATAATAACGGTACTACTGTAAGAAACCATTTCTTCATGAGGGGGAATTTTAGTGCTGGGATCATAGCTAACAAAAATAGCTGTAAACGTTTTTATGGGTCAATGATAAGTTTCTTTTAACAAAAAAAGGGGAGAAAATAATTGGGCACACTACGATAATGTCGTAGGTTTACGAAAATATCGTAAAGATGGAAAAGTTAACACCACAGGAAGAAGAAGCCATGATGGCGGTGTGGAAAGCTGGTGAAGGCAATGTAAAAGTATTCCTGGATCATATGGATGAGCCCCGGCCTCCTTATACTACGCTGGCCTCGACCATTAAGAACCTGGAACGTAAAGAAATGCTCCGCAGCCGGCTGGTAGGCAATGCTTACCTGTATACGCCTGCCATGTCGGAGGAAGATTATAAAAAGAACTTTATGAGCGGGGTAGTGAAAAATTACTTCGATAACAGCTATAAAGAGCTGGTCAACTTTTTTGTGGAGCAAAATAAGCTGAGCCCAAAAGAGCTGCAGGAGATCATCGATATGATTGAAGGAAAGAAGCCTTAGTATATGCAATACATCTTAAAGTTATCCATTGCACTGGGGGTTGTATACCTGTTTTACTGGCTGCTGTTGAGGAGGCTTACCTTCTACAACTGGAACCGCTGGTACCTGCTGGTATACTCCATGGTTGTCTTTTTTATTCCGCTGATCGATGTATTTGATCTGTTGCAACAACACGGGCTGCAGCATGCTGCCGTGATCAGCTATATACCTGCCTTGCCGGTCGTGAACCAGGTGATGGCCACACCTGAGACGGATATAAATTGGTGGGTAATATGCGCAGGATTGATCGCAACGGGCAGTGTGCTGATGGCGGGGCGATTGCTGATCCAGTTCCTCTCGCTGCGGCGGTTGAAGTCTTCGGCAGTATTGTTATCGGATGGGGAGGTGAAATTATTTCATATCGACAAAAAGATCATTCCCTTCTCCACACGGTCGGCCATTTATGTAAACCGCCACCTGCACGCTGAGCATGAACTGAAAGAGATCATACGCCATGAATTCATCCACGTAAAACAGCGTCATTCCATGGACCTGTGGTGGGGCGAGCTACTCTGTATCCTTAACTGGTACAATCCGTTTGCGTGGCTTATCCGGAAGGCCATGCGGCAGAACCTGGAGTTTATTGCAGATCACCAGGTGTTGCAAAGCGGGTTGGACCGCAAGCAATACCAGTACCTGCTGCTGAAGGTAACGGGTATCGCGCCCTTTAGTATCGCTACAAATTTTAATTTCTCCTCATTAAAAAAACGTATTGTCATGATGAATAAGAACAAAAGTGCGAATGTGCACCTCATGCGTTTCCTGTTCATACTACCCTTGCTGGTAGTAGTGCTGCTGGCCTTCCGGAAGGTAGCGATCAGCAACAGCCCCTCCTATGTTGATAAGAAGATCACTGATACTGTGCCTGTAAAGGAAATAAACGTGGAGGAGGATTTTAAACAGAAAGGGATTAAGCGGATAATGATCAAAGAGAAGACGCTCAAGGCAGAAGTGATCTTTAAAAATGGCACGGTCAAAACCTTCGACCTGACTAAGGCGGATGAAAAGGAGGCTTTTGACAGTGAGTATGGCGACCTGGTACCGCCACCACCACCTACTGCGCCGCGGCCTGCAAAAGCACCACGGCATGCTGCGCCAGCGGCGCCTGCAGCGGCGCCCAATGATGCCCCGGCTCCACCATCCCCTGCGGCCCTCCCCGGAGAGCCTGCAGCGCCAGCCGCAGTTCCGGCACCGGCTGCTCCCAAATGGGCTGCAGGTTTCAGAGCAGCCGGTACTACTTCTTTTGTTGAAAGCGCCACGAGCACACCTGTAGAGGTAGCCGTTGCTCCGGTTGCTGTAACGGCTTCCGGCAATGTATCAATTACTGAGGGACCCGTAAGCGGACCTGTGGAAGTGACTGTGCGGGCGACAAAAGCGGAAATAAGGAACGTAACAGCCAGGGGTACAGCTACGGGTACCATCAACAAAAGAACGCTGGTGACTGCCGATATGATCGAGGTAAGGCCTGTTACGGCAGTACATGTAACGGGTACAGGGACTATTGATGACGCTGCAGAAGTGCTGGCAGAAATAAAGAACACGACCACGCGCCAGGAGCTGGAGCAGCTTGCGGCTGCCCTGAAGGAAAAAGGGTATTCCCTCAGCTTCAACAATGTGGGTTTTGATAACGGTGAGCTGGTATCGCTGGAAGGTTCTATCAGCAATGGTTCTGAAAAGGGTAATTTCTCCGGCGACCATTTCAAGACATTAACGGTGAGTGTTCATAAAAACAATGGGAAGCGCTATTTCCTGGTAGGTATACGTGGTGGTAGTGTATCATTCCAACAGTAGTATTTTTTGATCCAGCAAATAATTCGTTATGCCGTACATAGCCCAGTATTTACTTAAGTTGTCGATAAGTCTCTCGGTGGTATACCTGTTCTATGCGCTTGTATTGCGGCGCCTGACGTTCTATACCTGCAACCGGTGGTATTTGCTGGGCTATTCGTTCCTGGCATTCTTTATCCCTTTTGTCAATATATCGCCCATGCTGGATCGGGGTGCGTGGAAGGATTATAAAGTGGTACAACTGATACCGGTGGTAGGCAATTATGAAGCAGCGGCTTCTGCCAGCCCGCTCAATGCCTGGACGGTATCGTTGCTGTTGTTGATTTCGGGCATTGTAGTGATGTTGGTGCGCTTACTGATGCAATACCTTTCATTCAGGCGCATCCGTCGTTCTTCGCAGTTGTTGTCGGATAATGCGGTGAAGATCTACCAGGTGGATAAATTCATTATCCCCTTCTCTTTTGGCCGCTCTATTTTCATTAACCAGCATCAGCATAATGAAGATGAGCTGAAAGAGATCATCCGGCACGAATTTATTCATGTGAAGCAACGGCATACGGCCGACATCCTGTGGAGTGAGCTGGTGTGCATGCTGAACTGGTATAATCCCTTTGCCTGGCTTATCCGCCGCGCCATCCGGCAAAACCTCGAGTTTATTGCGGACCACCAGGTGCTGGAAGCGGGCCTCGACCGGAAGCAATACCAATACCTCTTGCTGAAGGTAGTAGGAGTACCTGCTTTTGCTATTGCCAACCAATTTAATTTTTCTTCCCTTAAAAAAAGGATCACTATGATGAATAAGATGCGCAGCGCCAAAGTGCATTTGATCAAGTTCCTTTTTGTACTGCCGCTGGTTACGATCTTGTTGCTAGCCTTCCGGAGTGCGGCCATTGATCATGCAGCGGCCACAGTCATGGACAAAGAAATGGCCGGTGCGGGTAATATAGAAGATATTGGTGTATTGACTATGCCTTTGCATGATACTGTGCCACTGAAGGGAAAAGTAACGGGGGGGCGGGTAGATTCAGATTCAGTGCCTGTAATAAGGATCGTGCAAACGCAGGATTCCACCCGTGTGATGATCGATGCCAGCCTGCATGGGCCTGGCAGGCCTTACAAACTGCTGGATGGCCCGGTGACGCAGCTGCAGGATGCAGTATTATTTATAGTAGATGGGGTGGAAATGCCCAGAGGCGAAGGGGTGTTGCAAAAAATAGATCCCCAGGATATTGAAAGTGTAAGTGTATTGAAAGATCAGTCGGCAGAAACGCTGTATGGGGAAAGGGGAAAAAACGGGGTGATCATCATTACTACCAAAAAGGCCCCCAAAAAGCCGGTGCAACCGGAATTACCTCCTGTGAAACTGGTACCTGATACTGTGCCTGGCCGTCCAACTACCATGCGAATAAGGATCAATGATAATGTAATTGCGCAAAAGGAGGGCCTGGGTAGTTTTCCCGGCCTGATCGTGCTGGATGGTACTATATACGATAGCCTGAGCATCCGGAAAATAGACCTGAAACCGGAAGATATTAAGATGATCGAAGTATTAAAAGATCAATCTGCAGAGGCGCTCTATGGTACCAGGGGCAAAAATGGGGTGATCAGGATCACGACCAAAAACAAAGATGAAAGGATTACGGTGACGCCGGTACCCGATCGCAGGACTGCCTATGCAGCAGCGAAGACCCGCGGTCTATTGACGCAGCCGCCGGCCCAGGTAGCTGGCCAGCCATTTATCATAGATGCCCGGCTGGACCTGGAAGAACCTGATTAATTATTGCTTCCCATAGCTTTCTGAACGCCGGCTGGTATTTCCATGCCGGTTTTTTTGTTGATCAATTTCCCCGCCGGGCGGCTTTGGGGCGGCTTGTTTTGAACTTTTACTTCCCTTTTGTGTGCTGACAATTTTGCCGTAGTTTTGCTGCCCCGCCGCCCGCGTGTACATCCTGTGGGGCCGGCGGTTGAAAAATTCGTAATCGAAAAAATCATCAGCTATTTTATGGCAACTACTTCAGACATCAGCCGTGGTATGATCATTAAACTGGATGGCAGCTTGTATTCCATCGTGGAATTCGGAGAGAACAAGACCGCCCGCGCAGCCGCCAAAGTCTGGGCCAAACTGAAAGGTGTAGACAATAAGCGCAGTATCGAAAAGACCTGGAACTCAGGCGATAATATTTATCCGGTACGCGTAGAAAGGAAAGATTATCAATTTCTGTATAAAGACGATAGCGGTTATAACTTCATGGATACGGAGACTTTTGAGCAGATCGCTTTGAGCGAAGACCTGATCGATGCTCCGCAATTTCTGAAGGATGGCCAGGAAGTTTCGATGTTGATCAATACAGAAACTGAACTTCCCATGAGCGTGGAGCTGCCTGATAAGATCGTGCTGAAAGTAACTTATAGTGAACCCGGCATGAAAGGTGATACGGCTACCCGTACCCTGAAGCCTGCTACTGTAGAGACCGGCGCTACTGTAAACGTACCTTTGTTTGTAAATGAAGGGGAGTTGATCCGGGTTAATACCAAGAGCGGTGAATATGTAGAACGCGTGAAAGAATAAGCATGACTGCTGTTCAGCTCTTGTCATAATATATTGTAATGGATAATAGAACGTCTCTGTTGTCCATTTTTTTATTCCATGGGATATTCGCTTAAAAAAGAGGGTTTTGGGCATATTTAATGTGTAATCCTTATCTTAGCCGCCTGTTTTGCCCGAACCAACCGTCAACATAAACAATTAAACAGATGGATTTTAAACAAATTCAGGAGTTGATCAAAATGATCAACAAGTCCAACATCGGTGAAGTGACCATAGAAGAAAAGGGATTCAAACTAACCATCAAACAAAAAGAAGAACCTGCTCAACACGTAATCGCTGCTCCTATGCATGCGCCCATGTCCATGCCGGCGGTTGCTCAACCCCAGGCGCTGGCAGCTCCTGCAGCGCAGGCCTCCGGAGATAAAAAAGCGGCCGAACCTGCTGCTGATAACCTGATCACCATCAAAAGTCCAATGATCGGTACTTTTTACCGTAGCCCATCACCCGGCAAACCCGTATTTGTGGAGCCAGGGGATGAAGTGCTGCCGGGCAAGGTGGTATGTATCATAGAAGCCATGAAACTCTTCAACGAAATTGAAAGCGAAGTAAAGGGGCGTATCGTAAAGGTGCTGGTAGAAGACGCTTCGCCTGTGGAATACGATCAGCCTTTATTCCTGGTAGAACCCTAACTAATTAATTCAATGTTCAAAAAGATTTTAATTGCCAATCGTGGAGAGATTGCCTTGCGGGTAATTCGTACCTGTCGTGAGATGGGTATTAAAACTGTGGCGGTATACTCTACGGCTGATAAAGATAGCCTGCATGTAAAATTTGCCGACGAAGCGGTTTGCATAGGCCGTGCAGCCAGTTCCGATTCTTATCTTAATATTCCCCATATCATGGCAGCTGCCGAGATCACGAATGCGGATGGTATCCATCCGGGTTATGGATTTCTGGCAGAAAATGCCCGGTTTGCCGAAATATGTGGTGAACACAATATTAAATTCATAGGGCCCACGCCCGATCAGATCCGTTCGATGGGTGATAAGATCACTGCCAAAGAAACGATGATCAGGGCCGGTGTACCGGTGGTGCCCGGTGGTGAAGGTTTACTTCAAAGCCTGGAAGAGGCCAAAAGCCTGGCCAAAGAGATAGGTTACCCGGTGATCCTGAAAGCTACTGCCGGTGGTGGTGGTAAAGGTATGCGGGTAGTGTGGCAGGAAGACGAGATGGAGAAGAACTACAACACTGCCAAAATTGAAGCCGGCGCTTCCTTTAAGAACGATGGTATCTATATGGAGAAGTTTGTGGAAGAGCCACGCCATATCGAGATACAGGTAGCCGGCGACCGCTATGGTAAGGTGTGCCACCTCAGTGAAAGGGATTGCTCTATTCAGCGCCGTCACCAGAAACTGGTGGAAGAATCTCCTTCGCCTTTTATGACACCGGAATTGCGCCAGCGCATGGGCGATGCTGCCATCAAAGCGGCTTCTGCCATTGGATATGAAAGTGTAGGCACCATCGAGTTCCTGGTAGATAAGCACCGCAATTTCTACTTCATGGAAATGAATACGCGTATCCAGGTAGAACATTGTGTAACGGAAGAAGTGACCAATTTTGACCTTATTAAGGAGCAAATTAAAATAGCCTCGGGCGAAGCGATCAGTGGTCAGAACTATGAACCACAAATGCACGCCATCGAATGCCGTATCAATGCAGAAGATCCGTACAATGATTTCAGGCCCAGTCCTGGTAAGATCACGGTACTGAACCAGCCCGGTGGTCATGGTATCCGTATCGATTCGCATGTATACGCCGGGTATGTGATACCTCCTTACTACGATTCCATGATCGCCAAGATCATTGCCGTAGCACGCACCAGGGAAGAGGCCATCAATACCATGAGCCGTGCCCTGAATGAGTATGTGATCGAAGGGGTAAAGACTACCATTCCTTTTCATCAGCAACTCATGAAGAACGAAGATTTCATCAAAGGCAACTTCAATACCAAGTTCCTGGAGTCCTTTAAGTTATTATAATCAGGAAACTGATCTGAAAGGGTGGGTTGTCTTCCATGATGGCCCACCCTTTTTCTATGTCCATGCCGACCGTTTATTGTTTGATGAACCGTGTGGGTTGCATTGCATATTCCGGTGCGGAAACAGTAATGGTATATATGCCGGCAGGAAAGGAAGTGGCGTTGATGGGTATGCTGTTACTGCCTTTGGGCAACCAGACAGGTATTATTTTGATTACTCTCCCCATAATATCTGCGATCATTAGTTGCGCCTCCGCTTTTTTCCTGGTGGTGAGCAGCAATCGCGTGGCGCCGCTGGTAATGGAAGGCGCACAAATACCAGACAGGATGCCCCCGGTTTCTGTAGCAGGACGGGTACGCGGGTTTACCAGTAAAGGGTTGAAACTGCCGGTTGTACTGGCCAGGGAAAAATATTCGGTGGCGCCAAAGGAACTGAGGGCATAGCTGGTAACAAACCCATTGGAGCCGGGGCTGCCCATGCAGCCAGTATTACCGGCATCGGACCAGGTATTGCCTGATAGCCGGGCTACGCGCAGGGTGGCCAGGTCGGTAACACCGCCGCTGTTGGGATCATTAAAAGAGAGTTTTACGGCTGTTTGCGGGGTGGGTGACAGGTCGGCGACAATGGTCCAATGTTCAATAGATGAAATATGATGGAGGTTGGCATGGTAGGTACTGCTCATGAGTTTTGGATTGGCGCGGAAAAACTCTACGGTATAGTTGCCGGTAACCTGGGTAAGGCTTAGCCACCGGTGGGTGTTGCCCTTGCCTATGGGAAACAGGAATTGATCCTGGGCCATTAATCCCAGTTTCTTCAACGGGCCATTGATAAAGCTGGTGGAAGACAAGGAGTCGACTTTCACGGTACAGGTTGCCTGCAAGGTTAGCAGGTTGGTGGAACTGGTGTTTACCTGCCCGGCAGTCAGTTCCAATTGATAAGGTAAGGAAAGTGGCGTTTGCAATACAACACCAGCGGCATTGTTGATCTTTAGAGCCACGCTATTGGCAATGCCACCCGCCATTGAAAGCTGTTGAGGGCCGGCGCCATTCATCTCCAGGATGGGCAGACCATTGTTGTTCTCGGTAATAATCCCTTTTGATTGCAGGAGGTGTTTGCCAATTTGTACCACGGTATTATTGGGGCCGCTGCCGAGGTTGAAGATACCGCCCCGCTGTTCATAGTTTCCCCGGATAAAGATCGTATCATCCAGGTCGAGGTTAAAACTCACACCATCATTAATGAGGAAATTGCCACGGATTATTACAGGTGTAGCTCCGTTGGCATTGTAGGTCCTGGCGCCGCCTGCTGCCGTGGCCGACAGTACCAGGGTGCCAAAGGTTTTGCCGGCAAAGGATATTAAGGGGCCTCCGCCCTTGATATCAAATTCAAAGATGCCTGATTCGGTACCGGGGCTGGCTGACAGATTGCCCACCACTGCTGCATGTGACCTTGGTGTATTGTGTATGTATCGACCATCATTACCTATCCAAAGCGCGCCAGCGATGTCGATGGGGATGCCTGAGAGGGCGCCGGAAGCATTCCTGAAAATACCACCCTTATTGATCCGTAATGCTGTGCCGGTATTGGTGAGCCGCAAGCCAGGTATGGCTGTATTGGTAAGGGGTAATATGGCTTCGATGGTATGGTCAGCGGCGGGTGTAATCGTTAGTGAGTTGACCATTACAGTTATATTGCCTGGGGGCAATAGTACCGTATAGTTGGCGGAAGTGAATGTATTGTCAAGAATTACGTCATCAATAGCTGTTGGTATACTATTGCCCGACCAATTAGTTGGCGTGAGCCATTGTCCATCTCCGGCGAGGCCTGTCCATCGTTTCTGGGCTATACTATTCAGTTGGCCCATAATGATGAGGGCCAGCAGCAAGGTTTTGGTTTGTTGCATAGATATTGGAGGCATTAAAAGCCTTCCGTACATACGAAAAAAAATCCTCCTGCGATTGCGCAGGAGGATTTTCGTGTATTGTTGCCGGTATCTATTGCTTGATAAACCGGATGGTGCTTGTTTTTTCGCCAGATTGCAGATACCCTGTTACCTGGTAAGTGCCGGCTGGCAGGGTGGCCAGGTTCATCCAGATCTCCTGGTTGCCTGTTGTAAGTGTGTGCACCTGGTTTTTGATGCTGCGGCCATATATATCGGTGACCACCAGCTGCATACTCACTTTTTCGGATGAGGTGATGTTGAGGCGTGCCCGGTTGGTTACCAGGGTAGGCATCATGGAAGTGATCACTACACCCTTGCTGCCATTCATAATAGCCACAATCTTGGTAAGTTCACCAGAGCCGTCTATATCTATCATGCGCAACCTGTAATAAACAGTGCCACTGGGAAGTGCGTTGTCGGTAAAATCATAGACCAGTTTTTTATCAGCGCCGGCTACTGTACCGATCACGGAGAAGTTGGTGCCGGTAGTGGACCGGAGTATCTCAAACTTTTGTGGTGTACTGTTGTCGGTGATAACCCAGTTGAGCTTTGCAGTACCGCCGTCCTTGCGTGCTGTAAAGCTGGTAAGGTAGATGGGGGTAACAACCAGTGAAGTATAGGCAAAAGTAAAAGGGCTGAAGCTGGAGAGGTCTTTTGTTTCAAGACTACCTGTTGTGGAATTACCGGGGCTGAGTTTCGTGCCCCTGGCATCTGTCCAGCTACCTCCGGTATAATGGGCTACTACCAGTGTGTCGGTGGCGCTGGCGCCTGGTACGGCTCCTGACAGTGTGAGGCGAATGACTGCATCACTACCGGATACACGACTGATATTCCAGTATTGCTGATTTGAAACACCTGTAAGCGGGGCTTGTACGGTCAGGTCGCTATAAGCGGTACCGAAATATTCGGCTGAATATTCGGATGTGGTGGCCGTGGCAGGCTGTACTTCACATTCCCTGAGGGCGCCGCCTTTACCAGTGGGGAATTTGTAATACTGGTTGGAAGCTGTAGCCCTTCCAACGGGACCATTGACATAACCACTGTTGGAAGCTCCATTTACGACCAGCGGATCGCTGAGGTCGGTATTCTTAATGGTCAATACGTTGGTGGAAGTGGTGGTCAGGTTGCCTTTGCCGGCTGTGTTCCAGCTGATCTTACCTACCGCCAGGGGCGTGAGCAAGGTGGCGCCGGCCGTATTGTTGAGCCGCAATACAACCTGGTTGGTGGAGTTATTGATGCTACCGGCAGCGGAAGAGATATTCTGGTTGGTGGTGCCATTCAGTTCTACTACAAAGAGATCGCTCACTGTGCTTACGGTAGTATTCAAACAACCAAAGGTGCCACCGGATTGATTGAAATTGCCTTTTACACTCAGTACGGTAGGCTGTGTGACCGTTCCTATATTGTTGCGCAGGTTGAAGGTGCCGCCTGTTTGCACATAGTTGCCATTTACCTGCATGGCATAGCTGAAGCCCAGGTTGGTTCCACCCAATGTTACAAAAGCATTGGGGCTTATTTCCAGGTTGCCCAGGATAGTATAGTTGACAGGATTACCGTTGCTGCTGGAGCCTATGAGCATGTTGGCATTATTGGTATTGAGCACCTGTAAGTTGCCGTTGATCTGCAGGCCGTTGGGAAGCAGGAAAGAGGTAGAGCCCGATGAAACGGATGGACAGTCGATCACCAGGTTACCGATGCCCTGACCGGTGGCGGGCAAGCCGACGTTGGGGCCGGCAAATACGGTACCGGTTACCAGTATGGTCGAATTGGCGTGCCAGGTAGCTCTTGGTACGATCCCGCCGCTTCGTGCGACCCAATATTGGGAGCCATTCTCAAAATACATGTATGCCGGAACGTTACAATCAAAGTAGGTGAAATCATTGGCCAGCTTAATGGTACCATTCACTCTTACGAGGTTGGTATAAGTGGTGGTAACGGGAAACCGTGCATAGGCAATTCCGGCTGCTAACGGGGTAGGAGTGGTGACAGCAGGTACGCCAAAAAAACTCCAGGTACCGTTGATCAGCCCTTGTGAGTTATTGGCAAAACGGGTAATGAACTCAGTACCGGCTGTAGAACAGCTATCTTCCAGGGTGCTACCGAGGTCGACCTGCAATGCCGGAGCAGCTACGCTGGTGCTGAACAGTGTAATGATACTGCCCACTGCAGGCGTGTACAGCCGGGCAGTAGCATTGTTGGTTACGGTGAGGGAGTTGAGGTTGATAGAAGTAAGGTCTACATTCACCAGGGCATTTTGATTAAAAACAGCATTGTAGGTATTGCCATTGGGGACATCAATGCCAGGGCTTCCGCCGGGACTGTTGGACCAGTTGTTGGGATCGTTCCAATTGGCTCCGGTGGGGAGGCCAATCCAGTATTTTGTTTGTGCGTTGGTGGAGGTGGCACAGTACAGGCATACTGTTAATAACAGGTAGAGGTGCTTCATCATTGAATAGTTTTAACAGGCGTTGAATAATGTTACCAGAAATGGTAAACACAGGAGATGGATTCCAGAGGTTTAGTGAGCATTGGGGTGATTTGGAGAACCAATATAGTCAATAATTTAAAATATTGGGCAAGTTCTGAGCGGTATGATTGTCGGATGATTAATTATGATATATGTCCCGGCAAGGCAGGAGGAATGACGCCTGTAGGCATAAAAAAAGCCTCTCATAAGAGAGGCCAGCTTCGTGCAAATAGTTTAAGTATTTTGCCGGGGCTACTATTTCTTGGTTGTGTCTACTGCAGGCTTAGTAGTATCAGCAGCGTGAGCTGTAGTGTCTACAGGAGCAGGAGCAGTAGTGTCAGCAGCAGGAGCAGTAGCAGTAGTATCTGACTTTGCTTCTTCTGCAGTACCACCATCGCTACAAGCTGTTAAAGAAGCAGCGATAGCTAAAATTGCGAAAAACTTTTTCATTTGGAATTGCTTTTTGAGTTTGATTGAGATGGGCGCAAAAGTAATACCTTTTTGCTATTATGCAAATATTTTGATAACTGGCACTAAAATTTTGATTTACTTCCTGTTAGCTGGCGCCGGTTTGCCCTATTTCTTACGGAAGAACAGGCGTACGGGCACTCCTTTGAAATTGAAATTCTGTCTTAGTTGATTCTCCAGGTAGTTCTTATATGGTTGCTTTACTTCGTCCGGATAGTTACAGAAGAAGGCAAAAGAAGGAACATGTGTGGGCAACTGGGTCACAAATTTGATCTTTATGGAGTTACCGCGCACCACCGGGGGATGGTAAGATTCGATGGCTTTCAGCATTACCTCATTTAGTTGGGAGGTAGATATCCGGCGTGATTTGGTGTCAAATACATCCAGGGCCAGTTCAATGGCCTTGTGGATACGGAGCTTGTCTTTGGCCGAGATAAACAGGATGGGTACATCATTGAAGGGGGCAAGGCGTTTTTTAAGCTGCTCTTCGTAATCCCTGGCCGTATTGGTCACTTTCTCCATCAGGTCCCATTTGTTGACCAGGATAACGATGCCTTTCCCTTTCCGTACCAGGAGGCTGAATATATTCAGGTCTTGCGCAGTAATGCCTTTTTCAGCATCCAGCAACAGCATACAAACATCTGCTTCATCCATGGCTTTGATAGCCCTGATGACCGAGTAAAACTCCAGGTCTTCATGTACCTTGGTCTTGCGGCGGATACCCGCCGTATCGATCAATACAAACTCTTTCTGGAAGAGATTATAGTGTGTGTGAATGGTATCGCGTGTGGTGCCGGCAATATCGCTTACGATGGTACGTTCCTGTCCGATCAAGGCGTTCAGCAGGGAGGATTTACCCACATTCGGTTGCCCGATAATAGCAAATTTGGGTATGGCCGGAGGGGCCGGCACTGCTTCACCATCCTCTCCCATATAGTCTTCCGATTCCGTAGCAGGCTCTTCGGGGATGAGGGCGGTAATAGCGTCCAGGAGCTCTCCGCTGCCGCTGCCGGTCATGGAAGAAATAAAGAAAACATTGTCGAAGCCCATTCCGTAGAACTCGGTGGCTTCCAGCATACGGTCTGGATTGTCGACCTTATTCACTGCCAGGAATACCGGTTTGGAGGTGCGGCGCAATACATCGGCCATTGATTCATCGAGGTCGGTAATGCCGGTGGCGGCATCACCCATAAATATGAGGGCATTGGCTTCTTCCAAAGCGATCATTACCTGCTTGCGGATCTCTTTCTCAAATATATCTTCACTTTGTGCTACAAAACCGCCTGTATCAATTACGTTAAATGATTTTCCATTCCAGTCAGCCACACCATACTGGCGGTCGCGGGTTACACCACTAACATCATCCACAATTGCCTTGCGTTGTTCCAGCAAGCGATTAAAAAATGTACTCTTCCCTACATTGGGTCTTCCTACTATTGCTACCGTAAAACCAGCCATATCTGCTACTTAAATTTTTAATGATAACCGTATTCTTTCAGCATGAAATCGTTGTCTCTCCATTTGGGCTTCACCTTCACAAATAATTCCAGGAACACTTTCTGTCCTATAAATGCCTCGATATCCTTCCGCGCATCTGTTCCCAGTTGTTTGATCATCTTACCACCTTCGCCCAGCAGGATCGCTTTTTGTGATTCGCGCTGTACAATGATATCGGCTACGATCTTTACCAGGGTTGTTTTCTCTTTGAATTCCCGCACAATAACGGTGGTATGGTAGGGTATTTCGTCTTTGAACAGGTAGAATATCTTTTCCCTGATCATTTCGCCTACAAAGAACCGGGTGGGCAGGTCGGTCATTTCATCTTCTGCAAAGAAGGGTTCCCCTTCGGGCAGGTATTTAACGATGGTTTGTAACAACTCATCTACCTGCAATCCTTTCAGGGCGGAAAGACCTACTACTTCTTTGGCGTACGGTTTGGACCGGAAGAAGTTGAAGACTGCTTCCTTTTGGGTGGCATCCACCGTATCCAGCTTGTTGATGGCTACAATAACGGGCGCCTTCACCTGGATGGATTCAAAAAGCGCATTCACTTCTGTCAGGCTCTCTCTTACATCCAACAGGAATACGGCCACATCGGTATCTTCTTTGGCCTGTTGTACCGCATGCATCATTTTCTCCTGTAACTTGTAGGTGGGTTCAATGATGCCGGGAGTATCGGAAAAGATGATCTGGTATCCGGGAGTGGTGACGATGCCCTTGATGCGGTGGCGGGTGGTTTGCACTTTGGGGGATACAATAGCGAGCTTCTCGCCCATTAAGGCGTTCAACAACGTGCTTTTGCCCGCATTGGGGCGACCAAATATGCTTACAAACCCAGATTTCATAAAGAATGCAAAGGTAATGAAAGGTTGGCGGTAGAAGGAGAGTAAATATGATCCCTGCCGTTGTATCCGGCCAAATAAAAAAGGGATCAGCGTTTTGCTAATCCCTTGATCTTTCTTTAGTTGCGAAGCCAGGGATCGAACCTGGGACCTTCGGGTTATGAGCCCGACGAGCTACCGCTGCTCTACTTCGCGATGTGGATTGCAAATGTACGCTTTTTCAGTTTACTTCCAAATATTGATTTACTTTTTTTACAAATCGTATTTTCAGGGTTATGAATAAGATATCAACTATAATCGCCATAATTGCACTGGTGGCTTGTTCGGCCAAGACCAAACAACAGCAGGATAAATTGTATTCGCGCCACCTGCAGCGCAGTGTGGAATTAACCATTATCAATACGCCCCTGCCGGATGATAAGTCGCAGCTCAACCTCCTGTTGCTGAATGACGGCCAGGAAGTGGCCAAACTGCGGGTGCAGGCAATTGTGGACAGCCTGTACCGGGCCAAAGCCATCGCACCGCTGGTAGTGGTAGCTATTCATGCCGGCGACCGCATGCAGGAATATGGTGTGGCGGACAAGCCGGACTATGAAGGCCGGGGCAGCCGGGCCGGATACTATGATGCCTTTGTGAACAATGAGCTCTATCCCTTTATCAAAAAGAAAACGGGGGTGCGGAAATTCAATACGGTGGCCATCGCCGGCGCTTCCCTGGGTGGTTTATCGGCATTTGATATTGGTTGGAACCATGCTGATAAGATCGATAAGATCGGTGTATTCTCCGGCTCTTTCTGGTGGCGTGATAAGAATACCACTGATAGTTCTTATTCGGACGACAATAACCGGATCATGATCGCCAAATTGAAAGCATCGCGCAAAAAGCCTCAACAGCAATACTGGTTTTATGCCGGTGGGGCAGAAGAAAATTCAGACAGGGACAAAGATGGGATCATCGATGTGGTGGATGATACAAAAGATGTAATAGCACTCGTGCAAAAGAAAGTGACCGCACCAGGTGCTGTTGTGTATAAAGAAGTAGCGGGTGCGCACCATGACTGGCCTTACTGGAGTGCTGTGCTGCCCGAATACCTGGTATGGGCCTTTGGGGCTAAGTGACAGCAATAAAAAAAGCGTCAGGTGAAAACCCAACGCTTATATACCTAATATATGTGAAAATTGAAAACGAATTGGTAAGGAGCGGCGTGGTTAACCTCTCTTCGATACGTTGCTGGCGCCGCTGGTCCTCAGATCGCGGATAACACCATCTCCTCTATAATGTACGCCACTGGCGCCGGAAGCGCGGGCGTTCAATTCTTTGTTGACCGTTACTTTGATGTCTGAAGCACCGCTGGCTTCTACATTGCAACTGTCGGCCTGGAGATCGAATCCTTTAAAATCACTGGCGCCGTTGGCGTCTACCCGTAGCGTCGTTACCTTACCATCTACCACGGCATCTGAAGCCCCGCTAAGGTTTACATCCAGCACATTGGCTTCAATAGTTCCTTTGAAATCACTGGCGCCTCCCATGGAGATAGCCAGTTCATTGGCTTTGAGGGTACCGCTTACGATCACATCGCTGGCGCCGGTGGCAGTCAGTTTATCAAGTGTTTTAAAAGAAACATATACTTTGAGTTTCTTATTACCTTTCCACCACTTCATATCATCATCATAAGAGATCTTCAATACACCATCTTCCACTACTGTTTTAATGCGGTCCCTGAATTCGGGTTTGACAGCACTTACTGCTAATGCTTCTTCGTCTGATTGTGATAAATACAGGTCGATAGCATTGGTGACCCTAATGGCGTGGAAACTGCCGACGGTACGCGGTTGGGCATTATCATCATTGATCACCTGCTTCTGCGCCATCAGCGCTACCGGGAGTATCATCAGTAAAAACAATCCTATCTTTTTCATCGGTTGTTGCTTTGCAAGGTATTTATGGATACAAGTTACCCTTTTTTCACGGAGCCGCCGCTGCTGGTCCTGATATTGCGGATGACGCCTGTGCCTTTGTAGGAAATATAACCACCGCTGCTGGCCTCTGCACTCATTTCCTTGTTCATGGTGAGCTGTATGCCGGCTCCGCTGCTTACATCTGCATCACAATTGTTGACCGTCAGATCATAGCCATGGAATATGCTGCCGCTGCTGCCATCTACGTTGAGGGAACCGGCAGTACCAGAAATATTCACTACTGATCCACTGCTTTGGTCTACAGCGAGGGTGGTGAAATTCACTTCTCCTTTGAATACGCCGCCACTGGAAACATCCAGGTCGAGCTTGCCGCCTTTGAGGCCACCTTCTACATGTACGCTGGCGCCGGAATTAATATCCAGTCCATCAATGTTTTCTATGGATACATAGGCTACGGGATTTTTACCCCTGGTGCCGCCGCCATTCTTCCAGAACTTCAGCGTTTCCTGTTCGTAGTAGATCTTTAATACACCATTTTCTACCCTGGTGATGATCTTGTCGCGGTACTCTTCTTTGGTGGCGCTTACTGCTACTGCCTCGGTACCCTGGCTTAAGTATACTTTGATGCCGGTAGATACTTTAATGGCATGGAACCCCGATACTTTTCTTACCTGTGCCATGGGGTCATTCACTTGTTTCTGTGCGAGGAGCACCAATGAGAACAGGAGGCTTATACTGAACAATCCGATCTTTTTCATAATTAGCATTTTAGAAATAGACTGAGTAATTTTTTGAATGTTGCATTGGCTTTGGCAGCTTACTGCAACTGCATTCTCTATACTGGTGTGACGGATAAGGGTGAAAGAATGTTACAAATTCTTTAAAAAAGTTTTTTTGCCTGTATCTTTGCACCCTCTTTGGCCAAAGAGGTTTTTTCAGATTCCCGGGGTGCTTTTCCCGTTTTCCCTTTAATAGGGCGGAAAAGGCTGAGATTATACCCGTAGAACCTGACCAGGGTAATGCCTGCGCAGGGAAGGTAGGTCCTCTTCTATTGTCTACACTTCGCTTTCGCAGCATTTTCTCTTAAATCATTTTTTCCACTCAAAATCTTTACGAAGATGAAAAAAATGCTTTTGGGGATTTGCTACTTATTGATTTCCCATGGGTTATCGGCTCAGCAAGTTGCGGGCCACGTAACCGACGCTTCCAACGGGGGCCCCGTAGCATCGGCCACCGTAGAACTATCGAATATCGTCACTGTAAGCACCAATGCATCGGGGCGATTTGTTTTCAGCAAGATCAAACCAGGACGGTACACCCTGCGGATCACCAGTATCGGGTACCAGTCTGCAGAAACCACCGTATCACCGGGCGATTCGGCCATTACCATCAAACTGAACCGGTTGAACCTCTTTATGCAGCCGGTGGAGGTACGCGCCATCCGTGCCGGGGAGAAAGCCCCCTTTGCCAAAACCGACCTTACTAAAAAAGAGATCGATAAGGTAAATACGGGGCAGGACCTGCCCTTTATCCTGAACCAAACGCCTTCGGCTGTCGTAAGCTCCGACGCGGGCAATGGGGTGGGGTATACCGGTATCCGCATTCGCGGTACAGATGGTACCCGTATCAATGTTACCCTCAATGGCATTCCCTATAATGATGTGGAATCGCAGGGTAGTTTCTTCGTTAATCTCCCGGATTTTACTTCTTCTGTCAATAATATACAGATCCAACGGGGAGTAGGTACTTCTTCGAATGGCGCGGGCGCATTTGGAGCTACCATTAATTTAAGCACCAATGAAGCCAATACGAGTGCTTATGGTGAGATCAATAACAGTGTCGGCTCTTTCAATACCTGGAAGCATACCATCAAAGCAGGTAGTGGACTGATTGACGATCATTTCACCATCGATTCCCGGTTGTCGAAGGTAAGCAGTGATGGATTTGTAAACCGTGGCGCCAGTGACCTGCGCTCCTTTTACCTCAGTGGCGCTTACCTGGCTGAGAAAACATCGGTTCGCCTGAATGTTATTTCCGGTAAGGAAAAAACATACCAGTCGTGGAATGGCGTGCCGGAGGCCAAGCTGACTGGTGATGAAGGCAAACTGATGGAACATTACAACAACAACCTGGGCACTTTGTATTATACAAAGCAGGATTCTGTAAACCTGTTCACCTCCGATCCGCGTAAGTACAATTACTTTACGTATGGCAACCAAACGGACAATTACCAGCAGGATCATTACCAGTTGTTTATCAACCACGAATTTTCATCGAGGTTAACGGTCAATACGGCTTTCTTCCTCACCAAAGGGAAGGGGTATTATGAAGAATACAAACCGCAGGAGAAGTACAAGACTTATGGATTGCCGGATTATGTGGTGGGTGGTACCACTTTTACAAAAACAGATTTGATCAGGCAATTGTGGCTGGACAATGATTATTTCGGACAGGTGTTTTCTGTACAGTATAAGAGCATAGCGGATCAGTTTACCGTAGGTGGTGGCTGGAACAGGTATAATGGTCGCCATTTTGGTGAGATCAAATGGACGCAGGCAGGCGGTGTTCCCAATGACTACCGCTGGTATAGCCTGGAGGCTTTTAAAACAGACGTGAATGGCTATGCCAAATACCAGCATACTTTTTCACCGGAGTGGGAAGTGTTTGCCGACCTGCAATATCGCCGGGTATTGTATGATATAGGTGGCTTCCGTAAAAATCCCACGCTTAAAGTGCGCAACACGTTTGACTTCTTCAATCCTAAAGTGGGGGTTACTTATACTGCCAATAATTACCAGGCTTATATTTCTTACGCACAGGGTAATAAAGAACCCAACCGCGATGATTTTGAAGCAGGGGTTAACCAGCAGCCCAAGCCGGAGAAACTGCACGACTTTGAAGCAGGAATTTCAAAGAAGGCCAGTCAATATGAGTGGAGCGCCAACCTGTATTATATGTTGTACAAAGACCAACTGGTGCAAACGGGTAAGATCAATGATGTGGGTGGCAATACCCGCACCAATGTAGACAACAGTTTCCGGATGGGTATTGAACTGCAGGGAAGAATGCGGTTTACGCAATGGTTGCAGGGCACTGCGAACATTACCCTCAGCCGAAACCGTATCAAGGATTTTACGGAGTACTATGATGATTATGACAATGGCGGACAAAAAGCAATACCACACGGCAATACGGACATTGCTTTTTCACCGGCTGTGGTGGCAGGCGGCAGCCTCAACTTCCTTCCTGTAAAGGACCTGGAGATCAGTTTGCCGGCCAAATATGTAGGTCGCCAGTACCTGGACAATACTACCAATAAGCAACGCAGCATCGATGCTTATTATGTACAGGATGCCCGGGTGATCTATACCTTGCGGAAGATCTTTGTAAAGGAGATATCCCTCATTGGCCAGGTAAACAATGTATTTGACCGTCAATACAATTCCAACGGGTATACTTATAGTTACCAGTATGGTTCCCTGATCACGGAGAATTTTTATTTTCCCATGGCAGGCACCAATTTCATGGTGGCTGTGAATATAAAGCTGTAATAGATATATAGAAGAACACTTTATAACATGCCACAGTTTAACCTTTCAACTGGTTATGCTGTGGCATTTCTCATGTAAGTTTTCAGTACATTTAGGTCATATCCCCCATGCGCATGAAAGGAATACAAGTGTTATGCATAGTGAGCTTACTATTTTGCCAACTTTTACAGGCACAAGAGCGCCCCTTCACCATTGAAGTGCAGGCCGGCAAATATGCCCGTTACAATACACCCATACAGGTAAACCTGCCAAAGCCAATTCGAACAAGCGCCTGGTATTCCATTAAAAACACCAAGACGGGCAAGTCGGCCATTGGCCAATTGCTGGACAGTGTAACGCTGGTATTCATATTGCCTGATAGCATGGGGCCGGGTATGCGCAACACCTACCTGGCGTCGAAAAATATGACTAAAAAGACGCCGGTGAATGCAGTTACTGTTGCGCAAAGAAAGGAGGGTTTACAGGTAAGCGTTAAGGATAAGCCTCTGTTCTTTTACCATACACAGGAGGCTTTGCCGGCTGGCGATAGTCCCTATTATCGTCGCAGTGGGTTTATTCATCCTTTGAATAGTCCGGGTGGACAAATATTGACCGATGGTTTTCCGGTGGGGCATACCCATCAGCATGGGATCATGAATGCCTGGACCAGGACTACTTTCCGAAAGGAGTTTGTGGACTTCTGGAACCAGCAATCTAAAAAGGGTACAGTAGAACATATAGAGGTGAGTAAGGTGAAAGAAGGGCCTGTGGTGACTGAATTAAGGGTAAAGCTCCGGCACAGAAGCCTGCTGCACGGAGAGGTATTGCGCGAGATGTGGGTGATCAGGGTGTATCCTTTCCATGATTATTATTTGTTTGACCTGATATCTGAAGAGCGCAATGTGACTACGGATACACTGATCCTGGAGAAATACCATTATGGCGGTTTGGCCTTCCGGGGGAGCAGTCACTGGAATGACCAGGATAAAAAGAATTACCAGGGTCACTGGAACATCCTCACGAGTGAAGGGTACCGCGATTCCCTGGCCAACCATACCCATGCCCGCTGGGTAGATGCTTCAGGCGCCATTAACGGGCAGGTGGCCGGTACTACGGTATTTGATCACCCGGTCAATTTCCGGTACCCGCAGCCCATCAGGGTGCATCCTACGATGCCTTACTGGGTGTATTCGCCGGTAGTGGATGGCGCATTTACCATCAATCCCGGTACCTGGTATCGCTCACAGTACCGCTACTATGTACATCAGAACGCGCCGGATACTGCCACCATCACCAGGTTTGAAAAGGATTGGGTGGTGCCGCCGGATGTGACCGTTAAATAGTCCGGAAGTCAGTAAAGTCCGTAAGTCGGGAAGTAATACAGTAGCCTTAGGGTTTTTCTTCCGGACTTTCCGTCTTCCGGTCTTCCTGACTTGCCTTTTACTTCTTCCGCAATAAATGTTTTAATCTGCTGAAGGTTTCCGGCTTGATATTGAGGTAGGAGGCCAGTATCTTCTGTGGCACGCGCTGCAGCATATGGGGGTGATTGGTAACATAGGCCAGGAAGCGTTCACGGGTGGTCATCTGGAGTTGCTCATAATAACGAATATCCTTTTTGATAAACATCTGGGTGATCATGGCGCGGCCCAGTCTTTCTACGCTGACTGTCTTTTTCAACGCCAGCTGCAGGTTATCGTGGCGGATAGAGATCATGACTGTTGGTTCCAGTGCTTCCAGGATCAGGTCGGAAGGCTTGCGGACATGGAAAGATATTTCTGATTGTACAATATGGCCTTCGGTAGCCAGCTGCAGGGTAGCTTCTCCTTTTTTGGTGTGGATGTATTTACGTATCATGCCCTTCATGACAATATTGAGGTAATCATCTACCTGGCCCTGTGCCAGGATGATGGCCTTTTTGTCGAAATAACGTAATTCTAAGTAGGGTGACAACAGGTCAAATTCCTGGCGGCTCAACTCCATAAATCGCTGGAGGTAAGCAAATACATGTTCCAGGTAACTTTTAATATCCAATTTTCTCTCTCTCATGCAATGGGGTTAGTGAGGGGCAGGTGTTTCTGCAATCTTTTTAGATAAATGATGCTTTAACCGGCTAAAAGTTTCAGGTTTAATATTTAGATAAGACGCCAGATATTTCTGTGGCACGCGGCGGAAAAGATCAGTATTGTCTAAAACGAACCTCACGAAGCGTTCTTTGGTGTCGTACCGTATCCGGTCCAGCTCCCAGTATTCTTTTTGCAGAAAGAGGTCGGTGATGAGCAGGCGGCCCAGTGATTCCATCCGGGGATACTGGGCATATAGGTTCTCCAGCTCTTTTTTGTGGAGAGAAAGTAATATGGATTGTTCGATGGTTTCAACGGCATAAGCGGAGGGCTGACCGGAAAAAAAGGATACCGAAGAGCATATCAACTCGCCCTCACGGGCCAGCTGGGTGATCACCTCCTGGCTGCCATTATAGAAATATTTGCGCAGCAGGCCCTTGGTGATAAAATGCAGGTAATCCTCCGTTTGACCCGGCTCCAACAAGCGTACCTTCTTATCATAGGAGCGCACTTCCATGGCTTTCGTGAGCACGGTGAGCTCTTCGGGGGTAAGGGTAATAAAACGGCCAATATACTTTTGTAGCAAGTTCAGCATAATCGCAAGTTAAAGTTTATCATATATACTAAAAACGCCCCCAGGCCAACTTGCACCCATTTCCCGGAAAAATACGTGGAATTACGTAATGAACAAGTCGGGATAACCATACTGTACCTCCCTGCCTCCCGAATATGAGACAAAAGCGCTTTGTGTAATTTCTCTATTTGCTGTAGGTTTGCAATCCTTAACATAGCTTAAATTATTCAGCACATGGCAAAAAAAATTAAAGTAGCAAATCCGGTGGTGGAACTGGATGGTGACGAAATGACGCGCATCATCTGGAAGTTCATTAAAGATAAACTGATCCTGCCCTACATAGAAGTCGACATTAAATATTATGACCTGGGTGTTGAGTATCGTGATCAGACCAACGACCAGGTGACCATCGATGCGGCCAATGCCATTAAAGAGTACGGTGTGGGTATCAAATGCGCTACCATTACGCCGGATGAAGCCCGTGTAAAAGAGTTCAGCCTGAAACAAATGTGGAAAAGCCCCAATGGCACCATCCGTAATATCCTGGACGGGACCGTTTTCCGTGAGCCGATCGTTATCAACAATATTCCCCGCCTGGTTACCAACTGGACCGCGCCTATCATTGTAGGCCGGCACGCCTTTGGCGACCAATATCGCGCTACAGATACCGTTATCAAAGGTAAGGGTAAATTAACTATGACCTTTACCCCCGAAGGTGGGGGCGAACCACAGACCTTTGAGGTATACAATTTCAAAGGCGATGGCGTAGCCATGACCATGTACAATACAGATGAAAGCATTATTGGTTTTGCCCGGAGCTGTTTTAATATGGCCCTGAGCAAAAAATGGCCCCTGTACCTGAGCACCAAGAACACCATCCTGAAGAAATATGATGGCCGTTTTAAGGACATTTTTGAAGATATCTACCAGGGTGAGTTCAAAACCCAGTTTGAAGCAGCAGGTATCGTGTATGAGCATCGCCTGATCGATGACATGGTAGCCAGTGCCCTGAAATGGAATGGCAACTTTGTATGGGCCTGTAAGAACTATGATGGCGACGTACAAAGCGATACCGTAGCACAAGGTTTCGGCTCCCTGGGCCTGATGACCTCTGTACTGGTAACGCCAGATGGTAAAACCATGGAAGCAGAAGCAGCGCATGGTACGGTGACCCGTCACTACCGCGATCACCAGGCTGGCAAGCCTACCAGCACGAACCCGATTGCTTCCATCTTTGCATGGACAAGAGGATTGGCCTTCCGCGGCAAGCTGGACGGTAACCAGGAGCTGATCGATTTCTGTAATGCCATTGAAGCGGTTTGTATTGAAACCGTAGAAAGTGGTAAGATGACCAAGGACCTGGCAGTATGTGTGCATGGCAATAAGGTAAAACACGGAGAACACTTCCTGTATACCGAAGAGTTCCTGGACGCCATCGACCAGAACCTGAAGAAGAAAATGGGATTGTAAGGAGTACTGAGTTCAGAGTCGGGAGTCCTACGTGTGGAGTTTTGACTACTGAACCGGAAGTCCTGATCTTTACAATTGAATATATTTGAAAAGCGCTTCGCTGATGCGGGGCGCTTTTTTGTATCTTGTCATGAAGTAACAGATCCCTCTTTAGCCTGTCTAAACCTTTTCTGAAATGAACAAACAACGAATACGTCTTTTGATTCCCTTATTGGTGATTGCGGGGTTCTTGTCATATACCTGGTCAATCATCCTGACAGGACCTATTGAAGCGATGGTTCAGCATTATGTGGGTTTGTTTTTATTCATTGTTTTGATATGTTTGTTTGTCAGGCGTTTTAAGCTGGCGGTTATTGGTACAGGCATATTTCTTGTGCTGGGTACTTTTAACCTTTTAACACTGACGCCAGCTTTATTGGGAACATATTTTGGTCTTGACCTGGGTACTGTTAAATTGATGACCCCTGAATTTCAGCCACTCTCCTTTGGGATCTTTGTTGTGTATGGTATTTTAAATATTGATCAATTGATAGAGATGTATCTTGATTACAAGGAAGCCAAGGAAAAGAAGTATAAGGGATAAAAGTATCTGTCTACTATGATTGAATGGAGCCAACACGCACAAGAAATAGAACAGAAAGGCTTCTCCTGTATTCCCAATGTCTTCATTGCCGATGAAGTAGAAGCGATCATTGAAGCGATTGCCCTGGCCGATCATTCCAACCCTACCTTCCGGAAAACCAACGATCTCTTTGCCATCCGGCAATTCCTGAAAGAGGTGCCTGCTGTGCGATCGCTGGTATTTACCCAACAGTTCAATACACTAATAGAAGCCATTTTTGGTGCGGGCTATTTCGTAGTGAAATCTATTTACTTTGATAAGCCGGAACAGTCTAACTGGTTTGTAGCGTACCACCAGGACCTTACGATTTCAGTAGATAAGAAAGCAGCACTTCCGGGCTTTGGCCCCTGGACGGTAAAGCAAAGCCAGTTTGCCGTACAGCCTCCCCTCGACATCCTGCAACGCAACTTCACCATACGCATTCACCTCGACGATACAGACAAGCACAATGGAGCCTTGAAAGTAGTGCCCGGTTCTCATGCCAAAGGTGTGTACAGGCCGGAAACCATCGATTGGTCAAAAGAAACAGAAACCATTTGTGAAGTGCCCAAAGGGGGAATCATGATCATGCGCCCCTTGCTGTTACATGCTTCCAACCGAACCACCAACCAGGCCCGCCGAAGGGTGATCCATATCGAATTCAGTAATACATCGTTGCCCCATGGACTGAATTGGTCGGAAGCCCTCAACTAATCACCGGCCACCTGTTGCCAATTGTACCCAAACTGATTACCTGAACAGCATAATACGGCTCCGGCCTGTGGCAGGAAATTTGAGCTATTGTCGATAGTCTAATACATGAGCTATGGAAAAGAGTATTTATGAATTTTTTGCTGCCTATGAAAAGCGCTTCAATGATGCGCTGCAGGGTGAAACGGATGTAGAAGCGACGGCCAATGCTTTCGGACCTTTTTTTGTAGAAGCAAGTCCAGCAGGTATTCACGGCGGTAGTAATGACCAGGAGTTCCGCAAGAAGATACCCCAGGGCATGGATTTCTACCGGCAGATAGGCACCCATTCTATGGAGATCCTTTCGCAGGAGGTAACACCCCTGGACGAGCTGCATTCCATGGTGAAGATCCATTGGAAAGCTACCTATAAGAACAAGGACAATACGGAACTCGCTATCGAATTTGACGTGATCTACTTTCTGCAATACCGGGAAGAGCAATTAAAGATATTTGCGTACATCACCGGCGATGAAGACAAAGTAATGCGCGAACATGGATTAATACAATAGCATTCACACAAGTTCGTACCTTGCTGGCATGGTGCAGACTGTTTCCATTATTGTAACTGGTAAAGTGCAGGGTGTTTTCTATCGCCAGAGTACCAAAGAAAAGGCATTGGAGCTGGGCCTTACCGGCGTGGTGAGAAATCAACCCGATGGCAGTGTGTTTATCCAGGCTTCCGGCCCTTCTCAGGCGCTTAACCAACTCATTGCCTGGTGCAGGCAGGGGCCTTCCCGTGCCGAGGTGATCAGTGTGCAGGTAGAGGCCACCGATCCCCGTGCTTTTATAGGATTTACCGTTCTGCGCTGATTATTTTTTGCTATCTTGATCCCCTATTCCAAAAATATTTGTACCATGACCCAACGATTATTGTTGACTGCCTGCCTGCTATCGATGGCTGCATTCACACAGGCTCAGAAAGTAAACCGTGCTGGTGGCGATCCTAAATTGTCTGAATATTGGGAGCCCGAAGTAAAGGTAGTAGCGCCGGGTAAAACGGCTGCCGATGCCCCCGCTGATGCGATTGTATTGTTTGATGGTAGTAATACCAGTGCCTGGGAAGCCAAGAACGGCGGCCCCATCAAATGGAAAGTAGAGAACGGCGCTATGACCGTAACCGGAGGTGCCGGTGAAATTCATACTACACAAGGCTTTGGCGACTGCCAATTGCATATTGAATGGAGGACACCCGAAGTAGTGAAAGGTGAAGGGCAGGGAAGAGGCAACAGTGGCATCTTCCTGATGGGTAAATATGAACTGCAGGTATTGGATTCCTATAACAACAGAACCTATTCCAACGGGCAGGCAGGCAGCATCTACAAACAACTGCCTCCTATGGCAAATGCCAGTCGTGGCCCCGGTGAATGGCAAACCTATGATATTATATTTACAGCGCCGGTATTCTATCCCGATGGCAATGTAAAAACGCAGGCCCGCATTACCGTCATCCACAATGGTGTGCTGGTACAAAACAATGCTACCATCTGGGGCAGTACCCAATATATTGGTATTGCCAACTATGAGAAGCATGGCGAAAAAGAACCGCTCATTTTGCAGGACCATGGCAATCCCGTGAGCTTCCGCAATATCTGGATCAGGCCGTTGTAATTCCGGATTTTGGATGTAGAATTTAGAATTGCTCCGCGCTTTGAAAAGCAGTGTAAATAAAAAGCATTGCTAATAATAAAAATGAGAAGGGTTAAAGTTCTGAACTTTAACCCTTCTCATTTTATTGTAACCTATTTGACTGCCAATTGCCTATTCAGAGTTTGTCCCGCCTAAGTGGGAGTTTCCGTCTCACATCTACTGTCTCACCTTTCACATCTTTTACTTGCTTACTCCGCCCAATTCGATCTTCAGGTTTTCCAGCATGTCTTTGGTCATGCGTTCCAGGCTGTATTCAGGTTTCCAACCCCAGTCTCTGGTTGCTACAGAGTCATCAATACTTTGTGGCCAGCTGTCGGCAATTGCCTGGCGGTAATCGGGCTTATAATCCAGGGTAAATTCAGGCATATGCTTTTTGATCTCCGCACCGATCTCTTTCGGTGAAAAGCTCATGGCCGATAGGTTATAAGAATGGCGGATGGATATTTTGCTGGCCGGTGCTTCCATCAATTCAATGGTGCCACGAATAGCATCCGGCATATACATCATGGGCAGGTAAGTATCTTCTTTCAGGAAGGAAGTGTACTTCTTTTCTTCCAGCGCCTCGTGGAAGATCTCCACGGCATAATCGGTAGTACCACCGCCGGGGGCCGATTTATAACTGATCAAGCCCGGGTAACGGATGCTTCTTACATCCACTCCAAACCGCTGGTGATAATAGTTGCACCAGAACTCTCCGGCATATTTGCTGATGCCATATACCGTGGTTGGTTCTATGATGGTTTGCTGCGGACAATTCTGCCGGGGTGAAGTAGGGCCAAATACAGCGATGCTGCTGGGCCAGTATACTTTGTAGATCTTCTCTTCGCGGGCGATATCCAACACGTTGAGCAATCCCTGCATATTGAGGTTCCAGGCCAGGTTAGGATTCTTTTCGCCGGTAGCAGAAAGAATGGCAGCCAGCAGGTATATCTGCGTAATGCTCTGCCGGATCACCTGCACGTGCAGCATCTCTTTGTTCATCACATCAATGCTTACATAAGGACCAGTGCCTTTCAGCAGGTCATTCTCTTCCCGCAGGTCCGAAGCCACCACGTTGGCATTGCCATATATCTTACGTAAAGCCAGCGTTAATTCCACGCCTATTTGTCCTGAAGCGCCAATAACAAGTATTCTTTCGCGGATCATAGTAGAGTTGCATTTTAGTGGGAGCAAAAAAACGCAAAATTTCGATGGAAACCATAAAATAGTGAGCGGCGGCGCACCCGATTGTTCTGGGCATGAGAAAGGCTTCAATAGTGTGCTGGTAATGGCGCTTTTATTGGGTATCGAATACACGTTGCTGACCGAAAGCGATAATCCAAAAGAAGTGACACCTCTCGTATGTGATGCAGACAAAAGGTGAGTCACCCTGCCGCGCTGTTATGCAGGGCTGGAGGGTGGCCCACCTTTTAACTGTGTTTTTCTTACCTGCTCAGCAGCATCCGGTGCAGTTTGCTTTCACTGCCTGTCGTTAGCTTCAGCATATAGATACCGGGCGCCAGATCGGGTGTTTGGATCGTGACCTGGTGTTGTCCGCCTGCCAGTTGCTTATTAAAAACCTGTTTCACCAATTGCCCCTGCAGGTTGTATACCTGCACATTGGTAAGTGATGCCGATGGCAGGTAAAAGCTAACAGTGGTAGAGGCAGAGAAGGGGTCAGGATAATTTTTTATGGTAATAGCCGGCTTTTCTGTAACGGCCCTGGGCTTTTCAGGCATCGTCGTTTGTGCCACCCTGGCCGGGTAAGAAGCCGTATTGGCTACCTTGGGTGCTGTATAGGTAACCTTTACAAAAACGTTTTGTGCCGGATTGGTGCCGGAAGTATTCTTCACTTTCACGGTGTACAGACCTGTAGAGCCGGGTGTATAGGTAAGCGTAAGATTGCCGGTGCCGCTGGTTGTTTGAACGATCGTGTTGCTGCTGTTGTATACATTGACCGTGAGGTTCTGCGCAGTATTGGTGGGAAATAGGTTCACCGTAATGGTCTTGCCTGTTTCATCAAATATTTTACCCACTGTACGCAGGGCCGTAGAGCTGGCTGGTAAGGCTCCGCCCTGCTGCAGAGAGCTGGCATGTGAATCACCCAGGTCATTGGCCATTTCCCATTCCTGTGTCGTGCTGCGTTGTGATGGATTAAAACCTCCTGTTACACCGGCTGGTCCCCAGATGCAATAACCACGGCGTGTGTTGCTGCCATCACAAGGTGGTACATAAATGGTGGCCTTGCCGGAACCGTCGGTCCATATATCGCTGGTGTTGGCGCCGGAATAATCATGCAGTTGCACATTGGCGCCGAAGTCTGTCTGGATGGTGGCGTTTTGCCAGGTATTCCAGTTGTCGTTGACCCCGATGATGGCATAGCTGTTTTCGGGGCCACTCTTATAACCCCTTTCTATGATCAGCAGATCGGCCGCCTGCCAGCGTACTTTATAAGAACCTTTTTTGAAATTCAGTTTCTGGTGGCACCAGATGATATTGGCGATATCATCACGCACGGGCAGGTTGGTGGTACTGGTAGGTAAGTGAGAATATCTTTTACCCAGGCTGCCCACATTGAACAGGTCTTCAAAGAACACCTGCGGCGATCCGTCTACTGCAAAGGTGATGGCATAAGCCGCTGCCAGTCGTGCATCAAAGGGATCGATATGGCCACCGCCCAGTTCATTGCCTGCGTCCCATCCTGTATAATTGCCGGTGGAGTCTTTGATGGGCCGGAAGGTATCGTGGTTATTGACAAAGGGCACTGTGCGGAAGCGATTGGTTTGCTGTGCTCCGGGTATATTGGCCAGGTTATAACCACCGCCGCCGCTCACCATATTTTTAACGGCCTGGCGCAAACTAAAATCAAAGGTGCCCGTCATATCTTCCGTACCGCCATTGCTGGTCTTTACATCGTTGATCCAGGTATCCAGGTCGGAGGCGCTGCCCACATATTCTCCCACGGAAAACATATTGGCGCCGCCACCGGCCCAGCCTGCATTGTACTTTACATTCCAGAGAAAGTCCTGCATGGCCCAGGGCTCAAAATGCTTGACAGCATCAAAGCGAAAGCCATCCACCCCAGTTTGTTTCTTCATCCATACAAACCAGTTGCGGGTCTGTGTACGCATATAATCTGTTGTTTGAACCGGGTTGTAAGTCGCATTGGAGCTTTGTCCGTAGGCGCCGGAATAATAACAAATGTCGGGGCCAAAGAATGCCGCACATATATCGCCACTATTACAATTATGGTTACTGTTGGCGTGGAAGTTCGGCCAGTTCTTGGGCCAGCGGCCGGAGCGCGCTAAATAATCGGCCGACAACTCAGTAGTAACTGGTGTAGCATAGGAAGCATACCGGAAATTCTTGTAGAGGTTGCCATCGCTATTGCCCGTGGCCGAGGGGTCTTGCCCGCCAGCGCCGGTAGAGGAGCCTGCATTGTCCATATGATTGAATACAACATCCTGGATAGCATCCATGCCATTGGCATGTAATACGGCGATCATGCGCAGCAGTTCATTTTTATTGCCCAGCCGGGTCTTCAGGTTTCCTTTCTGGTATTTATCGCCCAGGTCATATTGGTCGAAAGGTGAATAGCCATTGCTATTGGTGCCCGCATTCTTAACAGAGGGCGGTATCCACACCCCGTCGATACCAATATCGCGCAGGCGTGGGGCCAGATCGGCGAGGTAGTTGGACCAGCCTTCAGGATAATTACTGTTCCAGTAATCCCACCAGAAGCCCTGGAAGATGACTTTCCCATTCCAGGGATTTTGGGCGTGTGTTAGTGTGGGGAAGATGAATAGAAAGCATACAAGGACGCTAAAGCAGGTCTTGCGGACAAGATTTTTCATACAGCAGCATGTTTTGATGATTGAATAAGGTAAATGGTAATGTGTAAAAGTTACACATTATATAGGATATGAACAAATTCTTTTAAGTGATTTCCTCAAAGTCCTAGGCCAATAGGCTGATTGGACCACCCATATCCGGTTCAGATTATTGGATAACCTGTAGATAAGCCGTATATAAGCTGTATATAAGCCGTAGATAAGCTGTCCTTTAAAGAGACGGCTTATCTACGGGTTTAATAATGGTTATCTACCCGATGAGTACTTGATAAGTCTTGATATGAGTCAGTTCAGGCCCCTTCAAAAGGCGAGTGAATAGGGTATCCTGTTGCCGGTAAGCAGATGCGTACCGGTAGCTGCCTATTTCGTATCTTTGCGCCATGGAAAAAATGCTTAAAGACCTGTTTGCCAATCAACAGTACGATGAGAACAACTTCTTCCTGATAGCCGGCCCTTGTGTGGTGGAAAGTGAGGAATTATTGATGGAAGTGGCTGATAAAGTGAGCGGTATCTGCAAAAACCTGGGTATCCCTTATGTATTTAAATCCTCTTACCGCAAGGCCAACCGTACCAGCGCCTCCTCTTTTACAGGCCTGGGCGATGAAACAGCCCTGCAATTGCTGAAAAAGACCGGCGATACATACAAACTGCCTGTAACCTCCGATGTGCATGCACATGACGAGACGGCGATGGCGGCCAAGTACATTGACATCCTCCAGATACCGGCCTTCCTATGCCGGCAAACGGACCTGCTGGTGGCAGCTGCTGAGACAGGCAAGATCGTGAATGTGAAAAAAGGCCAGTTTGTAAGCGGCCCCTCTATGAAGTTTGCGGCTGAGAAGATCCGCAATGCGGGTAATAACAAGGTTATTCTAACCGAGCGTGGTAATAGCTTTGGCTACCAGGACCTGGTGGTGGACTACCGCAATATTCCCTGGATGAAAGAACATGGTGCGCCGGTGGTAATGGATTGTACCCATAGCCTGCAGCAGCCCAACCAAACATCGGGTGTAACAGGCGGCAATCCCCAACTGATCGGTACTATTTCCAAAGCCGCCATTGCATCCGGCGCTGATGGCCTGTTTATAGAAACGCACCCCAACCCGGCGGTTGCCAAAAGTGATGGCGCCAATATGCTGAAGCTGGATCTGCTGGAAGGATTGTTGCAGCAACTGGTGAAGCTGCGGAAGGCGGTTATATAAAAGTTCTGTAAATATTGGTAAATCGATACAACGAAAAAGCTACTCCTTGCAGAGTAGCTTTTTTCTCATGTGACCGTATAGCACTTAAAAATTTTGTGGAGTAAAAAAGCTTCCCACGGAAGGAAGCTTTAAATACGTTTTCAAAGGTGAATCCGTGGTTTCAGTCAGGTGTAACAGACCAGCGGTGGTTTTCCATAGTTTCTGCAGGATCAAAAACGGGACTTCATCTCAATTCCATTCAGTGGTCTTTCTATACACAAAACTATACCTGAATTATTGGTTGGGCTACCTGATGTGGGTACAATACTAACTGCAAAGTCTTTACTCAATCGTTTGCACGCAATTTTGTAAAACCATTTACAGTTTGGAATGGTTCAATTGGATATGTTAAAGGGCTGGATAGTGGAAAAATATTTCCATTTTATGACAAAAGCTGGCTGGGCAGCACGCCAAATTCCTTTTTAAAAGCGATCGTAAAGTTGCTGAGGTTGGCATACCCCAGTTCCATAGCGACTTCTTTCACAGAGTATTTACGGGTAAGCAATTTGTCCTGTGCTGCCTGCATGCGGGCTTTTTGGTAGTATTCATAGATGGGGAAGCCATACATGGTCTTGAAGTCCTTTTTCAGCTTTGATTCGCTGATTGATACCATTTTGGCCAATTGTTGTATGGAGGGTGCGGGCTGGAAAATATCCTTGGTGAGAATGCCCTCGATCTGCATCACCCGGTTAATATCTTCCGGGGAAAGGGGAATGCGGAAAGTGGGGTTTTTCATCTTTTCATAGAGGTGCAGGAAAAAACGCTCGATCATGAGCATGATCCGGTTTTGGATAATGGTTAGCCGCAGGGGGCTGTCGTCGTCCACTTCCATAATGGTGCGCATCCACTGCCGGTATTTGCTGTCAAGCGGCTCAATATTGAAGTTTTCTGCTTTCAGGGAGATATAGGTGGAGAGTACCTCTTCGGCTGTATGGATATCGAGGTAGGTGGCCAGCCATTCTTTGTTGAATAAAACGCCAATGGAACGGTAACCGCCTCCCTCGGTGCCCAGGTACGACCAGTCGAAGTGTGAACTGGTGAGGTACGCAATAGATTTGCTGGTATTTTTCTCCTTCAGCTTTTCATCATCAATAGTAATGACAAGCGTGCCGGGTATCACCAGTTCATCGATGCGGAGGATGTAGTATTCTCCATTGATACTTCGCTTCCGGTGAATGAGCCAATCCTGGTTGAAAGTACAATTGGTAATACAGGCATGCAGCCCATTGGGGAGTGGCAGGAACATGAAGCTGCCATCTGCAATGGCAGGAGGGAACATGACCTGGTTGTTGTGCACAGGCATGTTCAATTGTTCTGCCAGTTTGAGCAATAACTGCTCATAGTCGGTGGTGTTGTAATCAAATTGAAACAAAGTACAGGCTTTACCAGATTATTAAAGCAATACCTATTCGATCACAGGATGTATAGCAAAGTCGGGTTGGATACAGAGAAGGTCGGTATTATTGGTATTTCAACGGATTGCGGCGTACGGATAAAATGTAGCGTTTAATGTTCATCCAGAATGCAAGTACAAAATATACGATAAGGGGGGATCCCATGGTAAGGAAAGAGATATAGACAAACCAGGTACGAATGCGAGAGGTGGCAATGCCCATACGCTCACCGATAGCGGTGCAAACACCATAAGCCTGCCATTCTATAAAAAATCTCAAGCGATTCATGGTACTAATTTATACATTTTAAGTCATTGTCCTAATATCCGTTTATACCAATAATTTATTTTTTAGGTAAATTTGCACCGAAATTATGAGAAAGGTACGTTTATGAGGGAATTGTGGTTGGGAGCTCAGGAAGGAGTGATCGTATATTAAAATATAAAATATTTAACATGGTTTTTGATCTGGATCTAATTAAAAAGCTCTACGCGGCCATGCCTGCTCACATAGCAGAAGCCCGTAAGCTGGTAGGCAAGCCCTTGACATTAGCAGAAAAGATTTTGTATTCCCACCTGTTTGTTCCAGCCGGAACAGCCTATGAGCGGGGTAAGGATTATGTAGATTTCGCGCCAGACCGCGTGGCCATGCAGGATGCTACCGCCCAGATGGCTTTGTTGCAATTCAGTACCTGCGGCCGTGCCAAAGTAGCTGTGCCTTCTACGGTGCATTGCGATCACCTGATACAGGCAAAAACAGGCGCCAATGAGGATCTGAAAACGGCCCTGGATGTAAATAAAGAAGTATATGACTTTTTGGCCTCTATTTCCAATAAATATGGCATCGGATTCTGGAAACCAGGTGCCGGCATCATTCACCAGGTTGTATTAGAAAATTATGCATTCCCCGGCGGTATGATGATCGGTACCGACTCCCATACGCCCAACGCGGGTGGATTGGGTATGGTGGCCATCGGTGTAGGTGGTGCAGATGCGGTAGACGTAATGGCCGGATTGGCCTGGGAGCTTAAAATGCCCAAACTGATCGGTGTAAAGCTCACCGGCAAACTGAGCGGCTGGGCTTCTGCCAAAGACGTGATCCTGAAAGTAGCCGGCATCCTGACCGTAAAAGGTGGTACCGGTGCTATTGTAGAATATTTTGGCCCCGGCGCCGATAGCCTCAGCGCTACCGGTAAAGGAACTATCTGTAACATGGGTGCTGAAATTGGCGCTACCTGCTCCATTTTTGCTTACGACAAGAAGATGGCCGAATACCTGAAAGCTACCGAACGCGAAGAAGTAGCAGCCCTGGCCGATGGCATCCGCGAGCACCTGCGTCCCGATGATGAAGTATATGCTGATCCTGCCAAATATTATGATCAGTTGATCGAGATTGACCTGAATGAGCTGGAGCCCCACGTAAATGGTCCGTTCACACCAGACCTTGCCTGGCCCATCAGCAAATTTGCAGAAGCGGTAAAAGCCAACAACTGGCCCGAGAAGCTGGAAGTAGCCCTCATCGGTTCCTGCACCAACTCTTCTTATGAAGACATCAGCCGTTCGGCCTCCCTGGCCCAACAGGCGATCGATAAAAAATTAAAGACCAAGGCTGAATTTACCATTACCCCTGGTTCTGAACTGGTGCGCTTTACCATTGAGAAAGATGGTTTCCTGAAAACCTTCGACGAAATTGGTGGTGTGGTACTGGCCAATGCCTGCGGTCCCTGTATTGGTCAATGGGCCCGCCATATCGACGATCCCAACCGTAAGAACTCCATCATCACTTCTTTCAACCGCAATTTTGCGAAACGTAATGATGGTTTGGCTTCTACCCACGCTTTTGTGGCTTCTCCCGAACTGGTAACTGCTTTTGCGATTGCCGGCGACCTTACTTTCAATCCGCTGAAAGATAAACTGAAGAATAGTGAAGGCAAGGAAGTGATGCTGGATGAGCCTACGGGTGTAGAACTGCCTCCAAAAGGATTCTCTGTAGATGATCCCGGTTACCAGGCGCCTGCTGCTGATGGCAGCGGTATCCAGGTAATTGTAAAACCTGATTCCCAGCGTTTGCAATTGCTGGAACCCTTTGCTGCCTGGGAAGGCACTGACCTGAAAGGCTTGAGACTGCTGATCAAAGCCAAAGGAAAATGTACTACTGACCATATCTCCATGGCGGGTCCCTGGTTGAAATTCCGTGGCCACCTGGATAATATCAGCAACAATATGCTGATCGGCGCGGTGAATTTCTTCAATGACAAGACCGATTCAGTGAAGAATGAACTGACCGGTGCTTATGGTGCTGTGCCTGCTACCCAGCGTGCTTACAAAGCCGCCGGCGTTTTCACAGTAGTAGTGGGCGACGAGAACTATGGTGAGGGCAGCAGCCGTGAGCACGCGGCTATGGAACCCCGTCACCTGGGTGTACGCGCGATCATTGTACGGAGCTTTGCCCGTATTCACGAAACGAACCTGAAGAAACAGGGTATGCTGGCGCTCACGTTTGCCAATAAGGAAGATTACGATAAGATCCAGGAAGACGACACTTTTGATATCCTGGGTCTTACCACCTTTAAGCCTGGCACACCCCTGACTTTAGTGGCCAATCATGCCGACGGATCAAAAGATTCTATCGTTCTCAACCACACTTACAATGAACCACAGATCGAATGGTTCAAAGCAGGTGGAGCGTTGAACGTGATCCGCAGCCAGTTTGCGAAGAAATAAAAAAGTTAGAGATAACTAAATAATTTAGTATATTTGTTTGTGATACAGAAAAGCGAGGCTCCACTACAGTGGTGTTTCGCTTTTTTGTTACATTAGCTAATACTGAATTATATGT
This sequence comes from Paraflavitalea soli, assembly GCF_003555545.1. Classification (GTDB taxonomy): domain Bacteria; phylum Bacteroidota; class Bacteroidia; order Chitinophagales; family Chitinophagaceae; genus Paraflavitalea; species Paraflavitalea soli. The sequence goes on along the minus strand of NZ_CP032157.1, from coordinate 5,340,964 downwards.
CAGAAACGCTTATTATCAAGAACTTCGGCCCTGTCAGAAGTGCAGAAATTGAACTCAAGAAGATAAATATATTCATTGGTCCGCAGGGCAGCGGTAAAAGCACTATTGCCAAGGTAATAAGTGCTGTTATGAGTGATGCAGAAAACAGGAAGTCTGGAATAGGCAATACCCAATTGAAGGGAAAGCTTTTGGAGGAATTGAATCTTTCGAGCTTTTTTGAAGAGGATACAAGCATTCTTATTAAAAGCCCAAAAGGCAGTGAAGCCCTTTTGGATAAGGACGAAAATGTATTTGTTGTTGCCGAGTCCCCATCGGTTTATAGCCGTCTGTCCAATTCAATGTATGTACCTGCCGAACGAACATTGATACCCTTGATAGCTAATTCATCCTTCTTTTTTATACGGGAACAAACACCTATTCCCCGGTATGTAACAGATTTTGGTTTGCTTTTTCAAAAGGCAAGGGCAGAAATTAAGTCCAGGAAGTTTAATTTTCTCGATGAAGTTACCTACCATTACAGGGATGGAAGGGATATCCTGGAATTAAAGAACGGAAAATTCATCACCTTGAGTGAGGCTTCCAATGGGATGCAAACTACGGTGCCATTATTACTTGCCTTAGACTGGCTGACTTCCAAAATAGAAAGTAGAGTAAACGACAAAAAAATATATGTTTCAATTGAAGAACCGGAATTGTCGCTTTTCCCATTCACTCAAAACGATCTGTTGAAGTTCGTAATTGAGAAAATCGCTCCTTTGGATTTTCATCTTTCTATAACTACGCATAGTCCGTATACGCTTACGGCTATCAATAATCTTATTTATGCTTTCCAGGTAGGTAGCAAACACCTGCAAACCAATGAGATTGTTCCTCGTGAGTTGTGGTTGGATCCTTCCGGGATAGGGGCCTGGTTTGTAGAAAACGGTACTGTGAGATCAATTATGGATGAAGAGACGCAACTGATCAATACCGAGGAAATCGATAAGATATCAGAGATCATCGGAGATACCATGGAAAGCCTGGCAACTATAAAAATGCGTGGACAATGAATTTAGCTGAACGGTGTTTGTTGAATAAAGGGCATGAAAAGGATAGTATTATAGTGTGTAAGGATGCCCATGGCGAAAGTCAAAGTCAATATAGGCTTATCAATAATTTGAATCGTATTGTACAGAAATATGATCTTGACGGTTGTCTGATCAAGGAAAATAATACTGAAAGATGTGACTTTTTGTTGATTGTTCCAGCTGAAAATAAAACACGTGCTGTCTTTATCGAATTAAAAGGGAAAAAATTCTTAAAGGCTGTCAGTCAGGTAAACAATTCAATTGAACAATTAAACCCTGCTACGAGTCAGTACAATATTTTTGGCCGGATAATTATGTCGGCAGCTCCTAAATTGCAAGGACCGGCATATATCAGGTTGCTGGAAAAGACTACAAAATCTGGCGGTAACCTTATCATAAAATCCAAAATAATTGCAGAACAAATTGGTGAGTTGTTGTAAAAAAAGGGTTTTAGGAGCTCCTCTGTAGTTACATTTTTCCATTTGCAGGCACATTAATTGTGTAAATTCATACATGATGTTACCACACCTTGCCAAACTCCTTGTACTGTTATTGATCACCAGCTTATGCCAGGCGCAAAAGACAGCTGGCAGGAATGCCAAACAACCACTGGCCGTGCTGGCCTATTACTCCGGCAACCTCACTGAAATAGATAAGTACGATGTTCAAAAGCTCACGCATATTATTTACAGCTTCTGCCACCTGAAAGACAACCAGCTTTTTGTTGGCAATGGAGAGCCGGTTATTAAAAAGCTGGTATCGCTCAAAGAAAAGAATCCCTCGCTAAAGATATTGTTGTCACTCGGCGGATGGGGAGGTTGTAAAACCTGCTCTGATGTATTTGCCACCCGGGAAGGGCGCGATGAATTTGCCCAATCGGTAAAAGAGTGGACGGATAAATTAGGCACTGATGGTATTGATCTCGATTGGGAGTATCCCGCTATTGAGGGGCATCCCGGGCATCCATATAAAGTGGAGGACAGACCCAATTTTACCGAGCTGGTCATTGCTCTACGCAAGGCCCTGGGCAAAAAACAGGAGATCAGCTTTGCGGCTGGCGGCTTTACCAAATTCCTGCAGGAATCCATCGAATGGAAAAAGGTGATGCCGGTGATCGACCGGGTGAATATCATGAGCTATGACCTCATCAATGGGTATAGTACGGTAACTGGCCATCATCCGGGCCTTTATTCAACCCCTGCACAAAAAGAATCGACGGACAATGCCGTGCGCTACCTCGACTCGCTGGGTATACCCAGGAATAAACTGGTGATCGGCGCTGCTTTTTATGCCCGTGTATTTGAAGGGGCCGATAGCGTCAACAATGGCCTCAACCGCCCTGCCAAATTCAAAAGCTTTGTACCGTATAAAATATTTCCGCAAACGATCTCCCGGGACAAAGGATATGCTTTTTATTGGGATGATATAGCCAAAGCCCCCTATGCTTATAATGCAGATAAAAAACTCTTTGCCACTTTCGATGACAGTCTTTCCCTCGACCTCAAAACGAACTATGCCCTGGACAAAGGGTTGAATGGCATTATGTTTTGGGAGCTTACACTCGACAAGCCTGAAAACGGACTGTTGGATGCCATAGATAACGCCAAAAAACGAAAAAGAAAGTAATGGCTTAAATTGTGGGCCGTATGAAAAGAAGCCTGCTGTTTTATGTTGTACTGGGTTGTATTGGTGCCTGCCAGTCTGCCGATCCGAAAGTGGACACTTCCGCAAAAAAAGACACAGCGGTCTCTTGTGAGTCCAACCTGCCTGCGCGATTTCCGGCAGGTGCTACTGATAGTTCCTTTGCCTCCACAGACAGTGTTTCTCACAAAGGCATGGTATGGATAGCCGGCCATTCATATGGCATGGGTGCAACAGACAATGAAGGCCGCCCCGATGAATATCCCCAACATACAGTAACGGTATCAGGCTTCTGGATCGATGCTACAGAAGTGACCAATGCACAGTTTCGCCAGTTTGTAAAAGCCACCGGTTATATTACCACGGCAGAAAAAAAGCCAGATTGGGAGGAGATCAAAAAGCAGGTTCCCCCGGGTACGGCCAGGCCATCGGATGATGTGCTGGTGCCTTCCTCTCTTGTATTTACACCACCTGCTCATGCGGTACCGTTAGACGATGTCTCACAATGGTGGTCCTGGAAAAAAGGGGCCAACTGGCAGCACCCCCAGGGGCCTGGAAGCAGTATTAAAGGCAAAGATCATTATCCCGTTGTACATATTTCCTGGTATGATGCTATGGCCTATGCTAAATGGGCAGGCAAGAGGCTGCCTTCTGAAGCCGAATGGGAATACGCCGCCAGGGGAGGCCTGCAGCAAGCTGTTTATCCCTGGGGCACGGAAGATATAGAAACAGGCAAGCCAAAAGCCAATACCTGGCAAGGCAGTTTTCCCGATAAAAATACCGGCTGGGATCAGTACCAGTCACTGGCGCCTGTGCAATCCTTTGCACCCAATGTTTTCGGATTGTACGATATGGCTGGCAATGTATGGGAATGGTGCAGTGACTGGTATGATGCAAACTGGTATGCTGCACAGAAAAATACCGTTGCTACTGATCCTGCAGGGCCTGCCCAAAGCAATGACCCCATGGAGCCTACTGTGCCCAAGAAAGTAGTGCGGGGCGGATCATTTATGTGTAATGCTTCCTATTGCAAAGGGTATCGTGTGACTTCACGCATGAAAACCTCCCCCGACACGGGCCTGGAGCATACCGGATTCCGTTGTGTATCATCGAAATAATGCAGGCGGGAGATCAAACTAACATTCATTAGCCGTTGCATTTGTTAAAATCCTTATTAGTCTACCTGAGAGGTAGAAAAAGTTGTCTGTTTCCGCACCGGGCCTTATCTTTGTTACTGAGTCAACGATTTTTTTCATGCTACACACCATCGCGATGCAATACAATACCTTCTCATATTGTTACAACTATTGTTGTTGCTGTTGATTCATACTCCTGTTAGTATTTGTCTTTCCCCGTCTTTATCTTTTATTACCGCTGAATAGTCAATATACATGAATACGTCACTCCAAACATATATCCCCGAATTAACCTACCAGTCAAGTGGACTACCTCTTACTGAGTTTTTGTCATTGCTGGCAAAGCAGTTTCCGGGGCAGGTGACCTTTTCTACCAGTTTTAGTTTTGAAGACCAGGTGATTGCCCACGAAATATTAAGCAATAGCCTGCCTGTCAGTGTATTTACGCTGGATACCGGAAGGCTTTTTGCTGAAACGTATTCTGTGTGGAGCAGCACCAACGCTAAATACCAGTCGAATGTAAAAGCCTATTATCCCGACAATGCTTCCCTGGAAGCGTTTGTGCAGGAGCATGGGCCCAATGCTTTTTATGAGTCGGTAGATCACCGGAAAAAATGCTGCTTTATCCGCAAAGTAGAGCCCTTAAAAAGAGCCTTAAAGGGCAATGCTATTTGGATCACCGGTTTGCGGGCAGAACATTCTCCTGACAGGAATAACCTGGCTACTGTGGAATGGGACGAAGGCAACCAGATCATTAAGTACAATCCTTTATTGCATTGGACAACTGAGCAGGTGCGTAAGTATATTGATGATAACAATGTACCTTACAATCCCCTGCATGATAAAGGGTTTGTGAGCATTGGATGTGCCCCTTGTACCAGGGCCATCAGACCGGGAGAGGATTTCCGGGCAGGCAGGTGGTGGTGGGAAGATGCCGCCAAAAAGGAATGTGGCCTGCATGTGCATAGTTGATAACAAATACTTTGAAGTAATAAAATATCGAACGAATGAGTGCTTACAGATTAGATTACCTGGATCAGTTGGAGTCGGAAGCGATACATATCTTTCGTGAAGTGGCTGGCCAGTTTGAAAAACCTGCCCTGTTGTTTTCGGGTGGTAAGGATTCTATCACACTGGTGCAGCTGGCGTTGAAAGCATTTCGTCCCGGTAAATTCCCTTTTCCCCTGGTGCATATCGACACGGGCCACAATTTCAAGGAAGCACTGGACTACCGCGACAGGCTGGCTGAAACCCTGGGCGAGAAGCTGATCGTAAGGCATGTGGGTGATACTATCAAGGCAAAGCAACTGACAGAACCCAAAGGAAAGTTTGCGAGCCGTAATGCTTTGCAAACCTTCACCCTCCTGGATACTATTGAAGAGTTTAAGTTTGACGCCTGCATAGGCGGCGCCCGCCGCGACGAAGAAAAAGCAAGGGCCAAAGAAAGGATATTCTCTGTGCGCGATGAGTTTGGCCAGTGGGATCCCAAGCTGCAACGTCCCGAATTGTGGAATACTTATAACGGTAAGATCCACAAAGGTGAGAATGTACGTGTATTCCCTATCAGTAACTGGACGGAACTGGATGTATGGAATTATATCCGTCGTGAAAAAATAGAACTGCCTTCCATTTATTTCTCCCACGAACGGGAAGTGATAGAGCACGAAGGTCAGCTGGTAGCTGTTTCAGACTTTATCCAACTGGAAGCTTCTGATAAAGTGCTGACTAAAAAAGTGCGTTACCGTACAGTAGGGGATATGACCTGTACGGCGGCTGTGGAATCGGGTGCTTCTACCATTGACGATATCATTACGGAGATCACCGCTACCAAGACCAGTGAAAGAGGCGAGACCCGCATTGATGACAAAGTATCTGAAGCGGCGATGGAAGACAGAAAGAAGAATGGATATTTCTAAAGCAGCTTCGAGCTGCGAGCACAATACAGGAAGAGGGGCTCGTGGCTTTTACAGAACATACATAAAAACAACATAAACTTATCATAGATGGACTTACTACGATTCATAACTGCCGGAAGTGTTGATGATGGCAAAAGCACCCTGATTGGCCGGTTGTTGTATGACAGTAAGAGTATAATGATCGATCAGCTGGAAGCTATTGAACGGCAGAGCAAGAATAAGGAAGACGGAGAGATCGACCTGGCTTTGCTTACCGATGGTTTGCGTGCAGAGCGTGAGCAGGGCATCACCATTGATGTAGCCTACAAATATTTCTCTACTCCCAAACGCAAGTTCATTATTGCCGATGCACCGGGGCATATTCAATATACCCGCAACATGGTGACCGGTGCCTCCAATGCCGATCTGGCCATTATCCTGATCGATGCACGCAATGGAGTAGTGGAGCAAACCCGCCGTCATTCTATTATTGCTTCCCTCTTGAACCTGCCGCATGTAGTAGTGGCCATTAACAAAATGGACCTGGTAAACTACTCGCAGGATATCTATAATAATATTGTGATTGACTATGCCAAAGTGGCCCAATCATTAGGATTGAAACAGGTTACCTATATCCCTCTCAGTGCCTTGCAGGGAGATAACATTGTGGAGAAGTCAGAAAAGCTGCGCTGGTATGAAGGGCCTTCCCTGCTGCATTTCCTGGAGCAGGTAGAAGTGCAGGATACGATCGACCTTACCAATGCAAGATTTCCTGTTCAATATGTGATCCGTCCTCAAACGGATGACCTGCACGATTACCGTGGCTATGCCGGTAAGATCATCAGCGGCGTTTACCGAGTAGGCGATGCCATCACAGTACAACCCGCCGGTATCCAAAGCAAGATCAAAGCTATTGAACTGGGTGGTAAGGAAGTGAAAGAAGCATTTGCACCACAGAGCGTAGTGCTGCACCTGGAAGATAATATCGATATCAGCCGGGGTGATGTGATCGTCAATACGGCACAACCGGTAAAGACGGCCCAGGAACTGGAAGTACTGCTGTGCTGGATGGACAATAAGCCATTGGTGCCCGGCAATAAGTACCTGTTGCAGATCAATAGCCGGGTGGTGCGCTCTGTAGTACGGAATATCGAATACAAGCTGGATGTAAATACCCTGGAGAAAAATGAAGCACCCCAACAAGCTGTGCTGAATGATGTGATAAAAGCGACGATTAAAACAGCCTCTCCGATTCCCTACGATGCATACCAGGCATTAAGGGCCAATGGTGGCGCTATTTTGATCGATGAAACCAGTCATGTAACAGTAGGGGCTTGCATGATACAGTAAAAGCAACGAGGCAGCAAGACATTGAAGCAGCGAGTGAATAAATGTATCAGTATTTTTTTGCCCTTTTAATCTACTAAAAAAGTAGACATAATGAGTACAAACCAAACAGGGAAAGTGATTTTGGCGGGCGCAGGTCCGGGTGATCCTGAGTTGCTCACTATTAAAGTGGCCCGTTACCTGCAACAGGCTGATGTGGTATTGACTGACCGCCTGGTGAGTGAGGATATCCTGAAAGCTTATGTGCGGAAGGATGCTGAGCTGATATATGTAGGTAAGCAATGCCGTCGCGGCGCTTCCACCCCCCAGGAAACGATCAATGAACTGTTGGTTGAATATGGTCACCAGGGCAAGCTGGTAGTAAGATTGAAAGGTGGGGATGTTTCCATATTCTCCAATATACTGGATGAGTTGGAAGTATTGGCTGCCCATCATATCCCTTATGAAATTGTTCCTGGTGTAACCGCTGCTTTGGGTGCTGCTGCCTGTGCGGGCATTCCACTCACAGCCCGGGGGTATACCACTGCAGTACGCTTGCTCACCTATTACAAATCGGATGTGGTAACAGAAGATTACTGGCGAGAACTGGCGGCCACGGACGATACGTTGGTATTCTATATGTCCTCCGAAACATTGGAAGGGGTAGTGGCCAACCTCACCAAAAACAATATTGCTGTGGATAAATTGCTGGCGGTCATTGAACAGGCCACCACGCCCTTGCAGAATGTATATGTGACCAATATTTACGCGTACAACGAACAGCTGAAAGGCAAGAAATTCATTTCGCCTTCCCTGGTAATCATTGGCAAGGTAGTAGGACTGCATGAGCAGTTCAACTGGCTGGCCAACAGTGATAGCCGGGAAGATTACTTTAAGCCCGTTGCCAAGTTGTTTACAACCATAACCGACCATACTGAAAAAGTAAAAGACCATGTTAGTAGAGCCTAAATTGAAGTCGCTGCTTGAGTTGGTAAATACATCCTCCAGGGAAGAGTTGATCTGGATGAATGGATACCTGGCTGGCCTGCTGGCGCAAACCCAGCCGGTGCAGCAGGCTGCACCCGTGGCTGTTGCTGCTGAGGTGAAACCGGCAGTGCAGAAGATCACTATTGCCTATGGTACGGAAACCGGCAACTCCAAGAAGTTGGCTACTGATTTCGCTTCCCAGGCAAAAAAGAGTGGTATCAATGCAAAGATTGTAAGCCTCGATCAATACAGGCTCAACGACCTTTCCAAGGAAGAATACTTTTTTACCATTATCAGCACGCAAGGTGAAGGGGAACCACCGGCAACCGCCAAAAAGTTTTATGACCATATCCACCAGAATGGTTTTAAGTTGAACCAGCTGAAATTTGGTGTACTGGCATTGGGTGATACTTCCTACCCTTTATTCTGTAAGGCAGGGGAGGATGTAGACTCACAACTGCAAAAGCTGGGTGGTCAGCGCATTGTATCCCTGCAGTGCTGCGATACCGATTACCAATCGGAAGCCAGCAGCTGGTTTTCCAACGTGTTGACACAGCTCACCACGGCTGGCAGCAGTGCTCCTGCCCAGACAGCCGGTACACCGGTAGCTAAAAAAACGACCGGTAAAAAAATATACAAGGGTACTGTACTCACCAATATCAACCTCAATGACCGCGGCTCTTCCAAAGAGACCTACCATATCGAAATCGGTGTAGACGAAGAGGTCGACTACCAGCCCGGTGATTCTATCGGCATCATACCGGAGAATCCCAAACAGGTGGTGGATACTATCCTGGCATTGGCATTCAGCAATAATGGAACACCCATTACTTTCCGCAATGAAACAGATTCTATTTTCAATCATTTAAAGAAGCGCATCAATGTTGCCTGGTTGCCTGAGCGGGTGGTAAAGCAATATGCGGCTATCATAAAACAAGACATTCCCGAAACCAAGATCGGCCTCGTAGACCTGCTGAAGATCTACCCGGTAAAGGATGTGCAGCAGTTTCACGAAGTGGTGGCCATTCTTGAACCCATTACCCCACGGCTTTATTCCATCTCCTCTTCGCCCAGCGCTCATAGCGGAGAGGTACATATTACTGTAGCCAGGGATACTTTCTATATCAACCAGGAAGCCAAATACGGGCTCTGCTCAGACTTCCTGTCGCAGCATTTGTCTCCGGACAGCGAAATAGAATTTTACGTGCACAAGAATAACCAGTTCCGACTGCCAGAAGCCAATAAGGATGTCATCATGATCGGCCCCGGAACAGGTATTGCGCCTTTCCGTTCCTTCCTGGCCGAGCGGGATGCCACCGGTGCTGAAGGACGCAACTGGCTCTTCTTCGGTGATCAGCATTTTGTGACGGATTTCCTGTACCAGACAGAAATACAGAACTGGTTGCAAACCGGCGCGTTGACACATGTTAACCTTGCTTTCTCCCGTGATCAGAAGTTTAAAATATACGTACAGCACCGCATCCTGGAGAAGGCTGCTGAATTGTGGAAGTGGATCAGCAGTGGCGCTTATATCTATATCTGTGGCGCCAAAGAACCCATGAGTGTGGATGTGGAATATGCCTTGTTGCAGGTGATCCAACGCTATAGCGGCAAAACCGATGAAGAAGCTATCCAGTACCTGGATCAGTTGAAAGAAGAAGGGAGATACCTGAAAGACGTGTATTAGTAAGTACCGGATCGGAAGCGAAGAGGTGACACCTTTCGTTTTCGCGGCAGAGGGAAGGTGTCACCTCTTTTTATTAGTGACTATTAACGATAAACAGCCCAGAACCTGAATATATCATGAGTACGAATAAGAACTTATCACCCGTTGAGAAGATCAAGACTGAAAGCAACGCGTTGCGTGGCACCCTGAAAGAAAGCCTGCACGATGAAGTGACCGGTGCCATCCGCGAAAATGATCAGGCATTGATCAAATTCCATGGTATGTACCAGCAGGATGACCGCGACCGCCGTGAGGAACGCAGCGCCAAGAAACTGGAATGGCTGTATTCCTATATGGTGCGTTTACGCCTGCCCGGCGGGTTTCTTACACCAGAACAATGGGTGGGATTACATCATATTGCCGGTGACCATAGTACCGGGGTGATCAAGATCACCACGCGCCAGACCGTTCAACTGCATGGTATTCTTAAATCCCATGTAAAGCCCACTTTGCAAGCTTTTAATACCATCCACCTGGATGCTATTGCTGCCTGTGGTGATGTGAACAGGAATGTAATATGTGGCGCTCACCCTAAACAGTCGGCCATTCATGAAGAAGTATTTCAGTATGCGGGTAAACTGAGTCAGCTGGCATTGCCCAAAACAAAAGCCTATTATGAAGTATGGCTCGATGAAAAGCCGTTGACGGATAAAAAGCAGGAAGAGGATCCGTTGTACCAGGATCGTTACCTGCCCCGTAAGTTCAAGATCGCCATTGCCATCCCTCCCCATAATGACGTGGATGTTTTTGCCAATGACCTTGGCCTGATCGCCATAGTTGAAAACGGTAAACTGATCGGTTTCAATGTAGCTGTTGGTGGCGGCCTGGGAACTACCCATGGCAATGCAAGCACCTACCCAAGGTTGGGAACAATACTGGGTTTTGTGCGTGGTGAAGAGAATACCCTGAAAGCGGCTTATGAAGTGATCACGGTGCAGCGAGACAATGGCAACCGCAGTGACCGTAAGCTTTCCCGCTTAAAATATACGGTTGATAAGATGGGAGTAGAAGCTTTTAAGGCAGAGGTGGAAAAACGTTGCGGTTTCAAATTTGAAGAAGCTAAGCCTTACACTTTTACCCATCGCCCTGATTACTATGGCTGGCACCAGAACCACGAAGGGAAATGGTACTATACTGTTTTTGTGGAGAATGGACGCATCCTGGACGAGGGCAAGGCTGCTTTGAAAACTGCCTTACTGGAAGTTGCCAAAACGGGTAAAGCCAATTTCCGGTTCACTTGTAACCAAAATGTGATCATCAGCGATATTGAACCAAAAGATAAGCAAGCAGTAGAAGATATTCTGCAGCAATTTGGTATCATTGCACATACCGATGAAGCAGGTCCGATACGGAAGAGTGCTATTGCCTGTGTGGCCTTTAACACCTGTCCGCTGGCGCTGGCCGAAGCACAACGCTACCTGCCCAGGCTGATCGATAAGATCGAGGTATTGATGGACAAGCACCAGATCAGTGATGATGAAATATCGGTGCGTATGACGGGATGTCCTAATGGCTGCGGAAGGCCTTATGCAGCAGAGATCGGTTTTGTAGGCACCGCTTATGGCCAATACAATATGCACCTGGGCGGAGACCGTGATGGTATGCGGCTGAACAAGAAGTATAAGGAAAGTCTTGATGAACCAGCAATCCTGCAGGAGCTGGATAATTTGTTGGGCATTTACAGCAAAAAGAGAAAGCAGGGCGAGACCTTTGGTGATTTTGCAGTGCGCGAGCAGTGGGTTACCATTTAATGACTGTTGATCAATTAATTCTAATAATACCGAAAGGATGTCTACAGAGCAACAAAAAAATGGGGTACCGGATGCAACGGTGATTGGACAGGATGCCAATTACTTATTTCCGGTATTTCTACGACTGGAAGTCCTGGAGGTGCTGTTGGTGGGCGCCGGGAATGTGGGGCTGGAAAAGCTAACCGCTATACTGGGTAATGCTCCCGCTGCCCGTGTTTCAGTGGTCGCCACTAACGTAACAGCGCAAGTGAAAGAGCTGGCTGGAGCACATGAATTTGTGAGGATAGAAGAGCGCCCTTTTTCGGAAGCTGATCTGGAAGGTAAAGACCTGGTGATAATAGCTGTCAACGACAGAGCTGTGAGCCAACTTATCCGTGATGCTGCGCGGGAGAAAAAGATACTGGTCAATGCGGCTGATAAGCCCGAGCAGTGTGATTTTTACCTGAGCTCTGTAGTGCAGAAAGGGAATCTCAAAATTGCGATCTCTACCAATGGCAAATCGCCCACAGCGGCCAAGCGTATCAAAGAGGTATTGAACAATGCATTGCCGGCTGAACTCAATGAGGTGATCAATAACCTGCATGTAGTGCGCAACCGGCTGAATGGCAATTTCGAATACAAAGTAAAGAAGCTGAATGAGCTTACTAAGATACTGGTAGAAAGAGACACGGCAGAGAAAGAAAGACGCTGGCGTAAAATAGCTACCTATTCGCTGGTGATCTTTGCTTTGATGCTGGTAGGGCATTTTATCTTCTCCTACCTTCCGCTGCAACAAATGGCCGATGATACCCTCAAGTGGTACCAAACACTGGATAAGAACTTCCATTGGATGGTAATGGCTGGTTTTCTGGCCCAGATGGTAGATGGCGCTTTGGGCATGGGATATGGTGTTACCAGTACTACCATCCTGTTGTCGATGGGGGTGAACCTCGCTGCTATCAGTGGCAGTATCCACACGGCTGAGATGTTTGCCAGCGGTGCTTCGGGGTATAGCCACTATAAGTTTGGCAATGTCAATAAAAAGCTGTTCAAGATATTGGTGATCCCGGGTGTGATAGGCGCTATTATTGGTGCTATCTGTTTGAAGGAGTTTGGAGAATCGCATTCAAAGTACCTGCGTCCTATCCTGGCTTCTTATACCATGTTCCTGGGGCTCAGGATCCTGTACAATGCTTTCAGGAAACAGCAACAAAAGCCTAAGAAGTTCAAGCGCTATGGTATGCTGGCCGGAGCCGGCGGTTTTCTGGATTCATTCGGCGGCGGTGGCTGGGGCCCCATCGTAACTACTACCTTGATCACCAAGGGAAGAAGTCCCCGTTTTGTGATCGGCTCCGTAAGCCTTACTGAATTTTTTGTAACCCTGGCGAGTGCGCTTACGTTCTTTACCCTGATGGGAGTATCACACTGGCAGGTAATTGCGGCGCTTATCCTGGGAGGCCTGATCGCTGCTCCGTTGGCCGCCAAACTGGCTGGTAAACTGCCCCGGAAAACGGCATTAATCCTGCTGGGCTGCCTGGTCATATTCTGGAGCGTCAAGATCATTATTAAGATCTTTCAATAAGTATACCCCGGTTGTAATAAGGCCGGGATTTATTGTACCTGTATAGTCTATTAAAATAATAGACTGTAAATCCAAAATAACCTGTAATTTAGTGCAATCATGAAACTTAGTATGCTGCCTGCTACATCCCTATTCTGTCTTGCTACCATTCATGCACTGGAATGCTCCTGTTGTTGTGGATAGCAATACCCTGCGAAGCATCGATTTCGTATTTCACCTTAGTTAACAACCTTCCCGGTGAGCCCATCAGCAATCGGGATTTTTAAGCAACATATAGTCTAGTAAAATAATAGACTTTAACCATCAAACATCAACGGTAACATGAAACCAACGTTTTTACTGCTCATGACATTGTTTTTCCTGGCATCGTCAGCCAGCGCTCAGGAAGTGAGTCTTATTGAAGTATCGGGCCGGGTAACCGACCAGGAAAAACATGAACCCCTGTCGGATGTAAGTATACAGATAAAAGGTACCGTTCAAGGTACTATTACGAACAGGACGGGTGAATTTGTGCTGCGTACCAAGACAAAACTCCCCTTCACACTGGTTATTTCTTCGATCGGATTTAAGGAGCAGGAACTGGAAGTAAAAAGCCTGGGATCCAATCTCCAGATCGCCCTGGCTACGCAAACCTATCTTGGCAATGAAGTGGTGGTAACTGCTTCCCGCGTACCGGAAAGTATCCTGAAATCGCCGGTAGCCATCGATAAGCTCGACATCCGGGCAATCAGGCAAACGGCTGCCCCCAGCTTTTATGACGCCCTGGAAAATATCAAGGGGGTACAGATGACCACCTCCAGTCTTACCTTCAAAGTGCCCAATACCCGTGGATTTAATATCCCCAATAACTTCCGCTTTATGCAGTTGGTAGATGGGGTAGACATGCAGGCGGCTACACTGGGGGTACCCCTGGGTAATGCCATTGGGCCTACAGAACTGGATATCCAGAGCGTAGAAATCACGCCCGGAGCCGCATCGGCTTTGTATGGTATGAACGCCATCAATGGGATGGCCAATCTGCTTACCAAAGATCCTTTCACTAATCAGGGGTTGAGTTTCTATCATAAGACCGGCATAAACCATGTTGACAACCGGGATCATGATGCCGGTATTTTAACGGAAACCGCTATCAGGTATGCCAAGGCCATCAACAATAAGTTTGCCTTTAAGATCAATGCCAGCTATATGCAGGGTATAGATTGGATCTCCGACACCCGCCTGGACCAGAACCCCAACAATAAGAATTCTGCCAACCCTGGTTTTCCTGCCCTGGATGGCGCTAATAACGCCGCTTTCGACGGCTGGAATAAATACGGCGATGATGCATTGCAATTGAGTAACACTGTTTCTATCACGGATCTTACCATAGATGGTGTAGATAAAAGAACGTTGACCGTGGCCCGCACCGGTTACTGGGAAAAAGACCTGGTTGATCCTAAAGTAGACAACCTCAAGCTGGACCTTGCTTTGCATTACCGGCTTAATACTAATACCCTGCTGTCCTATACTTATCGCGTAGGTAAAATGGATGGTGTATTCCAGCGGGGTAATAAGGTAAAGCTGGACAATGTAGTGGTGCAAAACCATCACCTGGAACTCAAGGGAAGCAATTATAACATCAAGGCGTATATTATCCGGGAAAGGACTGGAGATTCGTACAATGTAAAGCCATTGGCCGATAATATGGACCTGTACACCGGTGGCAGCGGTGCTGCCTGGGGCGCCAAGTATAAGACTGCCCTGAATGCATATGCTGCAGCAAATGGCGGCAAGTTAACATCTGCCAACCTGGCGGCAGCCACTGCCTATGCCCGACAGCAGGCAGATGCCAGCCGGGCCGAACCTGGTACAGAAAGGTTCAACAGGGTAAAAGATTCCATCATCAGGATCAATAACTGGGATATCAAATCATCCCTGATCCCTGATGCACCGGTAACAGGCGGCGCAGCGCTGATCCAGAAAAGCAATGTTTACCATATAGAAGGTCAATGGGACCTGACCAAGTATACAAAAGCCTTCGACCTGTTGATCGGTGCAGATGCAAGGGTATATGAACTGATTCCCGATGGCAACAACTTCGTTGACTTTGACCGGCCTATTGCTGAGCGTAACCTGCCCGATAAGAATGGCAGTTATGGAGATAATACTTATTATAAAAAGTTTGGCGGGTTTGCCCAGGTGACCAAGACCTTTTTTGATGATAAGCTGAAATTATTCGGATCACTGCGGTATGATTATAATCCTGAGTTTGATCCCAAGTTTACACCGCGCCTGGCTGCTGTGTACACCTTGAATCAACACCACAATTTCCGGGCTACTTTTCAGCAGGGCTACCGGTTTCCCGCTTTGTTCGAAGCACTGTCTTATGTGAACAATGGCCGTGTAAAACGTGTAGGTATTTTGCCCATCATCAACGAAGGGTTAGGGTTCAGAGAGAATAGCTATACGCAGCCGTCAGTTGCAGCCTTCAACACGGCGGTAAAAGCAGCTGGTAACTCAGATGCGGCCGCTTTGGCCAATAGGAACTTACTGGAAGTGGCTAAATTGCCTGATGGCCGTCCTGAAGGGATCAACTCCTTTGAAATAGGGTATAAGAGTGTATTGTTCAACAATAAGCTGTTGGTTGATTTTGATGCGTACGCAAATATCTATGATGGTTTTCTGGGTCAGGTGCAGGTATATGTTCCCAAAGGAGAAACCGTGGGGTCAGATGCGGCTGTGATAGCCATGATCGACCGGAACAGGGATGAGCAGCCGGCGAAAGCCGCCACCCCTACCACTCCGGCCACCGTAGCCAGTAAAGGGCAGGACCGTTACCGGGTGTATACGAATGCTAAAAATAAGTATACTACCTATGGATCTTCCCTGGGCGTAACGTATAATTTTTACAAAACCTTTGCTGTGTCGGGCAACCTCAACTATAATGATATCAAAGGCAACACGACACCAGATCTTTTTGTAACAGGATTTAATACGCCCCAGTGGACAGCTAATTTGTCTTTTGGTAACAGGGCCATCACGAAGGATATTGGATTTAATATCACCTGGAGATGGCAGGATGCTTTCTTATGGGAAAGCCCGCTGGTTACTGGTAGCGTAGCTGCTTATCAAACAATTGACGCACAGGTTACCTACCGTTTGCCGAAGGTGCACAGCACCATTAAGGCCGGTGGTACTGATCTGCTCAACCATCGTTACCTGCAATATGCCGGTGGTCCCTCCCTTGGCGGATTGTATTATGTAGCCATTACGATCGATGGATTGTTGAAATAATTTTACGTGTATGAAAAAGGCCCGCCTGGTGTAATATCCGTGGCGGGCCTTCTTATTTTGAGGAAGTATTAGTTATGCTTCATTTAACCAGGTCTGCAGGCATTGTGATATTTTCCCGGCCTCTACCATAAAGCCGTCGTGGCCATAAGCAGAATCTATCTCTACCAGGGTGGCATTGGGCAAATGCGCCTGCATATGCCGCTGCTCTTCCAGCGGGCATAAAATGTCGCTGCTGATGCCAATAAGCAGGGTCTTTTGACGGATGCCCTGCAGTATCTTTTCTGCATCACCTCCACGGCCCCTGCCTAAATGGTGAGTGTCCAAAGCCTTGGTAAGTGACCAGTAGCTATAGGCATTGAAACGCTTTACCAGTTTATCACCCTGGTAGTTTATATAGGAGGCCGCCCTGTAATGATCCAGTTTTTCTGTATCCGGGTCGGTTTGTTTTTGCACCATGATGCCATAGTTGCGGTAAGTGAGCATACCGATAGCGCGGGCGGCTTTGAGCCCTTTTTGGCCTGCCTGCGGAGAGGCATCCTGCCAGGTGCTGTCGGCTTCGATAGCCAGCCGTTGGGTGGCATGTATGGCGATACCCCAGGCGCTTTCTGTAGGGGAGGTAGCCAGCAGGAACAAACGCTCAATGAGCTCTTTCTCCTGTACACTCCATTCGATGGCCTGGTAGCCACCCATGCTGCCGCCCATTAACAGATAAATATTATTGATCCCCAGGTGCCGGCGCAATAGAATGTGTGCCTGGACCATATCGCGTATGGTGATTAGCGGAAACTGGTGATAATAAGGAGTGTTGGTGGTCTTATTCATGCTCAGCGGTCCGGTGGTACCGTAGCAGGAGCCCAATATATTGGCGCAAACGATAAAATACTGGTCGGGATTGATCACGCAATCCTGCCCTACCACGCCTTGCCACCAGTCTGCCACCTCTGAGTTGGCTGTCAGGGCATGGCATACCCACACTACTTTGCTGTCTGCCCGCAGTGTGCCATAAGTATGGTAGGCAATTGTGAGTTCAGGTAACGACTGGCCGTTTTCCAGGGGAAAGGGCTGATTGTAATGGAAATACTTCATTCTTCCGATAAGCTAATTCAGGGTGCAAAGTAAATGCCTGCATGAATTACATTTGCAAAAATCTTTGCCATGATAAAAATTGAGTTAGAAAGGGTAGCCGGGGACTTTGGATTTGCTGCAAAAGACGCCTATGGGCACGTAGTGCATACGGACAGTAGCCCGGAATCGGGTGGAATTAACTTCGGGGTGAGGCCTATGCAATTGTTACTCATGGGGTTAGGGAGTTGCAGCGGCATTGATATCGTATCCATCCTGAAAAAGCAGCGGCAAACGGTTGATGCTTTTACCATGAAGATAGAAGGGGGGCGGGAGCCCGGCAAAGAGCCTTCCATCTGGCAGGACATTACCATCGTTTTTGAACTCACGGGAGATATTGATCCCGATAAGGCGAGAAAAGCCTGCGAACTATCCATGGATAAGTATTGTTCTGTAGCAGAAACACTTCGCCGTGCCGGGGGTAACCTGAAATGGTCAGTGAAAGTAAACGGGAAATAAGCAGCGCATACAGCATTCGCATCAGCCCATTCATCAACAATTAGAAACCAGCCATATATCATGTCACAACATCCCATTACAAAAGCTATCCGTACCCAAACAGACCGTACTCCGGAAATGGAGCATTCCAGCCCTTTATTCCTCACCAGCAGCTTTTGTTTTGATACGGCTGAAGAAATGCGGGCCGCTTTTGCTGATGAAACGGATGACAATATCTACAGCCGTTTCACCAATCCCAACGTAAAAGAATTTGTGGATAAGATATGTGCTTTGGAAGGTGCTGAAGCGGGGTATGCGACTGCTTCGGGCATGAGTGCCATATTCGCTTCTTTTATGGCCCTGATGAAGAAAGGAGACCACCTGCTTTCCTGTAATGCTATCTTCGGCAGCACCCACACGGTGATCACGAAATTCCTGCCCAAATACGGTATGGAACATTCCTATGTAAGTGCAGCAGCCGACGCTGCTACCTGGGAAGCTGCCATCAGGCCCAATACCCGCATGATCTATATTGAAACCCCCACCAACCCCGGTCTGGATATCATTGACCTGGAAATGGTGGCTGCAATTGCCAAAAAGCACAACCTGATACTGAATGTAGACAACTGTTTTGCTACGCCTATTGGCCAGCGTCCTATCGACCTGGGCGCCGACCTGGTAGTGCATTCAGCTACCAAATGGATCGATGGCCAGGGACGTGTATTGGGAGGGGTGATTGCAGGCAGGGCCGACCTGATAAAAGATATCTACCTGTTTTGCCGCAGTACCGGGCCTTCTTTATCAGCCTTCAATGCCTGGTTACTGAGCAAGAGCCTGGAAACCCTTGATGTGCGTATGGAGCGCCACGCTGCGAATGCCCTGCGTCTGGCCAAGGCATTGGAAGGTCATGCTAAAGTATCCTGGCTTAAATACCCTTTTCTGCCCAGTCATCCACAACACGCCATCGCCATTAAGCAAATGAAGAATGGAGGTGGTGTAGTTTGTTTTGAGTTGAAAGGTGGCCTGGAAAGTGGACGCCGTTTCCTCGACAGTCTGCAAATGCTTTCCTTAACAGCCAACCTGGGCGATACCCGTAGTATTGCTTCCCATCCGGCCAGCACTACCCATGCCAAGCTTACTCCGGAAGAGCGACTGGCGGTAAATATAACACCTGGGCTCATCAGGATATCCACGGGCCTGGAGCATGCCGATGATATTATACAGGATATAGTACAGGCGCTCGATAAATGCTAGCCTTGTCCTGGCTGTAAATTTCGTATCTTATGTGAAACTTGCAGCATGAAGCAGGCATACCTGGCAGCCGTGATCAAGAAACACGGAAGGCGCATCAAACAGTATGGCGAACAGCTTCCCGGTTCTTTTGAAACGGAAATGATCCATGATCTGCGGGTGGAGTATAAAAAAATGCGGGCATTTTTACGTCTGCTCCAAATGGATGGAACTGCCCGTCATCTCACGATGCCTGCTGATATTAAGACAGTGTACCACGCAGCCGGCCATGTGCGTGATCTTCAATTGTTCTTGCCACAAGCATTGGTATGGGCCGAAAAAGAATCCGTTACTGTTCCGGAATACCTGCAATACCTGCACCAGCGATTATTTAAAGCCAAAGAAACACTGGTGACCACCATTGAGCACCTGAAGGCAGGTAAGGTCATTGAACATATAACACAAGAGTTGCCCGCCTATTTGGAAGATGTAGCTATACGCAAATTCATTCATCGTAAGGTAGCCGCTGTACAGATTATTCTACTCGCCCTGGAAAAGGATAAAGAACTGCATACAATACGCAAGCAGCTGAAAGATATTATTTATAACATCCGGATATTCGATAGCGACTGGGGCATATCATTTCCGGTAACAGCCTGGAGAAGTGAGAAGTGCTTAAATGATACAGCTGCTATGCTGGGTGATTTTAATGACCGCTGTCTTGCACTCTCTTTCTTATCTGATAGCATCATCGACTCCTTGCCCGAAGCTGAAAGAGGGGCTTTACGATCCTGGCGGTCCGCCTTGCTGCAGGAAAAAGAAGTATGTAAGCAACAGATGATAGAGCAACTTGCTCAGCTGCATCTTATCTCAAACTTCGAGCGCATGGGCAAACAGCTAAAGCCTAATGGCTAGCACCTGTTTCGCTCAGTACCTTTTCCATTTGCATGCTCCGGGATCCCTTGATCAGGAAAAAGCTGTGGTGAAATGCTTGCGCCCGGAACCATTCACCTGCCTGTAAGGCATTTTCTTTTTTGATAAAGGGGTGGTCAATTTTCATAAAATCGCCGCCTACCAATACTACGGCTTTCCAGGCAAACTTTTGAATAAGGGACACAATCTGCTCATGTTCCTGCAGGCTTTCCGGGCCCAGCTCGGCCATGGCTCCCAGCATTAATACTTTATGATCGGCCTGGATAGCAGCGAAATTCTCAATAGCCGCTTTCATGCTGCTGGGATTGGCATTGTAAGCATCCAATATAAATTTGTTGTCGCCCTTTTCTATCAACTGGGAGCGACTATTGGAAGGAGCATAGCTTTCGATGGCCTTTTTGATCAATCCATCGGCCACCTTAAAGTGTTTTCCTACTGTAACAGCCACCAATACATTGGGTAAGTTATAAGCTCCTACCAACTGTGTTTGGATGGTAAACGGTTCACCTGAAGTAACGCCTACTGAGAGAAAGGGTTCACTTTGCAATAGCTGGCCGGTAACATCGCCGCTTTCGGTACCATACTTTATAATAGTTGGTATTCCTTTACTCATGTTTTGCAGGTAATCGTAATCCCACATGACAAAGGCCGTACCGTCATGAGCGCGTAAATAATCGTACAGCTCTCCTTTGCCTTTACGTACGCCTTCCACCCCTCCAAATCCTTCCAGGTGCGCTTTGCCCGCATTGGTAATGATGCCGTGCGTGGGCAAGGTATATGCACAGTAACCGGCGATCTCCTGCTGGTGATTGGCGCCCATTTCAATCACGGCCATTTCAGCATCTTTTTGTACCCGCAGTATGGTGAGTGGCACGCCTATATGGTTATTCAGATTGCCCTGGGTTGTATAGGTTTTATAAGTAGCAGACAATACAGTACTCACCAGCTCTTTGGTGGTGGTTTTGCCATTGCTGCCTGTAATAGCGATAAAAGGGATATTGAATTGCCGGCGATGGAATTTAGCCAGTTGTTGCAATGTATCCAACACGTCTTTTACTACAATGATCCTGTCATTGGCTGCAGCAGGTGGTTCGTCTACCACTGCATAAGCAGCGCCGGCAGCCAGAGCTTTTTCGGCAAACTGGTTAGCATTGAAATTGGGCCCTTTCAGCGCAAAGAATAAATCACCGGCTTTTAAAGCGCGCGTATCGGTTTGTACAGAAGGGTATTGCTGGAATATGGTATACAGTTGCTCAATGGTCATAGGACAAATATAGGGCTAAAAAAAAGCCATCCGATATTATCGAATGGCTCCTTAGTAAATATGATTGCAAAATTATCTCTTTCTGGTGTTCTGTCTTCTTTGCGGATAATCGATACCGGTTTTACGGCCATTACCTTCGGGACTGCCTACGCGGTCCATAGCGCAACGGAAACCTACAGTGCTGCTACCCTGGTCTTCTTCCAGGAAGCGACGTGTGCCGGGAGACAGGTAGTAAGGACGATCGTTCCAGCTACCACCTTTAATAACCCGTGATTTATCACTGATCAAAGTAGTAAAGCCGTATCCGCGACCGCCATTCTTCAGGTTCTCTGCAGGATCGGTAGTACCATAGGTAACACCACTTACCAGTGAGTCACCATCGAGGTAGTTGATCACATTACCTTTTTGGTAGTTACGACGGCCTTTGCTTTCCTCATCAGTTACATACACTCTTTTTACACGGCCAAGGCTGTCTTTTTCGAACTCGCCATCTTTATTCTTGGCGTCGTTCTGGAAGTAGTTACCACGGAAAGGAGCTACGTCGTCCTGGTCAACCGAAGATAAAGGACGATAAACGTCTTCTACCCACTCGTTCACGTTGCCGGCCATATTATATAAACCAAAAGCATTCGGGAAGAAAGAGTTAACAGGGGCAGTATATACCGCACGGTCATTCAAGCCGCCGGCCACACCCATGTTATCACCATTACCACGTTTGAAGTTAGCGAGGAATGTACCTTGCCAGCTACCGCGGCGATTATCACGCAAGCCATTTACGTTTTGGCTCCAGGAATAAACCTGTTTGTTGGTAATTAACTCCTCACCACGTTTGCCTTCTTTCTTACTGGGAGAGGGGTTTTGACCTACGAGGGCCAGTGCCGCATATTCCCATTCTGCTTCTGTAGGCAGGCGGTAAGAGGGCAACAGGATACCATCTTCAAAAGTTACCGTAGTACGAGGGGTACCATTGGGATTTTTCAGCGGGTTCTTTTTAGAACGAACGCTGTTGCCGGGTGTAGGTGTGGTAAGACCTAACAAATACGCTTTGGTATTGAAAGACTCAGCACCCTGGCCGGAAATATTCTTGAAGCTGTTCTTATTTACGAATCCTTTATCCAACAAGGCTTTTTCATTCACCCTGTCACTACGCCAAAGGCAGAAATCGTGCGCCTGTCTCCAGGTTACACCTACTACGGGGTAGTAGTTGTAAGAAGGGTGGCGGAAATAATACTCCACCATCGGCTCATTGTAACCCAGCTCACTACGCCATACCAGGGTATCGGGCAGTGCTCCTTCGCGTACCGCTTTGTATTCATCTGCATCAAAGACATTGTTGATCCAGTACAGGTATTCACGGTAGTGGATATTGGCTACCTCTGTACGGTCAATGTAAAATGAGTTGACTGTTTTACGGCTGGGGATATTGTTCCAATCGCCCATAACATCTTCTTCTACAGCTCCCATCTGAAAGGTACCACCCTGAACAAAGACCAGGCCGGGGCCGGTACGCTGTTCTTTTTCACGGGACACCTGGTAGCCGCCCATATTCTTATCATTGTAATTCCATCCCGTAACGTCGGATTTTTCCTGCTTTTTGCCGAATAGGCCTCCGTTTTTGCAGGAAGACACTGCTGCAGTGCAGGAGAGCAGGATAAATAGGTTTTTCAGATTCATTTTGATAACTTTTGCCTTTGGTTCAATTAAGTTAAACGTGCTTTTAAAGCAAATATTGTACAGTTTTTCCGGCTGTTTATCCACAGGGCTGACGGATGGCGAATATAGCTACTTTCATGTAATCAAGCTTTTTCTGTAACACTTATTACCTTTAAAATGAGCTATTTTTGAAGCGATGGGCCGTCCTTGTATCATCCCCTTCCTATTGGCAATAACCGTGCTAACCGGAGCATTACCTGCATCCGGTCAAAGATCATATACGGGACAATCCGTACTGGCGGTTGGGAACTGGTATAAAATAGCTGTTACGGGTCCCGGCGTCTACAAAATTGACCTCCCTTTCCTGGCTTCCCTGGGCATCAATACAGCCTCCTTATCGTCTGCTTCCATAAGATTGTTTGGAAACGGGGGGCAAATGCTTCCGGAACAAGCCAACGGGCCCCGGGTAGACGACCTCCTGGAAAATGCTATCTGGGTAGAAGATGGGGGAGATGGCTTGCTTAATGGCGCCGATTACCTGCTGTTCTATGCAGAGGGGCCTCACCACTGGACCAGTGATCCGGCCAACAGACGTTTTTCCCACCAGAAAAATGTGTACAGCGAACAGTCATTTTATTACCTCACCATCGGGGGAGCCGGTAAACGGATCCCTGTGCCTACGACAGCTCTTTCACCTAATATCAACATTGCCACTTTTTCCGACCGATTCTTTTATGAATTGGATTCAGTAAATCTGCTAAGCAGTGGCCGTCAATGGTTTGGAGAGGATTTTGCCGATGCGCCGGGCAAATTGAAAACCCGCACTTTTACCTTTCCCGTGTCTTCCATCACCTCCGATCCCGGGCTGATCACCGCCAGTTGTCTGGCGCGTTCGTTTGGCGCATCCGGCCGGTTTAATATATCCATCAATAACCAGCCTGTACTGGCTATGAACATATCCCCGGTGGCCACCGGCCCCTACGACCAGTTTGCCCGCACGGTAGCATCCTCCGGAACTTTTACTGCTATACAAAATGAATTGGCCGTGCGGTTCGACTATACTCCTGGCAGCGCCAATGCCCAGGGATGGCTGGATTGGCTGGAGCTATTTACCAGGCGCAACCTGGTTATTACGGGAAACAACCAATTGTTGTTCCGCGACTGGAACAGTGTGGCCGGGGGGAATGTGGGCAATTTTACTATTAGGGGCGGAACAGTTGCCACCAGGGTTTGGGAAGTGACCAACCCGCTGGCGCCCGTGCAGATGCAGGTATTGCCCAATGGCGCCGACCTGCGGTTTGTTAACGATTGCAGTGTATTAAGAGAGTATGTCGCATTCAGTTCCAGTGCGTTATTGACGCCAATGGCCTTGGGCAGGGTGCCCAACCAGAATCTCCACAATCAGGTGTTGACTGATCTTATTATTGTAACCCATACTTCTTTGCTGGCGCAGGCGCAGCGGCTGGCACAGTTTCACACGCAGAACCACCATCTGAGGGTGACAGTTGTCACTGCTGAGCAGGTTTTCAATGAATTCTCTTCCGGCACACCCGATCCGGTGGCCATCCGTGATTATGTAAAGATGTACTACGACCGGGCTGGAGGCGATAGTACCAAACGGGCTAAATATTTATTGCTATTGGGGGATGCCTCCTTTGATTATAAGGCAAGGATCACCAACAATACCAACCTGGTGCCGGCCTGGGAGAGCCCTGCGTCACTGGACCCCCTGGCTACTTATACCTCCGATGACTTTTTTGGCCTGCTCGATGACGGAGACGATATCAATGGCACGGGTACCTACCTGCTGGATATAGGTATCGGCCGCATTCCTGCCCGCCACGAACGGGAGGCCCAGGCCATAATAGATAAGATCATAGGCTACCACCAGCCTAAAAGCCTGGGCGCCTGGCGCAATGAGCTCAGTTTTGTGGCGGATGATGAGGATAATAACCTCCATCTGCAGGATGCTGAGATCATTACACAGTCAGCGGCAGCAGTGGCGCCGGTATTTAATACCGGGAAGATCTACCTCGATGCTTTTCACCAGGAAAGTGGGGCGGGGGGAAGCCGTTACCCGGATGTAAACCTCGCCATCAGCAACCAGCTTTTCAGTGGAACCCTTATCTGGAACTACAGCGGGCATGGAGGGTATCGAAGGTTGGCAGAAGAGGTGGTGCTGGACCAGGATATTATCAACACCTTTAATAATGCCGATAAGCTGCCCTTATTTATTACCGCCACCTGCGATGTGGCCCCCTACGATAATCCCCTGATCAGTTCTATCGGTGAAAACCTCTTACTACGGGAAAAAACAGGGGCTATAGCACTCATGACCACTACCCGGCTGGTGTTTGCTTTCAGTAACCGCGTCATGAACAAAAATTATGTGGAAACGGCTTTACAAAAGCAGCCAGACGGCCATTACCTTTCCCTGGGGGAAGCTGTGCGGAGGGCTAAAAACGTTACTTATACTCTTTCCGGCGATGTGATCAATAACCGCAAATTCACCTTGCTGGGAGATCCGGCCATGACCCTGGCCTTTCCTGTCCACACCGTGCAAACCACTACTATTAATAGTGTGCCGGTAGCCGCCAGGCCCGATACCCTCAAGGCCCTCACCGAATACACTATTAGCGGACAGGTTACAGATGCCAGCGGCCAGTTATTAAATGATTTTAATGGCACCGTCAATGCCACTGTATTTGACAAAGCTCAAAATATAAATACCCTGGGCAATGATCCCGGCAGCCAGCCGGTGGCTTTTCAGCTGCAAAAAAACACCCTTTTTAAAGGCAAAGCCAAGGTCAATAATGGCCAGTTCACCGTTCGGTTTGTGGTTCCTAAAGACATAAACTATCAATTTGGCAACGGTAAGATCAGTTACTATACAGATAATGGAAAGGTGGATGGCAATGGCGCTTTTACTAATATAATTGTGGGAGGATCGGGTGATAGCACTTCCGACCGGGAAGGCCCGCAGATCAGGGCTTACCTCAATGATGAAAAATTTATTAGCGGTAGTATCAGTAATGACAGACCGATTTTGCTGGTAAAGCTGGCCGATTCTTCCGGCATCAATATTATGGGCACAGGAATTGGTCATGACCTCGTTGCCATACTGGATCACAATCAGCAGCAATCATTCATATTAAATGATTTTTATGAAAGCGACCTGGACAATTTCCGGAAAGGAACGGTACGTTTTCAGTTGCCGGGATTAACAGAAGGTCCTCATACCCTTACTATTAAGGCATGGGATGCAGCCAATAATTCCAATGAGGTAACCCTTGAGTTCAGGGTGCTCAACCAGCAGAATTTATCGCTGGAACATGTATTGAACTACCCGAATCCGTTCACAACCCGCACCGTTTTCTGGTTTGAGCATAACCGACCGGGTGAGGAATTATACGTGGATATTCAGGTATTTACCGTAACCGGTAAATTGGTGAAGACCATACGGCGTACAATATTTTCACCTG
This sequence comes from Paraflavitalea soli, assembly GCF_003555545.1. Taxonomy (GTDB): domain Bacteria; phylum Bacteroidota; class Bacteroidia; order Chitinophagales; family Chitinophagaceae; genus Paraflavitalea; species Paraflavitalea soli. The sequence continues at coordinate 5,314,479 of NZ_CP032157.1, read as the reverse complement.
GCAACCGTTCGAGTGAGGTGGAATGGGATGGGCGCGATGAATATGGAAGTAAAATCGGTCGCGGGGTATACATTTACCGGTTACGGGTACAAACAATGGACGGTAAATCCGCCCAAAAACTAGAAAAATTGTTTATATTGTAATTAGTATTTGTATTTTTGGCACTCATATTTCAACCGCCTATTGATTTGATATTCTACTCTTAAAGTTTTATTCGCCTCAGCAAGGCCATCTTGCCAAAACTAGCACAATCCGAACCTGATTCTTTTTATTGTAATTATTGATCGCATTTGCTGTCGGCGAAATTCCTTAAAACAAGACAAATACTCATGTATGAAACGAAAGACCTTTAAACTGACTGCTGCTTTAATGTTAATGGCGGGGTTGAATTCTTTGACTGCTCAGGATACACAGCCCATCAATGTGGTCACTACGGCTGTTCCCTTCTTACGGATATCCCCTGATGCAAGGGCCGGTGGTATGGGTGATCTTGGTGTAGCTACCTCTCCTGATGCTAATTCTGCCTTCTGGAATCTCGCTAAAACACCCTTTGCCCAGAAAAATTTTAGTGTTGGCCTCACGTATACTCCCTGGTTAAAAGACCTTGGACTGAATGATGTATACCTGTTGGCTTTAGCCGGTTATTATAAGCTGGATGAATTTCAGGCCATATCTGCTTCCGTCAGGTACTTTAGCCTTGGTAATATTCAATTTACCAACCCCAATGGTGATTATTGGGGCGATGGCCGTCCACGTGAGTTTGGTGTGGATGTTGGTTATTCCCGTAAATTATCAGATAAGATCGGTCTTGGTATAGCATTACGTTATATCAATTCCAATCTGGCTGCAGGCGCCCCTTCTACAGGTACCGCTTATAAAGCAGGTAGCACAGTAGCCGGTGATCTTTCTTTTTACTATAATGGTGTTCGTGAGTCAGGTAATGGCTGGGCATTCGGCGCTGTGCTAAGTAACCTGGGTGGCAAAGTTGGTTATACCAATGATGCACAACAAAGGGATTATATTCCTGCTAACCTGAGCCTCGGTACTACCTATACAGCTGCGATCGATGAGACCAATAAGATCCAGTTTGGTGTTGACATCCACAAACTGTTGGTACCTACACCACCTCAATTTAGCAATACAGGTAATTCCAATTATGATGATAGCGTAAATACTATCCTCGTTGCTAAATACAGAGATAAGGGCGCCGTTGGCAGCTGGTTCAGTTCTTTTGGCGATGCACCCGGTGGTTTCAGTGAAGAGCTGAAAGAGTTCCAGGTATCCTTGGGAGCTGAATATAGCTACAATGACCAGTTCTTTGTACGGGCAGGTTATTTTTATGAAGATAAGGATAAGGGTAACCGCAAATATTTCACAGTGGGCCTGGGCCTTAAATACAACGTATTTGGTCTTAACTTCTCTTACCTGGTACCTTCAGGTTCTGGTGTAAATAGAAATCCATTGTCTAATACCCTTCGTTTTGGATTGGTATTTGACCTGGATAATAGTGGCAGTACCACAGGCAATTAAGCGCAGCTGCTATTTATTGAATATATTTGAAGCGCTCCGGACTCCGGAGCGCTTTTTTATTGCGACAATGGAAAGGCCGGGGCAGCGGTTTGGCACAGAATGTTGAACCATAACCTTCGGGCATTATCAATTTTTCAAATTAACTAATCCTCAAATTCATGTTCCGTATAGGTTTTGGCATAGATTTTCATCAGTTGGTTGAGGGCAGGCAATTATGGATAGGTGGTGTAAACATTCCCCATCACAAGGGCGCCCTGGGGCATAGTGATGCTGATGTATTGCTGCATGCTATCTGTGATGCACTGCTGGGTGCATTGGCATTGGGAGATATTGGTATTCATTTTCCCAATACCGATCTGGCCTATAAGGATATTGACAGCAAGATCCTGCTCCAACATACCTATACCCTGATCAAAGCAAAAAATTACAAAGTAGTAAATGTGGATTCTTCCATATGCCTGGAAGCACCCAAGATCAAGAAGTATTCGGGGGAAATGCGCAAGGTGATAGCAGCCATCCTTGAAATTACAGAAGAGGATGTTTCTGTAAAAGCCACCACCACCGAACAGATGGGATTTGTGGGGCGGGAAGAGGGATTGGTGGCCTATGCCAATGTACTGCTGCAAAAATCCTAAATCCTTTACCTTTGCGCCATGCCAAAAATTCAAGTAAAGATTATCAATCAATCGTCCAATCCTTTACCCGAATACAGTACAGCCGGGTCGGCTGGTATGGACCTGCGGGCCAACCTGGAAGCGCCCATAGTACTTCAATCCCTTGAGCGTTCTTTAATTCCCACCGGTCTGTTCATCGAACTGCCCGATGGTTATGAAGCGCAGGTGAGACCACGCAGCGGGCTTGCCATCAAACAAGGCCTTACCTGCTTAAATTCGCCTGGCACCATTGATGCTGATTACCGGGGTGAGGTCAAGGTTATCCTGATCAACCTGTCGCACGAGCCACAAACCATTCAGCATGGCGACCGCATTGCCCAAATGGTGGTGCACAGCGTGGGCCAGGTAGCCTGGGTGCCCGTAACTGAGATCGGCGTGACAGAGCGTAATGCCGGCGGTTTTGGTCACACCGGTAAGTCCTGATAACCTGTTTTCTGAACTATATATAATATGACATATATCAAATGGTTAGGGCTGTTGGCCGTGCTGATTGTAGCCATCCAGGCGAGTAGTTGCCGGTCTACCAGGAAGATCCAGACCGCAATTACCAAAAAGGATACTACCGTAGTAGTAGTGGTGCCGGAAGTAGACAGAAAGGTCGATTCTACCAAATACATACAGCAGGTTTTCCAGGCTGTTCAAAACAACCGCATCAGCAATTTCCGCTCCATGACGGCCAAAGTGAAAGTAGATTATAAAGGAGCTGACGGCAAGAAACTCGATTTTACCGCCAATGTGAGGCTGCAGAAGGATAGCGCTATCTGGATCATTGTCAACACCATTATTGGAGAAGCGCTAAGGGCCATGGTGACAAAGGATAGTGTGAAAGTGCTGTACAAAATGGACAAGCTCGTTCAACTGCGGTCTATCGAATACCTCCAGGAGGTCACCAAGATCCCCTTCTCTTTTAAGGAAATGCAGGACCTGTTTATGGGCAATCCCATATACCTGGATAGCAATATTGTATCTTATAAAAACGAAGAAAAGACCATTTCCCTGATGAGCGTAGGTGCTCTTTTCAAGCATTTTCTTACTGTATTCAGGAACGATTATGCCCCCCAGCACAGCAAGCTGGACGATGTGGATGTGATAAGGGCCCGTACCTGTGATATCACTTATGGCGATTATGAGGCTAAGAATGGGATCAATTTTGCCAAATACCGCAAGATCGTGGTATCTGAAAAATCGAAGCTCGAGGTAGAGCTCCAATTCAAGCAGTTTGATTTTATTAACGAACAATTAAGCTTTCCGTTCCCTATTCCGAAAAATTATAAACGTCAATAAACGTTATAGATATACAATCTTTAGGCATCCCCGGGCGTTGCTGTATAGATTGTAGCCTGGTATAACCGCTTTTTTAACGTGTAAAAAGTTCCGACATGCTCAAAACACTATTTTCCTGTTTCCTGATCCTCGCTTTTTCCGGCTCCCTGCTGGCACAAACCAGTGATGACCTGAAAAAGAAACAGGCTGATATTCAACGTGAAATAGATGAATTGAAGCAGTCTTTGAACGATACGAAGAAAAATAAAAAAGCCGGTCTGGGTCAGTTATCCCTCATTACAAAAAAGTTGCGCCTTCGCGAGCAGGCCATCAACAACATCAATGATCAGATCAATGTGATCCAGAACAATATCAGCCAGTCGCGCAACGAGATCACCCGCCTGAAGCAGGAACTCGATACCTTGAAGACCCAGTACGAAAAAAGCGTGGTATATGCCTATAAGAACCGCAGCAACTATGACTTCCTGAACTTCATATTCTCTGCCGCCAGTTTCAACGATGCATTGAAGCGGATCGAGTACCTGAAGTCCTACCGCCAGTATCGCGAACAGCAGGCTACTTCTATTAAAAACACCCAGTTGTTGCTGCAGGGAAAGATCACCGGGCTGGAAACTACCCAAAAGCGCAAAAGCGATGCCCTGGTAGAACAGCAAAAGGAAAAAGTAGTGCTGGTGGAAGAACGTAAAGAAAAAGATGAGATCGTAAATAAGCTGAAGACCCGCGAGCGGGAATTGACCAAAGAGCTTACCGATAAGCAACGGGCAGATAAAAAACTGCGCGACGGTATCATGGCAGCTATCCGCCGGGAGGCCGATAAAGCACGGGCTGAAGCAAAACGCCGGGAAAAAGAAGAGGCTGCCGCAGCAGCAGCTGCTGCTAAGAAAGCAGCTGCCAACCCCGCTACTACCAGTCCCAACCCCAATACTACCGCAGCTAACAATACGCCTGCCAAACCAGCGCCCGTCAAATCAAAAAGCGTGTTTGATGCTACACCGGAAGGTGAGTTGATCTCCGATAATTTTGAAAAGAACCGTGGTAAACTGCCCTGGCCAGTAGACAAAGGCCAGATCAAGATCCATTTTGGTCCTTACCGGATTGCTGAGTTGAAAATTACCGGCAATAATCCGGGCCTTACCCTCGAAACAGAAGAGGGGGCGGCAGTAAAAGCTGTATTTGACGGAGAAGTTATTTCCGTATTCGAAGTAGATGGCAGCAGTGCTGTATTTGTGCGACACGGTAAATACTTTACTACTTATAGCAACCTCAATTCCGTGACAGTGGGCAGGAACCAACAGGTAAAAGCCGGCCAGGTGCTGGGTAAAGCAGCTTCCAATAGCGAAGGAAATGGGGAGATCGAATTTGTGTTAATGCAGGATACCCGCAACCTCGATCCCGAGCCCTGGATCAGGAGACGATGATATTTAACCCCGCCCGCAGCGGGGTTTTTCTTTGTAAGGAACGTTCAGCGATCTACAGAAACCGATTGTATAAGGCCTCATACTGAGGTACGATCCTGTCAATATCGAACAGGCGGGCATGGGCTGCCGCATTGAGTTTAAACTGCTGTAATTTCTCAGCGTCTGATAAGAGTTCTATCGCATACCTGCCCATGGTGTTTACGTCTCCCACATTAGCCAGGTAGCCCGTTTGTCCATGTACATTGATCTCCGGCAAACCACCCGCATTCGTAGAAATGACCGGCACACCCGCTGCCATGGCTTCCAGCGCTGCCAGGCCAAAGCTTTCATAGTCGGAAGTAAGCAGGAACAGATCGGCAATCGCCAATATATCTTCCATCTGTTCTTGTTTTCCTACAAACCGCGTTTCATCGCAGATGCCCAGTTCACGGCATAGGCTCTCCGCAGCCGGACGTTCCGGGCCATCCCCTACAAACAATAATTTGCTGGGCACTTTCTTTACCGTTTCAGCAAATATCAATACCACATCCTGCACACGCTTTAACTTCCGGAAGTTAGAGGCATGCAGTAAGATCTTCTCTCCATTGGGAGCAATCACCCGACGGAATGCATCGATCGGTTTTTTATTGAACCGTTTTACATCCACAAAGTTCTGGATCACCTCTATTTCCTTACCGATCTTGAAGTTCTTATACGTTTCATCGCGCAGGTTATTGGATACTGCAGTGATCGCATCACTTTCATTGATGGAAAAAGTAACTACCGGCGCAAAGGTCTTGTCTTTACCCACCAGCGTAATATCTGTACCGTGCAGCGTGGTGACCACCGGTATCTTCTTTCCCTGCTTCTCCAGGATCATCTTGGCCATATAAGCCGCAGAAGCATGGGGAACGGCATAATGCACATGCAGCAGGTCAATATTGCTGTTCACGATCACATCGACCATGGTGCTTGCCAGCGCTGTTTCATAGGGGGGATAATCAAATAACGGATAGTGCGGTACCCTCACTTCGTGGTAGAATATATTAGCATTGAACTCACTCAATCTCACCGGTTGCTGGTACGTAATAAAGTGTACCTGGTGGCCTTTATCTGCCAGGGCTTTCCCCAGTTCTGTTGCCAGTACACCACTACCACCGAACGTTGGATAACAAACAATACCAATACGCATACGCTGCTTTAATTATTTGAGGCTGTGAAGGTAAATGAATTAGTTTGGAATTAACTTTAGCCCAAATTAACACCTATGATCCGTAGAATGTTCACTTGCTGCTTATTGGCAGCCGCTTTACCAGTCCTGGCCCAACAGGAGGACTCCCTCCGGATACGCGCCATAGCCGATGAGATACTGGAAAATGGAAAAGCATATGAAAGCCTGCGTGTGCTCACCAAGCAGGTAGGCGCCCGCCTGGCAGGTTCTCCCGGTATGTACAAAGCCGAAGCCTGGGGAAAGAAGACCCTGGAGCAATCGGGTGCCGATAAAGTGTGGTTGCAGGAGTGTATGGTACCCCATTGGGTACGCGGAGGAAAAGACCAGGCTTATGCGAGTGCCCCGGCTAAGAACATGCCCCTGGACATCCTTGCCCTGGGTGGCTCTGTAGGTACAGGCGCCAAAGGCGTGAAAGCTCCTGTGATCCTCATCAACAACTTTGATGAACTGGAACAGCGCAAAGAGGAGATCAGCGGTAAGATCGTTTTTTACAATTATAAGTTCAACAATAAACTGGTAAAGACTTTCCTGGCCTATGGCGATGCCGGTAAATACCGCGGCCAGGGTCCCAGCCGGGCGGCAAAATATGGCGCAGTGGCCGTATTGGTCCGTTCCATGAGCAATGCCGCCGACAACAACCCCCATACCGGCGGTACCAATTACAATGATTCTTTTCCGAAGATCCCTGCTGCCGCACTGGGCTTGATAGATGCCGATAGACTGGCCTCCCTCATCGGCGCCAATAAAAATACCAGTGTGTTTATAAAAACCATGGCCAAAATGCTGCCCGATACCGTGGGCCACAATGTGATCGGCGAATGGAAGGGCACTGAATTTCCCGAACAGATCATTACCATAGGCGGGCACCTTGATTCCTGGGACCCTGCAGAAGGCGCCCATGATGACGGCGCCGGCTGTGTGCAATCCATCGAGGTATTGCGCGCCCTCAAGGCTATCGGGTATAGACCCAAACGTACTATCCGCATCGTCTTATTTGCCAACGAGGAAAATGGCTTGCGGGGTGGTACTAAATATGCGGAAGAGGCCAAAGCAAAAGGAGAGCAGCATTATTTCGCCCTCGAAAGCGATGCCGGTGGATTCACACCCCGGGGATTTGGTTTTACCGTCTCCGCCGACCAATTGACCAAAATACGCCAGTGGGCGCCCCTCTTTACACCCTATGGTGTACATGAGCTGAACATGGGTGGCGGTGGCGCTGATATCGGTCCGTTGAACAGAACCTTCCAAACACCACTGGCGGGATTACAGCCCGACTCACAGCGGTATTTTGATATCCACCATGCCCGGAGTGATGTTTTTGAAGCCGTCAACAAAAGGGAGTTGGAACTGGGTGCTGTCAATATGGCCGCATTGATCTATCTTGTTGATAAATACGGATTATAATATGAAAGCAAAGCATTACATCATCCTGAGTTTGCTGCTTATATTCGTTGGTTTTGTTTACTTCCGCTTTTATTGGGTATTTGCTGAAGGTACCAAAGCTGGCATCCTCAATACCTTTCAGAAGAAAGGATATATATTCAAAACCTATGAAGGGAAAATTATTCAAAGCGGCTTTAAGGTCAACGTGCAGAGTAATGAATTTGAGTTTAGCGTACTGAGTGAATCCGTAGCCAAAACCTTGCTGGAGAATTCCGGCAAAGATGTGGAACTACATTATAAAAGCTATTTTGGCGCCCTGCCCTGGCGCGGCATGCAGAAGTTTATTGTAGACAGTGTATATGAGGTTAGAGGCACCAATGGAGAAACCATCTTAAGTCCCAAGAGCAAATAGACAAAAAGGGCGGTTGACGAAGTCAACCGCCCTTTTGTTCCAACGTATTGAAGGCTGTATTCTTCTGTATTCTACGCTCTTCCTTCTCCCAGCAGGCAAAACACCGTAGGCCGTTTATGAAGGTCAGGTATACTTTTCTTCCAATCACCAATCGTTTTGGTTTGAATAAACTCCGTGTCAGCCGTAAGGTCCGCCGCTATGCATAAGCGCGTAGTGGGCTGGCAGGCTTTGAGCAAAGCCTCCAGTAGCTGGTTATTGCGATAAGGCGTTTCTATAAACAATTGCGTACACTGCTTGCGCGAAGATTCAGCTTCCAGATCCCGGATCGTCTTGATGCGATGTCCCGTATCGATGGGTAAATAGCCTACAAATTGAAACTGCTGGCCATTCATACCGCTGCCCATGAGCGCCAGCAGGATGGCGCTGGGCCCTGTGAGCGGTTTTACCCTGGCTTGCATGGCATGCGCTACCCCAGCCAGTATTTGGCCTGGATCGGCCACACCCGGACAGCCGGCTTCACTGATAATGCCAATATTTTTGCCTTCCTTCAGAACCTTTCTGAACTGCGAACGAACCGCTTCTTCCGCTTTATGGATAGTGACCCATTGATAATCATCGATCACCATTTCTTTCCAAAGCACCTTCAGGTAACGACGGGCGCTTCGTTCATTTTCTACAAAAAATACCTGGCATTCTTTTACAGCTGACAGCACATAGGCCGGAATGGTCTCTGTGGCCGTTTCATGTAAAAATGAAGGTATCAGGTATACTGTAGGAGATGTTGTAGCATTCATGTGGCCGCAAAATTAATGTAAAATCAGGTCCTTACCGTATTGGGCTGTTTGCTGCACCGGCAGAACCCGAAACACAAAACTCCAAACCCGAAACCAGTTTAGACTTCCTTATTCTGATAGTATAAACTAATTGTAGCTGCTATTACAGCATAGGCGGGCGCCAGCACCCATCCTACCATCGGCACCAGGTGCATCAGGTAAAATACCATACCATTGCCTATGGCCAGCCCTTTGTGTTTGCCAATGAATTCAATGCTTTGTATAGGGGATAATTTGTGGCGTTCACAACTATAATCGAGCATCGAGAAGCCATAATAATAACATTCTACAAAAAGAACGATCACCGGCACCACCCAGCCTACTACCGGAAAAAAGGACAGGATCAGTAAGAAGATCGAGTATACCGTTTGCCAGAGCGTATTACGCAGCGCCAGTTTAATGCCCCGGACTATATCCTTCATTAATTGCGGCCAGCTAAAAGGGAAGTCCTTGCCCGATAAAATGGCTTCTGTTTTCTCGCTCAGGTAGGCAAACAAGGGAGAACCAATGATCAGGAACAGGTATTTAAAAAGCGAGAAATAAAACATGACCAGGATGAGGCGCACCATGATCTCACCCATCATAAAAATGAAGCTCAGGAAACCGCTTTCCTGCCGGTGCAGCCAGCGGTCAATACCCACACTATGCGTCACATAGGTAACAGCGGCACCCGATGAGGTCCAGAAAAAATACATACCCACTATAAAAAGGAGCGTATACAGGATGCCCGGTATAATGATCCATTTCCACAAATTGTGTTTGGAGATGAACCTGTGAGCTCTCGAATAGGACTGAATCGCTATTACTATTTCTTTCAGCAAGTTTTATAAATTTGATGTGCCCGGGGCTGTGACTCACAGGATAAGGAACGCTTGTGCAGTCAAACTTAACAAATATATCTATTGAATAATCAATGAAAAAACTGGAGCAGCATTTTTATAACCGTGCCGATGTGCTGAAAATAGCCCGGGAACTCCTCGGAAAGGTGATTGTTACCACTTTTCAAGGCCAATTTACCTCGGGGCGTATTGTAGAAACCGAAGCCTATGCCGGAGAAGTAGACAGGGCTTCCCATGCCTGGGGTGGGCGGCGCACCAACCGTACAGAGGTCATGTATGGTCTGGGTGGCACCGCTTATGTATACCTGTGTTATGGCATTCACCAGATGTTCAATGTAGTGACCAACCAGCAGGGCATTCCCCATGCTATCCTTATAAGGGCAGTTGAACCGTTAGAGGGTATTGAGATCATGTTGCAACGTACCGGCAAAAAGAAATTGGACAACACCCTCACCAAAGGTCCCGGTAATGTGGGCAAAGCATTGGGCTTTTTCACCCGCCACACCGGCCTTTCCCTACTGGGTGATGAGTTGTTCATAGCCGATGATCAATTTCGGGTAAAGAAAGGTGATATCCTGGCCACACCTCGTATTGGTGTGGATTATGCCGGTGATGATGCAGCCTTACCCTATCGTTTTATCATTCAGGGCAATCCCTATGTCAGTGGGAAAAAAATAAGCCTTGTAAAGAAGTAGCGATTAGCCTGTTTGTCTGCCAGGCAACAATGGAGACCATTTTCAAATTTTCAGATCCTCATATTATCACATTACTAGAACCTCGGACAGGGAATGCCTTTATTGCCGGGAGGGCGATTGATGTAGATGAGCGATATTTCAATACCTCCGCGACTTTGCGAGGCTGTTTTAAGACTGGAAATGTTCACATCATAAGAGGCGCCTAAACGGAAGCCGCCAAATTCAAGACCCACATAAGGGATCACCGCATCATTTACATTATTGAAGCGCGTCCAGAGTCCTGCATAGAAGTTAGTGGGATTTTCTTCATCCCCGTTCACATTGAATCCCGCAGCGCCGCCCAATACGATATTGTTGGCAGCTGCCTGGCGGCTGAATAAGGAACTGAGGTAAATCGTCTTGCTACGGTCACCCAAGGGAATAGCGCCGCCTGCATGTACCGTAATGCGCGGATTGAGCGTATAATAAATACCTGTAAAACTTTCCTGTGGCTTGTTAACATGATAAGCAGATACCCCCAGGTAGAAGTTGTTGTAGCCATCAGTAGAGCCGTTGTACAAGGCCCCCAGGCTAAAGTCAAAATAATTAACGTTGATCACCTGGTTGTCGATCATTTCACCACTTTGATTCGTCCAGCCTCCCAGTGAGTCCAGCTCATTTTCAAAGTTGAGTTTCGTGCCATCCAGTCGTTTGTTCGTATAAGTACCCTGAAACCCGATGCCGATCTGGTGCAGGCCATCTTCGTCCAGGCCTTTATGATAAGCCGTGGTAATACCAATAGAGTTCGTAGTCAGTATGCCATTGGCTGTTCTATCCGTCATCGCCATCACCCCTACGCCCCAGGTATCCAGCTCCGATAAACGGTTCCGCATGATCGGCGCATCGAAAGAAGCAGTGGAGGTAATAAAGGCATTGCTGATAGCAGGCCATTGGTCACGATAGTTGCCAGCTACGCGGAAGTTGCCATTGAATTTGCCCGTGAGAGCAGGGTTCAGAGAAAGCGGCGAAACAAAAAATTGGGAAAAATTGGGATCCTGCGCTGTAACAGTAGCAGTTTTCAGCATCAGGCAAATAGCCATCAGTATAAATAAATTCCTCATCCGCATGGTTGGTACTAACTAAGTACGTCCAAAGTACAACAAAAAGAGCGAATGTCCATGTAATTTTTACATTTGGACTTTTACCCCAAAGGCCAGGTCCCCTGCATCTCCCAGCCCGGGAACGATATACCCCTTGGCCGTGAGTTCTTCATCGATGGCGCCGCACCATAGTTTTACATTGGGCTCACTGCGCAGTACATATTCAATGCCTACCGTACAGGCGATGGCTACTACAATATGGATTTCCCGCGGGTGCCCTTCTTCCCGTAAGTATTGGATCGTTTTCACCAGCGAGGAGCCCGTTGCCAGCATAGGATCAGAAATGATCACTACCCGGTTTTCAAGTTCCGGGCACGAAACATATTCTAAACTAATTTCAAATGACCCGTCCCGCTGGTGTTTCCGGTAGGCAGAAATAAAGGCATTGTCCGCTTTATCAAAATAATTCAACAGCCCCTGGTGCAGCGGCAACCCCGCCCGCAGGATCGTAGCCAGTACCGGCTGTTCCTTTAATACATCACATACCGAAATGCCCAGCGGCGTTTGCACCTCTTTCTCTTCATAGTCAAGCACTTTACTGATCTCATAGGCCGCTATCTCCCCAATTCGCTCCAGGTTTCGGCGGAAACGCATCCGGTCCGTCTGTATCTGTACATCGCGCAGCTCGCTCACCCATTGAGACACCAGCGAACATTGGTCACTTAAATTGATCACCATGCTTTAAGTTTGCCAACAAAACTATAACCTACCATCTGAAATCTGAAATATAAAAATTATGGTATATCGTGTCATCGGACTCATGAGCGGCAGTTCCCTGGATGGGCTGGATATTGCATTTGTTGAATTTCATGAGCAGGCCGGAGCCTGGACCTACGAAATAAAAGCTACTGAATGTTATGCTTATAGTCCCGAATGGATAGAGCGGTTAAAAAAAGCCACTTCCCTTAATGCACTGGACTACCAGTTGTTGCATACCGCCTATGGCCATTATACCGGCCAGCTGGTAAATGCCTTTATTGAAGAATATGGGCTGGATTACCAGGTACAGCTCATCGCATCCCATGGGCATACCACCTTCCATGTGCCGGCACAAAAAATGACTGCCCAGTTGGGCGATGGCGCTGCCATAGCTGCCGTTACCGGCATCAATGTGGTGAGCGACCTCCGCGCAATGGACCTGGCCCTTGGCGGTCATGGTGCCCCCATTGTGCCTATTGGCGAGAAGCTCCTCCTCAAAGATTACCCCCTGTTTCTCAATATTGGCGGTATTGCCAACGTATCGTGCAACCTCACCAATAATTATATCGCATTCGATGTATGCCCGGCCAACCGGGTGCTCAATATGCTGGCCAATAAAGCAGGTAAACCGTATGATGAAGGCGGACAGATGGCTGCCGGCGGCGCCCTGCAGCCCGAATTATTAAAAACCCTCAATTCCCTGGAGTACTACCAGCTCCCCGCGCCCAAGTCCCTGGCCAATGACTTTGGTACCGATGTGGTATTTCCCCTCGTTACCGGTTCCCGGTTCAGTACAAAAGATACCTGGATACAGGACAGCCTGCGCACCTATGTAGAACATATTGCTATCCAGGTGAAGAAAGCGTTGGAGCCAGTAGCCGCTCCCAACTCTCTACTCCCAACACCCGACCCCGGGCTCTCCACTCCCCACTCCCGACTCCTCATCACCGGTGGCGGATCGCACAATACTTTCCTGGTGCAGCGGTTGACAGCCTTGCTCAGCGACATCAACATATCTGTAGTTGTACCGGATAAACAGCTGGCCGACTTTAAGGAAGCCATCATCATGGGCCTGATAGGTGTATTGCGCTGGCGCGAAGAGAACAACGTACTGGCATCCGTTACCGGCTCCCTGCGCAATAGTATCGGAGGCGCCGTTTGGATTGGACAAGAGGCTTAACATTACCCGTGCCATCGGCGCTCAAACATTTCGTATATTGTAGCGGTTAGCCCACCTTTGAAGGGCTAAAAATCAAATGCGTATAACCAATAAACCTGCCACAGCCTTACAGCTGCTGGTCTTAATCCTGCTGTGTTCCGGATCGATCGCCCAACAGCCATCTTCCCGGGAAAAGAAATACTTCAATTTATTGAGATCCCGGTTCGTTGCTGACAATGCCTACAAGACAGTGGCATTTGTGGAGCAGCGATGGCGCATTGCCGGCAATGCCGGGTTTAATGAAAGCATCTTTTATGTAGAGAAGATATTGCAGCAGGCCGGTTTTGTAAAGGAAACCAGCGGAGAGGCCGATGCTGCCCTTACTTACCGTATTGAAAAGCGCCCCATGCAACGTCCCACCTGGGAGCCTGTCAATGCACAATTGTATATTGTTGGCGACGACAAACCCCTGCTGAACTTTACTACCAATCGAAATATGCTGGCTATGTATTCCGGTTCCACCCCCGCCGCAGGAGTCACAGCTGAGTTGATCGACATTGGCAAAGCCAACGATAAGGACCTGGAAGCAAAAGACCTCACCGGCAAGATCATCATGGCCGATGGAGGCATTGGCAGTGCTTATGCTAAAGCCGTAAAGAAAGGCGCCTTGGGCGCATTGTCTTATGCATTACCCGGCTACACACAGCCGCAAAAGCACGTTAACTCCATACAGTTCCAGGGCATCCGGTATGAAGCAGATTCAACTTTGCGTAAATGGGGCATTCTTTTATCTTACGCAGCCCGGGAAAAACTAAAAGCTGCCCTGGCTAAAGGCCCTGTCCAGGTTCGCGTAGTAACCCAGGCAAAGATTTATCCTTCCGAAGAGCTCACTATTGTGGCTAATGTGCGCGGAACTGTAAAGCCTGCTGAGCGGTTTGTGTTCAGTGCCCACGTACAGGAGCCAGGGGCCAATGACAATGCTACCGGCGTAGGCACCCTGGCCGAAATGGCAAGGGTCACTGCCCTGCTGGTGAAGGCCGGCAAAATAGCTCCCGAACGTACCATCACTTTTTTATGGGGCGATGAGATCATCTCTACCAACCGTTATATCAAGGACGATTCTATCCGGGCACAAGGTATAAAGTGGGGCCTGAGCCTCGACATGGTAGGCGAAGATGTTAAGAAAACAGGCGGCAGTTTCCTGATTGAAAAAATGCCCGATCCCTCCGCCATCTGGACACGGGGAAATGATAAACACAGTGAATGGGGTGGCTCTGCCCTGAAAGAGTCCGATATGTTTCCCCATTATTTTAATGACCTCCTCCTCAATCGCTGTCTGCAGGAATCAAAAGCCACTGGTTGGGTGGTCAATACCAATCCATTTGAGGGTGGGAGCGACCATACCCCTTTTTTAAATGCGAAGATTCCCGGATTGCTGATGTGGCATTTCACCGATGTATTTTACCATACCGATGGCGACCGCCTCGACATGGTTTCTGCCGAAGAGATGAAACATGTGGGCCTGAGCGCCCTGGTTACCGCCTACCTCCTTACCCAGGCCGATCAAAAAACAACTGTAGCACTTATCAAGGATATTACCGCCAATGCCCTCCAGCGGTTGCAAACAGAATGCGTGTTGAGCAAAGAGGTTATTCAAAAAGGCGGTGATGCCGCCGCCGAAAAACATATCCTGGAAGTATGGCGCGATTGGTACCTGGCCGCCCTTGGTAAAACAACAGACATCGCAGTCAAAGGAGCCGGTAAAAAAATAACCAGCGCCATTGCAAAGGCCCAAAAACAGGTAACTGACCAGGCTGCCAAATGTATAGCCGGATGGTAATAGACAGCGTTTTACGCCAATATCGTTGAGTGAAGAGAGTGTGAGCAGCTTATCGAAGGGGTGCGTCGACCTCTGAGGGCGGCTCACCCTGATCTCGTAAGCTTTCTCTCGTACAGGTATACAGCCTTGCTGTTTTTTGTCGCGTGGAGGTTTTCTTATGGAAAATGAATCCTGCTTTTTCCATCTTACTGTTCAGGAATTCATTTTCATCCAGCTGCATCACCACCCGTTTTACCTCCTGGAATGAAAAGAGAAATCCCAGCGTAGCCTGAATAGCGCAAAGCGAATAATTCCCGATCAGCAATCTTTCCGGTTTTATCAACAGCTGCAATTTGTAATCACCGGCCTTTACGTTATACTGTAGGCTGATGTCATCAGCCGTAGCCTGGTAGATATCTGCCTGCGCCAGGTTCGTATTGTTCATCAGCACCATAAAGGATTGCGCTGTGCCCGATCCCGCTATCCGGCTGTATATTTCATGCAGCTGCTCTACATGCGCCTCTTTTTTCAGGTGGCGTGTATATTCCCATGGCAGCCAATTATAGATCACCGGCAGGTCCGTCGACAAACTCAGCAATCGCATTGAAATGATCACCTGGTCCTTAAGAAAATGCCTGTTATAAATAATATGTTGTCCTGTATCATACGAAACAGGTTTGCACAGCATTTTGCGTACAATATTAACATTAGCGGTATCATCAGCATCACCAGGCGTGTCTGCTGTTTCCTCCAATGCAGCGGATGCAAGAATAAAACTGGTCGACATTTCTATTAGTTTTAAGAATGTATACCAGGGCCTTTACCAAAAAGTGAATAAGAAAGGGCGTACGGTGTCAGTGTCAGATGATCTCAATAAAAGGGAGTAAATAGTTGGTCGCTCATCACCGTTGCCGCCAAAGTAATAGTAAGTGTCTTTCCATTGGCTGGCAATCCAAATAGGAATTTGATTCTTTTTTCTGAACGAATAAGCAATGCATCTTTCTATTTCAGTAAAATACTTTGTAATCTGTAGCTATAAATACAGGTAAACACTTAGCGCTTAATAAAATTGTTAGGAATACTAACCAATACCTGGGCACTAAAATAAAAACCCACCTATTGGTTCAATAATTGGATGTATAACCGAAATTGTATCCGCAAATTGAGCCATTAAACCTGTCTTTATGATCCTCCATATCCTTTCTGAAAGTGAGGGTAATATAGTATTGTCCGATTCGGAACCTACCTGGTTATGGGAATATAAGATCCCTGAATCCCGCAGTATCACTGCCTCAGGCGCCTTTGGCGATTTATTGCTTCAAGAAACCCCTGGTAATCAATATTCAGTATGGTACAACAATTACCTCATCAAAAGGGGCGACCGCCTTACTATTATCCGCAATGAGCCCGTGTATAAGCTCCAGTTTATCCTGAATAACAGTTTCAATTACTACGATCCCAAAGTGGGCAATATACCTATGTATGAGCGCGGTTACAACCTTTTATACACCCCGGTGGTCCAGGAGAAAATAAGTTTTAAGGACAAGGCCTATTCCAACCTCGAGATCCATTTTTCACCCGATTACCTGGCTGCCTTTACTCCTCATTTTGCCCATCTGGCCGATTGGTTACGTAAGACAGAGCGCCAGGTGCCCGCCCGTTTTTGTAAGATAAACCAGGTAGCCACCGGCGATATGATGCGTTGCCTGTATGATCTCCTCAATTCCCCTTATACAGGCGAGCTGCGTAAAATGCATTACGATGCCTTGGTCAGGGAATTGTTGATCATGGTATTACATCAAACCGCCACCCACCCCCTCCGCAAGATCATCCGGTTCACTACCAAAGAGGTAGAGACTTTGTATGAAATAAAGAACTTCCTGCTTACCAATATCGACAAGCCCCTGAAGTTGGAGCAGATCGCCAAGAATCACGACGTTACACTGCGTACTTTAAAGAGGCGTTTTTTTACCTTATTTGGTGTCAAACTGTACAATTTTGTATTGGACATACGTATGAAACAGGCCAGTATGCTGTTGTTGGAAACAGATACCGCTATAGAGCACATTGCTACCTTAACTGGTTACCAGAGCTTTGCCAATTTTTCCACCGCATTTAAGAAGTATTATGGTCATCCACCTAAGTATTTCCGCAGCCGGTAAAAGTATTTTGACTTATTGGTCATTTATGGAAAAAAGAATCCCGCTAACTAAAACATCCCCCTCTATACGATGGTATATTTGTGAAGGAAATAAGACCAAGGGCACTCAGGTGGGTAGCCCTTGAAGCGCGGCTCACCCTGAGCCGGCAAATGCAGGTTCGGGTTATCAGATCAAGGGAGGCGTATGCATAGGTGTACCCGGGCTTTCTAAACAAGGAGTTCATGCACGTAATAAAGTTTCGAATGTTGAGGTTGGGCTCTGTATTTTATTATTGCCGTTACCGGCAACTGGTTAATCCGGATGCTATTCCGGTTATTGAAAATTAGTCTTAGTCGATCGTATCATGGCCACACGAGAAGTAGCTGTTTTCATCAGGGCAGCCGGCCGCGTTAGGGGTTAATGAGTGAAAATCCTTTTTGCAATTGAGGACCCTTTTATCAACATTATCCCTGCACACAGAACATACAAACCTGTTGTTGGTAGGCCGCTTACCGGCTTGCCAGGGTGGTTCTGTAATAGGACAGTTTGTATGATTGCCGGCGCCCATTTTTTCTGATCTGGAAAGCACACCATTATAGGTGACCCAAACTAACTGCTATTCATCTTCTGCACTTATTCCGGAAGGATCATGCCTAAGGAATCCTGGTAGCTAATCCTGCAGCGGGAAATTGGATGACTTTGAAATCCGACACATAAACCTTCGCGTACACAAAGGCTTCGTATTTTAGGTGACTATAAATATTGATAAATCCTTGCACCTCTTCCTCCGTCTTGAGAAATGGTCCCCACTTTAGCAACTTCGTCATAGTTTCTGCTGCAATTTTATCTGCTACAAGCGTGTGACATTGATAATTCTTAATAAGATGGTTCACTACAAGTTCGTGATATCGGATTTTCAATGCTCATTTCGAACGAAGCGCAGCGGAGTGAGAAATCTGCTGTCGAAGCAAAGGGGCACACCACGGAAAAAGAGGGCCTTCAAAGCCTCCCAATATCTATTTTGACTTATTGGGCATTTATGAAAAAAAGGATTCCAATAACTAAAACAACCTCCCGGATGACACATATATTTGTGTAACGGTACCGGTCACGAGTAGGCCATAATGCAATCGGTAGTAAGATGAGATAATGGTCAAATATAGAAATAATACTCCCGATTTCTAAAACAAGCGACTTCAAAGTACAGTTATATTTGTAGGGAATTACAGCCAACCCCTATCCCGGTGTTGGGAAACGCATCAACTTTTGCCCGTCATGCCCAAGGCATGGCAACATATTGTAAACCAGTAACCAGGTTTGCGCTTCGCATCCGTACCCCTCAGCCAACGAAAAAATAGGATCGATGCACTAACAGCAACCATGTATTGACTGATAGTAATGATATTGTTTAAGTGTCAAAAACCTTGACCATTATACCTTGTCTATGAAAAAAAATACGTTTGTAGAAGTGATTGCGGCCTTATTATTGGTATTCTACGTGCACAGCCTTATCAGTATTTATGTGCAATTACAGAGCCTCAAAAACATGCTGGCATTTTATACACTACACACCAGTTTTTTTGCCTGGAGTTTCGTGGTCGTTGAATTACTGATAGTGATAGCGATATTTCTTCCTAAGACCAGGGCTTTGGGATTTATATTGTCTGCAACATTCGCCATCACGTTGATTATTACTACTAAACTTACTCCAGGCTATCCGCATGATTATGGAGGATTGATCAATGTGCTCTCAACAAACTTAAAGCTGACACTGCTTATAACAATTACAATTTTATCACTACTGGGATTTGGGCTAAAACTTCGAAAGCAGAAGGTTAAGCAACAAATTCCGGACAATACGGTCTACACGTAGAATAGCTAACGTTTACAAAACATACTGTTTATGAAAAAGTTCATAACCCCTATCCTGGCGGTGGTGCTGGGTAGTATGATACCTGCTGCCCCGGTGAAATTGACTTGTTATTATTTTATTTATGATGGAACTGGGCCGCAGAATGACATGAGTAATTACTCGGTGACAGTAGTGCAACCAACTGCATGCCTGGGGGCCAACCGGCTGTGTTGGATAAAAATTTGTGTAGATGATGATGTTGTTAGTCCAACAGATTTTGAAACAGTCTTTGAAGCCCTGGATGTTGTGAATGATGCTTCAAATACATTGGATGATGACCCTGAAAAACAGTTAGGGTCTACTATATTGGAGAAGCGGTTTTAAAATTCAGTTTTATCTACGCAATGCCGCAAAGTGTTTTCAGGTATGAAATGAATTGAGCGTAAATCAAATGCGAAATTATTTGTTGTACAGCAAACCTGTAGTGGTAGGCCAAACCTATACGGGAAGCGGTTATCCGTGTCGCTTTCAAAACGGTTAAGGGGATGCCGAAAACCTTGTCAAAGAGTAGGCACCATTAATTTTAAACTTTAATTTATGAAACGTAATGTTTTAAGTGTACTGGCAGTTGTAGCAACTGTTTTGGTTAGCTCTTTTACAACAAAAGTAGATACTACCTTTTATTATGTTTATGATCAGGTAGGTACTCAAACTCAGTTGACCAGTTATTCTGAAGTTACTACACAGCCTGCTGCTGTAGCTGGTAGTGGCAAAATCAACTGGCTTCGTGTGATTGATAAAAATGATGGTGTTATCGATCAGTCTGAGTTTCTTACTCAGTTTGAAATCTATGATGTTGTAAACGATAACCTGAATTTACTTAGCGACGAATCTGCAGATATCAGTGGTCAACTGGATATCAAGAATTAATAAGTAAGTGATCATATTTATAATCCAGGGGAGGTCTCTCTCCTGGATTATAATTGTTTAATTAAAGCTCCTCAATGTATTGTTCCGGGATCACAAAATATACAGTATCCCATTTTAATGTACTATCCCAGTTTTTATTTTCAGTATAAGGAACCCGAAGAATAGCATAATTCCCCCAAAATTGATTATTCCAATAATGTTTATAACTCGCAATTTTATAAACCTTCAATTGGCTATTACGTTTTTGATACAAAAGAGAGTCCCCTTTTAGTTCAACCATTACATAGGGAAAACTAAATTGGCTTGGGATGTTATCTGATCCAGAAAACTTCTGAACTTTCTTAAATTCTTCCTCACCAATCTGGCTAACAATTTCCTGTACTTTATTGTCATTCCAAAATTCTTTATTGAACATTAACAGGGTCTTCATCCAGTGCTTAACAAAAACGGGTTTATTATTGGCGATAGATCTGCCGCTATTTTGCGCATAGCTTGCTACTGTCAGTGCGATAAGTAATAAAGTTGAAGCGATTATTTTCATATTGTCATTTTTAATAGTTACCGTTGATTTTGCTCAAGATTGGCAAGGCGAAGTACTTCTATAGGAAGTAACAATATATATCGTAGATCGGCCGGTGGCAATTGATATATTGTACCATTCAAATTTCTTTTTAGCGTAACTGAAAACTGCGGCTCCTTATTTAAACGCCTTAGGTCTGACCACCGGGTTCCCCTGTAAACAAGTTCTTTTTTTCGTTCCCGGAGAATTAGCATTAAAGCCTCTTCACTGGTGGATGCCGTTAAAGGAGTAAAGCTGCCTTGTAACCATCTTTTTTCAAGTAACGCATTTAGGTCCTTCATGGCACCGGCAGTATTTCCTTGCCGGGCAGCGCATTCAGCCCTGATCAGGAATATCTCATCTATGGCGAGTCCGTTAAATAACTCATAGCCTCCGCTATAATTTCCTTTGAAAGCTTGTGTATTGTCTCCATTGTCTCGAAAAAGCATGACTTTTCTTAGGTCTCCCACAGCATAGGAATTATAGAGCGTAGAATCTATTTTGGCTCTTGTATCATCAGCGTTCAACGGCACGTCGGTTATCGAATAGAATAATATCTCCGGGTTGTTGGAAAAAACAGGTAATGGGTAGGTGGCAGTTTCATCTAATGCGTTGTAATCAAGTAGCGTATTAGATAGCTGTAAACAAGCTTCCGCACTGGCTTTGGCTTTGTCATAAATATTCATTTGTAAGTACACCCGGGAAAGGAGTGCATGGCATGCTCTTTTATCAGGTCTTGTCTTAATGTTTGTTGTTGGTGGTAATAAGGTTAAGGCGGTTTGTAAGTCCTGGATGATCTGATCATAAGATTGTTGTACTGTGGCGCGGTTACTGGGTACATTGAAGTCTGCTGTCAATCGTAAGGGGATACCCAGGTCCTTGGTAGCAGTACTTACATCATACTGCCTAGCATACAATTGAGCGATGTTGTAAAAGCTATAGGCCCTATAAAAGAGAGCTGTCCCCTTAATATTATTTTGCTTTGTTTCCTCCCCTTTCGTATTCACCAGGTCAAGGTTGAATAAAGCTGTATTGGCTGCAAAGACCGTTTTATATTGTACATTCCAATCAGTTAAGTTGTTAAGTGCGCCATCCCAAACATATCCTTTGTGTCTGGTTTCGTCCAGGTTCAGCCAGTCTGATTCAAGCACATAATATTCATCCGATCCTGTATTAGTTAAATTTGCTCCCTTGTTGAGGTCGGGGTTGTCCAATATTAGTTGTAAATCATCTAGAGTGCTGGGGGTGGATAATGACTGATCTGATTTAGTATCTAAATACTTTTTACAGGAACCAGACAGGATACAGATGAAAAGAACGAATAGGCTAATAGTATGCTTGGACATATAAGCGTATTAGTATTTTAAAAATCAAATTTTACACCCAATGCCACTCGTTTGGGAGGCGGAAAAGGCGTATTGCCTGAATCATAGTCTGGATCAAGACCCGCTTTGTTGGCACGCCAGAGTATTCCAAGGTTTTCTACATTCGCATATACCTGGATAGCCTTGACAGGTAACTTGCCTAGTGTCGATTTATTGATATCGTAACTCACTCTTATATAGCCTAACCGGATATTATCGCCTTTCAGCACATTAGCCGATGAATATGCGTAAAATTGATCCCGCCGTGGTTCTGAAATCGGATAAATCATTGAAGGAATACTCGTCTTTTGTTCATCTCCAGGCTCTTTCCATCTTTTTGAATAATCAGGATGCGTGACTCCTGAATTAAAAAGACTATAATACATCAAGGTGTTTTTTCTAAAATAGTAACCGAAGCTGTATCTAATATTGACAGTAAGTGTGAAGGATTTATAGGTGAAATTATTATTCAAGTTTCCGAAAGTTGTCGGTATGGCGGAGCCATTGTAGATGATATTGGAGGTGTCGAAGTTCTGTTCAGATAAGGCGAAGTAGTCTGTACTAAGCTCTTTTCCTAAATAACCGAGTGGATCACCGCTATTATGGTCAAGCCCTCCAAAAGGGTAACTGAATAATGCATAAGGTGAGATATCCTTAATAGGTCTTATTGTATTGCCACTTTGTGACACAATTGACCCTATCGGGAAATAGGTATCATCCAATAAGTAATCAGTTACTTTATTGGTGACATGACTGAGGGTTAATTCGGTGTTCCATTTAAAATTCAGTGAATTTATATTCAAAGAATTGATCATGATATCTATTCCGGTGCCTGTCATGCTGGCACTATTTTTTTCAACACTCCCGACACCGGTTGTAGGATCAATGGGTGCACTTAATATCAGGTTGTTAGAATTCTTCCTGTAGTAATCAATACTCCCTCCAATCCTGTTCCCGGCCAGTCTGAAGTCTACTCCTACATTCATCTGCTTAATGGTTTCCCAGCTTAGGCCGGGATTGGCTGGAGTAGTGATGTTCGCAAATGGTAGATTGACAGGGCTATTGATTGCAGACTCGTATGATATGATCGTATAGGGGGAGAGCAGGTTATTGACATTCCCTTCATATCCGTAATTAGCCCTGAATCTTAAATGAGAGATAATATTTGATTTAAAGAAGTCTTCATTAGATATGTTCCAGGCAGCCCCCGCTGACCAAAACGGCTTCCATTTATCATTAATGTCTACCCCTACTAAGTTGGCTGCGTCCCTTCTTGCACTGGCAGATAGAGTATAACGGCTGTCATAGGTATAAGAGGCATTGGCAAACAGCGATACGAAATGATCTGTCAACTTCCCATAACCTACAGAGCCTGCTGGAACCTGAGCAGATCCTCTATTCCCATATCGTATAAATCGGTTAACGTAATCAACTTGCCCGATAGAGAGTGTATTTTCGTTATAGCCATAGCTTCTGCTGCCATTATTGGTTGCTATCTTTTCTCTGATCTCTCCGCCTGCCAATGCATTCACCTGATGTTTACCATTCCAGTTTTGATTGAAATCCAACTGTCCTCTTGCGACATGCGATCTTACTTTATTATTAATGAGATCGAGAATCCCTCCCCTTGGAATATTGTAAATGACATTATTGCCTTGAATTTGCGTGTAAAGGTTGATCAGATTGCGGGTAAAATAAGTTTGTTCATTATAATATCTTTTAACTTCTGCATTTGCAGACAGGTATTGATACATTATCCCTGCATTGAATTGGCTATTGATCTTATAATTTATGCTGGTGCTCAAAACAATTTCCTGTTCCCGGTTTGTGTTGTCGGCGTTATTCAACTCATTCAGGGGACTATATTTCCAATTCAATAATTTACCGGCCCCGGCAGTGTCGGTATAGCCTTCTCTCCAATCTTTGGCAATAGTGAGTGGATTACCACTTGCGTCAGCAAATTGTGCATAGGGGTAAAGATTCTGGGCGCCGCCGGTAAATGTCCTGTAATTATAGCCGGCAGTGCCGATATTTCCCAGGCTATTGTTTTCGGTTAATGAATTGGTGAATCTGATCCCCACTTGGACGGTGAGCTTTTTTAAAGGCATAAAAACGTTCTCCGATGAAATAGTAGCTCTGTTGTAATCGTTGCCGACCAATGGAAGTTTATTCTTATCGAATCCTCCGGACAATGAATATTTATATTTATCGCTGCCTCCGTTCATGTTTAAAGCGTACTGTTGATTGATGGCATTCCGGTATATATACTTTTCAAAATCATTACGAACATCAGTGTTTCGAAATGCATCCAGCTGTGCCGCCGAATCAGCGGCTGAAATTAAACCAGCGCGTTTTCTTAATAAGACTTCAATTGCGGGAGAAATAGCGGGTCTGAAACGGACATTATTGATTGTACTATTATAAAAGCCTTTGTTAAATAAAAAAGTTTCGATATCAACGAACTCTGCTGAGGACATTTTAGGGAAATGAAACAAGTCGGGTGTTTCAGTAATAATAAGATTTGTGTTTAGGGTCAGATGGAGAGGCTGATTGAATTGCCCCTGCTTAAGCGTAATTACAATAACACCATTGGCTGCTCTTGCTCCATAAATGGAGGCCGACGCAGCATCTTTTAAAATTGTAATATTTTCTACATCGTTTGGATTGATATTATTAATGTTTCCGTCATACGGCAAATTGTTGACAATGATCAGTGGTGATTTCAGCGAACCGGATAGGGTACTGAGTCCACGTATTATTACATTGTTAAGAGGAACAGTACTTTGACCGGCAGAGAGATCGCGCCTGTCGAAAAATAGGCTGGTAGTTACTCCTTCCAGCCGGCTAAGTATGTCAGTGCCTACCCGGCGGTTCAATTCTTCCTTATTCACAAACTCAAAGCTTCCCGTCGCCCTTTCCTTCGGCACCTTTTCATACCCCGTATTCACCAGCACCGTCACATCATCCAGTTCCCGCACTTTGGCCCGCATGCGGATCGCCAGGTCACTCTTGCCGCTCACCCGCAGCTCAAAGGGTTCCATATTAATACTGGAAAACAACAGCACAGCTTCCCGGTCCACACTGTTGATCGTAAAAGCACCGCCGGCATCCGTGGAGGTGATCTTGTCCGTGCCTTTTACAGTTACGGTCACGCCTTGTAGTGGCTCCCCCTTTTCATTCGTCACCTTCCCAGTCACATCGATCGGCAAAGGGGCCGATGCGCCCTGCCGCGCTGGCTGCTCGGCAGCCACGTCCCGCAGCTTGATCACCACTATTTTATCAATAATGCTGTACGTATACGGCTGCCCCTTAAACACCTGGTTCAGCACCTCCTCCAGGCTCGCTTTGTTCACCGTCAGCGTTATCCGGTTCAGCCGGGTCAGCACTTCCGAAGGATATACAAAGCCATAGCCACTCTGTTTTTTCAGTTCCCGGAACACCTGTTCCGGAGGAGCGTCTTTTACCGACAAGGTAATTCCCTGGCCAAAGGCCTGCGCCTGCACCTGGCAGCAAAACAAAATGAGTAGGGTAGTAGCTAGCTTACCGCATAAACGTAGCGAGTGGTAATTGCATCGGTGTACCCACCCTTTCAGGGCTGAACATTTCATAGCGTTGAATTGGTTAATTTACATGAAACATTGGCCCTATGCTCTAACGAGCCCCGGGCAAACCATTTTTTGAGAAGGAGGTTTGCAAGCTATCCTAAACCCAAACGGGTTCCGTTCGGATAGCGGGTCAACGAAAATTCATAGTAAGGTTAATGATTAATGGTCCAATTCAATGCATCAACTGATATCCGACTGGGAGTCGAGGGCAGAATAAAGTAGTGTATTACTTGCACGAGTCTGTCCCTGAAATTGCTACTACCATCGGCCTTTATATCGCTGGTACCTCCTCCATAAGGTTAGGTACTATCACTGCATGTTTAAAAAAAAGGGCGTCCTCCGTCTGCTTATTTTCACCGGATCCTCATCATATCCGGTCAAAATAAAGGGGGAGATCGAAGGACACCCCGGTGTTGTTGGGAGCACCGTCACAGAACTCCCCCTTTTGTGGATTAGCAACTCCTTGGTTAGTCAAAGGCTTATTGGATAGCTCCACATTCTGATAAAATAGTCCCTGAACAGATTTCCGGGCCCTGCCTGCCAGCAAAGGCCAATAAGGTAGGGCCCGCGCCTATCATATTTTTCATGGCATCACAGTTACCGTTTTTCCCTCAATGCGGAAATGAACAGATCCCGTAGCTTCTAATATTTTCAATAGCTGAGACAAGGCCACATTCCGCGGGATGTCTCCGTTTAAAGTTTGCTCTTTATTTACCTTACCCGCATACACCACCTCAATATCATACCAGCGTTGCGCCTGCCGCATAATAGCAAGCACCGGGGCATTCCGGAACGCAAATACCCCGTTATGCCAGGCCATCGTTTGTTCCAGGTCCGCCTGCTTTACTGTCTTCAGCGTCCCTTGCCGGAAGGCCTGCGCCTGTTCACCCGGCTTTAATAACCCCGTAGTATGGCTGTTTACTACTTTTACAGCCCCTTCCAGTAAAGTCGTTTTGATCACATCTTCGTCGGTATAGGCGTTCACGTTAAAATGAGTACCCAATACTTCCACGTTTACATTTCCTGCCTGTACAATAAAAGGTTTCTTTGCTTTTCGGGTGCCTTGGTTGCCGGAGGCCATCGGTTGTACTTCAAAGTACCCCTCGCCCGTAAGCTCCACCACCCGTTGTTCACCCGTAAAGGCCGTAGGAAAGCGAAGCGTGGAAGAAGCATTCAACCAGGCCTTGCTTCCATCCGGTAAAGCGATCATATATTGCCCGCCCTTGGGCGTTGAAACAGTATTGTAAACCACCCCTTCCTTGTTTCCCATGCCGGCTCCCTGCTGGTACTCGATCCCGCCATTGTCCGTCTTGATCACTTTGGCGCCGCCCTGTTGGGTCAATAACCCCTTGCCGGCGCTGTCCAACACGATCTCCGTACCGTCGGCCAATAGCAGCCGGGCCTTGTTGCCGCCAGGCTGTACATCATTTTTAAACCGGTCGTCCGATTTGGCCAGTTCAACCGGGGCCGCTTTCCCGGAACCACGGCTCCACAGCCACCAGCTGCCCGCTCCGAGGAACAACACCAGCGATGCTGCTGCCAGCCACCAGCCCGTTCTGGGTCTCTTTGGCTGCATCCTCACCGGCGCCTGTTGCTGCGCATATATCTGGCTTAGCTTGTTATACGCCTGCTCTTCTTTAACCTGGCCAATTTTCTGCAACTCCCGCTTTACCCAATCTCCATTGCTCAACTGGTCAAGCAATAAACGATTTTGAGGCAGCGCCTTCCACTCATCCAGCAGCACCTGTTCTTCTTCCGTTAATGTACCGGACAAATACTTTATGATCAATTCATCTATTGTATGATCCATGGCCTTTTGTTGTAAATGCTGCACAGTTATGCACAGCCTCCTGTTTAACAATTACATAATATACCACGATGCGATCTTGCATTTAACCAAAAGAAAGGGAAAGATTTTTTTTAGCAGGTTTTCCCCGCCCGGGCAATAACCATAACTGCCACACTTTGCGATAGTTAGAACTTATCCGCGTCCCGGGCGCAGGCTTCCTGTCGGGGAGCTTACAACGAAGAAGTGAGCTGGTGGAAAATAACAGCCAGGAAATAGAACGTAACCGCCGTTGGCAGCAGGTCTTTCTTCAGCAGCGACAAACGAAGCAGCTTTAATGCCCGTGTTTTTTGGTTCAATACCGTCTGCGCACTGATATCCATCTCGTTGGCAATCTGGTCTGTACTGAGTCCATGGAAGAATATATACTTGAACACTTTCTGACATTGCCCGGGCAGGTTTTCGATCTCGTTATAGATCTCCTGCAATACCTTGGCTTTGATCATTTCATTGTCCTCCATAATTTCTTGTTTGCCGGCTAAATAAAAAAGTTCCTGGTGCGAGGTCTCATGGCGCTGCATATAGCGCAGGTAATCATAGCAGGCGTTCCTCACCGAGACAAATAAAAAGGCCTTGATGTCTTTGAGGTTATCAAAATCAGCGCGTTTACGTAAGAGCTTTACAAATGTATCCACTACAATGTCTTCCGCTTCCTGTTCATCATTAACCAGCTGGTTGCCATAATATACCAGCGGCCGGTAGTGCAGCCGGAAAAGATGGTTGAAAGCCTCGTGTTCCCCACGCTTAAATAAGGCAATGATATCCTGATCAGATAATGCTTTGGTCATGTGGTGTGGTTTGACGTTCTCAAACAGATGTGGATCAGGACAAATGAACCCGCATACTTATCAGGAATTTTTGAATGGGATATCCGGGCTTTAGAGGGTACGAACAATAAGGTGTTGGCTATGCCCGAAACGTACTTAACCAGCGCAAGATTACATGGAAAAATTGAAAAAAGAAAGCTCTTTTTAAATAGTAGGAATCTGCCCATGCTGTTTTATTTAGGTGTGGGGTATAAACTACAATCGCCGACAGTCCCATAAAACTGTACGGCTCAACTACTGGCAGAATCCTCAATCAATAACCATATACGCAAAAATGGAGTAGGTAGATTTTAGTCAGAAAGCTTGCAAATCAATACTATAGATTCAATATCGTTGAATTGTCAGCTTGACGGCTGTCAGGCTGAGCCTGTCGAAGCCATCAAAAGGGTGGGTCGCCCTTGGAGGGCGGCTCACCCTTTTGAAGTTCTCTAAGGAAGCCCCCACGCTACAACCCCAGCGATTCTTTTAATTTCGCATACCCTGCTTTGCTTACCGGCACCCGCACCCCCGTGGTCAGCAGCGCCAGCCAGCTTTCCTTTTCATGTACATCCAGCCGCGTAATGCGTTGTACATTCACGATATAAGAGCGGTGTGTGCGTACAAACTGCGCCCCATCCAGCATCTTTTCAAAATGCGCCATCGTTTTATTCTTCAGGAAACCTCCTTCCGAAGTATGGATCTTTACATAATCGTCTGCCGCTTCCAGGTAATCCACATCTTCTATAGGAATGATCCTGATCCTGCCCCCCGTTTTCACCACGATCCGCTGACTTTGTTGCGGCGATAGCGAGGCCGTTTCCAGCAGTGGAGCCGCGGGGGTTACCGGCTGGCGTTGGTCCATCCATTTCTGGATAGCTTTATCCAGCCGCTCCTGGCTGAATGGTTTCAGCAGATAATCTACCGCATGACTTTCAAAGGCCCTGATTGCAAATTCATCGAAGGCCGTGGTAAAAATAACAGCAGGTGGCTGCTCGATCAGTTCCAGCATTTCAAACCCATTGATCTTGGGCATTTGTACATCCAGAAAGATCAGTTGTGGCTGGTGTTGCTGAATAGCCTTCACTCCCTCAAATCCGTCACTGCATTCCTGCACCACCGTAATATTCGTATGTACCCGTAAATATTCCAGTATAATGGAACGCGCCAATGGTTCATCATCTATAACAAGCGCCTTGATCATATATGCGGTATTTTAATGGTCGTGGTAAACAGGTCCCCATCTGCTGTAGTCGTCAACAGATCGTTCCTGGCAAACAGCAGGTACAATCTCCTTTGTACCGAATTTAAGCCAAACCCCGTACCCTGTCTGGGCGATGAGGTTGCCCGGTCAAATGGGTTACTCACCGTTATTTGCAGGTACCCATCCATTACTAAGGCCGATAGCGTGATCGTTACATCTCCTGTAGTATCATACAGCCCAAATTTGATCGCATTTTCCACTACCGGCTGCAATAACATATGCGGTATCCGTTGCGTAGACACCCCTTCGCCATACACCAGCTCCGTATGTAGCCGGTGCCCAAAGCGCACCTTCTCGATGTCGAGGTACAGCTCCAGATGTTGCAGTTCTTCCTCCAGCGTGATCCATTGATTTTCTTCCTTCTTCAGCGTGCCCCGTAAGAAATCCGACAACTGTTGTATCATCTTCCTGGCTTGTTCCGGCCGGCTGGTTACCAGTGCACTGATCGAGTTGAGACTGTTGAACAGAAAATGAGGTTGCAGCTGCTGTCTCAATTTGTACAGTTCTGCATCTTTGGCCAGCTGTGAAGCTGCGATGCTTCTTTGTTCAGTTTCTTTTTGCTCTTCCTGCGCGTACCAGAGCTCACTGATGAGCGACATACATCCTGTAGCCAGTAAGGCGATCGTAAAACGGATAGGCATCGAGATCTGCACGAAGGATAGATACCCCTCATCACCGGCCGATAGCTCTTGCAAAGCGAATTTCACTGCCAGTACCCACAGGCCGCTCACAGCTGCACAAAGTACCAGGATATAGATATACTTGCCTTTTCGCGGCCGGTAATACCGCATATTATTACTCACCAATAAACAAATGCCTGCCAATAAGAAGTTGGAGACTGCAGCATCCATAACAGCCACGGGCCAGGGCAATTGCCAGTTTTGCAGCAGCGCCACCTGCACGATCGACCATACCAGCCAGCAGCCGGCAAAGATCAGCTTGTTCTTATTCGTTCCTAATGGCGATGTAGCCAAGTGTCAGATTTTTATTGTTAGCAGTTAATCGTGCCATTCGTCCCTCATTGCCTCGATGCCTAGTTGCCTCGTTGCCTTTTTCCGCCTTTCTTCAAAACAATTCCAGGAACCGGTGCGTAATATTGCTACGGATATGCGCTGCCTTCTTATGGACCAGTTCAATGTACACCCCCGCATTGTCAGCCTCCTCCACTCGTGAATACAGTTCCGCCCCATCGATCAGGGCCGATAACTTATAGAGTTCACTTACATTGATGAATTTCCATTGCACCAGTTTTTCCTGTTGGTTGAAGAACATTTCCTGTTCCTGCTCACCCATCGCCTGTGCTTTGGCAAAAGCCGTGGCCTCATCATCCGCTTCCACCAGCCTTAGCTGTTCATCAAACTGAGGCTTGTGGTTGCCTTCTCCGCAAATGATCTGGTAAACGATCTTAGACAGGTACCAACTCATAGCATCATGATTTTGAAGGAGTGTAAAATAATAGCAGTTTAATAACTCTTGATCTCTATGCCGGCAAAAAGCGCCGTACCGCGTATCACCAATACTTTATCCGGGGAGGTAATCGATTGAGGGGGCCGTTTGTCTTCAATGCCGCCGAAGATGGCTACCGCTTCCGAGCGGATCACCCAATGCGGCGGCACAATGAGTTTCGTGCCGCCAAATACTTGTACGATCTCTAATACGATGGGGCCTTTAAAATCCGCCTGGCTAAGGTTTACCTCTGCGCCGCCAAAAACGGATACTACTTCCCCCCCTTTAAAGTCTTTCGAGTAAATTACTTTTTTTACATTGCCGAATATCGACACTACTTCCATCTTATCCGATTCCCCGTTGCCCCGTTCTTCATCAGCATCCTTGTAATAGAAAGCCGTTTCAGGTTCATAACCTCCTTTGTTGCGGCGCCACCTTTTTCTGTTGGGCGACAGCAGCAGGATAAGTCCTACGCCGCACACCACCGTAGGTATTACAAAACGTCCGGCATCCGAATCAGGGAAGGCATTGTCTGCGAGGAAAAAGGCGCCGACGCCCATCAGGATCACCCAGCCAATATCCCGGAACCTCGTTTGTATACCCACAAAAAATCCTACTACGATCAGTATCATCGGCCAGGTAAACAGCCAGTGTGGTATCAGGTCCGCTTCCACCTGCCGTATCAATAGTACTGCGCCTGCTATCAGCAGCAGGAAGCCCACTAAAGCATTGTTTCGTTTAGGACGCCGCGGGCGGTTGTCCGTTTGCTGCTGGTCCTGGTAATCCTGCTGTTGCATACCCTTTAATTTTACACAAAACTAAAGCAGTACCCTATCCGGCACAAGACCACCAGGGCCATTAAAGGCATATTTCCGGTGAAAGCAGGTTTTTTGTCGGGGAATCTATCCAGCCACAGTTATCAGCAGGTAAAATTGCCGGTTGCCGACCTCATTTCGCGTGTGATAACTTGCTCCTGATCCGGCTCAGCGTTTCCAGCGTCATGCCCAGGTACGAGGCTATAAATTTCAATGGCACCCGGTTCAGCATAAAGCTTTTCGTAGCAATAAAACGCTGGTATTTCGAAGTAGCTTCTGTAAGGCGGGCGATATAGGCGCGTTCTTCCGCATCCCGGTAATATTTTTCCAGGAGTTTCCGCCCTGTTATATTCACTTCCGGGTGATGCGTATATAAATATTGAAGGTCGTCATAATGAAGCGCCGTCAGTTCACTTTCTTCAATAGCCTGGATATTCTCAAATGATTTTTGCTGTGCGTGAAAACTCGTAATAGAAGTAGCCAGCTCATTTTCTGCCGTGATCCAGGTAGTAATTTCTTTTTTGCTGTCCTGTACATATCCCCGCAGGATCCCTTTCTGAATAAAATAAATGTAAGGGCAAAGCTCTCCCGATCTTACCAGGAATTCCCCTTTTTTAACACGGTAAGGAAAGCTTTTTCTGTTGGCATAGTCTCTTGCTGCTGCACTGATAGGATGAACAGCATGGGCAAAAGTTACCAGGGGCGATTCCGTCAGGGTAGTAGAGCCTGGCTCACCGGTGGGCTGATGGTTAAAAGACATACTATGAGTTTCGGGTTTAGTCGGGGGTTCACAAACAGGCATTAATTGACAAGGGTGGACTGTACGTCAATTATTCAGAGGTATTGTATTGGAAATGGTAGGGTGACTATTTTAGATAGCCGTAACTGTTACTAAAGATATAAAAAGAATGCTGATTATAAATGTCAATAAAAGGGATTTTGATAGCCTAAGTGATTTTCTGTACTAAGAACCGTGAATACACCCGTCATTCAATACAAAAAATACCCAGTTGCGTGTAATTAGTCTACCAATTTTGTCCTCCTAAAGCGGTACACTACGCCGGCCGCGCATAGCGCGCAGCAGCAGCCCATAAAAAAAGGACCCTGGGGTCCTATATTAATTTAAATTGATCCCCGTCAAATAATCCCTGGTCACTCAACTTCAGATGCGGTATTACCAACAGCGCCATAAAGGAAAGCGTCATGAAAGGCGCCGATAAACCTGAGCCCAATGCCTTCGCCATGCTGTCGATGGCCGTATAGGCTTTCGCTATTGCATAGCCATCTTCATCACTCATCAGGCCGGCAACCGGTAATGGAATGATCAACTCATCTGTATTTGCTTCCCCGCCACCACAGCAACTTACCCCTCCCTGCCTGCCTATTACCAGGTTGATCGCCCGGGCCAGGCTGTCATCGTCCGTCCCTACCCCTACAATATTGTGAGAGTCATGCGCTACCGAAGAGGCCAGCGCGCCTTCTTTCAGTCCAAAGTTCCTGATAAACGCTATCGATGGTTTGGCCGGGTGATACCGGTTCACCACCACCATCTTTAATACATCCTTATCCGTATTGCTTACCAGCTCCTGCACGTCTTCATCCAGCAGCCAGCCTGCCGGCAGGTCAATGCGGTTCGTGATCAGCTGGCCGTCCAGCGCCTCGATCACCGGTACCGTTTCCTGCCCCGTATAAGCCACTGCAAAGTCTTCCGCCTTCACCGGCGCACAATTAAAATTATTGATCGGCTCCGGCCGTTTGCCGTATTCTGTATCCTGTATTCTGTATGCTGTATTCTCTCTTCTCACGTTTTCCCCATCAATATAAGTCCCTAGTACCGTGAACTGCTTTACATCCTTCACCACGATGAAATCCGCCCGATCGCCCACCCGCAGCAAACCCACCTCCAGTTTGTAGTGCAGCACCGGGTTTACACAGGCCGCCTGCAATACTTTAAAGAGGTCAATGCCCTTGGCTACTGCCCGGGCGCAAAGTTGATCGATATGACCTTCTACCAGGCTGTCCGGGTGTTTATCGTCGCTGCAGAACATGATGCTGTTGGGATGCTCATGCAGCAGCCCGATCAGCGCCTCAAAGTTTTTGGCCGCACTGCCTTCCCTGATCAGGATCTTCATGCCATAGTGCAGTTTATCCAGCGCTTCTGC
Source organism: Paraflavitalea soli (assembly GCF_003555545.1). Lineage (GTDB taxonomy): Bacteria > Bacteroidota > Bacteroidia > Chitinophagales > Chitinophagaceae > Paraflavitalea > Paraflavitalea soli. The sequence continues at coordinate 5,280,598 of NZ_CP032157.1, read as the reverse complement.
CTCCGTAAAACATTCATGGTCCGTGGAAATACCCGCATCGATGTATTGCTTGGCCTGTTCACCCCGCAGTCCGGGAGCATGCCCGTCCACCGGTTTTCCCAGCCGTTTGGCGGCGTCTATTTTAGCCATTACATCCCGGTCTTTAAATAAGACACCCGGAAAGTTCATCATCTCACTCAGGTATTTAATCTCCTCTTTTTGCAACAGGGTTTCTACCTCTTGCACCGTCAGCCTAGCCCCCGCCGTTTCAAAAGTGGTGGCCGGTACACAACTGGGCGCGCCGAAATAAAATTTAAAGGGAGTTGTTTTGCCATGCGCGATCATGTATTCCACCCCTGCCAGGCCGCACACATTGGCAATCTCATGCGGATCACTCACCGTAGCTACCGTTCCATGTACCACCGCCAGCCGGGCAAATTCCGCCGGTACCAGCATCGAGCTTTCAATATGTACGTGACTATCAATGAAGCCCGGCAATATATATTGTTCAGCCACCCCAGCCCCTTCTGCCATCCGTTCGATAGATTGGATAATTCCCTGTTCTACAGTAATCCTGGCCGGATAGATTTTCTTTTGCCATACATCCGCCAGGTAACCGGTTATCGTAAAACTTGCCATGAAAAATGCTGGTTTATTGGTAAATATAGCGCCATTATCATTTTTTTCTGTCATTTGTAATATTCTCCACCTTTTTACGTCTAACATTGCAACATCAACTTAAAAATAAATACCATGAAGTTCCTGCGTATATCCCTTTTGGCCTTGGCAGCCCTCACCGCAAACCTGGCTGTAAAAGCACAAACCGTCGACGAAATAGTAAATAACCACATCAACGCCATTGGCGGAAAGGACAAGATCAATGCTATGAAGTCCATGTATGTAGAATCCGACATGGACATCATGGGCACCGCGGCCCCCTCTGTTACCACCGTTTTATTTGGCAAAGCCTCCCTGGGAGAAGTTAATTACAATGGTCAGAAGATCATCAACTGCGTTACTGCCGACAAAGGCGGCTGGGCCATTAATCCCCTGGCCGGGCAAACTACCGCCGAAGCAATGCCCGAAGAACAGGTGAATGCCGGCAAGGCCCAGTTATCCGCCGGTGGATCTTTGTATAATTATGCTGCCGCAGGCAACAAAGTAGAGTTCGCCGGCCAGGAGACTGTAAATGGCGTAAAAGCCTGGAAACTGTTGGTAACAACCAGGGAAGGCGCACACTTTGTTCATTATATTGACCCTGCCACCTGGCAGATCGTAAGAACAGTGGCTAAAGTAAATATGGGTGGCCAGGAAGTAGAGCAGGGGATCAACTTTTCAGATTATAGAAAAACCGATTTCGGTTTTGTAACACCCTGGTCCTATGCTATTGAATTTCCCGGTGGAATGATCCTTAACGTCACCGTTAAGAAAGTAGAGATCAACAAAGAAATAGATCCTAAGATATTCGAGAAGCCTTAATCACCTTCACTGACTTTAACAAAAGGGTGCCGCCAATTTTTTTGACGGCACCCTTTGTTTTTATATATTGATCCCAAATGCAAATCATGCTGAAAACCACGGTCGCCCTTTTTCTCTTTTTCCTGTTCACCAGCATCCAGGCCCAAAAAGTCATCGTCAATACAGTGGGAAAAGATCCCTTCAATGGTAAAGCAGATGAAATTGTGTACAAGGCAAAAGAGGGCGAGTGGACCTTTCAATCCTATTCCTTTCCGGCCATCAAAGCTACCTACCGGCCCGCAGGGTATACCCGGGGTGAACAGGTGTCCGATGCTGTCATTGCCAAAGCCCAGCCCCTTACTACCAAAATAACCGCAGCCATCTCACAAACCGTAGAGCTGGAAAACAATACCAGCATCGTGATACAGAAAGATAAACTCTATTTCAAATCCGGTAAAGAAGTAAAAGTAAAATCAGCTTCCTTTTTTACACAGGGCGATAACAATGGATTTCGTTTCCAGCTTACCGACCAGGAAAAATTCTTCGGGGGCGGCGAGCGTGCCCTTCCCATGGACAGGCGCGGATACCGCTTCAACCTCTATAATGTAGCCGCATATGGTTACGGACTGGGGGCCGATAACCTCAACTTCTCCGTGCCCATGCTTATTTCTTCCAATGGCTATGCCTTGTTTTTTGACAATCCTTCCAAAGGGTATTTTGACATTGGCCTTACCGATAAGAATGTCCTCGAAGCCGGATTTGCCAGCGGAGAACTTACCTTCTATGTTGTCTTTGGAAAGAACATCGATGAAATGCTCAACAACTATACCGCCATCACCGGCCGCCAGCCACTGCCGCCACGCTGGGCCCTGGGCAACTTTGTATCCCGCTTTGGCTACCGCAGTGAAGAACAGGTACAGCAGGTAGTAAAGAAAATGAGAAATGATAAATTCCCCATGGATGGCCTTATCTTCGACCTGTTTTGGTTTGGCGATGATATCAAAGGCACATTGGGAAACCTCGATTGGGCCAATACCACCAAATGGCCCAATCCCAAATTAATGATCGAAAACTTCAAGGTAAAAGACAACCTGAAGACCGTACTGATTACCGAACCTTTTATCCTCAACTCATCTAAGACATTTACCGAAGCTACCCCTTTCCTGGCCACTGATGCCGCCGGCAAGCCATACAATTTTTCAGAGCTCTATTTTGGCAATGGCGGTTTGCTCGATGTATTCCGCAAGCCTGCCCAGGATTGGATATGGAAGTACTATAAAAAGCAAGTGTCAGCCAACGGCGTAGCCGGCTGGTGGTCCGACCTGGGTGAGCCCGAGAAACACCCTGCCGGAGTGATGCACAACCTCAAGGATTATGGAGTGAGCAGGCTCATGGGCGCCGATGAAGTGCACAACATATATGGCCACTATTGGAGTAAAATGTTGTTTGAGAAATACCGTGATGATTTTGCTGGTACCCGCTTATTCCACCTCAACAGGGCCGGGTTTGCAGGCAGCCAGCGCTACAGCGTTTTCCCCTGGACCGGTGATGTGGCCCGTAGCTGGAGCGGTCTTAAATCCCAATTCCCCGTACTGCTGGGTATGAGTGCCAGCGGCCTGCCCTATGTGCATGCAGATGCAGGTGGTTTTGCCGCCGCCGACCAGGCCGATGCAGAGTTGTATACCCGCTGGTTGCAATTCGCTGCTTTTACCCCCGTCTTCCGTCCCCATGGCACAGCCCTCGAAGACTATGATAAAGCCGTGAAGAGCATTCCCTCCGAACCCGCTTTATGGGAAGAGCCTACCAGGTCAATTGTGCGCAACTATATTAATCTCCGTTACCAGTTGCTTCCTTACAACTACACCCTAACCTATGAACAGGCCGTGCTGGGTAAACCACTCATGCGCCCCCTGTATTATTACAGCTTTGCCGATGCCGATGCTTTCAAAGCCGAAGACGAATATTATTGGGGCGACAACCTCCTGGTAGCCCCCGTTACCAGCCAGGGAGCTACTGCCCGGTCCATCTACCTGCCCGAAGGTAAGTGGTACAACTTCTATGACAACAACCTCGTCAATGGAAAGCAATGGCTCAATCAGCCTGTTGATATCAAACAGATCCCCTTGTATGTAAAGGCCGGCGCGTTCATTCCCCTGTGGCAGGCCGATTCCATAAAGTCCGTTGAAACCTACAATTCAAAAGACATCAGCCTCCTGTATTATCCGGGTGAAGGCGCCTCCTCCTATGTATTCTACGATGATGATGGTACCAGCACCAGGACCCTCGAGAAAGCCGATTATGAGCTCATCACTTTCACCGCTGCTACACAGGGTACTTCTATATCGATTGATATTAAAACCAACAATGAAGCCCTCTATAAGCGCAAGCAGGTTAGAAAGTTCACCATACTGGTGCCTGCCTCCGCCAGTTTTACCACCATTAGTGTGAATGGTAAACCCGCAGCAGCCGCCAAAACCATCAAGCCCATCAGCCTGGCCAATGGAAAGTTTGCGTCTGCAGTCGTGGAGTTTAATGGCAAGCCTACCCAGGTATTGCTTGTTAGATAGGCAAAACAAATAATATATTATTGTGGAGTTGCTTACCGCAATTTGAAGAGTAAAAAAATGAAATGCGGAGGTAAATCATCAAAATACCGTAACCGGGTATCCGAATTTGACCTTTTTTAGGTTAAAACGACTTGGTACACCATTTGCCTTAAGCTACCCGGTTTTTCATAGGATATTGGATTATAAATCGTCTGGATTTCTATCCGGACTTTTTTTTGCCCCAACAAAGGTCATCACATATTGAGCAAGGATGTTGGGTTGCGGCTTTTTGCGGCGGAGAGTCGCAGCAGCGGTGTTTTTGTCGGCCCTGGTTGCAATTTGATCCCGTCTTGCCATAGGTTTGAAAATCTTTTGGTATGCTGCTAATTAGAGAAGTGTAACTATATGAGTAGCCATCTTATAGAATGCATTCGTAGATGTCGCGGAACAAGGGAGGTAGTTTTGCGATGTGGATAAGAAGCTTTTGGCATGAAGCGTGCATTTATAGCAGCAGCCAAAATCCACCTCTATGAAAAAAACAATCCTCGTCAACCTCCTTATGCAATTGGTATTTTATGCGCTGGTATATCTGATTGCATCCTGGTAGTAAATGGATGTACTGACCTCCTAATCTTTAAGGAGGTCAGGTTTTCTTTCCGTAGTGCGTTGTACAGCCTGTTCATAGCGCCATTCCTCGATCTTTTTCAGATCACCGCTCAGTAGTATATCCGGTACTTTCCAGCCCCGGAAGTCCGCCGGGCGCGTGTATACCGGTGGGGCCAGTAAATTGTCCTGGAACGAGTCGAAAAGAGCCGAGGTTTCATTGTTCAATACCCCCGGCAACAACCTGCCTATAGCGTCCACCACTACAGCAGCTGCCAGTTCACCACCACTCAATACATAATTGCCGATCGATACTTCCCTCGTCACAAAATGATCCCGTATCCGCTGGTCTATCCCTTTATAATGACCACAGATAATCAACAGCCTTTCTTTCATCGAAAACTGGTTGGCCATCCCCTGGCTAAAATCTTCCCCGTCTGGCGTCATATAGATAATTTCATCATAGCCCACATCTTTCGACAATGCTTCAATAGCATTGGCCAGCGGTTCCGGCATCATCACCATACCCGCGCCCCCTCCATACTGGTAGTCATCCACCTGCCCATACTCATTGACCGCCCATTGCCGCAGGTGATGAATATGGATCTCCAGCAGCCCCTTGTCTTTCGCACGTTTCATAATAGAATGATTGAGCGGGCTTTCCAATAATTCCGGTAAAACCGAGATAATATCAATGCGCATGGCACAAAGATAAATAAGAGCAACCGGAAACCGCCTACCCGAAATTTCCTGCCCAGGGTCATCAAATATAATGCGTGCTTTTACGTTTAAAGCGTAGTGTATCAATTTGATCAGTGACCATTTAACCCCTAAACCCTCTATACCGCATGTTTAAGCAATTAAACGGTCAGTTTCTATTGCGTAAAATGATCCTACCCTCCCTGCTGTGTAGTTCATTTATTACTTTTTCCCAGGATTATACTGGCTATCGTACCGGTAATTATACCGGCGTAAACAGCGTTTTCTTCAATCCCGCCAATATTGCCGATAGCCGCTATCGCTGGGATGTGAACCTGATCTCCGTGAGCGCCCTGGGTGGCAATAACCAGGCTTCCTTCAAGCTGAAAAACCTCAGTGAGTCTTTCAACGCCGACAGCCTGGAAAACCAGCTTTATGGCAGAAATGCCGGCCCTACCAGCGGCCTCATGAGCGCTAACCTGATAGGCCCTTCCTTCATGTTCAATGCCACCAAAAAAACAGCCATCGCTATTACCACCCGTAGCCGCGTGATGGCCAATGTAGAGGAGATTGATGGCACCTTGCTGCAGCAGGTCGTAGATGGCTACAACAGTGAGGCTGGTCTTCCTTACACCATCACTTCTGCTAAGAATATGTTCGTCAATATGAATGCCTGGACCGAATTTGGCGCCAGCGTAGGACAGGTGCTCATCGATAAAGACAAACACTTTCTCAAAGGAGGTATTACCTTCAAATACCTCGCCGGCGTAGGCAATGCCTACCTGCAGATCAAAAACCTGACAACCACCATCAATGAAGATAAAGTGGCCGACAAAGCCTACCTGTCTAATACCACCGGCCGCATTGGCACCGGATTTGGCGGGGCCAGCTTTGATAACTTTGAAGCCGATGACCTTACTTCTTTTGATAGCAAAGGTTTCGGTGCCGATATCGGCTTTGTGTATGAGTTCAGGCCCGACCAGGCCAAATACAGGACCGGAGATAATTATGAGTGGAAAAGATATGAGAACAAGTACAAACTGCGCATAGGTGTAGCTTTACTGGATATCGGCTCTTTAAAATACAAACGCGATATGACCCGCAGCGGCGCTTATGACCTGGGTGTTACAGGTGGCGAAAGATTCTACCTGTCAGAATTGTCCAATGTAGACCTGGATGATTATAAAAAGTTCTTCGATAGCAGGCCCCAGTTCTTTACCCCTGTTGCAGGTAACACAGAAAATGAATACAAAGTAGGCCTCCCTACTACTATGCAACTCGATGTAGACTATAACCTCTACCGCAATTTTTACCTCAGCTTTGCCGGTCAGTTCTCCCTGGTAAACAACGACAGCAAGCCATACAACAGCCAATACAAGAATACATTTACCCTTACACCCCGTTATGAGACCGGTAGGTTTGGTGCTTATTTACCCATCAACTACAATGAGCTCACCAAATTGAATGCAGGTGTGTCCCTTCGCTTCGGACCTGTATTTGTAGGGTCAGGTAGCGTGTTGACAGCCCTGGTAGGAGAGTCTAAGCAGGCCGATCTTCATATCGGTATCCGGTTTGGCGTATTGCACAAGAGTAAGGATGGCAAGAAGAAAAAGAAAGAGAAAGAAGAAAAGAAACCTGAACCTGCTAACCAATAGTTTTCTGATCAAAGGTATAGGTAAGACAAAAGCCCCCGGATTCGTCCGGTGGGCTTTTTTATTAGTTTATTTTTTACCTCCCCACGCTAACCTCCCGACTCTGAACTCCTCACGCTGAACGCTGCTTTACTCTTCCGGTCTTTCCGGCTTATTCCTCCCCCTCGCTGCCTTTTGCCTTGATGCCTTGTTGCCTTTTCCTACTCTTCCATAAACCCCCCAAGGTCCCTTCTTTCTTTTTTCGTGGGCCGCCCTATCTTGCTTTGGCGTTTACCCGTATGAAAACTGGCTGCCTGGTATTCAACCTTGTCCAGCTCTTCCGGTGGCGTAATATCCGTGTAGTATTTGATCGCTTCAGTATACGCCACCCGGTTGTGCAAAAGCGCCGTCACTTTTACCCGCCAGCGCCGCGCCTCAGTTTTTACATGGTATTCATCCCCAATAGATACCGTTTTGGATGGTTTTACCTGCATATCGTTGAGCTTCACCTTGCCGCTGTCGCAGGCTGCTGCTGCCAGCGCTCTCGTTTTGAACAAACGGATAGCCCACAGGTATTTATCAATGCGTAATTTTTCTTTTTCACTGCCCATACTGTAAAAGTAAAAAATCCCGGAGCTATTCGCTGCCGGGATCTGTAAAATTTAAGATAATGCTGCCCTAAGCCTGTCGCAGGCATCTAAAGAATACGACTGTCAGGCTGAGCTTGTCGAAGCCGTCTAAAGGGTGGGTCGCCCTCCCGGGGCGGCTCACCCTGATCTAAAGGAACCTGTCGAAGGCCCTCGCTGCCTCTATGCCTTCTTACCCCTTGTTGATTGCTGCAAAATATTGATGGAAATAAGGGATCGTTTCGATACCCTTATAAAAGTTCACCAGGTCAAATTTCTCATTGGGAGAGTGCAGGTTATCACTATCCAGCCCAAAGCCCATGAACACGATCTTTACACCCAGTTCACGCTCCAGGATCGAGCAGATAGGAATGCTGCCGCCGCCGCGTACCGGAATCGGTTTCTTTCCAAACGTAGTTTCAATCGCTTTGGCCGCTGCCTGGTAAGCCAGTGAATCGATCGGTGTCATATAGGCTTCACCGCCGTGCAGGTTCTCCGCGTGTACAGTCACAGAGGCCGGTGCTATCTTGCGGAAATAATTCAACAGCATCTCCGTGATGTTGTCTGATGACTGGTTGGGAACCAGCCTGGCCGATATCTTGGCAAAAGCTTTGGAAGGCAATACCGTCTTGGCGCCTTCACCCGTAAAGCCCCCCCAGATGCCATTCAGTTCAAGCGTAGGACGAATGCCCGTGCGTTCATTCGTGGTAAATCCTTTTTCTCCCCACAGTTCTTGTACACCCAGGTCTTTTTTGTACTCCGCTTCATCGAAAGGTGCCTGCGCCATCAGGTTGCGTTCTTCCTGTCCCGCTTCTACCACATCATTGTAAAATCCGGGAATCGTAATATGATTGTTCTCATCATGGCAGGAAGCGATCATCTTGGCCAGTATCGTGATCGGATTGGCTACCGCACCACCATATACACCACTGTGCAGATCACGGTTGGCCCCGGTCACTTCCACCTGGATATAAGCCAGTCCCCGTACCCCAATATCCATCGATGGGTTTTCCATACTGATCATAGCCGTATCACTGATCAGGATCACATCACATTTCAGCAGGTCTTTATGGGCGGCTACAAACTTGCCTAGGTTGGGTGATCCTACTTCTTCTTCTCCTTCTATCAGGAATTTAATATTCGTAGGCTGCGAATTCGTGTTCGTCATTAATTCCAGCGCTTTCACATGCATATAGAACTGTCCTTTGTCATCTGCCGATCCCCGTGCATAAATACGCCCATCTTTGATCACCGGCTCAAAAGGGCCGCTATGCCATAAGTTCAACGGATCAGGCGGCTGTACATCATAATGCCCATACACCAGCACCGTTGGTTTCGAAGCATCCACGATCTTTTCTGCATATACCACCGGGTGACCATCCGTTTCATACACTGTGGCAGTAGCAGCGCCGGCATTCAGTAAACTTTGTTTTACCGCTGCTGCACACCTTTTCATATCCTCCTTATTCGCACTATTCGAACTGATCGAAGGAATGCGCAACAAGTCCAGCAACTCATTCAAAAAGCGGTCCTTATTCTTTTCCTGATATTCTTTCCAGGCTTGCATATTGACAGATTTAATAAGTATTACAATAGATGATCGGGAAGCGAATATAGGCTGTTTTCCCGAACTGGTTTTGCCCCTTTGTCAGGCTAAGCTTGTCGAAGGGTGGGTCGCCCTCAAAGGGCGGCTCACCCTGATCTAAAGGAGCTTGTCGGGGCCTCACTTATCAGGCTTTTTATTGATCAGTAGCCAATTGGTGTTTCTTATTGAGTGGAAGATTCTCCAGCGTCCAGGGCAATTGCCTTTCGAAGGGCTTCTTACGCACCGTACAATCTTTTTTGGTACAAATGCTGCAGGAGAAATCAAGACAGCCATCCGAATGCACAAATAGCTCCAGCGTATCGCCAAACTCCCGCCTGATGAGGTCGGACAGTTCATCGATTTCCCGGTGCGCCTCATGCACATTAAAATACCAGGGTACCGTAAGGTGACAATCCACGTGCAGCTGCCCGCCATATTTGATCACCCGCAGGTTGTGCAGGTCTATCCAATTTTCACGCCGGTTCTTGTTCAGCACTTCTACCATTTTTAACAGCAGTTCCTTATCTGCTTCATCCATAATACCCGCTATCGAGCTTCGCAGGATGCGGTAGCCCGTAAAGATCAGTATACCGGCAAATAGCAAGGCTACGGCCCCATCCAGCCAGGGTATATCCGTAAAATAGATTAGGGCCAGGCCCGCAATGATGCCGATGGTAGAGTAGGTGTCCGACTGCAGGTGTTTGCCGCTGGCAATCAACGCCAGCGAGTTGTTTTTCTTTCCTTTTTGAATGCAGATATATCCCATCACAAAGTTGATGAGCGCCGTAAGAGCTACCAGGATAATACCGTAATCCAGTTTTTGAAGCGGTTGTGGATGCAGCAGGTTGTCTACTGCTTCATAGATGATGATGACCCCGGCTACGCCGATCAGTGTCCCTTCTACAGCGGCAGAAAGAAATTCCGCTTTACCATGACCATAAGGGTGATTTTCATCCCGTGGCTTCGCTGCCACAAACAAGCTGTACAGGCCAATAAAGCCTGCTGTTACATTGACCGTGCTTTCCAACGCATCCGTAAGGATGGCTACCGAGCGGGTTAAAAAATAAGCTACGATCTTAATGAGGAACAGGCATACCCCTATTGCTACCACCCATTTCTGTATACGAAGATTTTCCCTGCCTGTTTCCAAATCAACCGGTTTGCGCAAAAGTAATTTATTCCTTAGCGCCAGCTACCGTACCACCATTACTTTTTCCTTAAAATGAGCGCCGGGTCCAAATGCGTCGGGAATAGAGAGTATATAAGTGCCGGATTGTAACTGGCGTATGTTTACCTGTTGCGTGCCTTTGATCCTTATTTTTTGAACAAGCTTGCCATGGAGGTCCATGATCTGCGCTTCTTTCTGGCCATCTACCCCTTCCAGCCGTATGCTGAATTGCCCTTCATTCGGATTGGGCCAGATGAGCACATTGACACTCGTTTCACCCCGCACGGCCTTTATCAGCGAATAATAGGCCCTGTCGTCCAGGTCAACCTGCCGCAGGCGGTAATAGCTTACCCCTTTATAAGCATTGCCATCTGCAAACGAATAATCAAGCGCCACCGTACTATTGCCATTGGATGCCTGCGAAGCCACAAATCCTTTTGAAACAAAATTCGTTTCATTGTCCAGCCTGCGCTCGATATCAAACCCTTTATTGTTTTGTTCCGTTTGTGTTTGCCAGCTCACCTGCACATTACTGATCGTCAGACGCCTTACATTGAAATTGGTGAGGCGTACCGGCAATGCCGTAGATAATAGACCGATACCAAATTCACTGAAGCCCCCCAGGTTATTCCGGATAGCATAGCCTTGTGCCGCTAAGCGGCCAGCTCCTCCATTGGCATTGACCGTACTGCCTGCCGGTACCGACCAGTCCGCTCCGTTCGTAGATCCTTCCGGCCTGCGCAGGATCGTAAACTGGTTGTCTGCCAGGCTCGCAAATCCATTCAGGTATAAGGTAAGGTTGTACTTGCCTGCAGAAGGAGCAGCATTGGGCGTAAGGTGCCAGACGCCGCCATTGTGGATGCTTACGTAGGCCGATCCCTGCTCTGTAACCAGCAGGCCGGCATCCGTTCCGGCTTTGGGCCCAAAGGAAGCATCGATATAGGTTACATTGTTCAGTGCATTAGCCGTTAGATTGCTCAATACTGCCAGATGCGGTTGAGTCGTATTGCCTACCGGGAAAACATAACTGTTGACCGTAGCAGGGCTTACCGTACGCCGTAAGGTGCCGTTGAACCAGCCATTGCTGAAATTGGGATTACTGGCATCCGCCTCTATCGCCAGTTGAGCGTTGGCCGGCGTCACCGCCATAAAAGAGCCCGTATGTATAATACCCTTTATCAGATACCATTTATTGGAAATGATATTGCTGCCAAGCATAAGACTGCTGCCGTCCACATCAATACGTCCAAAGGCATTGGAGCTGCTGAGCGATTGATTGCTCGTACTGTTAAAAATAAAGCTGCCATTACCATACAGATAACCCGTAACCGTGTTATCCGTAAAGGCTGAGCCAATCCCGCTGCTATTGCCAATCCGTATCGTTCCATCATTCACCAGGTTGCTGCCATCGCCTAGCAGGATATCCCCTTCTATAGTAACATTGGCGCCAGCCTGAATATACACCGCAGCGCCAGACTGGACCGTTATCTGCGTATAGCCTTTCAGCATGCCAATTACAAGGATGCCAGTAATGAAGGTTTGCTTACTCATAATATATTCTTGAAAGTCTGATGATTCAAATGCCAGGAGTAACACACGCTCTACTCGCCACTCACACTTATGGTTTATACACTACAAAGTGGAAGTTGCTATCCGTATCTGCACCGGTAATGTTATACGTGCTCACCTGCAGCTTTCCTGCGCCGCTGCCCGTAGCTGCAATGATGGGAGCGATGGTGCCAATGGGCGTCACCACCGTGATGTATTGCTGAAACTGGTAATTTTCACCCGTAATGGTGATCTCGTAAAAGCCTGTTGAAGTATGCGATACCGTGAAATTGCCACTGCCAGTGTTTGCGAAGCCCGTTGAACTTACATTGCCATAGGCAATTGGCAGCAGGTTGGCTGTGCCTGTCTTGCTTGTGCGGGTCAACTCATTGGTAATATCTATACTCCCTGTGCTGTTTACCGTAAGCATCGGCGTTCCCTGGATGGTTAGATGCACTTTGCCGGTGGCATTGCCGAAGCCTGTTCCAAAATCCACATCTTCTGGACTGCCGGCAAAAGAACCAATATAACCCCGGTAAACATTCGTCTCATAGATAGCCAGGTACATATTGGCAGCGCCGTTAAAACGCGCTACAAAAGATTCAGGGCTCCATACATCCAGTTTGTAAAGTGGATTGGGAATACCGATGCCTACATTCTGGCTTTTGCTGATCAGGGATGATAACAGGAGGAGGAAGGTGAGTAGTTGTTTCATTGCAGTTACTATTTTACCCAAAACTACTCTGCCGAAAAGAAGAATTTACTACATGATCATGTAGTAAAACATCAGACCAGGCCATCCTTAATGGCTTTCGAAACCGCTTCTGTAGCTGAATGTACGTGCAGCTTGTCGTAGATCTTCTTTATATAGAAGCGAACCGTATCGTGACTGATCTTGAGTTGGGCGGCGATCATTTTATAACTGAACCCCTGCACCAGTAATTGAAGTATGCTGATCTCTTTTTCCGAAAGGTCCGTTTTCTCCTGGTCACTGTTGTGCGCGGGCGGTATCATCAGCAATACCTTACGCGCCACCGAACCAGTCATAGGCGCACCACCTGTCAGTACATTACGGATAGCTGAAGGAACTTCTATAGAAGCATAGCGCTTTAAGATATAACCACTGGCCCCCGCACAAATGGCGCGGAAGATGTTTTCGTTGTCATCAAAAACAGTCAGCATAATGATCGGAAGCTGTGCATCGATCCGGCGGATCCGCCGCACCGCTTCCACCCCATTCACCCCCGGCATGTCGATGTCCATCAGCACTACCTCAGGTTTCAGTTCCCGGACATCCGTTTCCACCGTTTCCGCATTGGGGATGCCCGCTATGAATTCCAGGTCAGGCTCTTCTCCCAACAAGGTTTCCATGCTTTGCCGCAGTGCTTCATTGTCGTCGTATAATAGGATCTTTACCGCCATTAGCAAATTAAAAGTAAGACAACAAAACAAAAGCGCCCACTACATTATCATGTAGTACAGCCGGTTTGTTACTTTTTGCATTTGATCCGCAATTCCGAATACAGGAAATGATGGATGGGAGGCGTTATTTGCGTAAAATCCCCTTTTTCCCATAACTCAATAAATAGACCGTCTACCACCTCGTGGCAAAGGGCAGGATCGCCCGTTAACGTGTAAGCAAATAACAACAGGTCTTCCGAGTATTCTTTGTAGAGGGCAGCGAAAGCTTTAATATTTTTATTCTTCAGTCCTTCCAGCAGCGTCAATTCATCTTCAAAATCAGCGTGGTCCATACCACTCAGTTTCGTACTCATAATTTGTTTTAATAGGGGGCATACAGGATATAAACAGTCACCACTGCCAGCACACATGCCTGGTGCGTGCTGGCAATAATGACAAGGGAAAGATTGGGTACGGACATGCCCCGTGCTCCGAAACACATGCTTGAGCAACGAGGATAGTGAAGGGTGCAATAATTAATGTAACAAGAGTGAAAATGCCGGGGGCAGGAAAAAACCACTCCCCCTACCTCGCCGGCATGGGATTCACTCGGGTGAACTAAACATTTACTGAAAAACCACCACCTGTATCATTGTAAGCGTTTTTGTATCCGGGCAACACACATTTTGCCTGCCCGGATGCAAACAGCATCCGACCGCTGCTCAACACTAACTGACTCCACAGGAAAAAAAGAGGTAAGCACTGATGTGCAAGAGTTTGATCAACAAGCTATAACCTGTTAACAATGTCGTTTCTATCTCTTAGACCCGTAATTGATCCCGGGCGTTTCGTCGATCCCAAAAAAAATCAAACTTTTTTTCTGGCCAGGGCAAGTGGGTGTTAACGTAATGGAAGGCCGGGGTAATCGGAAAAATCAGATATTTGTCCGATGGAACCTCTACGCAACGCCCCTCCTCTTTTTGAGGTCTTGACTCAAAAGGCTGCTAATGGTGATAACAGGGCCTTTCAACAACTCTATGACCTTATAGCAGGCAGGATGTATAGCTTATGTCTGCGCTATGCCGGAAATTCCAATGATGCCAACGACTGTTTCCAGGAGGGTTTTGTAAAACTTTACAGGCACCTTTCCGGTTTCAGGGGTGAGGGTTCCTTCGAGGGGTGGGCACGCAGGATCTTTGTGGGAACCTGTATTGATTTCATCAAGAAAAAGAAGGCCGTTTTTACAGTGATCAGCGATGATATGGACATTGCAGCTGATGGATTGAATGGGTACGATAAGCTGACCAATGATGACCTGATGAAGACCATCAGCGCTATGCCCGATGGCTACCGTACCGTTATCAACCTATACCTGGTAGAAGGGTATAACCATAAAGAAATAGGTGAACTGCTGAATATTTCGGAAGAAGGCAGCCGGTCACAGTTGTTCAGGGCAAGGGTGTACCTCCAAAAACAATTTAAAGAAGCCCATGGCGAACAGATCTGACATACTGAGTAAGCTACGGGAATACGAGGTACAACCTCCGCCGGAGGCATTCCACAACCTGCTGGCCAGGTTGGAGGCCGGGTCAGATGACCAGCAGTGGCTGGGCGCCTGGCAGAACCTGCAGGAGCTGGAAGTATCGCCACCTCCTTTTATGTCCGTGGCCATCGCCAATGCCGTTAAAGAAAACCCTCTGTTTGCTGCTTTACAGGAAATGGTTGTTGCACCACCCGCGGGCGCATTTGACCGCATACTCCGGGAGGCCGCTCCCCGCGAAGGCAAAACACCCCCTTCCATCGCACCCATCAGAAAGCTGTACCTACGTTACGGCGCCATCGCTGCCGTACTGCTCCTGGTGATAGCAGGGTGGGGTATATACCGTTTCAATCACCGGCCGCCTGCCCATCCATCCCCTGAGTTGGTCCAAACCACCATCCCGGCTGCCTTACCGGAAACCGCAGCAGTTCATCCATCATCACCTGCGCCTGGGGTCACAGCCATCGCCCGGTACCGGGAATATGATAATGTAAAAACCGAGAACTATTTTAAGAACAACAGGTTTACTGCCGGAGGGGCTGGCATGACAATGGTGGACAATGACTTTATAGTCACATTTGCCAGTTATCAGTATGAGCAATTGCCTGCTTTTTTAACAGAGGAAGAGGACAGTGAAATGATGATCAGGCTGGATCAATACAGCTATTTCACCATCTCCGAAAATATGATGAGCAGCCTGAAAAGGATGTACCAGCGCAGATCCAGAGGTACACCAACCAGGAGGGCCAGGAAGGAGAAGCAAAAACTGGAACAATGGAAGCTGGCCGATGAGACCTGGTTTGACCATAAACGTATCCATAATCCACTGGACCCTATCGATCTCGCCGAATTCATTTTTAAATAATAGTTCATTGATGCAAGTGTTTGTCACTGCTTAATTTTAGATCATGTCACTAATCCGGTTTGTTTGTATTGTGGTGGTTGCCGTAGGAAGTTTGTCCTTCAAGCAAGTGCCTGGTTCAACCCCTGCTCCATCGTCCCCCGCCGGCCATAAGGCTGGTGATGACCTGACGATCACCTATACCATTGAATTAACGAAAGCAAGAAAGAAAAGCATCGGAATAGGAGAGACCTATAATGGTGGCACCAAGACCATCTTTGTGAGCAATGGCCTCGCAAGGTTGCGCCTGGTAAGCCTGATGCGGATGCAAAGCATTTTTATTTTACCTCCCGGCAATGAAGAACGCACAGCTGTCATTGTAAAAGAATCAGGTAAGAACAAAAACAAGGTATATTTAACCGCCACACAGTGGAAGCAATACAACGCGAAATATGACCAGGCTACCTGCCGCCTGCTGGATGATACCGCCGTCATTTCGGGTTATCCTTGTAATAAGGCCATTATTACCCTGGCAGATGGCAGAAATATTACCGCATTTTATACGAAGCAGATCCAGCGTTCGGAACTCGCGGCTGTAGAGCCCGTTTTCTCCTGTATTCCCGGCCTCGTATTAAAGTATACCTATGAATACAAAAAGGGAAAGATAACCTACACAGCTACTGCTGTAAGCAAAAAACAGATCGACCAGGGAATCCTGAAAGTGCCTTCCAAAGGATATACAGAACAACCTTATCAATCTTCCTCCGCCAATGAAGACAGAAATTAGGTAACTGCGTAAAACTGGTAGTGCTGCTTTTAATGCTTCTCCGTCTCGTCTTTCATCGCAGCTATTACTTCTTCTTCTGTCACTTCTACCTGTTCAGAGGTTAGTTTGTCTGTAGCTTTGCGACTATTCTTTTTGCGGAACATCCGTATGATGCGGGAATAGAATTCCTTGTTAAACAACTGGGAGTCGTGTAGTGCTTTATAGATCAGGAAAAAGCCAATAGGCAGCAGCACGATCGTAGCCAGCCACATCCCCGCAAAGGGTTGCAGTACATCCTCCTTCACAAACTTCCTTCCGAAGTTATTCAGCAGGAAGAAGATCACGAAAAAGGCCACCGCAAATACAACAGGCGTACCGATACCTCCTTTGCGCACAATAGAACCCAGCGGAGCCCCTATCAGGAACAATACCAGTACAGCGATCGACATCGTAAACTTTTCGTGCCAGGTCATCAGGTGCACCCGTAGTTCTTTACGCCTGTTCTCATATTCAGCAGAAGCGCCTTCCATCGTAGACTTAATCGAATTGGCAAAGGAAATACTTTGGTCCAGTACACTTGAGCGGGCGCTGTCTGGCAGCATTTTCCGGAAAGCCATATCTGCCTGCGCTGCTGCATTCCTTTTAGCTACCGAATCCTGTTGGGCTGCCGTAAGCTTTTTCACGGGTGCGTCCTTTTTCACTGCTGTATCTTTCTGTACCGTCGTATCCTTTTTCGCCACCGTATCCTGCCTGGCAGCCGTATCCTTTCTTGCCGCCGCCATCTTTTTTATAAGCGCATTCCTTTTCAACAACCGTTCCCTGATCGTCGCCGAATCCTTTTTTACCCCTGTGTCCTTTTTCACCACGGCATCCTTCTTCGCTACCGTATCCTTTTTTACCAGCGTATCCTTTTTGAGAATCGTATCTTTTTTCACATCAGGTATAGCAACCTTCGTCCAGCCGCTATCTATGTATTGCATGAAAGGCAGGTAAGACTTTAATTCCGCCTTATGCCGCTGGTGAAACTGATTCAGTGTCCTGCGCAGGGAATCGATCGACTTATTCAGTTGCCCGATACTCAGCATCTCTGCCCGGTCTTTGTACACACTGTCTGAAGTAAAGTTCAGCGTCGTTAGTGAACTGAGATCAAGCACCTTCTTGTATTCCTTAAAGCCCAGCCGGTAAAACCGGCTATTGGTGCTATTCCTTTCTCCTTCTTCCTCATAGCGCCAGCCATTCTGCAGGGTAAACTCCAGCGAGTGTTTATCGTCCGACATGCGCATGATGCCCCGTTTGGCGGCGATCATATTGTCCTGCACATTCGGGCTGCTTTCATAAATAATGATATCATTCAGGATCGAATCGTTGACCTTTTTGGCCACCTTGATCGAATACCCCGGGATCATGTTGTAGAAAGTACCTTCCTTCAGGTCGAAGGCCGGCTTTTTATTCACCAGGTCATACTGAAGTGTTTTCATCTTCAGGTTGGCTATCGGTATCACGTTGTTGTTGAAGTAGAAAGCCAGTCCCGCCAGGAGGATGGTGGTCACCAGCAGGGAGCGCATAAAGCGCAACAGGCCAATGCCGGCCGATTTAATGGCTACCAGTTCAAATGTTTCACCCAGGTTGCCAAAGGTCATGATAGAGGAAAGTAATACCGCCAGCGGCAGTGCCAGCGGCACCAGCGTAGCACTCAGGTAAATGATCAGGCGCAGGATGGTGAGCCCATCGATACCCTTACCCACAAAATCATCGATCCACAGCCAGAAGAACTGTAGTATCAATACAAACAGCGTGAGGAAAAAGGTGGCAATGAAGGGGCCTATAAAGGCCTTCAATACCAATAAATCCAGTTTTTTGATCACGATAGCTAATTTCGTATGTAGAATTCCGAATTTAGGATTAAAGTTCGTATCTGCTTATCTGCGCTCCTGTCTTGCAGCAATCCGGAACCCTAAATTCTAAATCCGAAATAATTTTCATTATGGACGCGGCAAAAATACAGCTTTCAACAGAGGAATCAACCCTGGTACAGAATGCTCACTGGCTTTTAACAAAGAATACAATTATGGAAAAAGTGGTGGCCCTATTAGGGCAACTGATCTCTCCTGTAAAACACACCCTTGATCATTTAAGGGTGTGTTTACCGGTAGCCGTTGCAACTTCTGCTCCCAAAATATCCAAAGGAGAAAAATATGAAGGATTGCCCTGGGCCGTCCTTGATTTTCCACGTGTATTTGGTAAAGAAGATACCTGCGCCATCCGCACCTTCTTCTGGTGGGGGCATTTTTTCAGTATTACGCTCCACTTGAAAGGAACGTATCAGCAACAATACAGCGCTGTACTAATAGAAAACATTCCGCTGCTGACACAGCATGACTTTTACATTTGCATAGCGAATAACGAATGGCAGCATCATTTTAGGGAAGACAATTATGTCCCGCTACATCAATTAGATAAGCCCACGATAGAAAAATGGCTATCGGGTAGTGACTTCTGTAAGTTATCCGCTAACATTCCGTTGGAGCAGTGGGAGCTGGCTCACGGAAAATTACTGCACCTGTACCAGGTGATATTGCAAGCGCTGGGTCATTAATTGCCCAGGCGGTGAAATAAGTCCTTAACCTGATAAGCCCATAACTGGCTTTGATCTTTCACTTCCCCTTTCTCTGCAAAATCACGGATCACCAAAATAGTCTGATTAGTAACTTCTGATTTCTCAATGCGAAACTCAAAAAATTCATCAGTAGGTTGGTGTAACCAATGAAACCGGATGTATTTATCCTGCTCAGTCTCTAATACTTCAGCCCTATCTGTTGTCCCATTCCAGGAAAAACTAAAAACATTATCCCGCTCATCCACTTTATCAGCAAACCATTCCTGCAAACCAGCAGCTGTACTAAGGAATTCATATAAAATGGAAGGAGAACATCTTAACGGATACTCTAACGTAAATTGTTGTTTCTTACTCATCTACTCCTTGTATTGATCTTTTTGTAATACCAATGCGCAATAATAGAAAAATAATGGAACCCCCAAAATTTTTTTGTTGCAACTCCCGTTAAAGGTAGGGAAAGACATATATAATCCGAAATACTTTAAAGCTACTGACAACCAGCAATTTAGAGTACAAATATTTGGTTTCCGGGCCGGAAATCATTAAATTGCTGAACACGAACTTTTATAAGTTGGTCGTCCGGATATAAGAAAACAGTCCATTATACGTTTTTCTTCTGTCTGACTTGTAGCCTTTAAACCTTAAAAACCCTTTAAATGACCTACCTATGAGTATGCGTCAACTCAAGATCACGAAATCGATCACGAATCGTGAATCTCAGAGCCTTGAAAAGTACCTGCAGGAAATTGGCAAAGTTGAACTGATCAGCCCTGAAGAAGAAGTGAGATTGGCGCGAAAGATCAAACAAGGCGATCAGCCGGCACTTGACAAACTCACCAAGGCAAACTTGCGTTTTGTGGTGTCCGTGGCCAAGCAGTACCAAAATCAGGGTCTCTCCTTACCAGACCTCATCAATGAGGGCAATCTGGGGCTTATCAAAGCAGCACAACGCTTTGATGAAACCCGCGGTTTTAAATTCATTTCCTACGCTGTATGGTGGATCCGTCAAAGCATTTTGCAGGCCCTGGCCGAGCAATCCCGCATTGTACGCCTTCCACTCAACAAAGTAGGGCTCACCAACAAGATCCAGAAAGCCTTCTCGCAGCTGGAACAGGAGTATGAACGGGAACCCTCACCTGAAGAACTGGCCGAATTGCTGGAACTCGAAACGGAGGAGGTTTCTGCCACACTGGGCATTGCAGCCCGCCACGTAAGCATGGATACGCCACTCTCCGAAGGGGAAGACAACACCCTGGTAGACGTACTGGCCAATCCCAACGCCGAAATGGCCAACGCCAACATCGAGCATAAGGAATCCCTTAAACAGGAGATCGAACGCTCCATGCGTATGCTTACCGAAAGGCAAAAGGAGGTGATCTGTTATTTCTTTGGCATTGGTGTAGACCATCCCATGAGCCTGGAAGACATCGGGGATAAGTTCAACCTTACCCGCGAAAGGGTCCGCCAGATCAAGGACAAAGCCATCACTAAATTGCGCACCAACTCCCGTTCCAGAGAATTACGGGGATATTTAGGTGTTTAACTTTAAAAATGTAGGGCCACCCAAAGAAAACTTTACACTTTATAAGCTAATCTTACTGTAAATTTGCAGTCCGTTCAAAGGTGAATGTATCCATACATTCACCTTTGAACTTTTTGGTAATACCCCCGGCCAGCCCGGGCATTGTAAAATCAGTCATTTATGTTTGAAAGTTTATCCGAGAAGCTCGAATCCGCCTTTAAGCAGATAAAAGGGGAAGGCAGGATTACCGAACTCAATATTGCTGCTACCGTCAAAGATATCCGCCGCGCTTTGGTGGATGCCGACGTGAACTATAAAATAGCCAAAGAATTTACCGATAAGATTCGGGAAACTGCCCTCGGTCAGAAAGTGATCAACGCCGTAAGTCCCGGCCAACTCATGGTCAAGATCGTAAAAGATGAGCTGGTAGACCTCATGGGCGGCACAGAAAGCACCTTCAATACCAAGGGCAATCCCGCCATCATCCTCATCGCCGGCCTGCAGGGTTCGGGTAAAACCACCTTCAGCGGCAAACTGGCCAACTTTCTCAAAACCAAGAAGGGCCTGTCGCCCCTGCTGGTTGCCGCAGATATTTACCGCCCAGCCGCCATCGACCAGTTGAAGGTACTGGGTGAGCAGATCGGCATAGATGTGTACAGCGAGCCCGAAAACAAAGACGCCGTAGCCATCGCTACCAACGCCATCAAAGAAGCCAGAAGCAAGAATAAGAACGTGCTCATCATCGATACAGCCGGCCGTCTGGCCGTAGATGAAGCGATGATGACCGAAGTCGCCAATATCAAATCCGCTGTTTCCCCCAATGAGATACTCTTTGTGGTGGATTCCATGACCGGTCAGGATGCTGTAAACACCGCCAAAGCCTTTAATGACCGCCTCGATTTCTCGGGCGTGGTCCTTACCAAGCTCGATGGTGATACCCGTGGGGGGGCAGCTCTGTCCATCAAATACACCGTCAACAAACCCATCAAGTTTGTAAGCAGTGGCGAGAAAATGGACACCCTGGACGTGTTTTACCCCGAGCGGATGGCCCAGCGTATCCTCGGCATGGGTGATATTACTACCCTCGTGGAAAAAGCCCAGGCCCAGTTCGATGAAGCCCAGGCCAAGAAGCTGGAAAAGAAGATACGCAAGAACCAGTTTGATTTTGAGGACTTTAAGCAGCAACTGGAGCAGATCAAGAAGATGGGTAACATCAAGGACCTCCTGGGAATGATACCCGGTGTAGGTAAAGCCGTGAAAGACATCGACATAAGCGACGATTCCTTCAAAGGCATCGAAGCCCTCATCAATTCTATGACACCCCAGGAACGCAATAACCCCGATCTGATCACCGCCAGCCGTAAAGCACGGATTGCCAAGGGCGCAGGAAAGGAATTGACCGAATTGAATGCCTTCCTCAAGCAGTTTGAGCAAATGAAGGAAATGATGAAGATGATGAACAAAATGCCCATGGGCCGGATGGGATTAGGCAGAAAATAGTAACACCCGGAAATGTTGCCGAAATTCAAAAAATAGCACCGTTTTAGGGCTTAATATTTTTTTAATTATAATTTTTTGAGAAGTAGGCTGCGTTTTCAAACGAATTATTATATTTGGAAAAATCAACCGGATTGCTACCTTTGCAATCCTTGAAAAAGTAGAAAGTAACCCTATTTGTTCACGCATTTAAATTTCTATTTAAAATGCCAGTTAAAATCAGACTGCAACGTCACGGGTCTAAGAAAAGACCATTTTATTTCATCGTAGTGGCAGACGCCCGCTCCCCCAGAGATGGTAAATTCATCCAAAAATTAGGTACGTACAATCCGCTTACAGTTCCGGCTACTATTCAGCTTGACCGCCAGAAAGCCCTCGATTGGCTGC
This sequence comes from Paraflavitalea soli, assembly GCF_003555545.1. GTDB lineage: Bacteria > Bacteroidota > Bacteroidia > Chitinophagales > Chitinophagaceae > Paraflavitalea > Paraflavitalea soli. Next base: position 5,258,184 of record NZ_CP032157.1, on the reverse strand, counting down.
ATAAAGGCGCTCAACCTACGGACACTGTACGCAGAATTTTGTCGTTCAAGGGAGTACTGTATCTGAAGCACTTATTACGCGGTGTTAAACTTGGTCTGTTCGACGAGGCTGCTGCAATGGTGAAGTTCCAAACATGGCACTCAGAACATGAGGTTCATGTTAAGAAACGCCAGGAAGCAAATGCCAAAGACAGAAGAGTTCGCCGTGGTGGTGTTGGCGCTCCTATCAAAAGGAGAAGCGAGGGAGAAGCATCCTAAGCAGCAGTATAGCTAAAGCCAAACTCATTAAATCCCGATGATTATCTTTGTCATCGGGATTTTTTATAATAACGAATGTCTGCCTGAGCCTGTCGAAGGCGGCTTGAGGGTGGGGCGCCCTCAAAGGGCGGCTCACCCTGATCTAAAGGAGCTTGTTGATGCCTTGTTGCCTCGATGCCTCTTTGCCTCAAAAAAAATAATATGACCAAGTACAACAGCATCGGAAAACTGGTGGCCACCTTCGGCGTAGGAGGCGAATTGGTATTGCGCCATGAACTGGGCAAAAAAACATCCCTCAAAGGCCTCGAAACTATCTTTATTGAAGATAAGAAAGATGAAATGCTGCCTTACTTCATAGAAGCCACCCGCGTCAAAAGCGAACAGGAAATATTCCTGAAGCTGGAGAATATCAACACCAAAGAAGCCGCTCAAAAGCTCACACAAAAACAGATCTGGCTCGAAGAACAGGCATTTCACCAGTATGCCGGTAAATCAGCCCCCATATCCCTGCTTGGCTTTCACATCATCGACAATGGCACCGATATAGGAGAGATACTCGAAGTCATCGAACAGCCCCACCAGGTGCTTGCCCGCATTGACCTCGACGGAAAGGAAGCCCTCATTCCCATTCACCAGGAAACCCTCCTGAAGATGGATAAAAAGAAAAAACAAATAGAAGTAGACCTCCCCGATGGCCTGCTCGATATCTTCCGTTGATCCGGTATTATACGGCGATCCAACACAAAGCTCAGCTCATTTCCGCATGAACTGTTCTTTAACCCCTTCAGCATAATTGACGCTTACGGGTATCTCTGCTTTATTCATTAATACCATCCCATCAGGCTTGAGCAGTTTGATCTGCCGAAGCGCAACAATAAATGATTTGTGCGTGCGGATAAAACGATCAGCCGGTAATAACTCCTCCAGCTTTTTCATCGTCTGGTGTATCAGGTGTTGTCCCGAAACCGTAATGACCTTCATATAATCGCGTGAAGCCTCTATAAATACAATATCATCGTAAGCGATCTTCATCAACCCTTCCTTTTCTTTTACCAGCAGGTAATCATTTTCTCCGCCAGCCTCAGTAGGGGCTACCCCTGGCTGCAATAATAGCTTTACCTTTTCAACAGCCTTTAAAAACCGGTCATAAGAGAAGGGCTTCAACAGGTAATCCGTTACATTCAGGTCATAACCCTCCAGCGCATAATTGGCATAGGCTGTCGTAAAAATAACCTTAGGCGGATTGCTCAATGTTTTAAGAAAGGTAATACCATTCACCAGCGGCATTTCTATATCCAGGAAGATCAGGTCGATCGCATGCTGCTCCAGTTTGGCAAATGCTTCCAGTGCATTCCGGCACTTGGCTACCAATAGCAACCCCGGGGTTTGTAGAATATATTGTTCCAGTATCTGATGTGCCATCAGTTCATCATCCGCCACTAAACAGCGGATCACCGGTACCGCAGCCTGTGTATTCGTCATCATATTATTGCAAGGTTATAGTAAGTGTTACTTCAAATATCTGGTTGGTACTATTGATCGCCAGTGTATGCCTGCCCGGATAATACAAAGCCAGGCGCTTCCGCACATTCTCAATGCCCACTCCGCCATACTGCGTTTTTTCTCCTTTCTCTTTAATTGGGGGGGCTACAAACACATCATTCCGCAATTCAAAGCTCAGCACATGGCCTGTAACCGTCAGAGAACCGCGAATAAATCCCGTATCATTCAGCCGGTGCGCGCCATGCTTAAAACTATTCTCCAGGAATTGAATGAACAGGAGCGGCGCTATTTGTTTGCCCGCCGCATCACCACTTACCGTAAACTCAATTGTTGCTTCCGGATACCTTCTCTTTTCCATCTCCAGGTAGTTCTCCAGGAACTCGATATCCTTTTCCAGCGTTACCTGGTTCTGCTGACAATCGTACAAGATAAAACGCATCATATCCGACAGCCGCAATATAAAAGCCGGCGTCTCCTTATTGCCCGTAAGCGCCATCCCATATATATTGTTGAGTGTATTGAACAGGAAATGCGGGTGTAGCTGCGCCTTCAGCGAATCCAATTGTAATACAAGATTATCCTTTTCCAGCAAGTGCCGCTTCCGCTCATTCTCAAAAGCAAACCAGGTAAACGTAAGCGACAGGAAAGCGATCAGGTCCATCACCAGGATATTGACATCCCAAAAGGCAATACCCCAGGCCCGTAAGGCGAAATTCTGGTATTGAAATTCGTAGTAGCTCCGAAGCACCGGTTCATTGCTCAATCCATAAAAAATAATACTGATCAGCCATCCCGCCCATTTAGCTACGAATCCAAAATAAAGAATGGCCGCCACGAAAAACCAGCCATATCTCTTTTTCCGCAACAAGAGCGGCGCCAGCCAGCGGTAAAAAGGGATCGTATACAACGTCATGCCGATCGAATACAATATCAGCTGCGGAAAAGGGAAGTTCTGATACATCTTTTGGTGCGGTGCCGCCTCTACATAAAAGGAATACTTAAACAGGCATACATATATTAACCATATAAATAGTTCATATACATACGGGAAACGGCTTTTCCGGTCAATACCTTGTTTCTTGTCCATGCTGCAAGGATAAAATAGCCTGATCCCAAATAATCACCTCCTTCGATGTAATCACCCTTTCTTTCGACGTAATCAAGCCTGTGAAATTATGTAGAAAATTCATCCCGGGTAGTGGAAACCTGCCAGCACCCATGCGCCCAATGTTTTTGTTTTGGGTCATAAATCAAACAGATGAAAACGACAACCAACATACAGCAAAAGCCGCAGAATGCAATAAGAGTTGTCAGAGTTTACCCCGCCTTAGCGGGGCTGAGCTTGTCGAAGCCTTCAATCATAATTGTACCAAAACAAAACAACTACTGTACGTAAACGAACACCTTATTACCTTTTCGGTTATAAAACCCTCAATATCAATAGCGCATAACTATGGCACGCTTTTTAACCAATGGTATGAAAATAGATAAAATGAAAACCCTCGTTATACTACTGCTTGGCATGACCCTTTCATTGACAGGATTTGCTCCCAACCAGGAAGAAGTTCCCAAACTGGATGGACATTCAACTACCAGCGGTGAAGTGTTGACCAAAAAACTCAAAGCCATTGTAGACGCACAGAAGATCACCGGCCTTTCAGTGGTAGTTATGAAAAATCAGGTAATTATTTATCGTAATTACTTCGGCGTCAAGAATGCATCAACCGGTGAGCAGTTCTCTGATGGTACCATATCTTATGCAGCTTCTCTGACAAAACCACTATTCTCTTACCTGTTTCTGAAACTGGTTGATAAAGGCATGTTCGATCTCGATAAACCTGTATATACTTATCTGAGCAAGCCCATTGCCGCTTATGAGAAATGGCAAGACCTCGATAAAGAGCCCAACTTTAAAAAGATCACTGCACGGATGTTGTTAAGTCACAGTTCAGGCTTGCCTGTATTACGGTACTTCGTTGGTGATGGCAAAACACTCACCCTGATAAACGAGCCAGGCAAAGCCATGTATTATTCCAATGAAGGCATGAACCTGCTGGGTTTTATAGTAGAAGAGCATACTGGCAAAGACCTGCAATCCTTGTGCAAGGAATACATCTATGATCCCCTCGGCATGAAAAATACCGCCATGGTATGGCAAAAGGAATTTGATGCCGATTATGCTGTAGGCCACGATAAAGATGGCAAAGTACTCGGTGCTGAGAAACGTGTCAGTGCAAGGGGAGCCGGTTCCATGGTTACCACAGCCACCGACTATAGCTTATTTGTCAGCGATGTGCTGAATAAAAAAGGACTGTCCGCTAAACTGTATAAAGAAATGTTCACTCCCCAGATCAAAGTGACCAGTAAAAGAGGTTTTGGACCTTTGCGCGATAGCTTGACTGAAAAAGGCGAATTCAGCAATATTCAGTTATCCTGGGGCCTTGGATGGGGCTTATTTAAAACACCGCATGGGAAAGCCTTTTTCCATACAGGCCATGCCGATGGCTGGCAGAATTATTGCGTCAACTATCCTGATAAAGGACTCTCCGTTATCCTGCTAAGCAACAGCGATAATTTTGAACACGCTACCGGTGAAATATTGGAAACTACAATAGGAGATACCTGGTCTCCCCTCAAATGGTTGGGAATTTACGATCAGCACTAAGATACTAAGATGGTTCATCGCGCTGTGAAGTCAGGAGCAGGGAAAGTATAGCCATGGTTACCTCTTACAGCTTCCAGTGTGTTGGCCACTTGCACAAAATGCCGCTGATGATGCGCTATTAGGAACCGGAAGGTGTCACCCAGCTTCAGTTTAATGAACTTCGCAATGGATATAGGTATCCTGATCTTATTGAGATCATTGCTGCGTGCTTGCTGAAGAAGATCGAGCAGTAGTTTTTCCTGCGCCATAAATTCATTCAGTACAGTAAGGCTATCCACATCCGGTGAAGGCCGGTGATCTTTGGGCGATTGCATCTTATTCGCAATTTGCCCATTCTCTTTGGGCAGCATCGACTTGGTAAAATAATTGCCCAGCCAGCCCGGCGTAAAAGAGGCATTTGCAGCAAACGTGTTGTCATTCAAACCTTGCTGCATCAGCGGAAGGTAATAGCGCCCATACGAGTTTAGGTGTTCAATGACCTGCGCTACACTCCATTTACCGCTTGCTGGTTGTTGCAGCAATATCCCCGGATCTTCCTGCAGCAGGTAGTGCAGCGTGAGAATGATCTGTTTCGTATCTGATTCCAGTTGATCCAGTAACTGTCCACTTTGCATATTTTTCATGGCTATACTTTTTTGATACCACAAAACTACCAGCCCCCCTTTTCATAATTCTTGGTATTCGCCAAGATTTTTATCGAGGCAAATGGCTCGCAGCTCGTAGCTCAAAGCTCGCAGCTCATTTTTAAAACCAATTCACCTCATACTTAAACCCAACCCCTACCGTATAAAATCCTCCATTCGTATGTTGCGTAGCTTTATTGGGCATGCCGGCGCCCGCTACATATTCAATGCGTTGCATCATGATCTTGCTGATGCCTCCATAAAAATTTGTACTAAGGCAGAGTAAAGTTTTGGGCCAAAGCCGTATATCGATACCTGCCCCTGCCTGGAATAGTGCAAATACCTGCGAAGGGTATTGCACCGTATAGGAATACCGGATCGTTTCCACACCATCCCATTGACGTGTACCCTCCACTTTGCCCCCATACCCTTCATCTGTAACGCCAAAGGTGACGCCTGCAACAGGGCAAAGCGTCACGGCCCCCTTCAGGATCGGTAGCCGGATACCTGCACGCAGTGGTACCAGGTAACCCGTACGGTCCGTACCGCTTGAACCAAACTCATGGTCAAAGGCCAGTCCCACTTTATAGGCCCGCGCATAAATACCCGTTTCCAGGAATACTTTCTTGTTAAAGGTGCGGCGGATATTTACACCCCATAGCGCGCTGTTGATATCCGGCTGCGTAAGACGGCCAGCCGGGTCGCTGATCTTGAAGAAATCATTTGAATAGGCTACCTCAGCACCAATATGCGTCGTATTTTGAGCCCAGGAAGCCATAACGGTTAACAGGCAAAAGCAGCAGGTAATAAATCGGGTCATCAGGGAAATATATTTAGGGGTCAATGCTACTGAAGAGCTGTCAAAGGAAAATTCTAAAATCGGACGAAATAACCAATTCCGTACATGAAGTGCAATAATGCCTGCTTAAGAGGCCCCCTTTTCAACCACCCCCTTTTTAACTGGTCAACTTATCTTCACACTCGCCATCAGCTTACTGAAAGTACTGGCATCTATACCCATATAGGAAGCCAGGTATTTATGTGGTATCAGTTGCAGCACATGCGGGCTGCGCTTTAGTAAGATCCGGAATTTCTCTTCCGCACTGTAGCTTAGCAATTCGATCTGCCTTTCCAACAAACCCATCATTACCCAGGATACCGACAACCGTACCCAGCGTTCAATATTGTGGTATTTGTCCATCAGTTGCTGCACCTGCTGATAGGAGGTGCGCAGCATCTTACTGGTCGTTAATGTTTCCAGGAAATAACGCGAAGGTTGCTGTGTAAGAAAAGAATCGACGATGCCCGAAAAGGAGGGCGCATAACTAAATACCACCGTGGCTTCGGGATGTTTGTCATCAATATAAAAAGCCCGCTGCACCCCTTCCGTCACAAAGTACAGGTATCGTTCCGTTTCTCCGGCCGTCGTAAGGATCGTTTTGCGTTTGTATTGGACCGGCTGCCAGATAGCCGAAAAATCCGCCCACTCTTCCTCCGATAAAGGATGTAAGGCAAAAATTTGTTTCCGTAGCAAAGCCAGTTCCTGCTCCATGGAGTAAAAATATAAAAAAGCTATTAGCCGTTAGGTATTAGCCTTTAGCGATTGCTGTGTCGCTAACAGCTAACTCCTAGGAGCTAACAGCTAATGCCTAAAGGCTAATACCTAAAAGCTAGCAGCTTCCCCCTTCTTCGTACCTTCGCATTCATGGCCGCTCAACAACGCATCATAGCCCATTTCGACCTCGATGCATTCTTCGTATCCGTAGAGTGCCTCAACAACCCTTCCCTCAAGGGGAAGCCCCTCCTCGTAGGAGGGCGGGAGAGAGGGGTGGTGGCAGCCTGCAGTTATGAGGCCCGGAAATTTGGTATCCATTCCGCCATGCCCATGAAAACCGCCCTGCGCCTCTGCCCCCAGGCCATTGTAACCAACAACAGCCGGAGCGACTACAGCAAATATTCCCGCATCGTTACCAATATCATTGCCGAAAAAGCCCCCTTGTTTGAAAAAGCCTCCATCGATGAGTTCTACCTCGACCTCACCGGGATGGAAAAATACTTCCAGCCCTATCAGTGGACCATCGACCTGCGGCAGGAGATCATCGACAAAACAGGATTACCCATTTCTTTTGCCCTTGCTTCCAATAAGATGGTCGCCAAGATAGCCACCGACCAGGCCAAGCCCAATGGCTACCTCCACATACCTTTTGGAAAGGAAAAAGAATACCTGGCCCCCCTCACTGTCAATAAAATACCCGGCGTGGGCGAACACACCTATGAAAACCTCAAAGCCCTTGGCATATTCACCATCCGCGACCTGAGCGAGCAATCGCCCGACATGCTGGAAAAACGCCTGGGGAAATATGGTATTGAACTCTGGAATAAGTCACAGGGCATTCACCATGGTGAGGTAACACCCTACCATGAAGCCAAATCCATCTCCACCGAAAATACATTTGAAGAAAACCTCACAGATGTCAACCAGATCATGACCGAACTGGTACACATGACAGAACGCGTGGCCTATGAACTGCGGCAGGATAACAAAACCTCCGGATGCATCACCGTCAAGATCCGCTACCCCGATTTTGAGACCACCTCCAAACAAACCAGCATTCCCTACACTTTTTATGATGATGAGCTGATTCCCAAGGCTAAAGAATTGTTCCACAAGCTCTGGCGAAAAGGCCACCCCGTACGCCTCCTGGGCGTAAGGCTCAGCGAGCTAACCGATGAGGCCGTACAAACCAACCTCTTCACCGATACCGAAAAGAAAAATGGGCTCTACAAAGCCATTGATGACGTGAAAAACCGTTTTGGGAAATATGCTATTACCAAGGCTACTGGTAAATAATATATTATTTGTTAATTATATATGACAATAGCTACAGAGAACCTACAGAGAACCTTCAGAGAACGTACAGGGGACCTTCAGAGAAGATCAGCCGGCGATTACCCGTACATTATCAATGGATTACCTGCCTCAGCCCCTCTAGGACACATTGGCAAAATAGAAAGTAGGAAGATGTGCGCACAATTAGCGTAACCCCGTAGGTCTCTTGCTCGTTACAATGATGCAAAACGGCAATACTATTGCAAAAGGGAAATTGGTGACTGACATAAGATAAATTTAACAATTTAGTCTACTCGTTAAGTAGGGAACATGTATCTTCGTAGTCTGTCCACGGATTTTTTTAACCATAAATATCTTTGTATATGAGTTTAAGATTGGGAGACATCGCTCCAAATTTCCAAGCGAAAACGACTGTTGGCGATATCGACTTCTACGAGTTCCTGGGTGATAGCTGGGGCATCCTGTTTTCACACCCCGCCGACTTCACTCCTGTGTGTACAACTGAATTGGGTAAGACCGCTTTATTGCAGGGTGAATTCGAAAAACGCAATGTAAAAGTACTGGCTGTTAGTGTTGATACACTGGATCACCACAACAGCTGGGTTAATGATATAAACGAAACTCAAAACTGTAGCGTGGGCTTCCCCATCATCGCCGATACAGATCGCAACGTAGCGACCCTGTACGACATGATCCACCCCAATGCTTCCGCAACAGTAACCGTTCGTTCACTGTTTGTGATCGGACCCGATAAGAAAGTAAAGCTGACTATTACTTACCCTGCTTCTACCGGAAGAAATTTCTTTGAAGTATTGCGTGTAATAGAATCATTACAGTTGACTGCTGATTACAGCGTAGCTACACCAGCCGATTGGAAACATGGCGAAGATGTGATCGTGGTGCCTGCAGTTTCTACCGAAGATGCTATCAAGAAATTCCCGAAGGGTGTGCAAGTGGTAAAACCTTACCTGCGTTATACGCCACAGCCCAACCTCGACAAATAGTTTTTAGTGGTGATTTCTGACAAGAAATGTCAGGCTGAGCTTGTCGAAGCCTTTTTGGATTTTGTCAGTTAAACTTTATATAGCCTTCCCGCTTTTGCGGGAAGGTTTTTTGTTTTTCCCCCTTTTCAGAATATCTTACTGTAAATTAACCTGCATGAGAAAACCTGTTAATGCCGTCCTGAGCCCTGTCAGACCGAGCCATGTCATCCTGAATTCTGTCAGGCTGAGCTTGTCGAAGTCTCTTTTCTTCCTGTTACTGATCCTCGTAACTCCTGTTGCTTTATTGGCCCAGCGTACCATCCTCCACTGTGGTAAACTGATCGATGTTGCCAAAGGGCAGGTCCTTTCACAATACTCCATCATCATCGAAGGCAATAAGATCACTGATGTGCAGGCGGGTTATACCAAAGCAGCAGGTACTGATAAGGTCATCGACCTGAAAGATAAGACCGTGATGCCCGGCTTAATTGACTGCCACGTGCACCTGGAAGATGAGACAAGCCCCAACCAGTACATGCAGCGTTTTATTTTCAACCAGGCCGATTACGCTTTTCAATCTGTCGTATTTGCAAAGCGCACCCTGGCCATTGGATTCACTACCGTGCGCGACCTGGGCGGTACAGGCGTTAATATTTCCCTGCGCAATGCCATTAATAAAAAGCTCATTGAAGGCCCGCGCGTGATCACTGCCGGCAAATCCATTGCTACCACCGGTGGTCATGCCGATCCTACCAATGGTTACCGCAAAGACCTGATGGGCAATCCCGGTCCTGAAGCAGGTGTAGCTAATGGCCCTTCTGAATGCATGCAGGCCGTGCGCCAACGCTACAAAGATGGCTCCGACCTCATCAAGATCACCGCTTCCGGTGGTGTATTGAGCGTAGCCAAGAGCGGCGAAAACCCACAGTTCACCGAAGAAGAAATTAAAGCCATCGTATCTACTGCCAAGGATTATGGTTTCAAAGTAGCAGCCCATTGCCATGGCGCCGAGGCCATGAAGCGTGCCGTGAAAGCAGGTGTCAACAGCATTGAGCATGGTACCTATATGGATGAGGAAGTGATGGCCCTCATGAAGCAGAACGGTACTTATTATGTACCCACCATTACAGCTGGTAAATCAGTAGGCGACTCAGCTAAGAAGCCTGGTTACTATCCTGATCTGGTTACGCCCAAGGCCCTGGCCATCGGACCTAAAATACAATCCACTTTCGGCAAGGCTTACAAAGCCGGCGTAAAGATCGCCTTCGGTACCGATGCCGGTGTGTACATGCATGGTAAGAACTGGCTTGAATTTGTGTACATGAATGAAGCAGGCATGCCCGTGATGGAAACCATCCAGTCCGCCACCGTAGCCGCTGCCGACCTGCTGGGCATGAGTGAGGTGATAGGCAGTATCGAAAAAGGTAAACTGGCCGATATCGTCGCCGTAGAAGGTGATCCCATCAAAGATGTACAAGCCATGGGGAAGATGAAATTCGTAATGAAAGACGGGGTAGTCTATAAAAACGAATAACAAACTAAAGATCGTAATAAATAATAATCACTGAATATTTCAACAAAAAAGGGCGAACCGTCTTTAAAAGATAGTTCACCCTTTGTTCATTTCGAATTACCCTTCTTTGTCATTTTGGACCACCCTACTTTGTTATTTCGGATCACTCTTCTTTGTCATTTCGGACCACCCTTCTTTGTCATTTCGAACGGAGCGCAGCGGAGTGAGAAATCCGCTATCGAAGCAAACGGCTCGCAGCTCGTAGCTCGCGGCTTTCCTACTTCCTCTTCCTCAACTGCTGCACCAAAGCCCGCATATCCTTATGCAAAGGAGCTTCCACTGTATGACTATTCCCCTGCGCATCCTGGAACAACAGCTTTTCTGCATGGAGTCCCAGTCGGCCCAGGATGGGGCGCTCTTCTTCTTCTGATTTGGAGAGATTGTATTTCTTCTTAAACGAAGAGACCAGGATCGGACTACCATCACCATACAGGGGATCTACTACAATCGGGTGACCCACATGTTGCATATGCACCCTTATCTGGTGCGTGCGTCCCGTATGGATGCGGAACCGCAGTAAGGAGAATTTGCCAAACTCTTCCAGCACTTCATAATCTGTGATGGATTGCTTTCCCCGTTGGTGTATCAGCATCACCCCTCGTTTGGTGGTATTCTCTGCGATCGGTTCATCGATCGTCATTTTCTTTTCAGGAGGAACTCCATTTACAATACCCAGGTAATACTTTTCCACAGTTCTTTCTTCAAAAGCCTGCGAGAGGTATTTGTGCGTATCCTCATCTTTGGCAAATACGATGATCCCGCTGGTATCACGGTCCAGGCGGTGAACCGTGAATATCTGTCCATATTTTTCCTGCAGCATTTGCTTCAGCGAGATTTCTTTTCCTTCCCGGTCAGGAATACTCAATAAACCCGATGGTTTATTGAGTACAATGAAATGATCGTTCTCGATCAATATCTCGGGCGATGTCTTGACCACGTGCTCGGATTTATTTTTTAGTGTACGAAGTATTGAGGTATTTCAGTAGGCGCACTTCTTTTTCCGACAGGAAACGCCATTTACCCCGGTCTACATTCTTCTTCGTGAGGTTGGCATACATTACCCGGTCCAGGTTGCGCACATCGTAGCCCATATGTTCAAATATGCGGCGTACAATACGGTTGCGCCCGCTGTGTATTTCAATACCGATCACGCTTTTATCCTTCGTGTCTGCATAGGCCAGTACATCAGGGGCAATAAAGCCATCTTCCAGTTCAATACCCCCAATGATCGTGTCAAAGTCTTTTTTCACCAGTGGCTTATCCAGCTTTACTTCATAGATCTTCTTCACCATATAGCTGGGGTGCGCCAGCTTTTGCGCCAGTTCACCATCATTGGTGAGCAGCAGTACCCCCGTGGTATTTCTATCGAGGCGGCCAATGGGGTATACCCTTTCTGTAGTGGCATTTTTTATGATGTCCAGTACCGTTTTACGCCCTTGGGGGTCTTCCGTGGTAGTGATGAAATCTTTGGGTTTGTTGATCAGGATATACACCATGTTCTTGCGGATCGTGATCTGCTTACCATTGTATTTCACCTCATCCTGTGCCGTTACTTTAAAGCCTGGTTCTGTGATCACTTTACCATTCACTACTACCAGTCCCGATTTAACAATATCTGCTGCATCCCTGCGGGAGGTGATGCCAGCGTGTGCAATGAATTTATTAAGGGGAATAATGTTCGAGGCTGCTTTTCCGCTGGCTGGTTTATTCGCCTCAGCGCCTGCCTTGCTGATCGTGATCTTACTGCGCTTGTCCACTGGAGCTTTAGCATAGGAGGAGCCTCCTGTTGAAGGCTTACCGTAGGTTGGTTTGCTTGCCGGAGCTTTGCTATAGGATGGTTTGCTGCCAGCATCTTCTCTTGGCGCTCTGGTGTCTGCTGGTTTATATCCTGCCCCTGTTTTCTTTTTGGGCCCTCTTACCGTCCGGTAACCTTCACCCTGCGGTGTATAGCCCGCCTTCTTGCCTCCATCTGCCGACTTAGGGCTTCTGGCTTCTGTATGCTGTATTCTATATTCTTCTGTATTTTTCTCCGCCTGCTTCTTCTTCCGCTCCATATAGCTCATGCGGTTATAGCCCTTGTTCACAAACTTCTTGCCCTTTCCACTTTGTCCCTCGCTATTGGCCCTTCGCCTTTCTTCTGTATGCTGTATTCTGTATTCTGTATTCTTGCCTTTTGCACCTTCACGCATGGCGTCCCTTCCGCTTTGCCAGTCATCCGTTCCCTGATCTGCCGATTTGGGCTTTCTGCCTACTGCACTGGGAAATCCTCCCTTGGGTGTTTTGGGGGGCGCAGCAGCTGCACTGGCAGCCCTGCCCTCACGAAATGCCCTGGCATCTGCTTTCTTCTTATCAAAATAGGCTTTTGTTTCCTGGCGCTGCGCTTTCTTCTCCTGGCGGATGCGCTCTTTCTTCTTGGCGCCCGTTTCTTTTTGTTGGATAAACTTCCCAAACGGAGCTTTACTACTCTTACTCATAAATGTGATTTGCTGTTTTACAACAGTATGATAAAATAAAAAACTCAATAGCTAAAAGCTAATACCTGCCTTCTCGTTGCCTTGCTGCCTCGATGCCCCGTTGCCTTTACCCCACAATGCCTTCCTTATTGGCCAACTGACCACAGGCCGCATCGATATCCTTACCCCGGCTTCTTCTCAGGCGGGCGTTCACCCGGTTCTTTTCGAGGTACTGCATAAACGTGTTGACTACTTTTTCATCCGGCTTGCGGAAAGTAGCCATATCAATAGGATTGTATTCTATGATGTTCACCAGGTCTGCAGGTACCTGCCGGCAGATCTTGATCAGCTCATCGGCATCCTTGAGACTGTCATTGAAATTGTTGAACAGGATATATTCGAAAGTGATCTCGTTCTCCGTCTTCTTATAAAAATAGTTCAGCGCTTCTATCAATGCCTGCAGGTTATTGCTTTCATTGATTGGCATGATCTCATTGCGCTTCGTATCGTTGGCTGCATGTAAAGAGAGCGCCAGTTTAAACCGCACCCCATCATCCCCCAGTTGTTTGATCTGCTTGGCTACGCCTGCTGTAGATACCGTGATTCGGCGGGGGCTCATGCCAAGGCCATCGGGAGAGGTGATACGCTCGATCGCCTTCAGCACATTGCGGTAATTGAGCAGTGGTTCCCCCATACCCATGAACACAATATTCGAAAGTTTCTTCTCGTATACCCGCTCACTTTGCTGGTTGATCAACACCACTTCATCATATATCTCATCAAAATCGAGGTTGCGTTTGCGGTCCATATATCCCGTAGCGCAGAACTTGCAGCTCAGTGAGCAGCCGATCTGCGAGGATACACAGGCTGTTTTGCGGTCATCCGTAGGGATCAGCACACCTTCAACCAGGTGTCCGTCATGCGTCTTAAAACGTGATTTAACCGTGCCGTCTGCAGAATATTGCGTGGCATCTACCCTGAGTGCAGGAAGAGAGAAATTGTCGGCGAGTTTGACACGTAGTTCCTTGCTCAGGTTTGTCATCGCCTCAAACTGTTGCGCTTGCTTCAGCCAAAGCCATTCATACACCTGTTTTGCGCGGAACTTCTTTTCCCCCAGTGTTTCAAAGTAACTGTTCAATTCATCCAGCGTGAGGTGCCGGATATTTTTCTTCGCCGTTTTCATCCCTGCAAAAGTAATCTAACCGGCCCATAGTTTAGTTGCCGGCTATTTTCCGGGCCTTTTGCAGCAGTCCGTCCACCTCTGCACTGCCTATAAAGCGCCCTTTCAGGATTACCGCCCCTATTTTCCGGGTATTGCCAATATCGTCTAAAGGATTGGCTTTCAATACCACCAGGTCGGCAATTTTGCCGTTGGCCACCGTTCCCAGGTCTTTTTGGATGCCAAAATAGAGCGCCGGGTTCAGCGTAGCCGTTTGGAGCGCCTGGAGCGGCGAAAGACCACATTCCGTGAAAATTTGTAATTCGTCTTGTAAAGAGAAGCCGGGGAAACAATAGGGGTTGGGCGTATCCGTTCCGGCCAGGAGCGGGATGCCTGCCTGGTTCAGCGCCCGGATGATCTTCTTTTTCAACTCATATTCCAGCTTTTCGCCGTTAAAATACTCCGGTCCAGCCGTCCTCAGCCGGAAATCATTCCTGGGGTCCCACATATTCTTTATCATCGCTGCCACATACACCAGGCGGTCATCTTTTCTAAAAGCCGAATCAGTGAGATAGGCAATCCCCCTGTTCACCGTCATCGTAGGGCATATCCAGGTACCATATCCCTTCAATTCTTTGACCATAGCCGCCAGTTTTTTTTCACTGAACGTGCGGCGCAGGAATGCACGGCGGGCTAGCCGGGTGGCCAGCGTAGTGTCTTTGATCGTACCCTGAACCAGTCCATAATAATAATCACTGCTGTCAGAGGCTCCTTCTATAAATCCATAGAGGTGCTCCATGCTTTTTTGCCCTGCTTTCGCTGCTTCCAGCAGCGTCACTTTATTGGGTACATGTCCGGCAAATACGATCCCCGCTTTCTTCGATTCGTCTGCAATGGCAAAGAAGGGCTCCCTTTCAAGTAAAGAATACACTTTTATAAAATCTACCTTCAACTGGTTTTTCAAGGAATCTACCACCTTGCGACCCTGGGCGGCATCCGAAACCGCTACACTGCCCGGCCAGATCGGTTTGGGACCGTCTACAATCGGCCCTGCATAAAAGCCCCTGGGTGCCAGGTCTCCGGCTGTTAGGCCCCGTTGCCGCCACTGAGTGGCAAACTGGGCCTGTTCAAACATACCCCGGATGCCTGTAATACCATTCGCAATGAATAGCGAAAAGAAATAATCCGGCGCCCATACATGCGTATGCATATCCCACAGACCGGGGATCAGGTATTGGCCGGTGCTTTCCACCACGCTGTCCGTGGCGGCAGCTTTAAAAGAGGAGGCTTTCGTGATCGAGCTGATACGGTCCCCCGTAATGGATACCGTTTGCCCCGAAAGGATCTTGCCTTTCTCCACATCTACCACATTAATGTTTTGGAGAATAAGTCTTTTTGACTGGGCGAAGCTGCCTGTGCTGATCATCAGGCAAAGAGATAGGATAATCGTTCTCATGGCTGGTTTTGGTTACGCCACAAGATAATACCTAAACAGGATGAATTCAAAAACCGGTCCTTGTCTTTGGCCGTTTTACCCTTCAATCGGGGCAGTTCATCCATGTCCGTCCCTCAGGCCAACACCTAACTCCTAAAAGCTAATACCTGTTAAAATGCCTTTATATTTGCCCCTCAATATAGCTATATGAACAAAGTGTATGTTATCGATGCCGTACGCACCCCTATCGGCAAATATGGTGGCGCCCTCAGCACCATTCGTCCCGACGATCTCCTGGCCCATGTGGTCAGGTCACTCTTACAACGCAATACCGGTATTGATGTAAATGCCATTGAAGATATTATTGCCGGCGATGCCAACCAGGCCGGTGAAGATAACCGCAATGTGGCCCGCATGGCTGCTTTGCTGGCTGGCTTACCTGTAACAGTAGCCGGTAATACCGTCAACCGCTTATGCGCTTCCGGACTCCAGGCCATCATGGATGCTGCCCGCGCCATCATGTGCGATGAAGGCGAATTTTACATAGCAGGCGGTGTGGAAAGCATGACCCGCGCCCCCTTTGTGATGGCCAAAGCTGGTACCGGCTGGAGTAGGACCACCGAAATGCACGACAGTACCATTGGCTGGCGCTTTGTGAATAAACGCCTCACCGATAAATACCATCCTTATTCCATGGGCGAAACCGCGGAGAATGTAGCTAAGCAATGGAACGTTAGCCGCGAAGAGCAGGATGCATTTGCCCTGCAAAGCCAGGAGAAATATTTCGCTGCCCAGGATAAAGGCATCTGGAAACACGAGATCAGTGGTATTGAGATACTGGGCGGCAAGAATGAAAGCGAAAAGATCTACCTCGAAACAGATGAGCCACCCCGTAAGACTTCCCTGGAAAAGCTGGCCAGCCTGCGCCCTGCTTTTATTAAAGATGGTTCTGTAACCGCTGGCAACTCTTCCGGTATCAATGATGGGGCCGCAGCTTTGTTGCTGGCCAGTGAAGCCGCTGTAAAGAAGTACAACTTGCAGCCCATGGCCACCATTCGTTCCATGGCCGTTGCCGGTGTTGATCCCGCTATTATGGGCATTGGTCCCGTGCCCGCTTCCCGCAAGGCCCTGCAGCGTGCGGGTATCACCACCAAAGACCTCGACCTCATAGAACTCAATGAGGCATTTGCTTCCCAATCCATAGCCTGCATGCGCGATCTGGAACTCGATCCTGCCAAAGTAAATGTTAACGGCGGTTCTATCGCCATTGGCCATCCCCTGGGTTGTAGCGGTGCGCGTATATCTGCCACTTTATTGCACGAAATGAAACGCCGGGGTGCCAAACGTGGCCTGGCCACCATGTGCGTAGGCGTAGGCCAGGGAGCCGCCATTGTGTATGAGGGAGTATGATAGGTGGCGGGGCAGAAGAGTGGCAAATCTTTTGTATTGAAAGAACAGTTCACCCGTGATTATATAAGGGAACAAATTCGTCCATATCAAAATCAGTAGGTATGACCATCGAACAAGTGATCATCGACATTACCGCCCACATCAACAATATTCCTTTCCGGTACAGTGAGATACCTGCAGAAGAGCTGCTGCAAAGACCAGCGCCAGGTAAATGGTCAAAGAAGGAAATACTGGGCCACCTGATCGATTCTGCCATCAACAACCTCAAGCGTTTTGTAGATGTGCAAAGTCAGCCACAACCTTACACCATACTCCGCTATATGCAGGATGAACTGGTAACCATCAACCGCTACCAGGATCTGCCATTAGACCATATGCTGCTCTTATGGAAAACCCTCAACCAACAGATCGTATACGTGATCAGTGCTATTCCTGTGGAAAAGTTTCCCTATAAAGTGATCACTCCTGCCGGTGACCACCAGACCCTCGAGTGGCTGGTCATCGACTACATCGAGCACATGGACCACCACTGGAAGCAGGTGTTTGGGGAATAGGCCCTCACACCATCTTATAAAGTAACCGCTTTACCATCCTGTAATTCGTCACCAGCGAAAGCATTATCAGAAAGGCTGCTACCGCAAATACACTCCAGTGTAGCGGTGTAGAAAGTTCTTCGCGGTCAAACATGGCAAAGTGATGAAAGGCCCATTGCATCAGCTGCGTTAACACTACCGCACAGACCACTACCAGTATATAGACCGGAATAAATCGGCGGGCTACGTTCTTGCTAAGCCAGTTGGGAGAATATCCCAGCACCAGCAACAATTGCAGATTATCCTTACTGCGGGCGATCATCAATTGCAGGTAAAAAGAAAACAGCATCAGCGCCAGTACCACTACCAGCAAGCCAAATATCCCCAGCCCGCTGAAAACACCCTGCAATACCTGCTTCACACGGCCAAACTTTGTCTTGTCTTTATTGACCTTGTAATTCTTCTGCTGCAAAAAGCTGAGAAAGTCCGGATTGTTGGCATCTTTCGTTTTTACATACAGGCGCGATGCCCGGATATCCTTCGTAGTGCCAAACTTGTTATTGGCCCAGTCGAGAAAATTCTTGGGAACAATGATCGAGTTGACCCGGTCGCTCAGCGCTACCACCCGTCCACGGAAGGTTTCCCGTGTACCATCAGGATGATAACAGATCAACTGCAGGCCCAATTGTGTGGCCGTCGCTTCTGATATCTGCGGCAATCCATAGCCGGGCGCAAATACATTGTATATCTCCAGGAAGTCAGAGGCGATTATAATGGGTACCACTTCATCGCCGGTCTGCCACTTGAAAGTAGGTGGTACAGTGTCTATGAAACTATCATCCAAAGATTCCACAAAGAAATCACTCACAAAAGGCACCAACGAACCGCCACTAAGTTGGAAACGAAAATTATTGGCCAGCAGGGGTGATACCCCTTCCACAAAGGGTTTGGAGCCCAGTTCCTTCATGTCCGCTTCCGTAAACAGGTTCTTGTCCAGCTGCCCCATCGTTTCATTCGTGATCGTTTTGGAGATCGAAATGAAATCATAGCCATCCTTACGCGGCGAATCGCCACCCAGCAACTGCTGTATATTAATATACATCTGGATAGAACAGAGCAGCAGTAATACACCGATACCCAGTCCTGCATAGGAAAACCAGCGCGACCAGGCGTTGGTGCCTGTTTGTAACAGCGGCTTTACGGGTTGGAAGGATAATGCCACAGCTTAATATTTTTACAGGTTAGCTTATAAATGATACAACCTTGTCCAGGGAAAAAAATCTACACGCTCCAGGTCGGCAAACAGGATACCTGCATTACGCGCCTTGGCTTCTTCCAGCATCAGTTCCATCGCCTTCTTCGAATTGTTGTCGTCCAGGTGACTGAATGGCTCATCCAATAACAAAAAATCGAAGGGCTGCAGCAGCGACCGGATGATGGCTACCCGTTGTTGCTCCCCATACGAACAGATACGGCTCTTCGTAGAGAGCTTATTACCGATGCCCAGCCTTTCTGCCATTTCCGTGATCTTTTCCGGCGGATGAAAGGGATTTAACTGCCGTTTCAATTCCAGGTTCTCCCGTACCGTTTGCTCCGGAAACAGCCGCAGGTCCTGGAATACAATACTGATATGATCCTTCCGGTACCGGGCGAAGTCTTCTACAGTAAACGAATGAAGATTGGCCTTATCGTAAAGTAGATTACCATTGTACTCATGGCGCATGCCGTAGAGAAAATGCGTGAGCGACGATTTGCCGCTTCCGGAGGGCGCCACGATCTTGATGTATTCTCCTTTATTGAATACCAGTTGCTTTCCCCAAACTTCCGATTGATGGCGCCGGCTTTCTTCAAAATAGGATGGTAATACATCCTGGAGGGTAATAGTCATGACAGTTCAAAAGTAGGGTTTAACGTATCAACAAAAAAAAGGCAGGGGGGTGAGCCCTGCCTGATATAAGCGTTAATTTATTAAAATCCTTTCTTGCGGGTAGCTGCTAACTTGTCCGCATACTGGTTCAGTTGCTTTAGACTGTTGGTGCCTTTATCTACCAGGTTCACCTCAAAGTGCCCTGTTAAAGTACCGTTGCTGAATTCTCCGCCAGTGGCTATTACATCTTCCCACATCTTCACTGATTCTCCGAGTATTACTTTGGTCGTGCTGTCTGTAGCGGCAGCTTCGGAGGTCTTCAGTATTTTTTGCAGGTCTATATACATGCCGCCCGGATGACCGGCCAGCTTGCTGATGCCGGCATGTTTATTATTAGCCCCGCCAGCCAGGAACTTGTTCACCTGCTCTTCTGAATTACCGGCAGCAAACCATTTGTCGTTCAGGGAATAGCTGATCTTGAAAGAAGTATCATTCGCCATATTGCCCATCTTGGCTTTCACCACACCGATCATTTTATCAAATGCAGCCCTGTCGTTTACAGACACGGCAAACAATACCTTGGCGCTGGGGTTGGTCCTGGTATTAGTTATCGGAGCGCCGCCTTCTTCATAACTGGGATAGGTTTCTGTCTTGGTTTCGATCACAAAATCAGAAACCGCTACCAGTACATCCCCTTTATTGGCTTTTACAAACTCATCGATGCTATAGCCTGCTTCTCCCAGGAATCCGTTGACCATACCATCGAGGCCACCCAGTTTCAGGAACTCTTTCAATCCTTCGGGAGGATAGTTCCAGCTAAGGACACCTACCAGGTTGTCAGAAGGAATACGTGCCAGCGCATCTGCATCGATATTCTTCATTTTATATTTCTCCAGCAACTCAGCTATTTTCTCATTGTAATAACTCTTTGACTTCACATCTATTTTGCCATTATCGAAAGTGAGCGTCATGGCAGTAGCGTTGCCCTTGGTGAGGTCGCTTAGTTTAGTGACAGAGAACATATCACCCAGCACATTGCCCGAGAGGTTCTCTGAGTTCAACCAGATGTGTACATCTCCACTCTCTTTCAGCAGAGCGGCAAATTTATCTTCGTTTGTGAGGCTGTTGGAAGATTTCAGGTCATAGAGCCCCTTGGCAAAGTTGATCAGGCTGTCCTTGGTCAACTTGGTGTTTTCTGTGCTGCCATCCCCATCCGAAAAGCTGCGTGGGCTATCCATGTGCGCGTCGAATACGTAAATAAACCGGTTGTCCTTCCAGGTAGCAACAGTGCCTCTTTCCAGGCTCAGCACATTCAGGTCGCCATCTTTGGAAGCCGTAGCCTGCGGCTTCATTTTTTTATTAAATGCTTCAAAGGCCGCCGCATCTTTCAGACCTCCTGAAAACACAGCATATCCATTTCTTCCCTGGCGTTTAACAAACATTACCAGGTCCGCATCTGTATTTACACCCGAATTATCCGGATCAGTCAATAGTTTTTTAGCCAGCGAATCATCCGCTTCATCATATGCTTCTTTGAACCAGTTCGTTTGCTGAATCTCTTTCCAGCTCAGCTTGGAGGATAAAGAAGCTGTATTTAAGTAAAGTACCAGTCCGGCATCTTTGGGGATCGCAATGGCCGATTTATCGCCACTGCTACAAGAGGTGATCAACAACAGCGCTATCGCGCAAAGGCCAAATAAGGAAGTACGTTGCATAAAGGGTTTTATTAATCAGTCTCAAATAAACAAAATTGTTACGGCATTTGCCAGTGTTTATACGTCATTGGCCTAAAATAACCAATCAGATGAGGGAAAACCCGTGTAGTTGTCCCGGTTGGGCGCCACCTTTTCGGTCAATCCGGCAAATGGCCGGTGCCTGATTATATCTTAAAGTCCCGATACTGCCTCTTCCAGCGCCTCCCACTTTACTTCCTGCTGTTCCCCTTTGCCCAGGTGCTTAACCACACAGGTTTTGGCCTCGAGCTCCTTACTGCCGATAATGACCGCAAAGGGAATGTTCTTTTTATCCGCGTATTTGAATTGCTTCTCAAACTTGGCTTGCTCATGGTATAGCTCACAACGGATACCACTGTTGCGCAAAGATTGCATGAGGCTAAAGGCGCTCTTGCTTTCTGCATCTCCCAGGTTAAAGAACAATACCTGTGTGCCCGTTTGTACCTCCTGCGGGAATAACTTCAGTTCTTCCAGTACATCATAGATCCGGTCTACCCCAAAGGAGATACCTACCCCGGGAATATTGGGCACGCCAAACAGGCCCGTGAGGTCATCATAACGGCCGCCGCCGCCGATACTGCCCATTTGAACACCCTGCGCTTTTACTTCGAAAATGATCCCTGTATAATAGTTAAGGCCACGCGCCAGCGTAAAGTCCACCAGCAGGGGAGAGGCCGCTGCCGGATCTGCCAATACCAGCGTAGCAAAATGACCGATCACAAATTCCAGCTCTTCAATTCCCTTGGCGCCTGCAGGCAGGCTACCTACCAGCTCTTTCAGTTTATTGAGCTTTTCCGTATTGCTGCCACTAATGTCGAGATATTGAACAATGATCGCTACCTGGTGCTCATCCAGTCCGCGGGTGAGTAATTCTTCCTTCACTTTGTCGATACCTATCTTATCCAGCTTGTCGATCGCCACTGTAATATCTACCATCTTATCACTGCCGCCACAGGCTTCCGCCAGCGCTGCCAGTATTTTCCGGCTATTGATCTTGATCTCTACCGTAATGCCCAGTTTGCTGAATACCTGCCAATAGATCGCCGCCAGCTCTACTTCGTTCAGCAGCCCATTGCTGCCTACCACATCCGCATCACACTGGTAAAACTCGCGATAACGGCCTTTCTGGGGCCGGTCGGCCCGCCATACCGGTTGTATCTGGTACCGTTTAAAGGGAAAGGTCAATTGCCCATGGTTCATGGCCACGTAGCGGGCAAACGGAATGGTAAGATCATACCGCAAGGCCCTTTCCGTAAGGTTCTTATCATTTTTTCCCAGCAACACGTTATCAAAAGCTGCTTTAGCCTTATCAATGTTTTTTGCATCATTCAGGCCATTATTGAGGATTTTGAAGATCAGCTTATCTCCTTCTTCCCCGTACTTGCCCATCAGTGTTTCCAGGTTTTCCATAGCAGGTGTTTCCAATGGCTGAAACCCGTACAATTCAAACGTGGTGCGGATGGTGTTGAGGATATATTGTCGCTTGCGAACTACTTCCGGTCCGAAATCCCTTGTTCCCTGTGGTAGTGATGGTTTGGTCATATTGTGCGTTAGTATCTTTTAATAATGGTGGAAATTCTCTGGCCACGCGCCATTTGCCACTAGCTTCTCTTAGTGTTCAATGTCGCGTATCGGCTTATGATCATATCGCAGGCCTCGTCGATCATCTTAAATACTTCATGGTAGCCGGGTTCCTCACCATAATAGGGGTCCGGAACATCTATATTGCTGCCAGGATACAGCTCATTCATCAGGAGGTCTACCTTGGCAGGCTGAAATTGCTGCCGGGCCAGCGATCGCATGTCCGCGATCACATTGCCTGCCAGCGCATAGATCTTGTCATAGCGCTCAAAATCGACCCCCATAAGGCGGCGCGCCCGTTGCTGGCTGATGTCGATGCCATGCAGCAGTGCTACCTTCTGCGATAAAGGGTGGGGCGCGTCACCCGTGTGATAGCTATTCGTGCCGGCACTCTCCACCGTCCAGTTGAGCCCGGCCTGCCGGACCTTGTGCTGTAAAATTCCTTCCGCCAGGGGACTGCGGCATATATTCCCCAGGCAAACCATTAAGATCTTCATGGCTGCAAAGATAATCAGGCAGGAGCAGGTTTTGGTGTGGTTTCAGCCGGGTCTTGTTCGGGCCTTCGTATTAGCAAGGTCGTACCGTAGCCGTTTCTTCTTCGAGGTTTCTTCGGTATTTAGCAAAGCCCTCCCAAGCGAATACCGAACGAGTACCGAACAAATACCGAACAAAACTCTAGTATGGCCCCTCCGCGGGCCAAAAGCGTATTATTGTAATCCTTAAAATCCTCCCAATCCTGGTTCAGACAGTTATGGATTTTTTCCACTTCGTGCATCTCAATAACAAGGACTTGCGCAAGTCATACTGATCAAATCGTCTTTTCCGATTTATTCACGCCCAATTGCCCTCACGGGCATCGGGCTTAAAATCAACTGCGATGAAACCAGATATGATATTGCAATCGGACATGCTCGACATATTATTTGAAGGAAGAAACAAAGACTATGGAGCATACAACCTGCGCAAGGACTATAACAGGCGGCTAATGAAGGCCATGTGCGGCACTTTGCTGCTGGTGCTGCTCTTTATCGGAGGTTATTACTGGGCAGGAAAAATGGGAAAAGAGGCGGTTTTTATACCTCCGCCGGTCGAAACAGCCGTGGTGTTGAACGTGGTGGAGCCCAACAAGCCGGAGGAGCTCAAGCCGCCACAGGAGCAACCCAAAAAAGTAGCTACCATCAAAAGCGTGGTGCCCGTCATTGTACCCGATCATGTACAGGCCGATCCGCCCCCCTCGATCGATGAACTGGAAAAGGAAACCGCCGCTATTGGTACCAAAACGCAGGAAGGGGAGACCCCTACCGGGCCTGTATCTCCCCCGCCTGCTACTGAACCAAGCGGTACTGGTACAGCACCCGCCCCTGTACCGGTAGAAGAGGACCGGATACTGCCGGTAGCCGAGAAAATGCCCGAATTCCCCGGCGGACAGGATGCCCTGCGCCGGTTCCTGGGAAGACACCTGCGGGTGCCGGAAGAAGCCCTGGAGCCTGGGCAGCGCGTGAAAGTGCCGGTACGTTTTGTCGTAAGTAAGGACGGTCAGCTATCCGGTGTGGAATTTATGGGAACAGCCGATGAAGCCTTCAAAAAAGAGATCATGCGCGTAGTGGCTAAAATGCCCCGTTGGATCCCGGGATCGCAGGGAGGAAAAACGGTGGCCGTTTACTGCATGATCCCGATCATTTTTGAAGTGTCTGAATAAAAGCTTTCACTATATGATTCATTGTAGTAAGTGCATTAATTTTTGGGTAAAATCTTACCCGCGATCATCAATTGAAGGTTATTTCTTATCTTGCCCGAACCCATTAACAAATCGGATGACAGTGGAATCAGAAGAAAAAAGAATAGAAGACAAACGGCAGAAGGCCTATTCAAACAGACGGGCGGTAATGGACTTTGGTATGGGAATTATTTATACCGCCATGGGCCTTTTTTTCGTGTTTTCCGATCAGTTGGGGGTAACACTGGAGTTTCCCACCAAACCATTTTCCTACATTTTTGCAGGGATCTGTTTGTTGTACGGGGGGTTTAGAATATACAGGGGCTATAAGAAAAACTATTTCAAGTAAAAGAAACGCATCAATAAATCCAATCACCTGGTACGCTAAATACCATTTCCGGTAAGGTATTTGAAAGATTTCTGCAGTCGGCCATTATCCAATCCTTCAAAAAAATCGTTTGCAGCGGGTATTCCGTTGACTGAGAAAGGTTTTGAATACCGGGGAAAAGAAAATCATTTAGGGATGAAACGCAACAGGATAATCAATCGGATATATAAAATAGGTTTGGCCATCGCAGCATTGGGAGTGTTTTGGATAGTGGGTTGCCAAAATGGTACCGGACCAATTTATCAGGATACGCTTAAAACGGGTACTATTCACATCAGTGTGGATGAGTCCTTTAAGCCGGTTATTGATTCACAGATCAAGGTTTTTGAGTCGCAAAATGCTAACGCTAAGATCATTGTACACTATAAACCGGAAGCGGAATGTCTGCGTGATCTGAATCAGGACAGTATCCGCATGGTAATTGTTACCCGAGGTCTGCAAGATGAGGAAGCAAAGACGCTGGCAACAAAATTGTCCTTCACTCCTGTATTCGGGATATTGGCGTACGACGCTATCGCCGTCATCGTCAATAACCAGGTGCGGGATACCCTCTTTACCATGCAGGATATCCGTGGGATGGTAAAAGGGATCAGCGGTTTTAAATACAAAGTATTGCTGGATGGCACCACCGCTACCAGTACCGTGCGGTTCGTCGTCGATTCCCTGTTAAAAGGGCAGCCCATGGGTAAAAATGTGGTAGCCGCTGCCAGCAGTGAAGGTGTAATCGACTATGTATCAAAAAACACCGACGCGGTCGGACTGATAGGGGTGAGCTGGATCGGCGATAAGGATGATTCCACCCAGCAAAGTTTTTTACAGAAGATAAAAATGGCCAAGGTAGAATGCAAAGGATGTGAAGGTATTTATGTAGCCCCCGTGCAGTATAATATTGCCGCACACCGCTACCCGATGGTAAGGCCACTTTACTATATTTTAAAGGAAAATTATGAAGGCCTTGGCAGCGGATTTAAGAATTTTCTCGTCAATGTGGATAAGGGACAGAAGATATTTTACAGGGCATATTTGTTACCAGGCAGGAGTTCATTCGAAGTAAGACCTATGCAGATCACTGAATAAAACAACCAATTAGGGATATTCCGTACATTTAACAACTCTAAAATCAGCAATCGAGAAGATGAAAAGATCATTCATTCTATTAGTAGCAACGGTTGTCACGGGAGGCAACGTCCTTTTTGCCCAGAGTGTAGAGCAGGGCAGAAAGTTTTTCTATTATGAGCGTTGGAAAAGTGCGCAGGAAACATTTGAAAAAGTACTCGCCGCCAACCCAAACAATATCGATGCTGTATACTGGTTAGGGCAAACCTTACTGGAGGTGAAAGACTCTGTAGGCGCTAAGAACCTGTATCAGAAATCGCTGACCCAAAATGGTAATGCGCCCCTGTTACTGGCAGGTATAGGTCAGATAGAATTAATGGAAGGCAAAGCCAATGATGCCCGCCAGCGTTTTGAAACAGCTATTACCCTTACCAAAGGAAAGGATGTGGATGTATTCAATGCCGTGGGTCGCGCCAACGTGAAAGCAAGAACAGGCGATGCCAATTATGCTATCGAGAAACTGAACCAGGCTACCGCCGTAAAGAACTTCAAAGATCCTGATACTTACCTGTTACTGGGCGATGCCTACAGGAAGTTGATCGACGGTGGTAATGCGGTACAATCCTATAACAAAGCATTCGCACTCGATCCCAAACTGGCCGCAGCCAAATTCAAAACAGGTAAGGTATACCTTACCCAGGGTAACAAGGATTATTTCCTGCCCGCTTTTGAAGAAGCTATCACAGTGGATCCTGCTTATACACCTGCTTACTACGAACTGTTCTACTACTGGTATTCCAGGGACGTAAATAAAGCAGCTCCTTACCTGGATAAATACATCGCGAACGCCGACCAGGGGCCTGAAATGGAATACCTGAAGACCGACTTCCTGTATTCTTCCGGAAAACCAGCCGAAGCAAAGACCAAGGCCGAAAGCCTGATCGCCCAGTATGGTGATAAGGTGACGCCCCGTATGTACCGCCTCGTAGCTTTTGCAGCTGACACACTGGGTGATGTAAATGCAGCCAAAAAGTCAATGGAAACCTTCCTCACGAAGGCCAATGAAGAGTATCCTGTTAAAGGAACTGACTATGAAGAGCTGGCAAAGATCAACAGTAAGATACCTGGCGCTGAAGCAGAAGTGTTTGCTAACCTAAGGAAAGCAATACAATTGGACACCGTACTGGAGAATAAAATAAAGTACATCAGCAAAGGTGCTGCATTGGCCAAGGCCAAAGGCGACCGTCTGGAGGAGTCCAATTGGCTGGCCGAAGCTTATAAACTGAAGCCCAATCCTACTCAAACAGACCTGTACAATTATGCTTATGCGGTGTACCAGGCTAAGAACTATCCCGTGGCTGATAGCTTATTCTGTGGTGTTTACCAGACTAAATTCCCCGATCAGATATATGGCTATTTGTGGTGTGCCCGTGCTAAAAAAGCCATGGACGATTCCACCAATTCCCAGGGATTGGCAGTAGAAGCCTATAAGACACTGGCCGAAAAAGCGCGTCAGATCGACTCGGTGAAGTTCAAATCCCAGGTAGTAGAGTCTTATTATTACCTGATCCCTTATTATAATGACATTAAAAAAGACCGGGAAACTGCTCTCTTCTATGCTAATAAATTTGTAGAGTTTGATCCTGCCAACTCAGAAGCAGTACGTATTCAGGGCATCCTTTCAAAGCCTGCATCACGTCCCGCAACACCGCCTGCCAACCGCCCCAGAACTGGTGGTAATGCGGCCGGAACAAACGGCGCAAGACCTGCAGGCCGATAACGAGTTGATAACATAAATCGTATTTTTGATACTAAATCCCTGTTATTGTGATAACAGGGATTTTTTTATTTTCTTGAATTTGGAGTTTCAAAATTGGAAATTGCGGAGGCTGTATTACTTTTGCCCCTAAACAAAAACGGGTTTTTGATGATGTACCTGTTGCAAGTTTCTTCTGTTGCCCAGAATCCGGACAACTCCTTCTGGTATTTCCCTATCGGTCTACAACTCTTATTCGCGATCGTGTTTGTGGGTGCTATGATGGGTGTAACCCACTGGCTTGGTCCCAAACGTAACACGGCTGATAAGCTGGAGAATTTCGCCAGCGGTATCAAAAGTCATGGAGATGCGCGCCAGCCTATGGCCATTAAGTACTTCCTCGTTGCTATCCTGTTCGTATTATTTGATGTGGAAGTGATCTTCTTCTATCCTTATGCTGTCAATTTCAGAGCACTGGATTGGGATGGTTTTTGGGCTGTACTTATGTTTGTTGGATTTTTCCTTTGTGGGTTTATATATATAATTAAGAAAGGAGCGTTAACCTGGGAAGATTAAAAACACATTAATCCCGTTTGCCGGGATCAATAATGTGAGTTTGAAATTGTTATAACCCGTGATATCCAACACCACCGGCGTTGAGCGGAAACTTAACCCGCTGGCAGTTGTTATTAAAGGGTAGAATTTCAGGTTGATCAATTCAAATTATCAATTGTATGGCACGTCCTGTTCAATATAATATTTATGGTAAAACCGACGTGAAGTTGGTGAAGGAAGGCCCGGAAGGCTATATGGGTGAAGCGTTTATGGCTACCACACTGGAACAGGTGGTGGGTCTGGCGCGTAAAAACTCCCTCTGGCCCCTGCCATTTGCTACTTCCTGTTGTGGAATTGAATTTATGGCTACCATGGGTGCGCATTATGATCTGGCCAGGTTTGGTGCTGAGCGGGTAGGATTCTCCCCCCGCCAGTGCGATCTGCTGATGGTAATGGGTACCATTGCCAAGAAAATGGGCCCCGTTGTAAAACAGGTATACCTTCAAATGGCAGAACCCCGGTGGGTACTGGCCATGGGCGCCTGCGCTTCCAGTGGCGGTATCTTCGATACTTACAGTGTATTGCAGGGTATTGACCAGATCATCCCCGTAGATGTATACATTCCCGGATGCCCACCCCGTCCCGAAGCAGTGCTGGATGGATTTATGCGGGTGCAGGACCTCGTAGGCAAAGAAAGCCTGCGCAGAAGAAACAGTGATAAGTACAAACAGTTGATGGAAAGTTACGGAATACAATAAGCTGTTAGCTGCTAGGTATTAGCAGTTAGCAGTCGACCCCGCCCTTGGCTAACACCTAAAGGCTAAAAGCTAAAAGCTGAATATGGCATTGACCTACGAACATATTAAACAACGACTGGTAGAAAAATTTGGCGAACAGGTTAAAGGTTTTGAGGAACCCTATGGTATGCTGACCTTTGAAGCGCCAAAGGAACTGAACTTAAAAGTATTGCAGTTTCTGTATGATGATGCAGAGCTGCAATTCCGTTTTCTGACCGATCTGCAGGCTGTACATTATCCGGATGATGCCGGCCGTGAACTGGCAGTAGTTTATCACCTGCACAACCTTACTGAAAATATACGCCTCCGCTTCAAAGTATTTACAGAGATCAGCAGGCCCGATGTATTCAGCGCAGCTACTTTATATGCAGCTGCCAACTGGATGGAAAGGGAAACCTATGATTTCTTTGGAGTAAACTTTGTAGGCCATCCCAATCTCAAGCGTATCCTGAACGTGGATGAAATGGATTACTTCCCCATGCGGAAAGAGTTTCCGTTGGAAGACCAGACCAGGATCGATAAGGACGATGAGATGTTTGGAAGAGGCGGATCAATAATATAAAGTATTTACAGGTAGAAAGCATGATGGTAATAATGGCCGATTGTCGACTGCCGATTCACGAATAAACTAACAAGACAGTAATGTCTGACGTAATACAACATTCAAATATCCGGCTTCCGGAAGGCTCCATTGAAAAGCAAACCACCACGTTGAACCTGGGGCCTACCCACCCGGCTACACACGGTGTATTTCAGAATATCCTAGAACTGGATGGTGAACGCATTATCTCTGCCGAACAAACCGTGGGGTATATCCACCGTGCTTTTGAAAAGCTGGCAGAACGCAGACCCTTATACCAGATCACCACCCTCACGGACCGTCTCAATTATTGTTCTTCTCCCATCAATAACATGGGCTGGCACCTCACCTGCGAAAAGCTGTTGGGTGTTAAAACGCCCAAACGTGTAGATTACCTGCGGGTGATCGTGATGGAGCTGGCACGTATTTCAGATCACCTGATCTGTAACTCTATTGTGGGTGTGGACAGTGGCGCCTATACCGGCTTCCTCTACGTAATGCAATACCGTGAGCTGATCTATGAGATCTATGAAGAGATCTGCGGATCACGCCTCACTACCAATATGGGTCGTATTGGTGGTTTCGAAAGAAACTTTACCCCCCTGGCTTTTGAAAAACTGGAGAAGTTCCTGAAAGAATACCCGGCTGTGTTGAAAGAGTTTGAAAACCTCTTCACCCGCAACCGCATCTTCATGGAGCGTACCATCGGTGCCGGACCTATCGGCGCTGAAAGAGCCCTGAACTATGGCTTCACTGGCCCCAACCTGCGGGCTGCCGGCGTTGATTATGATGTGCGTGTTCATTCTCCCTATAGCAGCTATGAAGATTTCGATTTCGAAGTACCCGTAGGCTCTACCGGTGATTGTTACGATCGTTACCTGGTGCGCAACCAGGAAATGTGGCAATCACTGCGCATTATTGAACAGGCTTACCAGAAGGTACAGTCATTCAAAGGCGCAGAAGCAGAAGTATTCCATGCCGATGTACCCGAATATTACTTACCGGAGAAGAAAGATGTATACACCAAGATGGAAGCCCTCATCTGGCATTTCAAGATCATCATGGGTGAGATTGATATACCAAAGGGCGAATTGTATTTCCCCGTAGAGGGAGGCAATGGTGAACTGGGCTTTTACCTCATCAGTGATGGAGGCCGTACACCGTATCGCCTGCATTTCCGTCGCCCTTGCTTTATTTATTACCAGGCTTATGAAGAGCTGACCAAGGGCGCCATGCTGAGTGATGCCATCATTGTGATGAGTAGCCTGAACCTGATTGCAGGAGAGTTAGACGCTTAATTATCAAATTTTCGAATTGATTATGGTTTTTACAGAGGACAAACTAAAGAAAGTACAGGAGATCATTGC
Organism: Paraflavitalea soli; assembly: GCF_003555545.1. Lineage (GTDB taxonomy): Bacteria > Bacteroidota > Bacteroidia > Chitinophagales > Chitinophagaceae > Paraflavitalea > Paraflavitalea soli. Next base: position 5,227,342 of record NZ_CP032157.1, on the reverse strand, counting down.
CCGTTATCCCGATGGTAAGCAGAAGAGTGCTTTGATACCTGTATTGCACCTGGCGCAGGAAGAGTTTGGTGGCTGGTTGAGTGCGGAAGCCATGGACTATGTGGCCTCCCTGCTGAGCATTGAGCCTATTGAGGTGTATGAGGTGGCTACTTTCTATAGTATGTACAATCTGAAACCGGTAGGCCGTTACTTGTTTGAAGTATGCCAAACCGGCCCCTGTATGTTAAATGGCAGTGACCAGATCATTGACTATATAAAAGAAAAACTGGGCATTGGTGTAGGTGAAACTACCACCGATGGCTTGTTTACCCTCAAAACCGTGGAATGCCTGGGAGCCTGTGGCTACGCGCCGATGATGCAATTGGGCAAACATTTTCGCGAGCATCTCACAAAGGAGAAAGTAGACCAGATCATTGAAGAATGCCGTAACAGAACTACTTCACTGAACTGATCAGCATATTACCGGGGTAACTGGCTAATAAGTACGTGTTGAAGCAAACACACTAATTTCAAATTAAGCAATGGGCAGAAAATTATTATTAGAAAAGGCGCATGTAGAGGGTATCCGTACCTACGATGTATACCGTCGTGAGGGTGGGTATGCCAGTGTAGAAAAGGCGTTTAAGAACATGAGCCCCGACCAGGTAACAGAAGAAGTGAAGAAGAGTGGTTTGAGAGGCCGTGGTGGTGCAGGTTTCCCTACCGGTATGAAATGGAGCTTTCTGGCCAAACCCGAAGGCGTACCCCGCTACCTGGTATGTAATGCCGATGAATCAGAGCCCGGTACTTTCAAAGACCGGTACCTGATGGAGTTTATCCCCCACCTGCTCATTGAAGGGCTGATCGTTTCTTCTTATGCCCTGGGATCCAATAGAACTTACATTTATATCCGGGGTGAATACGCCTGGATCGTTGACATACTGGAACAAGCCATTGCTGAGGCAAATGCCAACGGCTGGCTTGGAAAGAACATTTTAGGTACAGGCTTCGACTGCCAGATCTATGTGCAGCGTGGGGCCGGTGCTTATATCTGTGGCGAGGAAACTGCCCTGATAGAATCACTCGAAGGCAAGCGCGGCAACCCCCGTATCAAGCCTCCTTTCCCTGCCGTGAAAGGTGTATGGGATTGTCCTACCGTGGTGAACAACGTGGAGACCTTAGCCGCAGTAGTGCCCATCATCAACCTGGGTGGAGAAGAGTATGCCAAGATCGGTGTAGGGAAATCTACCGGCACCAAACTGATCTCTGCCTGTGGCAACATCAACAAACCCGGCGTTTACGAGATCGATATGACCATCTCTGTAGAAGAATTCATTTACAGTGATGAGTATTGTGGTGGTATTCCCAAAGGTAAAAGACTGAAAGCCTGTATACCTGGCGGATCATCTGTTCCTATCCTCCCTACCAACCTGCTGTTGAAAACGGCCAAAGGAGATACACGGATGATGAACTACGAAAGCCTGGCCGACGGTGGCTTTGCTACCGGCACTATGATGGGTAGCGGTGGTTTCATCGTATTTGATGAAGACCAGTGCGTAGTACGCCATACCTTAACACTGGCCCGTTTCTACCGTCACGAAAGCTGTGGACAATGTTCACCCTGCCGTGAAGGAACAGGCTGGATGGAGAAGATCTTAAAGAATATTGAATACGGAAAAGGCAAGATGAGCGATATCGACCTGTTGTGGGATATCCAGCGCAAGATCGAAGGCAATACCATTTGCCCGCTGGGTGATGCAGCCGCCTGGCCGGTGGCAGCAGCTATCCGCCACTTCCGGGATGAGTTTGAATGGCATGTGCTGAACCCTGTAGAAAGCCAGTCAAGGAATTTTGGATTGGCCCATTATGCCGACCCAAGGCCCGTACCCGTGGCTTAAGGTTAAACGAACTGTACATTTTTAGCGGTTAAGAAATATTATTATGGCCGAAGAAAAGAAATTATTTAAGGTTACCATTGATAACATCACCATTGAGGTGGAGGCGGGAACATCGATCCTGAATGCAGCGCGTATGATTGGCGGCGATGTAGCCCCCCCGGCAATGTGCTATTACAGTAAACTGAAAGGCAGCGGCGGTAAATGCCGTACCTGCCTGGTGGAAGTAGCGGCAGGCTCTACAGCCGATCCCCGCCCCATGCCCAAGCTGGTAGCCAGCTGCCGTACCAATGTGATGGATGGAATGGTCGTAAAGAATATTACCAGTGAGCGTGTTATTGACGCCCGTAATGGTGTAGTGGAATTCCTGCTCATCAATCATCCCCTCGATTGCCCCATCTGTGATCAGGCCGGCGAATGTCACCTGCAGGACCTCAGCTACGATCATGGCAAAGAAGGCACCCGTTATGAATTCAACAGGCGCACTTTCCAGAAACACGACCTGGGGCCTTACATCCAACTGCACATGACACGCTGTATCCTGTGCTACCGTTGCGTATTCACCGCCGACCAGCTCACCAACAAACGCGTACATGGTATCCTGGACAGGGGCGACCATGCTGAGATCGCTACCTATATCGAAAAGTCTCTCGACAATGATTTTATAGGAAACGTAATTGATGTGTGCCCCGTAGGTGCCCTCACCGATAGAACTTTCCGTTTCAAGAACCGTGTATGGTTCCTGAAACCCGTAGATGCACACCGCGATTGCCCTAAATGTTCCGGTAAGGTAACCTTATGGAACCGAGGCGATGAAGTGTATCGTGTAACCGCCCGCAAAGACCAATGGGGTGAAGTGGAAGACTGGATCTGTAATGAATGCCGCTTTGAGAAAAAGCAAACCAGCGACTGGGTAATTGAAGGCCCCACCAAAATAAGCCGTCAGTCAGTGATCTCACAAGGACACTATGTAGGCATAAAGAAGCCCAAAGAAACAGTAGTAGAAGTAATGGATGGCCGCAAACCGCGGTTATTAATGGACATACATGATGTGAGTGAAGTAAATAAACCGAATGTAGACCTGTCAAAGATCGCAGGACCTGCCCATTCGGAAGATTTTAAGTAGTGACTATTCATAGAATTGATAAAGAACAGAAAAAGTAGACTCTTATAATATGTATTCTACCTTATTAGCATTTGACTGGTTATTTCTGATCGAGAAACTGGTATTGATCGTAGGCATCGTTTCTATTTCGCTGGTCATAGCGATGTATGAGACCTGGGCCGAGCGTAAGGTAGCAGCGTTTATGCAGGATCGCCGCGGTCCTAACCGCGCAGGCCCCATGGGACTGCTGCAGCCTCTGGCCGACGGTCTGAAACTGTTCATGAAAGAAGAGATCATACCTAACACTTCCAACCGTATGTTGTTCATCCTGGGGCCTTGCCTCGCGATGTTGGCTGCGATGATGACATCGGCCGTGATCCCCTGGGGTGGAAAAATAGATTTCTTTGGCAGGGAAGTAAACTTGCAGATTGCTGATATCAATATTGGCATCCTTTACATATTTGCAGTGGTGAGTATGGGTGTATTTGGCATTATGATCGGCGGATGGGCTTCCAACAATAAGTTCTCCCTGATGGCTGCCCTCCGTGGCGCCTCCCAGGCCATCTCTTATGAACTACCCATGGGATTGTCCCTGATCGCTTTGCTGATGCTGACTGGCTCATTGAAGATGAGCGCCATTGTAGGTCAGCAACTGGATGGTACCTGGAATGTGGTGTACCAGCCACTTGGTTTCCTGATCTTCCTGATCTGTGCGTTTGCCGAGTGTAACCGTACCCCCTTTGACTTGCCGGAGGCAGAGAATGAGCTGAACTTTGGTTACCACCAGGAGTACTCCTCCATGAAACTGGGATTTTATCTTTTTGCGGAATACATCAATATGTTCATCAGCAGCGCGGTAATGGCTACCCTCTACTTTGGCGGGTATGATATTCCGGGTGTGAATGATGCGCATTTGACCGAGACAGTGGGAGTGAACCTGATGGCCCTGTTCCAGGCATTGACTCTCTTTGCCAAGATCGGCTTTTTCATCTTCCTGTTCATGTGGGTACGGTGGACGATCCCCCGCTTCCGCTATGATCAGCTGATGAACCTGGGCTGGAAGAAACTGGTGCCCCTGGCTTTGGCCAATATGATCATTACCGCCGCAGTAGTACTGTGGTTGAAAAAATAAAAGAGTTGGATTTGGTGTCCATGCTGTAAATAGCTAATAATTTGATTTCTTTGCAGTTGGTCAAACATGTAATTAATTTGTATGCAAGCATTAACGAACAGAGCGAGACCGGTGGAGCGTAAGCCCATGACCTTTGTGGAGCGGTTATACCTCTGGAATATTTTCAAGGGTATGCTGATCACCCTCAAGCACTTCTTTAAAAGAAAAGCTACTATCAGCTATCCGGAGCAAACACGTCCCTTCAGCCCTGTATTCCGCGGTTTGCACGTATTGAACCGCGATGAGCAAGGACGTGAACGCTGTACAGCTTGCGGCCTCTGTGCTGTAGCCTGCCCTGCAGAAGCCATTACCATGGAAGCAGCAGAGCGTAAACCAGGTGAAGAGAACCTGTATCGTGAAGAGAAGTATGCGGCGAAGTATGAGATCAATATGTTGCGTTGTATCTTTTGTGGTTTGTGTGAAGAAGCCTGCCCAAAAGATGCTATCTATCTGAGTGAAACTTTTGCTCCGGCCAACTACCAGCGCAAAGGTTTAATATATGGTAAACCGGACCTGCTGATACCCAATCCGCAGGAGCAACCCGAAGAATATAAACAAGCATTGGGCAACCGGGCCAATAAGCAACATCAGGCGAACTAAACCACCGCAAACTTCAAATGAGCATATCTGAAATATTATTCTACTTTTTAAGCGTACTGGCACTCGGCAGTGCCTTAATGGTTGTCATCAGTCGTAACCCCGTACACAGCGTACTGTGGCTGATCGTTACATTTTTTGCTATTTCCGGACATTATATCATGATGAATGCCCAGTTCCTGGGTATCGTGAACCTCATTGTTTATGCAGGCGCCATCATGGTATTGTTCCTGTTCGTGATCATGTTGATGAACCTCAACGCAGAAACAGAGCCCAAAAAGAACAAGTGGCTGCGGATGGCCGGTATTGTGGCCGGCGGTTGTTTACTGCTGGTACTGGTGGCTGCCCTCAAAGATGCCGAAGTGAAGAATTCCATGGTCCAGCTGAAAGAGGGCGAGATCGGTTTGATCAAGCAATTAGGAACCGTATTGTTCACGGAGTATGTAGTGCCTTTTGAAATAAGCAGCGTACTGTTCCTGAGCGCCATGGTAGGCGCCGTAGTGATTGGTAAGAAGGGAGATTAATTAGCATATTGTATTTATGAATATTGAATATTATATCGTTTTGTCCATTGCGCTGTTTTGCATCGGTATTGCCGGTGTATTGACACGCCGTAATGCCATTATCATCTTTATGTGCATTGAGCTGATGCTAAATGCCGTGAATTTGCTGTTGGTGGCATTCTCAAAAATGCACCACCTCAAAGGGGTGGCTGCCAATCCCAATGCAGGGATTGATGGACAACTGTTTGTGTTTTTTATCATGGTGGTTGCAGCCGCTGAGGTAAGTGTGGGACTGGCCATCATAGTAATGATGTACCGGAATGTGCATTCAGTAGACGTTAATTTCCTTAACCGGTTGAAACACTGAGATCAGAAATCAGTGGTAAGGTCCAGCCATACAGTTGATGCACGGACCCTTTACCACAGGCTTCAGACTTCCAATTTGGCTTTATGAAGAATGTTTTACAATTAGTGTGGTTAATTCCCTTGCTTCCATTGATCGGCTTTTTGATCAATGGCCTGTTGCGTAAACAGCTTTCCAAATCGCTCACCAGCGTTATTGGCAGCGGCGTGATCCTGGGCTCTTTTGTAGTAAGCTTGCTTATCTTCCTGCAGGTAAAGCAAGGCCATACGGCTGTCGTAAACCTGTTTGATTTTATCAGTGTAGGTAAGTTATCCATTCCTTTCTCCTTCCAGGTAGACCAGCTGTCTTCTATTTTTCTGCTGATCATTACCGGTGTGGGTTTTCTGATACATGTATATTCTGCTGCTTACATGCACGAAGAAGAGGGACAGCACTATGCCCGTTATTTTGCTTACCTCAACCTGTTCGTGTTTTCCATGTTGCTGCTCGTACTGGGCTCCAACTATGTGATCATGTTCATCGGTTGGGAAGGTGTGGGACTTTGCTCTTATTTATTGATCGGTTACTGGTTCAAGAATACAGAATATACCAATGCTGCCAAGAAAGCCTTTGTGATGAACCGGATTGGTGACCTTGGCTTCCTGCTGGCCATCTTCTGGCTCGTTAATAAATTTGGTACCGTTACTTATAGTGGTGTATTTAGCCAGGTGGCTGCCGGTGCCGCAACCCTCGATGGCAGTGCTGCTATTGTAGGTATTACCTTGTTGCTGTTTGTTGGTGCTACCGGTAAAAGCGCTCAGATACCTTTATACACCTGGTTGCCGGATGCCATGGCAGGCCCTACTCCTGTATCGGCCCTCATCCACGCAGCTACGATGGTTACAGCTGGTATCTATATGATTGCCCGCAGTAACATCCTGTACACACTGGCTCCTTTCACGCAGGCTATTGTAGCAGTGATCGGATTAGCAACCGCCATATTTGCTGCATCCATTGCCTTAAAACAAAATGATATTAAGAAAGTACTGGCCTATTCTACAGTGAGCCAGTTGGGGTATATGTTCTTGGGTCTTGGAGTTGGTGCTTACACCGGCGCCGTATTCCACGTAATGACACACGCTTTTTTCAAAGCCTTGTTGTTCCTTGGTGCAGGTTCCGTGATCCATGCCATGCACCATGAGCAGGATATCCGCAAGATGGGCGGCCTCAGAAAATACCTGCCCATTACCCATATTACTTTCCTGCTGGGATGTATAGCCATTGCAGGTATTCCTCCTTTCTCCGGCTTCTTCTCCAAAGATGAAATACTGGCTGCCGCTTACGGCGCAAATAAAGTATACTGGATCGTAGGTGTGATCACCGCAGGTATGACCGCCTTTTATATGTTCCGCCTGTATGCCACTACTTTCTTAGGGCAGTTCCGTGGTGGCGAGCAGCTGCATGGACATCATCCCCATGAAAGCCCGGCAGCCATGACCATTCCCCTGATCGTACTGGCTATTCTGAGCGTTATCGGAGGATGGATAGGTATTCCGGAGGTGTTGATGCCTAATGCACACTCCCTGGAGCATTTCCTGGATCCCATCTTTGCCGAATCAGCCAAACATGCACATGCACACCACCTGGACCATAATACCGAATACATGCTCATGGGTGTTTCTGTGGGTATTGCCGTGATCGCTATTTTCTATGCCCTTGGCCGCTACAGCAAGCGCCCTGAGCTGGGAGAGCCTACAGGCTTTGGAAAAGTATTGGCCAACAAATGGTATGTAGACGAACTGTACAATTTCATCATTGTAAAGCCCCTCAACTGGTTGGGCAAGCTCCTGAATAACTTCGTAGAAAAAGATGTGCTCGATTGGACCGTGAATGGAGTGGGACGATTGATCGGCTACAGCAGCCGACAGGTGCGCCTCTTACAGAGTGGCCAGGTAGGCAGCTATGTATTGCTGATGGTACTGGGCATACTCGCCTTTTTTGTGATACAGTTTTTTGTGAAGAAATAACTTGAATACGAAACTTAGAAATCTGAAATGATACCTGTTTTACTAATCGTTATCCCGTTGCTGAGTGGTTTGGCGGCTTTCTTCCTTAAAGGGGAGAAAGGGGTGAAGACCTGGGCCTTGTTATCCACGGTGATCACGCTGGCTGTTTCCCTGCTTGGCCTTACGGTCTTGAATAAAGCCGCGAACCTGCATACCGAAGTAGAATGGTTACCCTTGCTGGGCAGTAAGTTTTCAGTAGGGCTCGATGGCATGGGCCAGGTACTTTGCCTGCTCACTGCTGTTGCCTTCCCCATGATCTTTGTGGCTACCTGGAATTCCAGTTATAAGAATGCCCATAATTTCTATGCCTTTATGTTGCTGTCGCAGGCAGGCCTGATGGGCGTATTCCTGGCTTATGACGCCTTGTTGTTCTACTTCTTCTGGGAACTGGCGCTGATACCCGCTTACTTCCTTTGTTCACAATGGGGTGGTGAAAAACGGATCGCTGTTACTTTCAAATTCTTCATTTATACATTCATTGGATCCCTGTTGATGCTGGTAGGTATCATTTACCTCTACCTGCATACACCTGATCAATCCTTTGCACTGGAGTCTTTCTATAAGGCAGTACTTACTTCCAAAGAACAGGGCTGGATCTTCTGGCTGTTCTTTATTGCGTTTGCCATTAAGATGCCCGTATTTCCTTTCCACACCTGGCAGCCCGATACTTACGAACAATCGCCCACGGCCGTGACCATGGTGCTGAGCGGCGTAATGGTGAAAATGGGTCTGTTTGGTGTATTGCGCTGGCTGGCGCCCGTATTGCCGATGGCCACCTGGCTCAATGGTGATACAGTTGCCCTCCTGTGCGTGATCGGAATGATCTATGCTTCCCTGATTGCTATGCAGCAGGATGATCTGAAGCGCCTGATCGCCTACTCCTCTATCGCCCACATGGGATTGATGTGTATGGCTATTTTCGTAACCTCCGATCAGGGATTGCAAGGCGTGATGATCCAAATGTTTAACCACGGCATCAACATCATCGGCATGTGGATCGTGGTAGAACTGATAGAGCGCCAGATGCATACCCGTAAGATATCTGAATTGGGCGGGTTGGCACAGAAAGCGCCGGGCCTGGCCATCATGCTGGTGGTAGTAGCCCTGGCCAATGTTGCCCTTCCCCTGACCAATGCATTCATTGGTGAGTTCCTGTTATTCAGTGGCGTATTTAACTCCACCGTTTCTAAAGTAGGTTATGTGTTTGCAGCAGCAGGCGGGGTTACCATCATCCTCTCTGCCGTGTATACCTTGAACATGATACAACGGGTGTTTTTTGGTAATACCAATACCCTTACCGGCGCTATGCGGGATATAAAGTTCAACGAACGGTTTGTATTGGGAGTACTCGTCATCGTCATCCTGGTGATCGGTGTATACCCCAGACCATTCCTGGAACTTACACAGGGTAGTGTAGATACTATTTTATCAAGAATGATAATTAAACATCCATCATAAGCGAAAGCATAGATTTTAGTTATGAATGCAATTGTAATATCGGCTATCTGGGGTGTAGTGATGATGTTCAGCGGAATATTCAGCAAGAATAATACTGTGATCCGCGGCACGGCACTGACCGGGCTTGCTTTACTGATCCTGGTTAATATACTGGAGATGAATGGAGTCCTCCTGTTCAAGGTGAACCTCCATGGCATGCTCTACTTCGATAGCTTTAATCTGCTTTTTAACACCATCGCTTTTGGTTCTACGTTCCTGTACGCTATCTTGTCGGGCCGCGATATGGAAAAAGTAGGCCGTAGCGTGTCTGATTATTTTGCACTGATCTTCTTTATCCTTTGTGGTGTTGCCATTTCTTCTTCCTTCAACACTTTGCTGATGTTGTTCCTGGGTATCGAGATCATGTCTATTCCCTTGTATATTCTTACCGGCACTGATAAACGGAACCTGAAAAGTAATGAGGCATCTCTGAAGTACTTCCTGATGGGCTCTTTTTCTACGGGTCTTATGTTGATGGGTATCACCCTGATCTATGGTGCCAAAGGCAGCTTCAACCTCGAAACGATCAGCCTGGGCACCGGTGCATTGACTCCCATGGTGAGTGCCGGTCTCTTACTGTTGTTATTCTCCATGTCATTTAAAGTATCTGCAGCGCCCTTCCATTTCTGGACGCCCGATGTATATGATGGCGCACCTACCGTGTTCACCTCATTCATGGCTACCATTATTAAGTCCGCTGCCTTTATCGCCTTCCTCCGCCTGTTTGATGATGCTTTCGGTGAAATGCATCCTCACTGGCAGCTGGTGGTGTCGATTGTTACCGCAGCAACCCTGCTGATCGGAAATATTACAGCCGTATTCCAGCAAAGTGTTAAGCGCATGCTGGCCTACTCCAGCATTGCCCAGGCAGGCTTCATGATGTTTGCCCTGGTAGCCCTCAATAACCTCGGCCGGCAGGGACTGATCTTCTATACGGCGGCTTACAGCGTGGCCACCATCGGCGTATTTGCTGTGCTGATCAAAATGAAGGACTATACCTTTGAAGGCTTTAACGGCTTGGCCAAACGTCAGCCTGTACTGGCTGCTACCACCGCCATCTTTTTGCTGTCCCTGGCCGGTATTCCCGGTACTGCGGGCTTTATGGCTAAGTTCTACATGCTGGCTGCCGCGGTGAGCAATGGCCATGTGATGTGGTTGGTGATCGTAGGGGTGCTGTGTGCCGCCATTAGTGTATACTATTACTTCCGCGTTATACAGGCCATGTATTTTAAAGAAGGCGATGCCCAGGAAATGGAAGTATCGTCGATTTTCAAGGCGCTTTTGGTCATTATGGCTGCCATTGTGGTGCTATTGGGCCTTTTCCCCCAATGGCTGTTGGACAAGCTTAACTACTTCTTTTAATGTGAATACCATTTAACCAATGGTACCCCGCTGTTCAGTAATATTTCTTACTTTAGTGAGACATATATTATATGACATTCCGGGATACCTTCTCCTTAGCTTTCAGAACTGTGCGCGGTAACAGGTTGCGTACGGGTATTACAGTAGCTATTATTGCGCTGGGTATTACCGCGCTAATAGGTATCAATACCGCCATTGCAGCCATCCAGCAAAAGTTCCTGGAGAGCTTTTCCTCCATGGGCGCCACCGGTTTTACCATCCGGTTCCGGGAGCCACGTAATTTCTTCGGGGGTGGCTCACAACTCAAAAAAGAACAAAAGGGCAAGAAAAGAGAAAAGAAGTCCAACCAGGGCAAGCCCATTACCAAGTTACAGGCAGAATCTTTTAAGGCCGCCTTCCAGTTTCCTTCGCAGGTGAGTATGAACATGTTTGGCAGCCGGAACGCGATTGTATCCGCTGATGGCAAAAAGACCAATCCCAATGTATGGGTCATGGGCGGTGATGAGAATTACACCGACCTCAATGGATTCACCATTTCCTATGGACGCAACCTCAATGCCCTGGATGTCCAGTCTGGCCGGAATGTTTGCCTGATAGGTAGGGATGTGGCCAAAAAGTTTTTCGGTGATAATATAGAAGCACCCGTAGGTAAGACCATCAAGATCAATAATATTCCCTTTCTCATTGTAGGTTCCCTTGCATCCAAGGGCTCCACCCTGGGCCGGAGTCTCGACAATGCCGTGATCACTTCCTATTCCAATGTGCGCAGTTATTTTAACTCCAATGCCAATGCTTCTTTTTCCATTCAGGTAAAAGTGCCCGATATCAAACTGATGGATGGTGCTATTGGCGAAGCTACCGGTATCTTCAGACCTATACGCCGGCTTAATGTTTCAGAAGAAGACAATTTTGTAATTGATAAAAGCGACAGTATTGTTGAGATGCTGATGCGCAACCTGAGCTTTATTACCATCGCCGCCGTATTGATAGGTGTCATTACCCTCGCAGGCGCCGCCATCGGCCTTATGAACATCATGCTCGTGGCTGTTACCGAGCGTACGAAAGAGATCGGCCTGGTAAAAGCCATTGGCGGTAAGCGTGGGAATATACAAACACAGTTTCTGCTGGAGTCTATTATAATCAGTTTATTGGGAGCTGTTATTGGTATTGTGTTGGGTATTATTGTAGGTAATATCGCCGGCCTGTTGCTTTCTACCAGCTTTGTAATCCCCTGGAACTGGGTGGTGGCTGGTGTGGTGATCTGCTCTCTGGTGGGGCTGGGCGCAGGCCTGTATCCTGCTATTAAAGCTTCCAGGCTCAACCCGATTGAAGCTTTACGCTACGAATAACCTCATTTTAATCAATAAAAAAGGGTGGGCTGCTTTCATAGCAACCCACCCTTTTTTTATTCCTGATCCAGGTACTTATTTAGGATCGAGTATTTTACCGATACGATCATTCAGATCCTGCAGGTGATACCGGCTCATTTTATCTGTATAGGCAGGTACTGCAGCAGCAATTTCTGCTTTCAGTGAGCGAAGTATTCCTTTGGCTACTGACACGATATCCGATTTCTTAGGGTCAGTTACCGGACCGAAAGAAATAATGATACCGCCAAAGCTACCACCGCCGGCTGCAGGAGCAGGGGCAATAATAGCACCCAGCCGTTCAACATAAGACTTCTGCAGGTTACGGCGGAAGTTATCGATCGGCTTGCGGGTTGCCAGTTCACCCCAGATGCCTTTCTTCAGGTCTTCCATGAACTCGTCGAGACGATAAGCTGACGCATCACGGTTGGCAGAAGAAATAAGACGTTGCATACGGCTGGTGCTCAGCAAAGTGCCCAACCATCCGTCCTGTAGCGTGCTCACGCGGTCGCTGGTAGGAGCAGAGATCTTATCCAGGATATTCTTATCCAGCAGCCAGGTAGGTGTTTCGAAGTAATTCTTCTGGATAAAGGCCATGGCCTCTTTCTGCAGGGCTTTAGGCACCACAGTATAAACATCACCAGCCTGTTCCGTAGTTTTAGCATCTGTATAAACACCGCCCACATAAGTAGCGGCATGGCCCAGGTAACGGCTGAATTGACCGATCAATTCATTGTATACTTCATTCAGGTTCTCATAATTTTCACCCTTCTCGTTGAGCCAACTTGGTAATTTAGGTAATATCCATTTCAGGTTCTTGATGCCATATTCATTGGCTTTCATGTTGTTATCGCCCAGAGACTCTGTTTGAGCACGGGGATCGATACCATTCTGATGAATGAAACGAAGACGGGGATTGTTGTAGTTGTTCTTTGCCCATTCATTAAGAACAGCCTTTTCGCCCTCTTCATCTTTATCGAGGATGGGTCTGTAACCCCATTCAATGGAAAACAGGTCATATTCTCCGATACGGGGGTAGAGACCTGCAGGGCCGATCTTGTCTTCTGGTTGGGCTACATAGTTGAAACGGGCATAGTCCATAATGGAAGCTGTGTGACCATTGGCTTCCACCCAGGCTTTGTCACGCAGTTTCTCAACAGGTGTACCTGCAGATGAACCCATATTATGCGGTAATCCGAGCGTATGGCCTACTTCATGAGAAGAAACGAAACGGATCAGTTGCCCCATTAACTCGTCGTCAAACTCAGCTTTACGGGCACGGGGATCGCTGGGTGATGCCTGGATCAGGTACCAGTCACGCAGCAGGCGCATTACATTGTGGTACCAGTTGATATGCGATTCCAGGATCTCACCACTGCGGGGATCATGTACGTGAGGACCGCTGGCATTGGGAATATCAGAAGGTTTGTAGACCATAGCCGAGAAACGGGCATCTTCCAGGCTCCAGGTGCTGTCTTCCGCTTTGGTAGGTGCTACCTTAGCCATGATGGCATTCTTAAAGCCAGCTTTTTCGAAGGCTTTCTGCCAGTCATTTACACCCTGAATAAGGTAGGGAACCCATTTTGCCGGGGTAGCGGGGTCAATATAATAGATGATAGGCTTTTGAGGCTCTACCAGTTCTCCGCGCTTGAATTTCTCCAGATCGGCCGGTTTTGGCTCCAATTTCCAGCGGGTGATCATGCTGATGTCTTTAACACCCTGTGGATCTGCATCAAAATCTGTGTATTCCGTGGTAAAATAAGCAACTCTGTCATCATAGTATCTGGGGCGCATGGGAACCTTGGGCAGCAGTACGATGGAGGTGTTAAGTTCAAAAGTGGCATTTCCCGTAGGTCCGGATGGCATTAAGCCAGGGATAGGGGAGGGCGCGGCCATTTTGCTATAGGTCTTAACCGTTTTGATCTCCGTATTGATAGGATAAGACTTTATATCAACGATATAAGACTTATCGGGTTGTAAGCCGCCTACGCGGAGAGCGGTTTTAAAGAAGGGGGCGAAAAAGAAGATATCGTTATCGCCGGAGATATAATCTGTAAAATCTATCACAGAACCGGTGCTGTCCTTTGAGAAAGCTTTAACATCAAAAGCGGCACTAATGGGCTGAATATTGGAATTCTGTACAGATTTATACATCGGTTTCGTAGAATCCTTTGCATAAACCGAGAAAGAGATATTACGGAGGAAGATCTTGTTGTTGGGGCCTTTTTCAAAGCGGATCACGTTCTCGTTGATCTCATCACCTGCATATCCGAAGAAACCGGAACGGGTATCGGCAGGTGCTTTGGAAATGCGGTTTACAACCAGTACATCCCTGCCCAGGAGGGAGTCGCCCACTTCAAAATACCATTTGTCCTCTACTTTATGAACGGTAAAGAGCCCTTGACGGCTGAGGGCTTTATCGGTTATGATTTCTTTGTAGGGCTTAGGGCCTGGCTTGGGGGGAACAGGGGGTGTAAGCGCTGTACGGGGTTTAGTGGTGTCGGTCGCAGAAGGCGTCGTAACCGGTCTTCTGTTTTGAGCAGAAACGGACGTAACCAAAGTTCCGGCAACCACCATCAGAAAAATAGATCTTCTCAGACTGGGGGTTTTCTCCATGTTAAATGTTATTTATGGAATGAAGATAAGGAAAAGGGTTTCAAAGGATAGGAGAGGAAAGTACCACTGGTCATATATGCGGTGTTTGGGTAGGTTTCCGGATGCCTGATACCCGTATACAGTTAAGGCTGATTGATAGGTTCCAAACCTCCCTTCGGGCGGGTAGGCTTTTTGATTTGTATTGAAGATAACCGGTAGCAAAAAGGTTTGTGCAGGCAGATTAGCAAAGCATTAAAAAGCACTCTGAATGAATGTTTTGTTTTTAAATTAATTCTACATTCGCGACGGTTTTATTCAATCAAAACGCCTATTTTTAGCGTTCCCGTTTAGGAAATTCCTTATCTTGTGAACCCTGTCAAAAATTTTTATTGATCAAAATCGCCTGTGGAAAAGCATTTTTCCTTAGCATTGTGAGCTAATTTTTAAACTACAGATAGACTAATTTTTTTCAAACACTAAAAAAAACACAATCATGGCTGAAACAAAACCAACTGCGCCCGCCGCGAAGAGTAGTACATCTGTTCAACCAAAAAAAAGTAGCAATGCTATTTCATGGGTAGCACCAGTAGTATGTATTCTTGCAGGTTATTTGATCTGGAGGTTCGGTCTGGGCGCTGCAGGTAATTTTACACAACCCGATGCAAGTGGTGGTTTCTGGCCACACCATAAGGGTCCTAAAGGAGGATTGATCAAGATGTATGAGGGAGGTATCATTGTACCTTTATTGATCGCCACATTCCTCACGGCTTTCACCTTCATCATCGAACGTTTACTGACCATCAGCAAAGCTTCCGGTACCGGAAATATCGCTGAGTTTATTCGCAAAGTGCAATATCACCTCGCTAATAAAAATGTGGATCAGGCTATCTCTGAGTGCGACAAGCAAAAGGGTAGTGTAGGCAATGTAATGAAAGCTGGTCTGCGCAAGTACAAAGAAATGATCTCTAACACTGAACTGGATACAGAACAAAAAGTACTGTCTATTCAGAAAGAAGTGGAAGAAGCTACAGCTTTGGAATTGCCTATGCTGGAAAAAAACCTGGTGTTCCTGTCTACTATCGCCTCCGTAGCTACCCTGTTGGGTCTGTTGGGTACGGTATTGGGTATGATCACTTCATTCTCTGCGCTTGGTGAAGAAGGTGGTGGTGCAGCAGCAGCAGAACTGTCCCGCGGTATCTCTGAAGCCCTGTACAACACGGCATTGGGTATCGGTACATCTGCATTTGCCATTATCTTCTACAACATCTTTACCACTAAGATCGATGGTATCACTTACGGTATTGATGAGTCTGGCTTTACTTTAACGCAAAGCTTTGCTTCACTGTACAAATAGTGAAGGAAAAGACCAGTTTATCCGTCATGGCCAGGTTTTGGTGAATTGCCTGGTTAAGGTTTAAAAGGCAAAGCCGGCAAGGCTGCGACAGGTAAATATGGAAATTGGCAGGGTCTGCATCTCATTGTGGTGATGCGCGCTCAAATCATTGTTAGAAAACTGAAATTTTAAAACATGCCAAAAGTTAAAGTACCGCGGAAAAGTACTTCTGTAGACATGACGGCGATGTGCGACGTGGCCTTCCTGTTGCTGTCGTTCTTCATCCTCACCACCAAGTTCAAAGCCCCGGACCAGCTGCAGGTGACTACACCTAAGTCTGTGTCTACCAAGGCTGTAGAAGCTAAGAATGTGGTGCTGGTTACTATGGATAAAGAAGGAAAGGTATATTTTTCGGTTGCGGATGAAAATCCTGATGAAAAGGCAGAAGTGATTGACCTGGTTGACCAGTCAAAAGCCCTGTCCCTGACTGCCCAGGAAAAGGCAGCTTTCAGGCGCACCGGAGCCTTTATAGGCGTACCATTTTCGAAGTTAAAATCGTACCTTGGATTAACCCCCGACCAGGCCAAGAACTACAAAGCTGAAGGTATCCCTGTCGATAGCGCCAACAATGAAATGGTGGAATGGGTAAGGGCAGCAGCTACAGCTTTTCAGGGTAAGAAAATGACCCTGCTGGTTAAGGGTGATAACGACGCTAAATATCCTTCTTTCAAAGGTGTTATTGACGCCCTGAAAAAGAACGAGATATTTAAGTTTTCCATGATCACTGATCCCGAAGGCGTTCCTCCTGGTACAGAATTGTACAAGAAGAACCAGGCCTCCGGTGGTAAGGCGACAGATGAGTAAACCTAGTTTTAATTATTAAAAATTTGCGATATGGCAGAAATGGATACCTCGTCGGGTGGGGGACATAAAAAAGGGCCTGGTGTAAAGAAAGGGAAAAAGCTTTCTACCCGCGTTGACTTAACGCCGATGGTGGATTTGGGATTCCTGCTCATCACGTTCTTTATCTTCACCACTACGATGAGTCAGCCAACAGCTATGCGGCTGTTTTTGCCCAAGGATACAGAAAAACCTGAAGATCAAAATAAGGTAAAAGCCTCTGGCGCTTTGACCCTTATTCTGGCCAAGGACAATTCCATCTTCTATTATGAAGGTGAACTGGCTCCTGATGGCGGCAACTTCAAAAACACCGGTTTTAAGGAAATCAGGGATATCATCATCAACAAGAAAAAATCCACTAATCCGGAAGATTTCGTGGTGGTGATCAAGCCAACTCCTGATGCTACCTACAAAAACACGGTGGATATTTTGGATGAAATGACCATCAATGAGGTAAAACGCTATGCCTTGGTTGATATTTTTGACGTTGAACTTCAATTAGTTAAGGCTTCCGGGAAGTAATCGTTAAAATTATTGCCGGCAGGCATATGGAATCTTAGTTGCAATGCATCTTATAACAAAGCACATGTATGGAAATCAATAAAATATTAAGCGCTGATGTCCTTGATATTATCTTCGAAGGAAGAAATAAGGAATATGGTGCTTATCAACTGCGCAAAACTTACAATAAGCGGCTGATGACGGCCCTTATCGTAACAGCGGCTATCATCGTGCTGTCGTTTGGCGGTTATATTTTATCTAACCTGTTCAACACAGACGGCGAGAAAAAAGACATGGTGGTGCAGGACGTGCAGCTGGAGGAGATCAAACAAGAAGAAAAGAAGGAAGAACCCCCTCCACCGCCTCCCCCAAAACCACCAGAACCACCTAAAGTGGAAATGGCTAAATTCACCCCTCCCAAGATCGTAAAAGATGAAGAGGTGAAGGAAGAAGAAAAACCACCAGAAGTTGAAAAACTGGAGGAAACCAAGATCGGTACTGTAAACCAGGAAGGTGTGAAAGATGAAGGTATCGTAGCTCCTCCTGTTGAAGATGCCGGTAAAGGTGTGGTAGAAGCTCCCAAGAAAGTAGAAGAAGACTGGGATAAGACGTTTACCAAAGTAGAAATCGAATCTGAATACCCGGGCGGTTCTGCGGCCTGGCAGCGTTACCTCAACAAAACGCTGCGTTACCCGCAGGATGCTATCGACAACGAAATTCAAGGTACTGTAGTGATCCAGTTCATTGTGGACAAAGAAGGTAATGTGAGTGATGTTGAAGCGATCAGCGGTCCCGAAGAATTACGTTCCGAAGCGGTACGGGTAATCAAGAAGAGTGGTAAATGGACACCCGCCGTTCAAAACGGTCGTCAGGTGAAATCTTACAAAAAGCAGCCCATCGTATTCCGTCTGGAAACAGAAGGTTAATACCGTCCTCAAATAATTACAAGATCCCCTCCGGTTTCGGAGGGGATTTTTTTATGCTTGTATGTGAACGGCAATACTCCTTCGGCTCAATCCTATAAATGAATTCACAAATAGTAACAGATATGAACAGTTGTTGCGATAGTCATGCACAGGCGACGGTGATGCATCACATCGCATAATGCATAAGACTCACAAAAAAATAAAGATCTGTGGAAACCATTTTATATGGCATCTCAATTAAAAATTATTGCCATGGAGATTTCAAACATCCTATCTGCCGACATCCTCGATATCATCTTCGAGGGGCGGAATAAATCTTACGGCGCTTACGAACTACGTAAGTCATACAAACGCCGTTTATTACTATCCATTACTGTTATGTTGTCTGTCCTGCTCTTACTGCTTGGCGGCTATCTATTTGCCAATGGTAATGACAAAGAGCAAATCGCCAAAGAGATCATCATTCCCGACAATGAGCTAAAGCTCATAGATCAGGAAGAAAAAGTGGAGCCACCACCACCACTCAAGCAACCTCCCCCTCAACAGGTGGAAACCAAACAATTCACCCAGATGAAAATTGTCCCGGATGAACAAGTGAAGCCTGAGGAGAAACCACCTGCCGTAGCTGACCTGGAGGATGTAAAGATCGGAACAGCCAATTTAGATGGTGTAAAAGATGAAGGTGTTACAGCGCCTCCCAACGATGATGCCGGTAAAGGAGTGACGGAGATTATTAAAAAGAAAGATGATACTGATTATGGTGGCCTCTTTACCAAGGTGGAAATTGAATCCAAATATCCTGGTGGTCCACCGGCCTGGGCAAGGTTCCTCAATAAGAACCTGGCCAACAATTATCCTCAGGATGCCATTGACAATGAAATACAAGGAAAGGTAGAGATCATGTTCATTGTAGACACATTGGGCAATGTAAGTAACGTAGAAGCCGTTGCCGGCCCCAAAGAGCTATGGGATGCTGCTATTAGAGTGATCAAAAAGAGTGGCACCTGGGAGCCCGCCATCCAAAATGGCCGCCGTGTGAAATCATACAAGCGCCAGCCAATTGTCTTCAAACTGGGTGACGATTAGTAGTTTTGGACAGTCGTTATATAAACAGCCGGTCAATTTGACCGGCTGTTGTGTTTCAGGTAAGGTATGTTACTTTTGTGCTGCTTTTGGATATGGATGGACATATTCCTTAAATGAATACAATATGGCAGCAAAGCTTTTGGGATGGGACGATACGATTGTGGCCCTGGCCACACCGCCGGGTATTGGCGCTATTGGGGTGATCAGGATCAGCGGAAGCCGGTCGTTTGAGATCATCAACCAGCTATTCCCTTCCAAAGACCTGCTGCAGCAAGCTTCCCATACCCTGCATGTAGGTTACCTGAAAGAAGGGCCAAAAGTGTTGGATGAGGTGGTTGTGTCCCTGTTCAAAGGTCCACGTTCCTATACCGGGGAGGATGTGATTGAAATATCCTGTCATGGCTCTCCCTATGTCCAGCAACAGGTGATCCAAGCCTGCGTGCACCTGGGCGCCCGGCTGGCCAAACCAGGGGAATTTACCCAGCGTGCTTTTTTGCAGGGCAAGCTGGACCTTACCCAGGCAGAAGCCGTGGCCGACCTGATTGCCAGTAATACCGAAGCATCGCGCAAAGCCGCCCTGCACAATATTCGGGGTGGGTTTTCGGAAGTACTAAAGCAATTGCGAGATCAGCTATTGTCATTCTCAGCCCTGATAGAGCTGGAACTGGACTTTTCCCAAGAGGATGTAGAGTTTGCCGACCGTACCAGGTTTTATGCCCTCATCCGGGAAGCCCGGGAGGCTGTAGAACGCCTGCTGCATTCCTTTAAGCTGGGCAATGT
The DNA here is from genome assembly GCF_003555545.1 of Paraflavitalea soli. Taxonomy (GTDB): domain Bacteria; phylum Bacteroidota; class Bacteroidia; order Chitinophagales; family Chitinophagaceae; genus Paraflavitalea; species Paraflavitalea soli. Next base: position 5,207,336 of record NZ_CP032157.1, on the reverse strand, counting down.
GATCAAAAATGGGGTGCAGGTAGCCATTGTAGGAAAACCCAATGCAGGGAAGTCCACTTTGCTAAACGCCCTCCTCAATGAGAACCGCGCCATTGTAAGCGATATTGCCGGCACCACCCGCGATACCATTGAAGAGATATTAAACATAGATGGCATCCTGTTCAGGCTGGTAGATACTGCTGGTATACGCGAACACACCAGTGATATCATAGAGAGTATTGGTGTGGAAAGAAGCCTGGCCAAAATGAAGCAGGCCGATGTAGTGATCTATTTGTTTGATGTGAACAGCACCACTATACCCGAACTGGAAGCCGTAAAACATGACCTTGACCGTCAGCAGATCAAATACCTGTTGGTAGGCAATAAAAGCGACCTGGCCAATGACCTTATCCGGAATTCCTTCGATGCCCGGGCTACTATCTTGTTTATTGCTGCCAAAGAAAATGAGCATGTGGAAGTACTCAAAGAGCGCCTGGTAGATATGGTGCTGCAGGGTAAGTTCCAAACCGAGGATACCGTTGTCACCAATGCCCGTCATTACCATGCGCTGCAGGAAGTTCTAAAATCACTACAGGATATTCATGCAGGTCTTGATAACAATATTCCCGGTGATCTGCTGGCGCTGGACATACGTAGGTGCCTGCATTACCTGGGCGAGATCACTGGTGAGATCACTACCGAAGATCAGTTGGATTATATCTTTAGTAAGTTCTGTATCGGAAAGTAAAAACGGAGCCTGTACAAATAGATGGATAGACTACTGCTTAAGAAAAAGGCATCTCCCGTTCAGAAGATGCCTGATAATTTATAACTGGCAACACTTATCTTCCATTGGCCCGCAACACCACAATATCTTTCTTCACCGCGTCATCATAAGTCTTCTTAACGATGTAGTGCCAGCCTTTCTCCGATACATCCACAAAGAAGATCGCTCCTTTAGCATTCTTGGCCACTGCATCCTGAAGTTCTTTGGGGAACATCAGCTCACCAAAAAACCAATCTGTATCACCTTTGGTAGTATTACCATCCATCGTATATTCATCAGACAACTTATCAAATGAAACGCCGGAATTAGCCTTTTGAACAATTACCTTTTTCAGGCTATCTACCTGTGAAGGGGTTAAGGATCCTCCATCCAGGAAAATATACTGCGCCCGGTATTGTACCGATTCGGTTGCTTCAACCACTTTATAAGTAACATATCCCACAGAAAATACATCCCCTTTCTTTTGACGCAATAAACGCTTTTCAATCAGGGAAGAATCTCTACCAGCTGATAACTTAAGGATGGTAGGCTTCAACTCAGGATGCGCATCGATGTATTTTTGCGCCTGATCAAGCGTTGTGATCTTCTGAAAATCCTCGTACACCGTTTTTTGGGCAAACACCGGCACAGCAAAGAGCATTAATAAAACCCAAAGGCCATTTTTCATGATTAATAGTTTTTTTTCCATTGTCCAGAATAACTGATTCCCCCGCTTTTTGTTCAGACAAGGGCCGTACATTTTGAAGATACTGTTTTTTCGTAATATTCCCACCAATCCGGCACGTCCCTATTATGCAACAAAATGTTAATTACGAGGTAAGTATCAACGAATTATTTGATCCAGTTCCTAAGACAGAATTTTTTCGGCAGGCGTTGTATGCCGGGTTGAAATATGTCAGAAAAGAAGGCAGTCCCGCTTCACAATTTCTTCATATCCACTGCTCCTAATTTAATATTAAGGAAATACTTCACTGGTAGTTTTGTCACAAATACGGGAAAATGCCAAAACAACTACTATTTGTATGTACATTAGTGCTATGCTTCATTGTAGGTACTGGGACTGTCCACGCTCAAACTACCCAAGCCTCTTTCATCGGTAAGATTACCGATACCGAGAATAATCCACTGGCCAAAGCCAGTGTTATCGTGAAAAATGAATCCACAGGTTTTACAGCTACCACAGCTACCAATGCCAAAGGAGATTATGTATTCAAAGAGCTTCCTTTAGGAGGTCCTTATTATGTACAGGTCACCTTTGTAGGCTTTGCAGAGCAAAAAAGGCCGGGATTCAACCTTAGCCAGGGTGACGTGGTCACCGTGAATTTTGCACTGCAGAATACCGCCAAAGAAATCACAGCTGTGACTGTTACTGCTACCAACAATCGCACAAAAGGAAAGATCGAAAACCTGGGCGCCGCTACCGCCGTTTCTTCCAGATTAATGACCCGGATGCCCATCAACGGAAGAAACTTTTCCAGCCTGATGGATCTTTCTCCCTTGAGCAGGGGTAGCAATATCTCTGGTCAGCTAGGCTCTTCCACCAACTTTACCATTGATGGTATGAATGCCAAGAACCCCACTTCAGCAGGAGCCACTACCAGCCGGAGCGGCGCTCCCTATAGCATATCCATTGAGGCAGTGCGGGAATTTAAAGTGGTGACCAATCAATACGATGTAACCTATGGCCGCAGTGGCGGTGGTACCGTGAGTGCAGTTACCAAATCAGGTACTAATACCCTCACTGGTTCCGTATTTGGTTATGGCCGGGCCGATTGGCTCGCCAGCCCATACGATATCCGGGGCAACAAAAGAAGCAACGACTATTCTACCTATCAATACGGTTTTTCACTGGGTGGACCGATCATTAAAGACAAGCTGCATTTCTTTTTAGCCTGGGATCACCAACAGGATTTGCGCTCCCTGGTGATCGCCGATATCCAAACTCCTGTGGATGAGAACAGGTTCAATATAACCAAGGTAATGCTTGATTCTGTGGTGAAAATAGCAAGAGACAAATATGGTGTTTCCAAAACCCAGCCCCAGTATGGATCATTCGATAAAAAGCGTAATTCAGATGCCGCCTTCATGCGTCTGGACTGGCAGATCAACAGGAAGAATTTATTGACCATCCGTAACAACCTTACCAACGATGTCAACAAGTTGGGTCTGGTAGATAATACCGCCATCAATTTATACGAATCTACCGGTAATGATTTCAACTTCGATAATAGCTTCCTGGCTACCCTCCGTTCATCGATCAATTCAAAATTGACCAACGAACTGAAGGTGCAGCATCTGTACACTTCCCAAAGGAGTGAACCAGGCGACGCCTTGCCAGGCGCCAATATTCCAAGAGCTATTGTTGAGCGGGTGTTATCTAATATTGGAGGCGCCAATCGTACTACCAATGTGCAAATAGGCGGTCACCGTTTTGCGCAGGAATGGTTTAAGAACAATGTATTCCAACTGGTCAATAACCTGTATTATAATACCGATGCGATCAGGTATACTTTTGGGGCAGACTTCATGTACACACATTCCCGTTCTAAATACGGTAGTGAAGTAAATGGTCGTTTCCATTACGACAGTATCCAGAACTTCCTTGCCAATAAGCCCTACCGTTATTTCAGGGAAGTGCCCTTAATGGAAGATCCAAGTGTGACCTCAAATATTTTCAACATCGGCTTATACGGTCAATTGCAAACCAAACTGGCCAAAGGTGTAGAGGTAACACTCGGACTCCGTATGGATTATGCCCATTATCCTACTTCTCCTTTCAATCAACTGGTCTATGACGAACTGGGACTTCATACTGACAACAAACTGCAATCCTTTATTGTGCAGCCCCGCTTTCAGTTGACCTGGGATGTAGAGGAAAAACATACCGATTATGTCCGGATAGGTGGTGGAGTATTTGCGTCTGACCTCAATAACTATATGGTCATCAACAACCTCACCTTCGATGGTAAGCACCTGGGTACGGTTGATGTGAGAAGCCCGAATATACCTGTGCCCGATTTTATCGGCTATCGCAATAATCCAGCCTCAACACCTACATTGGCGGCTTTTCAGGTACCTACCATCAATACCAATGGACCGGATGTTAAGGTTCCTGTTGTATACAAGGCAAATATCTCTTACACCCGCTTCATTACCGAGAAGTTGAAAGTGGGCGTAACAGGTTACATGACACTAGGCAGGAATAACTACCTGTATGTTGACCGGAACATGTCTAAAACACCTTATTTCAAATTGACCGCCGAAGACAACCGGGGTGTATTTGTTCCATTGGAATCGATGCCCGCCAGTGGTGCAGGTGATTGGCAGCAGGGTCGTATCAGTAATAAATTGGGAAGGGCATTGGAACTGAACAGTGATGGAAAGGTAAACCAGTTTGCGGTAGTAGCAGATGTATCCTGGCAGTACTTTAGGGATGGTGAAGTCTCTTTAAGTTATACCTGGAATGATGCGAAAGACAATATCTCCTTCAACGGTAACGTGGCCAACTCCTCTACTTTATCCCTGCCGGTGAAAGATGACCCGAGAGGTGTAAGCAAGATGACTTATTCTGATAACCAATTCCGTCATAAGATAGTATTCTATGCTACTTCTCCCACCTTCTGGGGCATCAGTGCAGGCATTCGTTATTCAGGAATTGGTGGCACCCGGTACAGCCTGCTTTCTGGTGTGAACAGCAACGCCGATTTCGTAGCAGGACAAAATGACCTGGCCTATATTTTTGATATTAAAGGAGCTGGGACCTCAGCTGATGTGGCCAAAGGATTACAGGCCATTTTGGATAATCCGGCTGCCAGCCAAAGCATTAAAGATTATATCACCAAATATTCCGGTAAGATCGCTGAAAGGAATGGTGGTGTCAATGGTTTCTATGGCATCTTCGATCTTCGTGTAAGCAAGAAAATAGCCTTGACAAAGAACAAGCAACATGGTATTGAAATTTCTGCCGATATCTTCAACGTGGCCAACCTCCTCAAAAAAGGGGAAGGAGCTTACAAGACACTCGGCACACAGGCATTGTTCAACAGCAAAGGATTTGACAAAGCCAATCAGCGCTTTAATTACGGTGTAAACACCGCAGGTGTTGTAACGCCTTCCGGCGATCCCTACCAGATCCAGATAGGATTCCGATATAGTTTCTAAAGAATACGTATTTTTAGTATAGGGTGTATCAAAATATGATACACCCTTTTTTATTGACTGCTAAACCAGATTAACCATGAAAGCAATAGGAAATACGCCCCTGATCAAATTAGAACGGCTGTCTGAACCAGGCTGTGCCGACATCTACGTTAAATATGAAGGTGCCAACCCCACCGGCAGCATGAAAGATCGTATGGCCCTTTCAATGATTGAAGGCGCTGAACAAAGAGGCGAGCTCAAACCCGGCGGAAGGGTGGTGGAATATACAGGAGGAAGCACGGGCGGTTCTTTGGCCATGGTATGTGCCAGCAAAGGATACCAGGCCCACTTTGTATCGTCCAACGCTTTTTCTGAAGAAAAGCTGCAGACCATGCGGGCATTTGGGGCCCACCTGGAACTGATTACCAGTGAAGATGGTAAAATAACTGCCAAACTTATCGATATGATGGTCGCAAGGGCCCGGGAATTAAGCAAGGCACCCAACACCTTCTGGTGCAACCAGTTTAATAACGTGGACAACAGGAACGCCTACCATGCTATGGCGAAAGAGATCATGGCTACTCTTGATAATCAGATTGATGAATTTATAACAGGTGTGGGTACCGGGGGAAGTTTTTCCGGTAATGCAGAAGTATTCAAAACAGCCCTACCTCATTGCCGGTGTATTGCTATTGAGCCATTCAATGTCCGGGCACTTTCCGGTGGCAGTATATCAGGATCGCATAGGCTGGAAGGCATCGGAAGCGGGTTTGTGCCCGCCATCTGCCGGCTGGACCTGGCTGATGAAATAATGCAGGTAACAGACGAGGATGCAATTGATACTGCCAGGAAACTGGCCAGACAGGAAGGTATATTCGGCGGCACCACTTCAGGAGCCAATGTATGGGCAGCCATCCAAAGGGCCCGGATCATCGGGCCTGGAAAAAAGATCGTTACCCTGATTGTTGATTCAGGATTAAAATACCTCAATGGTAATTTGTATCGATAAAGACAGTTGTAATGATGGGTATTTCCTACCTTTCCGGCTATGAAAAAGTTGATCCTCCTCCTTTTGATGACAGGCATCCTCTATGCGCAGGCCCAGCAAGCTTATGTTACAGAAAAGGATATTCGTTACTATGCCGATTCCGTCAATAAAAGAGATACCTATATAGGTTCACAATGCACATTGGATATCTACTACCCCAAAGGCGCCACTAACTATGCTACCATTGTTTGGTTTCATGGAGGTGGCTTTACCGGTGGCAATAAGTCGATACCCAAAGCATTAATGGATAAAGGGTATGCCATTGTATCCGTAGAGTACCGCTTCTCGCCGAAAGCCCCGGCGCCTGCTTATATAGAAGATGCAGCGGCAGCCGTAGCCTGGGTGTTTCAGCACATTGGTCATTATGGTGGCAGCACGGGTCTGATCTTTTTATCCGGCCATTCTGCCGGAGGCTACCTCGACATGATGATCACACTGGATAAGAAGTATTTAAAGAAATACAATATTGATGCGAACAGCATTGCGGGCATCATTCCTTTTAGCGGGCAGGCGATCACCCACTTCACAGTCCGTAAAGAACAAGGTATTAAAGATACCCAGCCAACTATTGATCAATATGCACCACTTTACCATGTAAGGGCCGATGCGCCACCCATGTTACTGATCACCGGCGACCGAGAAATGGAGTTGTTAGGCAGGTATGAAGAAAATGCTTACTTAAACCGCATGATGAAGTTGGCCGGGAATAAAGATACCAGGCTCTATGAATTGGATGGTTTTGGCCATGGCAATATGCCTGAAGGTGCATTCCCCTTGCTGTTGAATGAAGTAGCAGCCCTCATAAAGAAAAAGGACGGGAAGAAATAGCTGTAGTTAACTGACCTGCTTAGATAGACCAGCTAATGTCACCGGGGAAATGGAGATATACCGTATCCCCTTTGCTAAGCGTTGGGCTTGGTATTCTCACCGTTATTTTATTTTTTCCTGCTTGTACAACAGCCTCATAATAACTGCCGTAGAAAAGTATCTCTTTTACGGTAGTTTCCAGGCCTTCTCCTGCTTTCGTTGAAAGCGATATATCTTCCGGACGAAGGAAAACTTTCTTATTATGCTTGACAGATGTAGTTGTGCCAGCCGATAATTTGGTTACTGATTGGCTCAATAGGTTGTACGTCCCAAAAAGGCCGGCAACGTATTCATTGATGGGTTGCTGGTATATTTGTTGGGGCGACCCCTGTTGAATAACCTGCCCATCTTTCATGACCAGAATTTGATCGGCCCAGGAGAGTATATCCAGAGGATCATGGGAAATCATGATGCAGGTGATCTTTAGTCTGGCGCCTATATCCCGGATAATGGATTTGAGCAGCTTCTTATGCACCATATCCGTATTGGAAAAAGGCTCATCGAGCAACAAGAGCCTGGGTGAGGTGATGAGTAATTTGGCCAGGGCAATCCGTTGCTTTTCTCCACCGGATAACTGGTTTGTCCTTCTTTTAAGCAGGTGGTTGATCTGGCATACTTCATACAAATGGGCAGCTGCTTCATCCGATAAGAGATTGGCATATTCCAGTACCTGCTCCACCCGCAAGTTATTTGGCAATTCAAAATGCTGCGACAGATAAACAATGCCAGGTTGCCCGGGTATCAGCTTATCAGCAGGGCCTAGTATCTTTTTCCCCTCAAACAATACCTCGCCTGCATCCGATTCTACCAGGCCGGCGATGATCTTCAATAAAGTGCTTTTGCCTGAGCCTGTTTCTCCGGCAATGGCTATCTTTTGCAATTTCTCCTGGTTGAAATGGATATTTTTAAGCTCAAAGCCTCTTTCGTCTTTTTTAGCAATGCCGGATACTGTTAATAGGTGCATGTCGGGAAAGGGGCATTTACCCCGGGACGTCAAAAGTAAGCATTAGACAACAATTCGATTTTATCCCTATTTTTATCTAATAAACCACCCAGGTATGTCAGTAAAATCCATTTTCCCTAGGTTCTTCGTGCTTAATGTTACCCTATTTTCCCTGCTTGTACTGATCAGTTGTCAAAAAGATAAATCATTTGAGTCTGGCAACGGTGGCGGAGCAGGATCTGGCGGTACTTCCGTTTTTACCCTGGTGCCTACCGGGGGTAATTGTTCTGATGCCATGACAACAGGCACGTTTGTAGTCGGTACCGCCGTAGCGGCCACTGATTTTGTAATAGTAACCGTGGATGTAAGTAAGGCCGGAACCTGGAGTTACAATACAGGGACAGTGAATGGCCTGTCATTTAGCGGATCGGGCACTTTTGCTGCCACCGGCAATCAGGTCATTACCTTGCAGGCCACTGGTACACCAACCACAGCAGAAAATACAACTTTCCCCTTGAATATTGGCGGTGTTACCTGCAACTTCGTAATTGTTGTAAATCCTGTTGGCGGTAATCCGGCCCCGGGCGATCCTTATTATAAGGCGACTATTGCTGGTGTCAATTATATGGAGACAGTAACCGCTACCAATGATTATGAAGCTGGTTTTAGCCTCGCTGGAGTAGATGATGTCATTATTGGCGCTGGCATTAACTATTCAGGAACTACCCTTCCTGCCGGGTATACTACGTTTGGCGTTGAAACAGGAATAAAGCATGGCTATTATAACGCTACCGATGCGCAGTTCAAAGCTTTTTTCACAGTAGGCACACAGCCTTTTGCGGCTCCTGCTCCTATAGACAGGCCCTTTGATAACGGGGATGGTTTCGTCATTTACTGGACCGACAAGCAAGGGAATAACTGGAGCTCATCCCATCCTACCTTGGGCCAGCCGGCTGGCAGCAGTTTTAAAGTAGTGAGCGTGGATGATGGAACCGATCTCGCCGGCACTTATTACGTAAAAGTAAAAATGCAGTTCAATTGCACCCTCTATAAAGTAGGTGGTACTGAAACTGTTACCCTTACAAATGGTGAAATGTTGGGCTTCTTCGGTAAGATCTGATTAAGCAGAGCGTTTTACCGTAGTATAACTTTCTTTCCTGTCCGGGCCGATTCTTTTGCGGCTTCCAGGATTTTTACCACTATAAGATTATTGGGCAATGCATAAAGCCCATCCGGTGTTACCTGTATTTTTCCCTGTACCACAGCTGCCAGGTATTTAAAAGGGTCTTCATATACCGCAATGTCATCTGCAGTCACCCGTCGATTGGTTACCGTATTGCCTTGCCTTAGCACCAGCGTTTTGCTGTCGGGTGCAAAAATGTATCCCCTCTCGCCATATACTTCCATGTCTTTACGGTTATAAGGCCAGTTCCAGGAAGCCTGGATAATGCATTGTGCATCCGGATAATCTACAATGATCGTAGCGTCATCATCTACTTTGGGATAGATCAGTGGTTTGTATTGACGCGTAACAGCCGTTACTGCTATGGGTTGCTGCCCCTTCATAAGGTGGGTCATCAGGTTGGCGCCATAGCAGCCAAAGTCAACCAGCGCGCCACCGCCATTCAATACAGGGTCTGTAAGCCAGGCCAGGAACTCCGGACTGCAGCCTATTTCTTTGGGCCCCTGATGTCCGTCATGGATAACTGCCTTGCGGATCTGCCCCGTATAATTGCTGTCCAATGCCAGTTGAAAGGTTTTCGCTACCGAAGGATACCAGCTCGTTTCATAATTGGTGAGCAGGTAGATATGGTATTTCCGTGCCAGGGAATCCATCTTGCGGGCATGTGCCACACTTACTGCCAGGGGTTTCTCTACCATCACATGTATGCCCCGGGGTGCACAGGCCTCTACTACTTCCAGGTGACTATAGATAGAACCAAATGCCAGTACTGCCTGCGGCTTTACGGCATCCAGCATCTTACCAAGGTCCGGATAGATGATGGAAGGCGAGAAACCATACTTTTTGGCATAGCGGTTGGCCAGCGCAGTATCTTTATCATACACGCCTGCCAGTTGTATGCTCTCTTTGTCTTTATAGTTAAGTATCCAGGTAGAATGCCCGTGGGCTATACCGGCTACAGCTACTCTTAATGTTTGTGCAAAGGTGGAAAGACTGCAGCTTATGAACAGTAAAAGGATGAGTGTTCGCATACCTAAATATAGGCGTTTTTTGCAGCACAAAGCCGCCTGTTAGATTTGATAACAGACGGCTTCCTTCGTTTTCGTCAGCTTCTTTTTCCTATGCATTCATAACCTGCAGAGCCTCGGCAGGGGATGACAGGAAGAGTTTATAGAGATCGGCAGTACCGCCTACATGAATTTCATATTCATCTTTTTGAAGTGCACTTACCAGCGCATCCGCCACGGCTGAAGGAGGTATTCCCTTGCTGCCGCCAATGCCTTCTGAAAATTCAGTATCCACCAGTGGAGGCATCAGTTCAAATACTTTTACTTTCGATGTCTTTGCCAGGGCAATTCGCAATGACTGGGAATAAGAGTGCAGCGCTGCCTTGCTGGCGCTATAAGAAGAGATCACGTGATTGGGGGCAAAGGTCACGATAGAAGATACATTGACGATGGCCGCTTCGGGTTGCTTTTGCAGCAGCGACAGTAACTTCTCGTTAAGCCTGATCACTGAAAGGTAATTGGTGTGTAACTCGTCGGCTGCTTTATCATAAGCACCCACACCATTTTCAGACAATGAGTAAAGATGGGCACGGCCCGCATTATTGATCACGATGTTGAGTTGGGGAAAATCTTTCTGCAGCCTGGTTACCAGGTCGTTTACATCCTGTTCACTGGCTACATCCGATACGATGCCCGTTACATTTTTCAATTGGGCCACCGCCTTTTGCAGGCGCTCTTTATTCCGGCCGGTAATGATAACATGATTGCCGCTTGCTGTAAGTTGTTTGGCTATTGCCAACCCGATACCGGCAGTTCCGCCCGTGATCAATACTGTGTTGTTGATGAGTTTCATTGTTTAATTTTTTTATAGTGTTTATATTGTTTATATACCGATCGGTATATGATGGTGCAAAAAAAAGGGTATTAGGCAGTGCTTATATTATTGATCAGGTCTTTTACTGATTCCAGTACCGTATCCAGGTAATTGGCTTTTTGGGTCGATTTGCCCAGCAATATGCCTCCTTCGATCAGGGCCATGATAGCCAGCGCTGTTTTTTCCGCCTGCGTATCCTTCCTGAATTCCCTGGCTGCAATGCCCTGGTTAATGATGGCCTCCAGGTCCTTTTTCCAATCTATGATCGCTTTGTTTACTTTCTTTCTCAATGGTTCAAACGTATCATCCGCCTCTGTCCCTGCATTCAGAATGGGACATCCTCCTTTCGGGAACTTATGGTTTTGCGCACTGCCAAAGATGGTGGCCTGTAATAGCAGCTTTTCTTTATTGGTCGTAGCCTTGCTCAGTTGTTCTGCTATTATCTTGTCCCTGCAGGCTATATTGTGATCAAACACCGCCAGTGCTACTTCCTCTTTATTTTCAAAATTGCCATAAATACTCCCCTTGGTAAGCTTGGTTGCCTCCGTAAGGTCCGACATAGAAGTGCCCGCATACCCCTTGGTATTAAAGATGCCGGCAGTGGTCTCTATAATGAACCGGCGGGTCTCTTCTGATCGTGGCGTGAACTTCATGATGCAAATATACCGATCGGTATATGACTTGGCCAAATATTCGGTGACCTATTTTTAAAAGGATTTGTTAAGATAGATAACTGAGATTAACGTGTTTTCGCTATTTCATCTATAACCTTCTGTAGATCAGCTGCCAGTGCCGTAGTTGTTTTGCCAGGCAGGCCATCACCTATTATCTGCCCATCCACTTTTACCACGGGCAGGATGTTTTTGGTGGTGCTCGTAATGAAGGCTTCTTTGGCCCGGTAGATATCTTCCAGCGTAATGGACTTTTCTTGAATAGCGTATTGCCCGGCAGCTAATTGCAATACCTGTTTGCGGATCACTCCCTGGAGTATACCATGGGCTGGTGTTTTGATGACTCCATCAGTTGTCACTATGAAGAAGTTCGAGCGGGGGCATTCTGAAACAGTATTATTCTGGTGATACAATACATCTTGGGCTGCCTGTTGCTTTACAAACGATTGCAGCCATACTGCCATCAGGTAGTCAATGCTTTTAGCTGCAGGCAATTGCCGCTGGTGAGGATAGGTCACCAGGTGAATGCCTGTTGTGTGTAGCCCCTTATTGTCTGGCAGTGCCTGTTGGGTAATAATAAGGTTGGGTGTTGTGATGGTATAACCGTCAGCAGCATAACCGCCCGTAAGCGTGATGCGGATCCCTGAATCAGGCAACTGGTTTTGCTCCATCAGCCTGCGGAAAAGCGCTTTCAGGTCTTCCCGGGTATAGGCCACGGGCAATTGAAGGATCGAAGCTGACTGGTAAAACCTATCCAGGTGGTCTTCCAGAAAAGCCGGTGTATGATTAATGGTCTTAAAGAAATCAAAAATGCCATAGCCTCTTTGTATGGCCAGGTCATTCACAGCCAGCGTGGCCTGATTGGCGGGAAGCAGTTCATTATTAACAATGGCGTAAAGCATAATTACTTTTGAAGGCGGTTATATTTTTTAAACAGGGCGATCACTTTATCTATTGGCAATGCTTCCACCGTATGCCCTTTGTGGCCCGTGGTATTGGTGGCGGTAAACAGAGAATTGATGATGGCTTCTTCTGTAGCTTCGATCGCTGCCATGAATAGCGGTGAGGTTTCCTCATTCTGCAACAAACTAACCTGTTGCAAAGGTTGTTTATAATTGTGGGGAATGCGCAGAGAGTCAGCGGTAGAGAAGGCAATCACATAATCACCACTGCCATTGGAGGCAATGCCGCCCGTTTTGGCCAGTCCCATAAATGCCCGTTTGGCCAGTCTTTGCAGGTTGCGTGCATCCAGCGGCGCATTCGTTGCCACCACGATCATGCAGGAACCGTCCACATTATTCAGCAATTGATTGCTGAAAGCAAACTTACCCCACTCTTCTCCTACTGGTACACCATCTATTTGCAGTACCCCGCCAAAATTGCTTTGCACCAGCACACCCACCGTATAACCTCCTAAATTGACTGGCAGGGCACGTGAGGCTGTTCCAATACCACCTTTGAACCCAAAGCACACAGTGCCTGTTCCTGCTCCAACACAGCCTTCTTTCACCGCACCCGAATTGGCTTGTTGTATAGCAGCAAGCACATCATTTTTGGTTACATGCTGCCCCCGTATATCATTGAGATATCCATCATTCGTTTCACCCACCACGGCATTGACCGATTGTACGTTCTCATTGCCCGGTTGCTTCAGCGTATATTCTATCACCGCATTCATGGCCGTTGCCACCCCCAGCGTATTGGTCAATACGATGGGCGTTTCCAGGTTGCCCAGTTCCTGCACCTGTGTAGTGCCCGCCAGCTTGCCAAATCCATTGCCCGTAAACACTGCCGCTGGTACTTTCTGTTGAAAGATATTGCCATCGTAAGGTAGCACAGCGGTAACCCCCGTCCTGATCGAATCACCCCTCACGATCGTTGTATGTCCCACTTTTACGCCCGGTACATCCGTAATGGCATTCCATTTGCCAGGCGCCATCACGCCTATGCGGATACCGTAATCACGGGCCCGTTGTTGCGCCCGGCTGGCCTGCGCACAAACAATAAAAACAATAACTGGTAGCAGTTTCTTAAGCATAGTAAGGTTTGAGATCGATAAAATTAAGTAAGAAAAGTCAGGAAGGCAAAGCGGCTTGTAAACACAAAAGCTGCCTCCTAGGAGACAGCCTTTATTAGTAAGGTGAAATATTACTTAGAATCCTCTCTTTTCAGTAGAATTGCCATCAGCATCCACTTCCACGATCTCATAGCCCAGGCGCTTAAGACCGGGCAATATGAGGTCTTTATCCCCTACCAGCACAATATTCATTTTATTGACATCCAGGTACTTTTTGGCAATAGCGCCAACGTCTTTGGTGGTGATCGTTTGTTGGATCTTACTTTGCTGACTCACATAGTCTGCAGAAAGGTTGTATTGTTGCAGGCGGCCGATGAAAGCAGCTTTCTGGATACCCGTTTCATAATTCCTGGCATCACTTTGCCCAATGGATTTTTTCATGAAAGCCAGTTCCGCTGCAGTAGGGCCCTCCGCTGCATAACCTTTTATTTCTTTCATTACCTCATACAGGGCGCTGTCTGTAGCTCCGGCTTTAATGCCACTGCTGAAGGTGAACAGGCCGGAGTATTTATTGCCTGAGAAACTGCTCCTTGCTCCATACGTCCATCCTTTGTCTTCACGCAGGTTGAGGTTTACCCGGCTGTTGAAAGCGCCACCCAATATATAATTGGCCAAAGTAGCGCGGTAATATTCGCCTGTAGCATCATATTTTAATCCTGTAACATAGCCTACACGGAATTCTGTCTGTGCCGCCTTGGGAACGTTGACCAGGTAGATCTTTGTTTTTGTCACCGGTAATGGTGCTGGTGGAGTGGGTAGAGTGAAAGATTTCTCCGGCAGTTTGGCCAGGAAAGCCAGCTTGGGCAGAATAGTAGCTTCTTTGATATCACCCACGATCACTACTTTTCCATCTTCTGACGTGATATAGTTATCGTAATAACGCTGAATATCTTCAAATTTAATATTGTTGATCGTCTCAGTAGTACCATCATCCGGTATACCGAATATATTGTTGCTGCCGTAATTCAGTTTGGCATACAGGTTCGTGGCTACTCCGGCGGGCTGTGTCTTCGCGTTTTTCAGGCGCTGTTCCAGTTGCCGTTTCGTCCTGTTGAATGCATCTTCACTGAATTTTGGATTGAGCATCCTTTCTTCCAGCAATTGCATGGTTTTATCAAGGTTACCTTTCAGCGATTGTACCGTGAATACGATCGCATCATCTGTACTGCTGATGCCGATAGAACTGCCCAGCATTTGCAGTTCCTGGGATATTTGTTCACTGCTGTAATTTTTGGTATCCTCATTCATCATCGAAGCGAAGAGGTTTACCCAGCCGGCCTTGGATAGATCGCTGGATTCCAGCAGCCGGCCTCCTTTGAGCGAAATGCTGACAGTGACTACCGGTACTTCTGTATTTTCTGTGCCGATCACTTTCATTTTATTGGGTAAAGCGGCTTTCCAGAATGAAGGAACTTTCACTACAGGATTGGGGCCTGATGCAGGCAATTTGTTCCGGTCGAAATTATCTTTTGCTTTGGTATATTTTAAACCGGCATATCCATAATCTGGCGCTTTGTAATGCGATTTGTCGATCGTGTAATTGTCGTCAGCCGCTTTCACATTTTCCTGCCCTTTGGTCACTACACTCACGATTACCCTGCTCTTGCCTTTGATGTATTTCTCATAAGCCTTCATCACGTCTTCTTTGGTGAGATTGCTGTACATCTTTTGCAAAGTAGCGGTCATATTGGGATTGCCCGTAAATGTTTGGTACGCGGCCAGTTGACTTACTTTACCCGATACACTGGCAAGGCCATTGATAATGCGGCTTTCATAACCCGTTTTGAACTTCTGAATATCGTCATCAGTCACCCCTCTTTTCTCAAATTCTGCCAGCGCTTCTTTTACCAATGTTTCCATTTCTGCCAGCGATTTGCCCGGGTAAGGCGTTACCGACAGGGAGAATTCTCCGGCCAGCTCACTAAAGCTACTGTTGGCACTCGCTTGCAGCGCCTTCTGATCTTTAATGAGTTTTTGGTACAATACAGAGTTGCGGTTGCCCCCGCCTCCACCACCGCGGCCGCCTCTTCCGCCACCACCACCTCCGCTGCCACCTAATACCTGGGCCAGGCAGGAGAGCGCTGCTACATCAGCATGATAGTCGGGCACCGTGGGATACACAATACGCAATTGGGGAGCACGCGCATAATTATCCGTATAACTTACATAGCGGTCCTTGTCCAGTACCACCGGTTCTAATTTTACAGGCGTTACTTCAGGTCCGCGCGGTATGCTGCCAAAATACTTATCGGCCAGTTTTACTACTTCTGCTGCACTTACATCTCCACCTACCGTAAGCGTGGCATTATTAGGACCATACCAGCGCAGGAAAAAGTTCTTGAGGTCCGGCAGACTTACACTGTTCAATTCTTCCACATACCCGATGGTCAGCCAGGAATAGGGGTGCCCATAAGGATACAGGTTTTTAGCGGTCACCTCTCCCGTTAAACCGTAGGGCTGGTTATCATAGTTCTGCCCCCTTTCGTTTTTAACCGTGGCACGCTGTACCTCAAATTTTTGTTGCGTCACAGCATCGAGCAGGAAACCCATACGGTCAGCTTCCAGCCACAGCATTTTCTCCAGTTGATTGGAAGGAACAGTTTCATAATAGTTCGTCCTGTCGCGGTTGGTAGACCCATTGAGGGTGCCCCCGGCTTCCGTCACTATTTTAAAATGTTGTTCATCTCCTACATGGTCACTGCCCTGGAACATCATGTGTTCAAAAAAGTGGGCAAAGCCCGATTTGCCGATCTCTTCACGGGCAGATCCTACGTGGTACGTGATATCAACGTGTATAACAGGATCACTGTGGTCTTCATGCACCACCACCGTGAGGCCATTGGGCAGTACATATTTCTCATACGGGATGACCAGTTCATCGCCCGTTTTGGTTATTTTCTCTACCAGCTTTGCCTGTGCACGGAGTTCAGTGTGTGCACAAAAGAGAAAAGCTGCCAGGAGCCAGGGTGTTTGTTTCATTAATGTGAATTTTGGTTGAAAAGCAATTAACAAGTTGACCATTGAAGCTATATTTGACGACAGATCGCCCCGATACCCTGTACCCGGATATATATTTAATCCTACATTATTGTATATCGTTGATTATGTATAGAGTTGCTGTATCTTATATCAGTAGCAACAGCCGCCGGGTAAGCCTACTCTTCTGCTACGGCTTCCTGGGGGCACTTTTCGGCTGAATGCCCGACTGTGGATGGCTAGCTGCAAGGTTGGTGCTGGTTTTTATAATGCTGCTATCTGTTACCGTCATGCTTTCGCCCCGGCAATTGGTGAAGTATACATAGTTGCCCCGGTCGTAGAAGCGATACACTTTACAACCGTCATGTTCAAAAAGGTATTGCACCGTATAAGTGTCATTGTTTTGCGAAGGTTCCGAACGCAGGGGCCGGCTGATGCTGCAGGATGCAAAAGCCAGGATGGCTATGAATAGTAACAGTTTTAGCATACACCAATTTTACCTTAAAAGTAAACGGAGCCATCTTAGCAAAGCGTTAAATGGATCATTTTTGCATTTCCTTAATGCTAATTCCGGAGCTGATTCCTGTCAGTCGCCATAGCTTCAACCATATGAAATCATCATTTCAGCTGGAATATCCAACAGTTCAAAGCAGCAGGGATACAGCCTTGCAATAAGGCGCTTAACTTGTTAACCATTCACTCTAATGTAATGGTTTATGAAAAATAGATGGAGCCTCTTACTGAGCCTTTCAACAATCACCGCTACGGCGCAATCGGGAATAGAGCGCTTGTCAGATGACTTCAACGATACCGCCTCTTTACAACAATGGTCTTTTTTTCATGCCTCAGAAGGATATCCAAATAAAATAAAGAGTGTTGGGATAAACCAGGGAAAGCTGGAACTGCAGCCCAAAGCCTCTGGATGGTATGCCGATTACCAGGCGCCTTTCCTCTTTAAAACCGTCACCGGCAATTTTGATGTAAGGGCTAAGGTAAAGGTCAGTGGGTTCAATAGCATATTGCCCACCGTCGATTGGTCGTTGGCAGGCTTGATGGTGCGGCAGCCCAAAAACACCAATAAAGATACCTGGCGGCCCCGCCAGGAAAATTGGTTATTCATCACAACAGGCGTAGCAGAACAAACCGACCTGCCCGTATTTGAAGTGAAGTCTACCAACAACAGCCTTTCCAACCTTAAACTCAGACCGGGTAAAACGGGATGGGTCGAGCTGCGCATCGTACGGATTGAAGCAGCTTTTATCCTCCTGGCGAGGCAGGAGGGAGAGGCCTGGCAAATACTGGAACGCTTTTACCGGCCGGTAATGATAGGCCCCTTACAGGTAGGTGTTAATGCGTATAGCTCCTGGAATGCCGTGCCGCAGGAAGTAAAGTCCGATCCCAAAGTATTTAATGAAACAGTATTGGATATACCTTCCGATCTCTTGTTGCAGGTGGATTATATCCGGTTCAAAAGGCCTGTGGTCAATGAGGCCCACCTGCCTCGTGGATACAATGCCCAATATGCCGGCGTCTTATTTTACACGCCAGCCAACCTGCTCACCGACTACACTGTTTCCAATGAAGAAGTGCTTCGCATAATTGGTGATTAACAACCTGTTGAGGTGGCACGGTTTTTTAATCAGACCGTATAAACCACCACAACATGAAAGACTGGCTTCGCGCGCTACTCGCCGGTTACGGCGCCTACAAATGGGGAGGCGGCTGCCTCGGCACCATTATCGTATTCGTGCTTATTTACTGGCTCCTGGGTTGGGTCCATTGTTGATGTACCTGTCCCTCGATGCCTTTCTGCCTTGTTGCCTTCTCTTTATTCAGGTAACTTCGCGCCGATGGATGCTACAACAGAACAGGTCATAGCGCAAACCAGGAAATGGATCACCGATGTAGTGATCGCCTGCAACTTTTGTCCCTTTGCTGCAAGAGAAATAAAACGCAGCAGTATTCACTACCAGGTGGAAACAGGCAGCAGTATAGAACAATGCTTATCAACCTTCCTACAGGAATGCAAACGGCTGGATGAACAGCCCGACGTAGAAACCGTACTGATCATATTACCTCAATCATTTCAGGCATTTGATCAATACCTCGACCTGGTGGGACTTGCTGAAAAGCTCCTGAAGAAAAAAGGGTATGAAGGCATTTACCAGGTAGCCAGTTTTCACCCCGACTATCGCTTTGCCGGCGCCCCGGCCGATGATGCTGCCAATTTTACCAACCGCTCTGTTTATCCCATGCTGCACCTGTTGCGGGAAGAAAGTATTGAAGCCGCGCTCAGGCGTTATCCCGATCCCGATAGTATACCTGCCGGCAATATTGATTTTGCCCGTAATAAAGGATATATCTATATGAAGATGTTACGGGATAGCTGTTTGCAGACAGACTAAATAGCCTGATTAATTGTTTTCTACCGGTACAACAATAGACAGGGCATGAGGCTCAATAGCAGCCTCCAGCGAATTGATCTTGCCCAGGTATTCACCATCTACCTGGAAATGCGTTTTATGACGTGACTGCACCGTTACCGAGCGCGTTGTAAATAATTCCGTTTTGGCAGGATCGTAAGGCTTATGCGATACCATCATTTTAAATAACTCACCAGGAGAGATCTTACGGATAACAATGATCTCGAAACGCCCATCATTCAGTTTACCCTCCGGGTTGATCACTGCACCCGTTCCGTACCTGCTGGCATTGGCCAGCACGATCATTTGTGCTTCCCGGTTTACATAATGGTTATCTGTTTCGATCTTTACCTGCATCTTGCGGTTGCGCCACAATACCCGCCAGGCTGCTTTTATATAACTCCACATGCCTCTGCGGTTCATAGATTCAAATGTTTTGATCACGAAGGCATTGAAGCCGATATCCGATAGGTGAATACAAAGCTCCCCATTGACACGAATAGCATCGATCTTAGTGACAATCCCTTCTGTGGCTACTTCAAGCGCTGCCTGAAGATCAACAGGAATGCCCAGCTCTTTTGCCATGCCGTTGGCAGAGCCCGCTGGCAAAATACCCATGGGCAGGTTGGTGCCTGCCACTATTTCCGCCACCAGCTTTACAGTACCATCACCTCCCACAGCAATGATCCGTTGTGCCCCACTGGCATGGATTTTTTGTTGGATAGCTTCTTTGGTGCAATCTTCCGGTAATTCATATACCTCTGCCGTGTGAAGTGAATTGTTGAAATATTGCAATATAGCATTACGCCAGTTGGTATTGTTGTTGCCCGACCGGTTGTTAACGATAAACAGTAATTTTATGATACCGGGTGTAGTCATACCTTGTAATATGCAAAAATGCTACCACAGAAATATGGAATTACAGCTAATTTCCAGGCAATGGGCGATATAAATGTTAAAGTATATCATGGATACGGGCATACCCACAATTTGGTGTTGTATGGGCATGTGTTTAAGAATAAAGCTGTAGTGCAAAAACAATATACCACCCGTGTTTTTACTAATATCATACACCTGTTGCGGCTTTTTTTTGTAAAACCATTGCTCCGTGTGAAGGTTCGTCTCTATTGGCAGGATGAATCCTTTGAAACCTTAACTGAAGATGACGGTTTTTTTAAATTTGAATGGCAGTCCGGGCAGGAAATAACCGCTGGCTGGCACCCGGTGAAGGTGGCTTGTATTGGTAAAGAAGAGGAGGTGGTTGCTACCGGTGAGGGTAAGGTATACGTACCGCATTCCACCCAGTACATATTCATTTCCGATATTGATGACACCGTGATGGTGTCTTACTCTGCTACCCGGTTCAGGAGGTTGCGGGAATTGCTGATCAGGAATCCACGTACCAGACAGCAGTTTGCAAAAGTGTCTGATTGGTATGGCCGGTTAGCGAACGCCCATACTCATGCCGCTACACCCAATCCCTTTTTCTATGTTTCCAGCAGTGAATGGAATTTATATGATTACCTCCTGGAGTTCTTTCGTTTTAATAAATTACCCGAAGGCATTTTTTTATTGAACCAGATAAAAAGATGGTACCAGTTATTCAGCACCGGTAAAACAAAACATGCCGGCAAATTGCTGCGGATAGCCCGTATACTGGACGTCTTTCCCAAACAGCAGTTTGTATTGATCGGTGATAATTCCCAACATGATCCGGATATTTATACCAGCATCGCTGCCAAATACCCACAGAAGATCTTCGCTATCTATATCCGCAATGTGCGTCCTCCCAAGGAAGCACTTACCAGCAAAACACTCTTGGCAGCAGAAGAAGCTGGTGTTCACACCTTCTTGTTTACAGGTAGTGAGGAAGCCACTGCACACGGACAGACTATTGGCCTTATCGGCATTTAATTTTGCCCAACCCTTTCTTTGATCTCATCCGAGGCGCTGCCCGATTTGCGGGTGGCTCCTTTCAGTGGTTTGCCAAAGCGCCAGGTAAAGGCCAGCGTTGCTACCCGGCTATCCCGCGTGAGTTTGAAATATTCCCGGGCCTGTTGGAAATCCGTCCATCCTGCCATGGCCTGTGTATAGAATATATCACGGATACTGAGTTTAAGCGTTGCTTTGTTTTTCCATATTTGTTTGGCCAGGCCCACTGACAGCTGGCCCGTAGGATCCAGCACTTCCTGCAGGTCGTTTTGTGCACGCGTGATATAAAACCCCGACAGTTCCGCCAACCATCCGCCCTTGAAGCGAAACTGGTTACTGACATTCATATACAGCTGCGTTACTGAAGCCGCAATCGAGTTGACGACTACCCCTTCTATCCGCTTTCTGTTCAGGTTGGCTTGCAGTGTCACTGACCACCAGGGGGCAGGCGCCAGTTGGGAGCTCAGCGACAATCCAATATTGACCATCCGGCCCAGGTTGCCTTCTGTATAAGTAATAAGCCCATTAGTATCCGAAAAGAATATCTGCGAGAAATAATCATTGGTAACACTGTAAGTAAGTGTGGTGATCAAGGTTTGTTTATACAGATGACTGAATTCAAAGTTCCAGGTAAACTGGGGCCGGTAAAAAGGATTGCCCGTTTGATAGGTATACTTATTGATCAGAAATACGAAGGGATTTAGTTTTTGGAAAGCAGGCCGGTCAATACGTCTGCCTGCACTAAAGCTGAAGGTATGAGCGCTGTCCGCCTGGTAGCTGGCAAATGCTGTGGGGAATAAGCTGTTGTATTGCCTGGAAAAAGATGAATCCTTTCGGACAATATTACCCAGTTGATCCGCATTGTACCCTGTATGTTCAAAGCGAAGCCCTCCCTGCAATGACCACTTCGATACCTGTTGTTGTGCATTGACATACAGCGCATGGATCGTTTCTGAATATAAGAAATGGTTCGTTTTGTCATAGTCTGGTTTCCAGTCATTGTTCAGCAGGGACTCATACACGGCCTGGTTATCTGTTTTTACATGCGATGTTTTCCAGCCCGTTTCCATTTTCAGGTCTTTGCCAATCGTTTGCCTGTAATCTGCCTTGCCTGAAAATATCCGTAGGGTAGAGGGGAGGTCGCCCCTCAATCCATCCGTATAAGAGTTGTTGCCCGTAAGCGTGTTCTGATAAAATTGGCGGTTATCAAGGTCGTAAGTGAGATAATCTAAGTCAACAGACAACTCCTTGCTGTCGGTAAATGCATGCCTGGCGCTTAGGTTCAGGCCCAGGTTTTTCCAGGTGTTTTTATTATCACTGTTGGTATGGATCACAGAATCTACCTGGTTGTTTTGATTGATCCACTCACCAGAATTGCTGCCGACTGTTTTGCGGATCGAATGTACACCCGTTACCGATGCACCAAGCGTGGTTTTCTTGCCCAGGAAATAATCCACCCCTGCTTTGAGATTATGTCCTGTAAACGGACTGGCTAAATAAGAAGGTTGCTCAAAACGATTCGTCACCGTTTTATTGTCTTCTTTATAATACCAGCGATAGGCGTAGATGTCTGTAAACGATTTCGAAATATTAGTACTATACGTGAGATATAGATTATAATTCCCGTTGCGGTAATTCAACAGCAGGCTATTGTTGTTCTTATAATAACGCCCCTGACCATAAGCCAGGTTAACGTTGCCATTAAAACCTTTTACCTTATTCTTTTTGGTTTTGATGTTGATGATGCCCGCATTACCTGCTGCATCGTATTTAGACGAAGGATTCGTCATGATCTCAATGAGCTCAATTTGTGAAGCGCTAAGTCCGGATAGATAATTGGCCAGGTCCGCAGCGGGCAGGTAGCTGGGTTTTCCATCCATAAGGATGAGTACATTCTGCTTGCCCTTCAGGCTGATGGTCCCATTCCGGTCAACCGATACCCCGGGCGATTTTTCCAGTACTTCCAGCGCTGTAGCTCCTACATTGGTCACCGCTGCATCTACATTAACGATCGTCCGGTCGGGCTTCAACTCGATCAGGGGTTTACGGGCTACCACCGTTACACCTTCCAGCAGAGCCACAGCCTTTTGCAGGCGTACAGGATCGGCCGTAAAGGGCGCGTTAATCAAGGGCAGTTGAATGCGGTGAGGTACATGGCCGCTAGTAGTAAAAGATAAAAAGTATTGCCCGGGCAAAATGTCTTCAAAAATATAAGTGCCGCCCTGATCCGTGCTGGTGATCTTTACGGTGGCTGAATCCGCAGACTTTAACAGCATCACAGTTACCGAGGGTAATAATTGCCCCGTACTGTCTGTTACAGACCCGGAAATTTTAACGCCGCCTGGTTGGGATGCCTGGGCATAAACGGTATTACAGAAGGCAAAGGATAAAAAGATAATTAAACAGTTAGTCCACTTCACTGATCGGTCGGTTTTTAGTTGTTGGTTGTCCCTAAATGTCGGGCCTTTTGTCCGGAAAAAAGTTATGGATACTGGTTTTTTTACAAACGGTAGGAGCAATAAACGTAGTTGTACGCTTTTTACACCGCCTGCTGCCAGCCCTGCAAACCAATAGTTATTTGGTAACTTGTGCTCATTATGATGAGTTCCAATAAATTACCTGAAGTATGGCTACGTGGCCCCCTGGAAGGGATACCTGCTTTGTTGCAGCCGGTAGCACACGCATTATTACAGGCACAGGAAGAATTACATGTTTTGCTTCACGATTTTCCCGAAACCCTGTTGTGGGAACAACCAGCCGGAGTAGCTTCACCTGGTTTCCACCTGCAGCATATGACAGGTGTGCTGGACAGACTGTTTACTTACGCTGCGGGACAAATGCTTTCTCCCCAACAGTTGGAATATCTTGCACAGGAAGGGCAACCTGCTGCCCGTACTTCCCTGTCCCGGCTATTAGCTGCCCTTGATGACCAGCTGGCGCTCTCCATCACCCGGTTAAAAGAAACCAATCCCGATACCTTAACCGCTGTAAGAGGAGTGGGCCGCAAGCAGACGCCTTCTACCGTGTTGGGCCTATTGTTCCATGCTGCCGAGCACACCATGCGCCATACCGGCCAGTTGTTGGTGACCGTGCAGGTGGTAAAGGCAAAATAAGGTGCATAACTAGGGCCTGATAAAATATTCCTTCCCCTTATCTTCGCCGCCTGAAAAAAACGGACAATGACAGGACTTGACGGAGTATTACTGCAGAAAGTGATGGTGCATAGAGTGGGTAACCCCTCCCGGGGCGAGGAATTAAAGCTTTCGGAAAATCCCCTTACACTCAATGATGAGATCGTACAGGGCCTCCTCACCAAATACTTCCTGGGCGCTTTTAATGAGAACGAGCTGTACCGGTTTACCCACCTTAGTGATGTGGCGCTGAATGAAGTATACAATTATGTACGCACTATTTTTGATGATATAGACACTTTCATACCACAGGCCGCCCTGCTGGCCCAATTCCTATACAGTAAATCCACCCATACCAAGGTAAAGGAGGGCGAACTCTATGTGGTGTTGTTTGATCGCGTCATGTTTGAAAACGAATATACACGGGCCATTGGTCTCTTTAAATCAGAAACCAAGGAAACCTTCCTCAAAGTATTCCCGCATGGCAAAAGCTGGGAAGTGATACAGGAAGAAGGGATCAACATCAATAAGCTGGATAAAGGCTGTCTGATCTTCAACACCAACACCGTAGAGGGTTATAAAGTATGTGTGGTAGACAGCACCAATAAGCAGAATGATACCCAGTACTGGGTCAGTGATTTTTTACAGGTTCAACCCTATTCCGATAGCTATCACAACACCGATAAGTATTTAAGCCTCTGTAAAAACTTTGTTACCAACGAGTATGCGGAGAAGTTTGATGTGAGCAAGAGCGATCAGATAGATATGTTGAACCGCTCCATGGATTATTTTAAGACCAAAGAGCAGTTCAATCTCCAGGAATTTGCCGAAGAAGTGATCCACCACCCCGAAGTAGTGGATACCTTTATGGAATACAAAAAGAACTTTGAGTCCGCCCGCAACTTCGAAATAGGCGATGAATTTGATATCCACCTTTCCGCCGTCAAGAAGCAGCAAAAGGTATTTAAAACAGTACTCAAACTGGACAAGAACTTCCACATCTATATCCATGGCCGTCGTGACCTGATAGAAAGGGGTATCGATGAAATGTCGGGAAAGAAATATTATAAGATCTATTACGATGAAGAAACATAGGTTCTAAGAGTTATCTTCATGGCTGTTACCTAATGCAGCTATATGAAAAAAACATCCTTACTCCTCCTTGTCCTCCTGGTGAATTTCATTGTATCGGCCCAAATGCCGGTAGATCTTTCCGGCCTTCAAAAGAACAGCGGCGTCGTGGCGGCTGTCTGCAACAACCTGCTGGATATTAGCTGGCAGGCGGGTAAAGATGGGAAAGCGAGATTTTTGATCAGCCTCGATCAGGAACAACCGCTGTTCAAAAGTATACAATTGACCAGCCAGGGACAGTGGAAGGAGATCGCTGCCGCACTTGATCCGGCTTTCGTCATTACAGTGGGCAAACGCGACCTGATCTCTCAAAATGGCTGGAATATCTTCTTCGACCGGGTGCCCTTAAAACCATATCAGTCCTTTCCTGTCCAATTTGATAAACGACAGCTGCGGGTAACCAGCAGCGGTTTACGCACACAGATCATCATTTCAGCCATATCCGCTGCTTCATTTAATGGCGCTATTGAGATTACTTTGTACAAAGGAAGTCCCCTGTTCAATATTGCGGCAGTCATGTCAACGCCTGTTGATTCTACTGCCTTATTGTACGATGCCGGATTGGTGAGTAAAGACCAGCTATGGAGCCACGTGAGTTGGTCCGATGTAGACAATAACCTGCAATCCACGGTGCCCGATGCCTGGCGGCCAGCCAAAAACCAGGAAGTGAAATACAGGACCATCATAGGTGAAAGCAAAGGCGGCAGTCTTGCCCTGTTTCCTGCTCCACACCAATATTTTTATCCCCTCGATGAGGCTTTCAATCTTAAGTTTACCTGGCATGGCAACAACTACCGCGATATGGTCAAGGGCTACGGCATGGGTATCCGGCAGGATATCTTTGGCGACCGCCGTTATGTTCCCTGGTTCAATGCCCCGCCGGGTACCAGGCAAAGGCTGAATTTCTTTTGCCTGCTCAGCACACAAAAAGCCGGTGCAGCTTTGAGCGAAGTGAAGCGTTTTACACACAATGATAAATATCCCGCCTTGCCCGGATACAAGACCATGTCAAGTCATTTTCATATTGAGCATGTGCAGGATGTGCTGGCCAATAAGCCACTGCCTGAAACACCCAATTTTGTAAAGGTGTTCAAAAATACCGGCGTGGATATTGTTCACCTGGGCGAATTTCATGGCCCAGGCCATCCCAAAGGACCGGCCAATGATCGCTTGTTAGAGTTGAAGACCTTGTTTGATGAATGCGAACGATTGTCGGATAACCGTTTCCTCTTATTGCCGGGTGAGGAACCGAATAATTTCTTTGGCGGACACTGGATGAATTTCTTTCCCAGACCAGTATATTGGATCATGCAGCGTAAGCCCGAGGAGCCATTTATAGAGCAGCATCCCCAATATGGTACCGTATACCGCATTGCCAATAAAGAAGAAATGCTCAACTTATTACAAAAAGAAAAAGGCCTGGCCTGGACAGCCCACGCACGTACCAAAGGATCAACAGGCTATCCCGATCAATATAAAAAAGAAGCTTTCTTTACTTCCGACCGCTTTATGGGCGCTGCCTGGAAAGCCATGCCGGCCGATCTTTCTCAGCCTTACCTGGGCAACCGGCGCATATTGGACCTCATGGATGATATGGCCAATTGGGGACACAAAAAACACGTGATCGCAGAAGCCGACCTCTTTAAAATAGAACCACATTTTGAAGTCTACGCCCACCTCAATGTAAATTACCTGCAGCTCGATTCATTGCCTTCCTGGAAAAACGGCTGGCAGCCCATACTCGATGTGATGGAGCAGGGAAAGTTCTTTGTATCCACCGGCGAAATATTGTTGCCCCATTTCACTGTCAATGGTAAACGCCCGGGTGAAACCGCTCAACTCCAAAATGGGAAGGCAACCATAGCATTAGCAATAAACTGGACATTCCCCTTGCAATACCTCGACATTGTTTCCGGTGACGGGCAGCAGGTATACAGGGAGCACATTGATTTGCACGATACCGAAGCCTTCGGCAATAAAAAATACCAGTGGACACTTCCCCTGGCCAATCGTAAATGGGTGCGGATAGAGGTATGGGATGCCGCAGCCAATGGCGCCTTCACACAGATGATCTGGCTCGATCAATAGAGTCCGTAAGTCTGCAAGCCCGTAAGACCGGAAGTCTGAAAGCATTTTTAGTGTATTTTCTTCCGGACTTTCCAACTTCCTGACTTCCCGACTATTTTTCCTGTTTCTTTCAGAAAAATACACGAAGTTTACCAGTAAGCTTATTGGTACATATGAAGCAACGGATCGCTTGTTTTTTACTGTTGATATTTTGTAGCACTGCCTGGGGACAATCCAAAACTGATAGCCTGATGGCAGCGCTTAACCGTGCCATTGAAATGTCTGCAGAGTATGATCAGGCTAAGGTGCAGGCCATTCAACAATTAAAGCAGTTGGCCGGCAGAATACCTGCTGCTGACCTTTCCGCCAGGTTTACTGTATACCAGCAGTTGTATGAGGAATACAAGATATTCAACTATGATTCCGCCTATAACTATGCCCGGAAACTGCAGCAAACGGCAACAGACCTGGCCGATCCCCTGCGGAGCGACCTGGCGCGTATCAAATTAAGTTTTATCCTGCTTTCTTCAGGCATGTTCAAAGAGGCCTACGACTCTTTGCAGAACATTCGCCTGGCCGGATTTCCCGATAG
Source organism: Paraflavitalea soli (assembly GCF_003555545.1). Lineage (GTDB taxonomy): Bacteria > Bacteroidota > Bacteroidia > Chitinophagales > Chitinophagaceae > Paraflavitalea > Paraflavitalea soli. The sequence goes on along the minus strand of NZ_CP032157.1, from coordinate 5,179,508 downwards.
CCTCAAAGCCGATTATTATTCCCTGATGGCCCGCTATTATTATGACCTGGGCGATTATGACAATGACCAGTACCATACACCCGGTTACAACAGGAAGGCAACTGAATACACCGATTCGGCGCTTCAGTTATTTCCGCCCCAGTCATTTGCCTACAATTATTACAACGGCCTCAAAAATATCCGGAATGGCAAAAGAGAGGAGGCCAGCCATTATTTCCAGATCCTCATGAACGATACCGGCTTATCGCACCACGAGTTGGCCCTTACCGCCTCTACCCTGAGCGATAATTATATTCAAAGCGGTAAAATTGATACCGCCATCCATTTGTTAATACTTGCTGCCATTGCCGATATTAAATCTTCTACCAAGGAAACCGCTGCTATCTTCAACCTGTCTGCCATACTGTTTAAGCAGGGCGACCTGAAAAGCGCTTCCACCTACATTGAAAAAGCCCTGAACGATGCTTTTTCTTATGGCGCCCGGCAGCGGAAGATTCAGGTAAGCGCCATCCTGCCATTAATTGAAGCCGAAAAAGTAAGCCGGGTGGAGAATGAAAAGCGTACCGTCATCACCTACGCTGCCATTGTTACCCTCCTGCTGATGGCACTGGTAGCCCTGATTATTGTCATATTCCGGCAACTCCGTAAACTCAAGATCGCCCAGCAGATCATTACCGAAGCCAATAGCAAACAGCAGGAGATCAATAACAAGCTGTCGGAAGCCAATAAATTCAAGGACGAATACATAGGATATTTTTTCAATGGCAACTCCGAGTTCTATGCCAAAATGGAGAAATTCAAGAAGAACCTGGAGGTGAAAGTAAATGACCGCAAGCTGGAAGAGATCCGCATGCTGGCCAATACCATCAATATTAAGAAAGAAAAAGAGGAGCTCCTTGGCAACTTTGACCGCATCTTCCTCAAACTCTTCCCGCACTTTATTGAAGAATTTAATACTTTGTTTGCCCGGGAAGACCAGATCCAATTGAAAGAAAATGAACTACTGAATACCGATCTCCGCATTTTTGCCCTCATCCGCATGGGTATCCACGACAGTGAAAATATTGCCCGGATACTCGAATACTCAGTCAATACCATCAACACCTACAAGACCAAGATCAAGAACAAGTCCATCATTCCCAACGAAGAGTTTGAGCAGCGGATCATGGGAATCAAGAGCATTTAGTCCCCCGCTTTGACTTAAAAGCAGGCTATATTTAATTATATAGTAAAATGTATAATGTAATAATAAGTAATTAATAATCAGTAATTAGTAATTCACCATTCCTCGCCTAAAGGCTTTATTTCTTATACTTTCCCTATATAAGTTGGAATCGTTTTTACCTGCCCGTTTCTTTGGTATCCTAAGCCATAGTCTGACGATCTAATAACTAAATTTTTAAACTACTGCCATGCAAACGAAACGATTGCTGAAGCAACTTCTTTGTTGTTTTGTCTTCCTGTTGACCCTCCAGGTCGCCTACGCACAGGATAAAATTATTACAGGTACTATTACCGATGAAAAAAGTGCTCCCCTGGCCGGCGCCTCCGTGGCCGTCAAAGGTGCTAAAACCGGAGTAAGTACCGATGCTTCCGGTAATTTCCGGATTAATGTTCCCACTTCTGCTACCACCCTCGTGATCTCTTATGTAGGATATGAACGGGCCGAAGTGTCTATCGGAACCAAAGCAGTAGTCAACTTTTCCCTGCAGCCTTCTGTAAAGGCCATCGATGCCGTAGTGGTGGTAGGATATGGAACCCAACGCCGGAAGGATGTGACAGGCTCCGTTTCTTCTGTTTCCGGTGCCACGATCAAAAACCTGCCCGTTACCAACGTTACTGAAGCTTTACAAGGCAGGGCTGCCGGTGTAGAGGTCATTAAAAATACCGGTCAGCCCGATGCGCAGCCTACCATTATCATCCGGGGTCTATCCTCCCTGCACCAGCCAGGTCCCCTGTACATTGTGGATGGTATACGCGTGCCAGCCGACAATATCAATGTGCAGGATATTGCAACCATCGATATCCTGAAAGATGCCAGCGCTACCGCCATCTATGGTTCTGCGGCAGCCGGTGGGGTCATCGTGATCACCACTAAAAAAGGCAGCGGCGCCAAACCTACCATCAATTTCAATGCACGTTTCGGCACTACCAGGCCCAAAGTGATCACCCTGCTCAACAAAGCAGAGTATATTAAAATGGAGAATGTATTCCATCCCGGCTATTTCGCCAATGCTACACAAACCGATACCCTGTCTGATATTGATTGGACAGACGTGCTGTACAGAAACGGAACTGAGCAAAATTATAACCTCTCCGTTTCTGGTTCTTCACCCGTCATGAACTACCTCTTTTCTGGTTTCTACAACAAACAGGACGGTATCTACATTAAGAACTATTCCAATATTGGAGGTGCCCGTATCAATACCGATTACAAACTGGGTAAGTTCCTGAAGATAGGAGAGCAGCTGGCTTTGTCCAGGCGCAAAACTTCTCCCCTGGGTCAGGTAGAATCTCAACTGAAGATCGCTCCTTTCCGTTCCCTCCCCATCATTCCATTGTATGAGAAAGATGGGAGGATAGGTTCCGTGCCTCCGGGTTATGGTATCAACTTCGGTGGGCCCAACCCTTATGGCGTTGTGAACTCCGCCGAGATCCAGAATTTCAAGAACAACCTACAGGCCAATGTATATGCCGAAGTGAAACTGCCTATGCACGTAACCTTCCGCACCAATATTGGTTATAACTATTACGATGAATCACAGGACTATTTCCAGGACAATCCCAACTTTGGTCCTGGTACCCCTACCTCTAACTCCCTTACTAAAGCCAGCATTCGCAGCAGCCAGTTGTTGACCAACTACCTCCTGACCTATGATCAGTCTTTTGGCAATCACAACATCAATGCCGTAGCAGGTTTCGAACAGATCGTTTCCAAATGGAACAACCAGTCTACTACCATGAGCGCAGTAGGGTTGCCCGGCTTTTCTTTTGTGCAAACATCCAACTCCGCCATCAGTACTACCGGTAAGAACGATCCCAACGGATTGGTTAAATCATTCTTTGGACGGTTGAATTACAATTATGATGGCAAATACTATATCTCAGGTTCTTTAAGAGAAGATGCCAACTTTACAGTATTTGGTCCCAATATGCAACGCGGTACTTTCGGAGCTGTATCAGGTGGCTGGAACATCAGCGATGAAGACTTCTTCAAACAAAATCTTTCATTTATCAGTGTGCTCAAGCTGCGTGGCAGTTATGGTACTTTGGGCAACAGCAATATTCCTCCCTACGCTTACCTGGCTTCTTATGCTCAGTTTAATGGTACCAGCGGCATAGCCAATGGCGCGCAGAATTTTGCTCCCGGCGCTCCCCTGGTAATTGCCAATTCCATCAACGCTATTCCCAATCCCGACCTCCATTGGGAAACCGTGCATGAGACCAATATAGGTATCGACGGTGAATTGCTCGATGGTAAACTCTATTTCACAGCGGAATGGTACAACAAGAAGACCAAAGACATGTTGTATGCCCTGCCCCTGCCCAACAGCTCAGGTTATATCTCTCCTTATTTTGTGAACATTGGCCAGGTGAGCAGCAAAGGGGTGGATCTCTTACTGGGTTACAAAGACAGGAAAGGTGATTTTAGTTATGATGTGAGCGTAAGCGCCGGTTTCAACAAGAATAAGGTACTTGACCTCAACGGTATTACCAACGACGCCCTGTTTGATGGACGTAACTATTTCAATAATTCCGATCAGAGCGGTTACAACCTCATGGGTACTGCTCCCCTCACCATTACCAAAGCCAACCTGCCCTTTGGCTCTTTCTATGGTTATAAGGTATTGGGCATTTTCCAAACTGATGCAGCGGCTGCCTCTCAAAAAGTAAATGGCAATGCTGCTCATGCCGGTGATCTAATTTTCGACGATATCGACAAAGACGGAAAGATCACTTCGGCCGATCGCCAGGTATTGGGCAATCCCAACCCCAAACTCGTATATGGCGCCAGCATCCGCCTTGCCTGGAAAGGGATTGATGTGGCCATGCTGTTTAATGGTGTAGCTGGTGTAGACCTATTCAATGGTGTAAAAGCTTACCAACAGTACCGCTTCTCTGATGGTAATACCACCACCCAGATATTCAATGCTTCTTTCTTTGGTTCGAATGGTCTTACCGGTCAGCCGCGCGTTACAGCGCCCGATGGTTCCCTTGATCCCAATGGCAACTATACTTCGGTAAACAGCTACTTCGTAGAAAATGGCAGTTACCTTAAGTTGAAGAACCTGCAGATAGGTTACACCTTCACCAACGATATCCTGCGGAAGGTAGGCATTCAAAGCGCCAGGGTATTTGGCATGGCCAATAACCTCTTTGTGATCACTAAGTATTCCGGTGTTGATCCTGAGATAGCCAGCAGCTTCTCCATCCAGTCCCAGGCAGGATTTGTAGGTACTACCGTAGGTGTCACCACCAGGGGTGTAGATGCTGTACCACAATATCCACAAAACAGGATCTTCTCTGTAGGCTTTGACATTACTTTTTAATGCTTCCAAAACTTAGCACTCATGTACAAGAAAATATTCACCATACTCATTGTGACCGCGGTAACTGTAGCGGCTTGTAAGAAAGACCCCGATCTGGTAGGCCCCAAAGACCAGTATTCCACCGGTAACTATCCGGCCAGCATAGCTGATCTCGAAAGCGTATTAGCGCCTTGTTATTCCAACTTGCGCGACCAGCACCTGTTTGGTTTCAACTACCTCACCAAGATGATGGCCAATGCTACCCATGCTGGTAGCGCTGCCTATTCTGATCCCGACTGGCTGGGCTTTATTGATGTAAGCAATATGCAGCCGGCCAATGGATTTGTGGCAGGTGTATGGCAGGCCCTCTATGCCGGTGTAAAGAATTGCAACGTAGCATTGGCAGGAGCCGACTTCTTTGAGAAGAATGGCGCCAAAGAAGCCGATAAGCCAAAGATTAATTTTATCCGTGGCCAGGCTTATTTCATGCGTGCTTATTATTATTTCCAGTTGGAAAACCTGTATGGAGAAGATTACAAAGTTGGGCCATCTGCCACAGATACCCTGGGTGTGCCATTATTTAAAGGCTTGCCTGCCGGCTTCGAATCTACCCAGCAGCCACGCGCACATATTAATGCCGTGTGGGCGCTCATTGAAAGCGACCTGCTGGAAGCTGCCAAACTGCTGAAAGGTAAAGTGTGGACCGGCAACGATGTGGGGAGGGTAACAGAATGGGCAGCCAAAGGCCTGTTGGGTAAAGCTTATGTATTCCGGAAAGACTGGGCCAAAGCAAAACCCGTACTCAAAGATGTGATTGACAACAGTGGCAAGACGCTCATGCCCTATGCCAAATACAGGGACGCTTTTATTGGTATCAGTGCCAATGAATTCAACGAAGAATCATTGTTTGAACTGAATATCGACCAGGATTCCAAAGGCGGTTATGGTGTGTATAGCGGTGCGGCCAATGCCACTTCTATCAATGGACTTATATTTCCTCCCTATGCCCTGGGTCTCAATGGTAAGGAAGAATCTTCCCTGCCCTTGGGTTATGGTGGCAACATAGGTATGCATGATAAGAATATCCTGCGTTATGGCTATACAGAAGGAACCTATACCCTGGTGACCAACCCCAATTTCAACAGCAGTAAAGATCCCAGTTATTCCAATCCAGAGAAGGTGATGGACCCTGTATACAAAGCAAAGGCCCTGGCAGTACGGACCAATAAAACAGCCGATCCACGTTTGTATGTAAACACCCTGCAACCCTGGCTCGATTCTGTAAAACGTGATGGTACCAACTGGTATCCAGTAGCCAGGCCCTCTTACATCATGGGCGATGCCAACCTCAATCAACAACTTGGTTGGAGCTTCCGCAAATACGCTCCCATCTTTAATGACATCAACAACGTAGGACCAGCTGATGCTGCCAATATTTACATCCTGCGGATGGCCGATGTGTACCTCCTGTATGCCGAAGCCTGTGCTAATTCTGCAGAAGCTACTACTGCATTGGAATATATCAATAAAGTAAAAAGACGCGCTTATGGTCTTCCTGTCAATACTGCATCCGGCGTGGATTACGCCAGCCTGACCGCCGAGACCATGGCCAAAAAAGCAAGCGATCCGGTATTGGGCAATAATCCGCTGTATTATGAGCGCTGGGCCGAGTTGTTTAATGAAGCACAGTGGTGGTTTGATATTTGCCGCTGGCACCTGGGCGCTTCAGAAGCTGCGTATTATGTAACCGCCAGGGCCCTGAATGGAACGCCGTTCAAATGGGCTGATAAAGCCTACTCCTGGCCAATCCCCATTACAGAGCTCAATTCTAATCCCAAAATGGCCGGCCAACAGAACCCCGGCTACTAAGCAAAGGCAGCATATGAAACAATTTTTCCGGGGATCGTTAATAGGATGGATGTTGTTGATAACATCCATCCATCTTGTTGCGCAGGACAATCTGAAAAACCTGCCCGAACTCAGTATGCCCATCAGCAATAAAAAACTGGTGATCGCGCATTGCATGACGAATATCATTCGCTACAAAGGTCATAAACTCGAAGATAGCTGTGATCCCGAATACTATGCCACCAAAGGCAATAGCACGGCATCCCTGGGTGGCCTTACCCAGGTGAAAGTGATGACCGATTCATTGCTGAAAGACAAAACCCTGGAGGAGACCGTAGAGTTTGAAATGCGTACTGCGATGCAAAGTGGCATCGACGGTTTCCAGTTCTATTATGTGCTGGGCGCGCCTGACTGGGATGAGATCATCAAAGCTTATTTCAGGGTAGCAGATAAACAACAATTAGATTTTAAGCTCACCCTCTGTGTCTCACATCCCGGCGGCTCTACCGAAGAAGCCAAGATTGCCGAGCTGGCCAGGCGTATGAATGGTATTTTCAACGAGGTAGGCAGAAACAATCCCCACTGGCTGCGTACACCCGATGGCCGGTTACTCCTGTATCTATGGTATGGAGAAAGCCTGGCCGATATTCCGGCCGACAGGCAGGGCCTGCCGGAGAGCTATTATGTAGCCCGCGCTTATAAGCGATTGGGGGATGCCGTAAACGAAAAGTTTGCACTGGCCCGTACCATCAATGAACGGATCGACGAACAGAAAGCTAATGAATACCTGGATTATTTTCCGGCTGTATGGATGTGGACAGTATCATTCACCAACGATTACGCCGGCAAGGTCGTGGCAGATGCCTGCCGCAAACGCAACAGGTCCTTTATGGGCTCCGCCTTCAATGACTTTTATACTTCCAAACTGTTGAAGCGTGGCACCTGGGATATGTTCCATTATGCCAGCGAAGCCGTCAGCGCAGGGATCAATAAAGTAGAACGTAAATACATTGCCACCGGCTTATCGTGGAACTTCCGGAAAATGCTGGAGTTTGGGATAGCAGAGGATGTATCCATTATGAATATCATTACCTGGAATGATTACCCCGAAGGACACCACCTGGCGCCCGAGATCAACCACAATGATGGCTTCTCCCTCTTATTGAAATATTATAAGAGTATATGGAAAAAAGAATCTTCTCCTTACCAGGACAATGATATTGCCATTGCCTTCTTTAAGAAGTACCGGCATGATATTGATCCGGCGCCTTACAATATACCCGTAGAAAGCTTTCAGCAGGATGCGGTACAACGCAAAGAGGAAGACTCCATAGAAGTGGTAACCATCTTACAGGATAAGGCCCAATTGATGATCAATGATAAGATGGTACAGGTGCCCGCTGGTTTTACCGTATCCAGGATTGTGCAACAAAAAGGCGCCGTACGGGTAGCCATTATCCGCAATGGTATTACCCTTAAAAAGTTTGTTACACCCGGGCAGATCACCAATAAGCCCATCAGGGCCGATCGCCTTACTTATTCCTGGAGTACAGAAACAGATCACTACCGGAGATCGATCCTGGGCGCATTGTCCACAACAGCAGCGGCAGTAGAATAAGATACAACGTAAAAACACAGCAGTATGATGATATTGAAAAAAATTAGTTGTTATATACTTTTGGTGATTCTGGTATCCCGGGTGTCTGCCCAATCCGTCAACCCTGTTCAGGTTAGCATAGGCAAGGTGAAGCTGGACTTTGTACTCGATGCAAATGGCACACCTGCCTATGCAGTACAATATAACCAGCAACAGGTAATTACCCCTTCCAGGTTGGGTTTCTCCTTAACAGATGACAGTACTTTTTATAAAGGATTTGAACTGTTGCATACCAGCCGCCGTGCAGTCAATGAGTCCTGGCAGCCCGTATGGGGAGAAGTGAATACCATTCGCAACCAGTATGAAGAGCTCACCGTGGTCCTGCGGCAGCGCAAAGCGCCCAACCGCCTGCTCAATATAGTGTTTCGTGTATTTGAGGAGGGCGTGGGCTTCCGGTATGAATTTCCCCTGCAGCCCAACCTGAAATATTTCATCGTAGCCGATGAATTGACACAGTTCAATTTAACAGGTGATCACAAAACATTCTGGATACCGGGCGACTACGATACCAATGAGTATCTCTACACTACTTCGCCACTGAGCACGATAGACAATACCAGCATTGTGAAAAGCTCTACGGATATTGCCGTTCGTACAGCACCTGATCGCTATGCCGTGCAAACCCCATTGATGATGAAGAGCAAGGAAGGGTTGTACATTAATATTCATGAGGCTGCGCTGATCAACTATCCAGCCATGCAATTACATGTAGACAGGGCACGTTTTTCCCTATCATCCAGCCTGGTGCCCGATGCAACGGGAAATAAAGCCTACCTGCACGCACCGGGTAATACGCCCTGGCGCACCATTATCGTATCTGATAAAGCAGCCGATGTGCTGGCTTCCAAAATGATATTAAACCTCAATGAGCCTACCACCCTTACCAATACCTCCTGGATTAAGCCCATGAAGTTTGTAGGCGTATGGTGGGAAATGCAAACCGCTAAAGCTACCTGGAACTATTCCAATTTTCCGGACAGTACAGATGCCAATGGAAAGCTGATCCCCAATGGTACCCATGGCGCCAATACCGCCAACGTAAAGAAGTATATCGACTTTGCAGCTGCCAATGGAATTGGAGGTGTGTTGGTAGAAGGTTGGAACACAGGCTGGGAAGACTGGTTTGGCAACTGGAAAGAAAATGTATTTTCCTTCACCACTCCTTATCCCGATTTTGATGTGCGCGAGATCACCCGGTATGCTGCTTCCAAAGGCGTGACCATGATCATGCACAATGAGACCTCCGGCTCAGCTACCGATTATGAACGCCAGCTGGACACCGCCTACCGGTTTATGAGCCTGATGGGCTATACGTCTGTGAAAACAGGTTATGTTGGAAAGATCATTCCCCGGGGCGAGCACCACGATGGTCAGTGGATGGTGAACCATTATGACCGTGTGGCGCGGAAGGCCGCAGAGCACCAGGTCGCCATCGATGTGCATGAACCCATGCGGCCCACCGGCCAGCACCGCACCTGGCCCAATTGGATGGCCAGCGAAGCGGGTAGGGGCAATGAATACAATGCTTTCAGCATTGGCAGTCCACCCGAACATGAGACCATCCTGCCCTTTACCAGGCTGATGGGAGGCCCGATGGACTATACACCTGGTATCTTTAAAATGAAAGGGTATACTGGCTACGCTCCTGAAAGGCAAATGCATACTACCCTGGCAAAACAACTGGCCTTGTACGTGACTATGTACAGTCCCCTGCAAATGGCGGCCGATCTGCCGGAGAATTATGCCGCTAAGCCCGATGCATTTCAGTTTATCAGGGATGTACCGGTAGACTGGGACGATACAAAGATCATTGAAGCCGAGCCGGGCGATTATATAAGTATAGCACGTAAGGAAAAAGGTAAGCCAAATTGGTTTATTGGCACTATTACTGATGAGAATAACCGCACGGCCGTGCTACCCCTCTCTTTTCTAGATAAAGGACAGCAATACGTAGCCGTGATCTATGGTGATGCGCCCGGGGCAGACTGGAAGTCGAATCCCGAAGCCTACAGGATTGAGACCTTCCTGGTCGACAGTAACAATACATTGAGGTTGAAGTTGGCTGCCGGTGGCGGCGCTGCCGTACAGGTGAAGCCAGCCAGCCCAACAGACCTGAAACAATTTAAAAAGTACACCTCAAAATAATTAGCTGACCGCGGAGACGTAGAACTATTAGGAGCAACAACGTGTAAGCTTATTTCCGCCCGGACGCTTTCGCCGCTAATGGGCGCCTTCTACGTCTCCGCGGTTATCATTCGGAGCTGAGTTAGTGGCTAAGCTTCTGCTTCGTTTTATTTCTTTTGTCGACGCCGGCTCATATTTTCTTATATTTCATCAACAGCTCCTCAATCTCGTCAGGTTTCATATCAAGTGATGAAAGGTTAATCTTCTTTTCGGTTTCTGCGGTATGTAGAATTAGAATTTTGTGGCCTTCTTCATTTATGATTTCCCATTTGGTAATTTGTTGCCAAAGAAAGGTAATAGGATTTCTGCGAAGGTTGATCGTAATATCGGATCTGGTAAGTGTTAGAATAGGTTCTTTTTTAATAAGCATTCTGACAGGGTAATAAAGGAAATAACCACGAAGGCCAGTATTAACAAGGACATGATATCAAATAGTTCAGTGGTTTTGTGGAACTTACCGGAAAAATAAATGTAGTAGATTCCTACCCCTAAAGGGATTAATAACATAAGTGTTAAGAAGATAAACCGTTTTGGGTTTAGTCTGATCTCTACTGGTTCCATTTTAGGGTGTTGTTTTTTTAAAGGGTTATTTTTACATCTTTTCTATTCTTCTGTAGCCCGCTCTTCATATTGCCACTCATCATCTTTACTATCCCGCCATGCCCACCAGCCGTATTGTAAATGATAAATTTCATTGATGGAGGGATCGAGTTTAGTGATTTCCTCGAGACAAACCAACTGTGCATCGTCCAAAGCAGGGTCTAAACTGGTATGAAACTGCCAATCGCCATCATCATTGTGGTAAATGTATAATATCGGATCTCCTTCAAATGCCTGCTTTGTTGTATAAACTCCTAAGTTCCTCTCCTCATAGAATTTAAAGTCCGTATTTCGGTCAAGGAGTGGCTGTTTGAATTTCCAGTCGGCATTAAAGTCTTTATCCCATGGGAAATGGCCCTGTTTGTCGGGCCATACAAGTTGCAGCAACGGAAAGTCAAAGGTCTGATCATAAAACCAACCAGCATAACCTACGTAGTTTTGGTAATGTTCTTTGTCAACTTGCAGGAACTGAATTTGGTGCCCTCCCAGGAATCCGGAATAAAGCTTATTGGTGGTAAGCGTTTCGCCATTCATGATACGGTTACAGGCCTCATTCAATAAAGAACCCAATATTTCTGTTTTTAAGCCAAAACATATGATCTCAGGGTGACCAAATCTTTTGAAGAGACCAATAGTATAAGCAAATCCCGGTAAATAATTATCGGGTTCAAGCAATGCTAAATGGCAACCATATTTTTCAATGTTATCAAGTATGGCCTGTTTAGCTTCTTTGTCGTGATGGCTGTGGTCGGTGTTCATAATATTTAAGATATAAATTTATCATTGTCAATTAAGATCATTCCTCACAACTTTTCTTGATCACAGCCAGCAGGAATTATTCTTAAGTAAGACATAAGTACCCGTGGTCGCAACGATGTTACTGAGCAGGACTTGAAAAAATAAGGTCTTGTATTTCTTTACATCGTCGTGTATAAGCTCATAGTTGGGGGTTAAGGGATGTAGGTTGTAGAGAGTTTCAGCAGATTCAAAAATTGTTTAAGGGTTGTCTGTCAACAATATACGTCATAAATCTATCTGGTGAAATCCCAGGCTGGAAAACTTTCCTTAGCTGCTCTGCCCGCTGGCCCGAGGGTCATGCCTCCATACGAAGTGTACTCGCAGCGATCTGCCAGTTACTTAATGGCTGTCTGCCGGGTGAAGGGCGGCTGTGGATTAAGCAAATCTCCAAACCCTTAGTAAGTGCGCTTTAACCTCCTGTCTTAAGTGAATCTTAACCGGCCTTCAATACCATTTCGGGGGTACCTGCCTAATACCATACTCCACCTCTTTACCAAATTTAATTTGGAAGTGCAGCAGATTAATCCAATATTTGGTCAACCAATAATTGGTTGACCAATTTGGTTTAATAACGATAAATCGCTTGCTATATGGGAAAGCTCCAACCCCTTTTGCTCTTGTTTCTCCTTTTTAACCTCAGCGCCTGGGCCCAGAATACCGTCAAGGGAAAGGTCACCGATGCCAAAACCGGCCTGCCACTCGCAAATGTTTCCGTTAGCGCGGTAGGCGGTAAAACCGGTTCGGGTGTTACTACCGACAGTGCCGGTAACTTTTCCCTCAAACTCAGCAGCCGTAGTTCCGGCAAACTCATGATCACCGCTATTGGCTACAAAAACCACCTCGTAGAATTGGATGGCAAGGATTTCCTGACGGTCCAACTCAGTACCCTCGCCGCCACCCTCGATGATGTGGTGGTGATCGGTTATGGCGCGCAAAAGAAATCACACCTTACCGGTTCCATTGCCAAACTGAAAAACGATAACCTGGATGAAATCCCTACCTCCAGCCTCGACAAAGCACTTATCGGTAAGATGGCCGGCGTTACCGTTCAAAACCTCAGCTCCGAAGTGGGTACCACTCCCCGGGTACGCGTACGGGGTCTTAGCTCCATCAGCGCCAATGCCGATCCCCTGGTAGTAGTAGATGGCCACCCCGTGCCCGATGGCCTGGCGATGGTGAATCCATATGATGTGGAATCCGTGGAAGTATTGAAAGATGCCGCTTCCGCAGCCATCTATGGTTCCCGCGGCGCCAACGGCGTCATCATCATCACCACCAAAAGCGGCAAGACTAATAAGCCAAAGTATACCGTGAAGTCTTATTACGGCGTAAAGAGCCCCTACAAACTGCACCCCATCATGAGCACAACCGCGTACACGCAAAAAATGTACGACGAAGCTGCCATGCGGGCAAAAGATCCTACCGTGACTGCCGACAAACAAAACCTCATTACCCCGCAGGAAAAAGCCCGCTACCTGGTAGAAAGCGTATTGCGTAATGGCGATGGCACCGACTGGCAGGATGAAGGATTGCAGGATGCCGCTATTTACAATATGCAGCTGGGCGTATCCGGCGGAAAAGATGTGCGCTATTATATTTCCGGCAATTACCAGTCCGACAAAGGGATCATGACCCACAATGAATATAACCGCATGAACTTTAAAACCAAACTGGATGGTAACCTCGGTTCAAAAGTGAAGTTCAGCCTCAACTTAAATCCTTCCTATACCCGCAGTGAATTGCCTGCGGTAAACTATACCGATTATTACCGTTTCTATTCCGGCTTGCCCGTCTATCATACTACAGCCACAGCGGCTTTTGTAAACCAGAATCCCCAATGGGCCAGCATAAGGCCGGGTGATTGGGCACAGGCAGGTCATTTCTCCAACCTGGTATACCAGGGTTATATGCCCGATGGCAGCTATTACAACAGTGCTACCGATCCTACCGCTACAGGTGGCAAACTAATTCCTTTCTCTTCCAGCAACAATACTCCCAAATCCATTGCCGACAGGCAAAGCCGCTTTAGTGATAACTACCGCGTGCTGGGTGGTTTTGACCTGAGCATTGAACTCATGAAAGGGCTCATCCTGAAATCATCCGCCAGCGCTTATTTCAATTATACTGAGACCAATACGTTTTCCAAACGCAATGCCAAAGCCGATGGCGATGTGAACAGGGGCGTCAACTATTCCCGCAAGTTCATTGACCTGCTTTGGGAAAATACACTGAACTACAATACGTCCTTTGGCGATCATACACTATCAGGTGTATTGGGATATACTGCACAGAAAACAACCATCAATGAAAGCCAGATCACAGGCGTGAACCTGCCCAGCGATAATATCCAAACATTGAACCAGGCTTCTTCCATTGAACTGGCAGGCACTTATACTACTAAAACACCCATTGGCCTGCTCTCTTACCTGGGCCGTGTGAATTATGATTACCAGGGTAAGTACCTGTTGTCTGCCAGCCTTCGTACAGATGGTAGCGGTTATTTCCCTCCGGGACAAAAATATGGCTGGTTTCCTGCCGTATCTGCCGGCTGGCGCATCAGCAGCGAACCATTTATGGAGGACATCAACTGGCTGAGCAACCTGAAACTGCGTACCAGTTATGGCGCTACGGGCAATAACAAAATTGAACCCTTCTCTTACCTGGAATTGTTGAACATGGCCAATTATCCCCTGGGCGGCGGCACCGGCACACTCAACAATGGCCTCGCAGCCAACAATGATGTATTGCCCAATGTGCTCACCTGGGAACGCACCTTCCAGTACAATGCAGGCATCGACCTCGGTTTCTTCAAAGACCGCCTTACCATGAGCCTGGAATATTACAATGGTACTACCGACAGGTTGCTGTTCAAACAGAATACCATGTCTTTCTCCGGTTCCAACCAGTTTTGGAACAATATCGGCAAAGTACGCAACCAGGGCTTTGAACTGGAACTTACTTCCAACAACCTGCGCAGGAAGAACCTGGAATGGGTAACCATGTTCAACTTTGCTACCAACAAAAATAAATTGTTGGACATGGGCGGCGAACCTTTCCAATACAATTACGGGGAGCGCAATGAGATCTATGCAGCCATTGTAGGCGCTCCTTCCGTACAGTTCTTCGGTTACAAAACCGACGGTGTGTGGAAGTCTGACCAGGAAATAGCCGATGCGCAGGCAGCAGGCTATAGCAGCTCCCTCTCCAAATACTTTGTGGCGGGTGGATTGAAGTTTGTAGACGTGGATGGCAATAAACGCATTGATGAAAAAGACCGTACCGTACTGGGCCGCCCCTTCCCTGATTTTACCTGGGGTATGACCAACAATATTAAGTACAGGAACTTCGACGTGAGTATTACCATTCAGGGCGTGCAGGGACTGGACCTTATTAATGGCGATGCCAACTACAACGAATCAAGGTGGTACAATGAGAATTACAATACCGCAGCCAGGTGGGTGAGTGCAGCCAATCCCGGTGATGGTAAAACCCCGTACGGTACCAATGGCTCAGACTGGATGCTGACAGATTATGTGATAGAAGATGGTTCATACGTGGCGCTGCGCAGTGTGATAGTGGGCTATTCATTGCCCACTGCTGTTTCAAAACGCATGAAGCTGAATGGCCTGCGCGTATATGCTTCCGGCGAAAACCTGCTGTATATCATGTCATCTTCTTATCGCGGTATCAACCCCGAAGCGCGCACGACTTCCAATCAATATGCATCACCCTTGATCGACGGTTACCAGCGGGGTGCCTTCCCCATTGGAAGAACAGTGACAGTGGGTATTGACATTAATTTCTAACGAATTGCCATAAACTGCATACAATGAAAACTTGCTCATATATCATATGCACCTTGTTGCTGGCAGGCCTGATGGCTTCCTGCAACAAGATCATCGACCTCAAGCCGGAGTCGAATGTAGATGTTGAAAATTATTATAAGAACTATGATGAGGTGAAAGTGGCTTTAACGGGTTGTTATAATGGTCTGCAAAAACCACTGGAAACAGAATGGATGATGACCGAACTCCGCTCCGATGTTACCAAGCAGGGCGCTACCGGTAGTACAGCGGTTGCCAATATAGAGTTGAACGACCTGAATACTTACTTGCAAAACTCTGGTCATAGCCAGGTGTACAATTACTGGTTCTATACCTATAAAAATATCCGCAGTGCCAATTATGTACTGAGAAGCCTGGGTGTGTCTTATAGCAATGGCCAGATCTTCCTGGGAGAAGGTACCGCACAAATGGAAGAAGACCGCCGCAAGCAACTGGCCGGGGAAGCCTTGTTCATCCGCGCTTATCATTATTTCAACCTGGTGCGCCTGTTTGGAGGCGTGTTCTTGCTCACCGATCCCAAAACACCGGCCGAGCTGAAACAGGTCAACCGGTCATCTGTGGATGATTGTTACAAACTGATCGTAGCCGACCTGGAAGCAGCTAAGAACTACCTGCCCCGTAAGAGCTTCAGTGCACAGGCGCAGGAAGACCTTGGCCGCGCTACCGTATGGGCTGCAGAATCACTCCTCGCCAAAGTGTACCTGTCCACCAATCGCAAAACAGATGCACTGACATTGCTGGAAGATGTGATTACGGCCAGCGGGCACGATCTGCTGACTTCCTATGCCGATGTATTTTCCATCAACAACGAAATGAATAAAGAGATCGTCTTCGCTGTGCGTTACAAGGCCGGAGGATTGGGGCTGGGCAATTATATGGCCAATAGTTTTGCAGCCCTCAACAGCGGCAGCGCCATTGTAAACGGCAACGGATCGGGCCTTAATTATCCCACTGCCCAGATGGAGTCTAAATACATTGTACCTGCTACCGGTGGCGCCGACAAACGCAGGGATGTAACCATTGGCAAATACAATGGCAACCCTTATATGAAGAAATTTACCTCACCTGTCATGATCAAGAATGATGCGGAAAATGATTTCCCGGTGATCCGTTTTGCCGATGTGCTGCTGCTGAAGGCAGAAGCCCTGGGCTTTAGCCAGGCTGCTGTTGATATCATCAATCGTATCCGCAGTAGGGCAGGGGCTATAGTGTATCCCGGCACCGGCAATTTCACCGCAGCTTTTTACCTCTATCCCGATGCCGGAGCTGAAGCTACTACCGATGCCAACTTCCTGGGCCGCCTGCTGGATGAAAGAAGGATTGAACTGGCTTTTGAGAACCACCGTTTGTTTGATCTCTACCGCACCGGTCAGTTTGAGAACGTGATGAACACTTATTACACCTATGAATACGACACACACTATAAGAAATTCAAACCAGCCATACCACTGGACGAACTGAAGAACAATATCAGGATCCGTACCCTATTGCCCATTCCCCAACGGGAAATGGATAGCAATAACCAGATTGTGATCACACAAAACCAGGGTTATTAGGAGATGTCAGCCTGAGCCTGTCGAAGGCTCTTGAAGGGTGGGTCGCCCTCTAAGGGCGGCTAACCCTGATCTAAAGGAGCCTGTCGAAGGCTAGTGTCAGGCTGAGCTTGTCGAAGCCGTTTTAAAAGGCCCTTTGACAAGCTCGGGGCGACAACAAAACAAGAACCATTAACGACTGAATGTTTGCGATATGAAAATACAGATCAAGTCATTTATTTTTCTGGCGGCGCTGTTACTGGTCATGGCCTCTTGTAAGAAAGATAAGTTCATCGAGCCTACCGGCAACCTGGAAGCGATAGACTACACCTGGAATGTGGCGCTCAAAGGTTTTCAGCCGGAGAAAACGGTGGGTGGTAAATTAACGACCAACATTAACGTGAAGACACTCTATTATTACATACAACGTACGGGTAAAGCCGACTCCCTTATTCAGCTGGATTTTCCCGCTGGTGAGAAAGAATATGCTTTTTCCATTAAAGCCGATGTATGGCCCAATATTGACCTGGTGGGCGTGAAAGGGCTCAAGCTGCTGGCCGTACAGGACAACAATACCTCCCTGGAAAAACTGGTGAAGATCACCTATTTCAACCCGGCGGCGCCCGTACTGAAGGATCTACCGGAAACCGTAACACCCTCTTTAACCGGTACTACAGCTATTACCGGTAAGGCAAGCTCCCCAACCGGTATCAGCAAGATCTATTTTTATGACAACAGCACCGGTAATTTTGCAACAGTAGACAGTATCAGTCCCAGTGGCAGCAAGGATGTGACCATTAATTACAATTATACCTATACCCCGGGGGCAGGACAATTGAAAGTAACAGCGGTAGATATTTACGGGTTAAAAGCAGAGAAGGTCATTCAGTTTGTAAATATTCCTTTCAAGCCCGTCATCAGTTTTGAGGCAGATACCCTGCGTGCAGCCCTGCCGGATGGAACGCCTGCTATCAACGGTACCCTTAAATCCTATACTGCCTTGTCGACCGTGGAGGCCTGGGTCGTTACAGCGGGTGGGGAAACTCTTCAAGGTCCGGTGATACCCGTACTGGTGAGCAACACCGCCAACGAATACAATTATACCTTCAGCCTCACTGGTTTTCCTTTTGCTGATAATGTAAAAGAATGCAAGCTGGTGGCGAAAGACGGTACCAATAGCAGCAATGCCGGATCCGTACCGGTAAAAATATTGCCTTATTATCGCTGGAACAATATCACCCTCATGTCGCAGGGAACTGCCACCGTCAACTCACCCAGCTGTTTCTTCCTGGGCGAACCGGCCACGCCTTTTTTGAGTGCCTGCGAGGTGGTGAACGATCCTTCCAATCATGCCAAAGTAGACTTTGCCATCTTTACCAATAGCTCGGGCAACCTGGCTTTCAACAACCCGGCTAATATTTCAGCCGCT
The DNA here is from genome assembly GCF_003555545.1 of Paraflavitalea soli. GTDB lineage: Bacteria > Bacteroidota > Bacteroidia > Chitinophagales > Chitinophagaceae > Paraflavitalea > Paraflavitalea soli. The sequence continues at coordinate 5,161,086 of NZ_CP032157.1, read as the reverse complement.
ACCCTTACCACTTTTAAGTGCAGTGGTGCTGCCTGGACGCCGGCAACCCCTACCGCCAATACCCTGAAAAAAACTGTTTTCCGGGTATTGGGAACAGGAGTAGCAGAAACAAGCATATATAATAAGTATAATAACAATACAATTACCGAACTTGGTGACGCCTTTTTCACAGGCATATCCGCACCCAATGCCAATGCTCCCAATCAAACAACCTATACGACGGCTTCGCTGATCTGGGCTAAGATGACACCGGCAGGCGGCGGCACCACCAAAAACATTTTGATAAAAGTACAAAGCCTCAACATCGTGGCGTCGCCCAACCAGGGTACTTCCACGATCACGGTAGATGTGATGAAGGAGAAATAAAATAAAGCGTTATGGAAAAGACAACCATTATTGAAACGATTAAGGCTATTGAGGTAGACAGTCCGGTGGATAAGATCATCCGCCAGTTGAAACATTTGATTAGTGAGGGACACCTGAAGCCGGGCGACCGCCTGCCGGCAGAAAGGGTCCTGGCCGAAAAATTCGGTGTAGGCCGTACCTACGTACGCGATGCCATCCGCAAACTGGAGTTTTATGGCATGCTCAAGACCTCCCCCCAAAGCGGTACCTATGTCTCCGGGTACAATATCAAAATGATCGAAGGCGTACTGAATGACATTATCACTTTCAATAAAGATGATTTTGCGGCACTGATCGAAGCCCGCTATTACCTCGAGATCAATGCCGCCAGGCTGGCAGCCCAACGCAGAACGGAGGAAGACCTGGCCATCCTGCAAGCCGCCGTAGCAGATTACGACCTTAGAACAAAACACAAAGAGAATGCCGTTCAGGAAGACATGTTCCTACACCTGAAGATCGCCAATGCCGCCAAGAACTCCGTATTCGAATCCATGCTGTTGATGCTGCTGCCCGATATCATCCGCAACATCATCGAGAAAAAGATCTGTGGCGATAACCGGGGCGTACAGGCCATGGCAGAACACCATGAGATACTCACCGCCATTGCCGATAAAGATCCCGACGCTGCCGGCATTGCCATGGCAGCGCACCTCAACGATATCCTGCAGATCAGCCGGGAACGGAAGATTGAAATGTAGGGACGGCAACCGTGAGTCGGCAATCGTGAATCGGCAATGGGATGCAAAAAATTGTAGGTGCTTACCGGTTGGCGAAAACTACAACCAGCTACCAGTTGGCGACAACCCAATAATCAATAATAAAATAATCAATAATCAAACAGAACTACTTCATATCAACTATCTTCCTCCTGTTGCTCATTCCAACAGTGAACGCCACCACCATCCTGGTGAGCAATCCACAGGAGTTGAACGCTGCCCTGTCCAAAGCACAACCGGGCGACAGCATTTTATTAAAAGGAGGTACCTGGAAAGATGTCCCTCTCATCATTGAAACCAGCGGTACCAAAGAAAAACCCCTGGTCATTGCAGCACAGGAACCGGGTAAGGTGCAATTTACCGGCAACTCCTTTATCCGTTTTGGCAGCGACTATGTGACCGTGAGCGGCATCCATTTCACCGATGGCTATACGACTGACCGGGCCGTGGTGGAATTCAGGAACAAGGAACAGCAGTTGGCCAATAACTGCCGCCTCACCCAATGCGTGATCGAGAACTACAGCCGGCCCGACCGTTTTAATACAGACCATTGGCTGATCCTGTGGGGACAACACAACCGTATTGACCATTGTGTGATCGGCGATAAACTGAATAGTGGTACGACCCTCATTGTAGAACTGAATGACGAAAGAAGCCAGAACAACTACCATAGCATCGATAGTAATTATTTTAAGGGCCATTCTCCATTAGGTTCCAATGGCGGCGAGACCATAAGAGTAGGAGTGTCGAGGTATTCACTCACTGCCTCCCGCACCATGATCCACCACAACTATTTCGAAAGGTGCAGCGGCGAAGTAGAGATCGTATCCATTAAGAGCGGCAACAACGAGATCAATAACAACCTGTTTTATGAATGCCAGGGTGGCCTGGTATTGAGGCATGGTTCACAGAACAAGATTACCAACAATATTTTCATTGGTAACAACAAGCCATTTACAGGCGGGGTACGCGTCATCAATCCCGGTCACACCGTTTCCAATAACCTGTTTATGGACCTGGCGGGCGAAAGATTCCATTCAGGTTTCAGTGTATTGAATGGCGTGCCCAACTCATCCATCAGCCGTTACCACCAGGTAAAAGATGCCACCATCGGGCACAATACTTTTATCAATTGCAGGAGCATCATATTTGGAGCGGGCAAGGATGCGGAACGAACAGCAACTCCACAAAACGTGCGCTTTACCGATAACTATATAATTCCTTATGGCAGATCCTTGTATGAGGACGCCAATAAAGATGGTGGTATCCGGTTTGCCGATAACTTTTATAGGGGCGCCATGCCAGGAAAACCATCTGCTGGGTTTAGAGAAGATATAGGATGGAAGGGTGTGGATATGAAATATGGTGATAGCATTTACTTTATTCCCGACCATAAAAGTGGCATCGATCGCTCCTTGCTGAGCTGGATGGATGCCGTTACTACTGCTCCCTCCTGGTATAACCTCGATACAAGAAAAATACTTGATAGTGAGGTGATCCCCGTTTCTATCGCAGATGCAAAACGACTACCTTCTTTAATTGCCGGTTTGTCCACTGGTAGTGAAATTGAATTGACGGAAGCCGGCCTGTATGAAATAGACAAGTCCCTCATTATTAATAAACATATTACTATACGTGCTAAAGCCGGCCTGGCCGGTAAACCAGAACTGGTAAATGTCTCCGGCAAAAGTCTTCCTTCCTTTATCATCATTGAGAAGGGCGGTAGTCTGAAGATCGAAAATATTCAGTTCAACAGTGCTTACAAAAGCTATGGCGATGTACAAGCTGCCATCAGCACTACTACCGGCCCCATGAACGGTTCGTACGCTCTCAAGGTGAAAGGTTGTACATTTTACAACTTCAATGAAAGTAGTTACAGTTGCATCAAAGGAGCCAAAAGCACTTATGCCGATTCCGTGACTATCGAAGATTGTGTATTCAGGAACAATGCCGGCAGCGCCATTGATTATAGTGCCGAGAAAGAAGACAAAGGCATCTACAATGTGGAGCGCCTGGTTATCCGTAATTCCGCATTTGCCAATACCCTGGGTGGCGCTGTAAATGTATACCGAGGTGGTAATGATGAAAGCACTACCGGACCCGAAGTGATCATCGATCATTGCACTTTTAGTGGGGTGGAAAACCGTGCCCAGGGCTGTGTGCTAAAACTATGGGGTGTGCAAAGAGCCGCCATTACCAATTCGGTATTCAATAATAGTGGCGCCGGCGGCCGGGTGATCTGGTTTGAAGAAATGAGTTGGGATAAACTGCTGGTAGACTATTGTAATTTTTACCGGAGTGGCCGGGTGAGTTCATTTTACAACAACGTTACAGGGAAACATATTTTTAATAGCAACCCCCTATTTAATAATCCGTCCCGGTTCGATTTCAGACTGGTAAAGGGTACCAGTCTCCTTTCGGCCAAGGGAAAACCTTTGGGAGTGAATTAGTATGAAGACCATTGTTTTTTTATGTGCAGGTGTAATGATGGGCATGGCGGGAACAGCACAGCAACATCCTTCCATCATGCTTACCAAAGCCAATGTGGAAGTGGTACGCCAGGGTGCAACGGCCTATCCCTTGTTGCAACAATCCTTTAAGTCCTTAAAGAAAGATGCAGATAAGGCCATCGCTACGCCCATAGAAGTGCCCCTGCCCAAAGATGCCGGCGGCGGCGCTACCCATGAACGGCACAAGCGCAATTACCAGGATATGGTGGCCTGTGGTATGTTGTACCAGCTTACCAAAGAAGAGCGGTATGCCAAATTTGTGAAGGATATGCTGCTGCAATATGCAGCAGTATACAATACCTGGCCCCGGCACCCGAAGAAGAAACAAATCCCGGGAGGTAAAATGTTTTGGCAAAACCTCAATGATTGTGTGTGGCAGGTGTACACCATCCAGGCCTATGACTGTGTATATGATTACCTGGGCGCCGCCAGCAGGAAAACAATTGAAACCGATCTCTTTGAGCCGATCGTAAAGGAACTGAGCGAAGTAAATGGAGAAATATTCAATAAGATACACAATCATGGTACCTGGTCAGTAGCCGCGGTAGGTATGACGGGTTATGTATGTGGCCGGAAAGATTGGGTGGAAAAAGCACTGAAGGGTACTGCCCTTGATGGGAAAGCAGGTTTTCTGGCACAACTGGATCAACTCTTTTCACCGGATGGGTATTATACCGAAGGTCCTTATTACCAGCGGTACGCTATTTTGCCCTTTCTGCTTTTTGCGCGCACCATTCAGCAATACCAGCCGGCACAGAAGATCTATGAATACAGGAATGCTTTGCTGAAGAAGGCTGTTAATACAGCTTTGCAATGCACCTATACCAATAAAGTGTTTTTCCCGCTGAATGACGCAATGAAGGACAAGACCTATGAGTCGGAGGAGATCGTATATGCGGTAGACATCGCCTACAGTGATATGCAGGCAGGCAATGACCTGCTGGATATTGCACAGCAGCAACAGAAAGTGATCGTGGGTGATGCCGGATTAAAAGTGGCCAAAGCAATAGCGGCAGGCGATGCAGCTTCCTTTCAATACAAACCCATGTGGATACGCGATGGGGCCGATGGAAAACAGGGCGGTATTGGCATCCTGCGCAGTGGCGATAATGAGGAACAGTCCTGTGTGGTATTCAAAGCTGCTTCCCAGGGTATGGGCCATGGACATTTCGACCGGTTGAATGTGTTGTTCTACGACAACAATACAGAAGTGTTCCCCGATTATGGCGCTGTACGTTTCCTGAATGTAGAGACCAAGAATGGCGGTAATTATACCAAAGAAAATGATACCTGGGGCAAGCAAACCCTGGCCCACAATACCCTGGTCGTAGACAGGCAAAGCCAATACCAGGCCAATGAAAAGAAAGGAGAAGAACATGCACCAGAACTCGTTCACTTCAGTACAGGCAGCAATTACCAGGTAGTAAGCGCACAGGACAATAATGCTTATCCGGGCGTGCAGCTACGGCGTACCGTGATCCTCTTTAAGCCGGATGGTGCACCCGCCTCCCTGTTGATCGATGTATTCAATGTGCAGAGTGCTCAAAAGCACCAGTATGATCTGCCCTTCTGGTACCAGGGCCATATTACCAACGCGCCCTTCGAGATAGCCGCCAATACCCAAACTATACAGGCAATGGGTGATAAGCAAGGCTACCAGCATGTCTGGCTCAATGCCACCGGTAGGGTAAAAGAAGGCAATGGTGTGATCACCCTGTTGAATAACAAAAAGTTTTATACCACTACTTTTATAGCCGACACCGCCCTGCGGGTGCAGTTCATTACCAGTGGTGCAGGTGACCCGGAGTTTAATTTGAGGAACGAGAAAGCCTTTGTGCTTTCACAGCCTGCAGCGGCCAACCAGACCTTTATCAGTGTTACCGAACCCCATGGGAAAAACAATCCGATAGCGGAAGTAACCACAGGAGCTACACCACAGGTAAAAGCCGTGAAGCTGCTGAAAGATGAAGCCGGCGCCACTCAGTTGGAAATAACGTACAAAAAGAAAATGTATACAATCACCTTACAGTATAACGATAAAGCATCCTTTATCACTATTAATTAACAGACTATGGCACAAAGCAGCGAGTTTCAGTTTGAGCAGGAAGTACATTGGGAAGACCTGGGCAATGGTATCCAACGGCAGGTATTTGGTTATGATGACAAGATCATGCTGGTAAAGGCGAAGTTTGAGAAGGGCGCCATTGGCACCCTCCATGAGCACCACCATTCACAGGTGACCTATGTAGACAGTGGTGCCTTTGAAATGACCATCGGTGCAGAGAAGAAGATCATTCGCAAGGGCGATGGTTATTATGTGCCGCCGCATGTGCTGCATGGCTGTGTATGCCTGGAGCCTGGCATGCTTATCGACGCCTTCAGCCCATTGCGCGAAGACTTTCTGGGCTAGGAGGGGAAGGGGAGAAAGAGGAAATAGGGGCGAAGTGTTCTGTAATTTCCTTAGTCGTCCGCTTTTTGTAGGAAGCTGTGTTCGATCAGTACCTTCAAGTCGCGGTAGCAATTCTAAATTCTATATTCTAAATCCGAAATCTCTTCGTATGAAATATATCCTTTTAGCGGTGGGTATCACCTTCGCTATGACAGCTACTGCCCAACAAGCAGATTCTACTGCTCCCAAACCTGTAGAAACACCGGCAGGTTTCACCCGTCAAATAGATGTGGTATATACCAGCGGCAAGAACTGGGAACAAAAGCTGGATCTCTACCTGCCGCCCAACAATGGTAAGCCCACACCGGTGGTGATCAATATTCATGGTGGTGGCTGGAACCACGGCACCAAAGAATCGCAGTCGGGATTTAATACCTTCTTTAAAATGGGTTTTGCGGTAGCCAATATCGAATACCGCCTCACAGGCCAGGCTACAGCCCCTGCTGCGGTGGAAGATGCACGTTGCGCCCTGATCTACCTGATCAAAAATGCCAAAGCACTGAACATAGATGTCAACAAGATCGTGATAATGGGCGGCAGTGCGGGTGGGCACCTGGCCCTTATGGCTGGTCTGCTCGCCAATGATCACCGCTTTGATGGCAACTGTCCCGGTGTAGAAAATATTAAGGTGGCTGCCATCATCGACAAATATGGCATCACCGATGTATGGGACTGGGGTTATGGCAAAAACATTACGAGTAAATCGGCTACCCGCTGGTTGGGAGATAAGGCCACTGATGCGGCTTTTGCCCGGTCGGTATCTCCTGTTAATTATGTAAACAAGGACAATCCCCCGGTCTTCATTGCCCATGGTGATGCAGATCCCACAGTACCTTATGAACAATCAGTAGAGTTGCACAAAAAGCTAAAGGAAGCGGGAGTGATCACCGAATTCATGACCGTGGAAGGTGGCAAGCATGGCGGATTTCCCAGGGATAAGAACACTGAATTGAATAAAGCCATTGCGGCATTTCTGCAAAAGCTGAAGATCCCCAATCAATAAGTTGTCTCAAAACAGTAAGTATTGAAAGCAAGTACAGATATACAAACAACGAAAACGGGAACCCGCAACGGCGGCCTTGCCGGCAAGGCAGCGGGCACAGGAAAGGGAGCATTCAAGCTGAAGGGATTGCGGTGGTATATCATTTCCCTGATCGGCCTGGCTACCATTATTAATTATATTGATAGAGGCGCTATCAATTTCATGTGGCCCTATATCTATAAGGACTTTGGTATTGCTGATGGCGATAGCAAAAATGCCCTGGCCCTCATCACTACTTTCTTTATGGTGGCCTATGCCATTGGACAAACCGTGACAGGCAAAATGATGGATGCTATTGGTACCCGCCTGGGTATGGCCGTATCGATCATTGGCTGGAGCATATCCATTGCTTTGCATGCCCTGGCTAGATCTATCTTGTCCTTTAATATCTTTCGTTTTTTACTGGGCATCAGTGAAGCGGGCAACTGGCCGGGTGCTACCAAGAGCAATGCCGAGTGGTTTCCGCCTAAAGAAAGGGCCATCGCACAGGGCATTTTTGGTGCAGGCGCTTCCCTGGGTTCCGTAGTAGCAGCGCCCGTGATCGCTGGTCTGTTCCTGGCCTTTGGCTGGAAGACCACCTTTGTGGTGATCGCTGTGCTGGGTTTCCTGTGGATCATTCCCTGGCTACTGATCAATAAGAATACACCGGATAAACACCCCTGGATCACCAGGGAAGAACAAGATTACATTCAACAGGGTAACGCAGCAGCGGAGGCAGCAAGAACCACGGCTACTACTGTGTATACCTGGCGCCAACTGTTGCAGTTCAAAAACACCTGGGGCATCATTAGTTCCCGGTTCTTTATTGATCCCGTATGGTGGCTGTTCGTGACCTGGTTGCCTACCTTTCTCAAGGAGCAGTACCAGTTTGACATGAAGCAGATCGGGGCTTTCGCCTGGGTGCCCTATTTGTTTGCCGCGATCGGTGGATTGATGGGCGGTTTCTTTTCCTCTTCTAAAATTAAGAAGGGTATAGCGGCACCCAAAGCGCGAAAGCAGGCCATTACCATCGGCAGCATCATTATGCTGGTATCCTTAACCCTGATCGCCTTTTACCTCGATCATTTGAAAGAACAGGTGAATGTGGCCATTGCCCTGATCAGCGCTACCTTATTTGGCTTTCAATTCCTGATCAATAATATACAAACCCTGCCCGGCGATTATTTCCATGGAAAGAATGTAGGCACCGTGGCAGGTATGGGTGGTACATCGGCCGTACTGGGAACCCTGATCACCACCTGGATCGTACCCGTGATCACGCAAACAAGTTATACGTCCTTTTTTATACTGGGCGCGCTGATGGTGCCGCTGGCATGGATATGCATCACCTTCATTACAGCAAAACCCAACCAATCATTTACAAACAAATAACAGCAATATGAAATTAGCAGGCAAAGTAGCCATCGTTACAGGTGGTGCAAGAGACATTGGTAAAGCCACTTCGATCAAACTGGCGCAGGAAGGAGCTAAAGTAGTGATCAACTATTTAAGCAGTGAACAACAGGCGGCAGATACAGTGGCGGAGATCAAAGCAAAAGGTGGTGAAGCCATTGCCGTAAAAGGCGATGTGAGTAAAGATGCCGATGTTGTAAATCTTATTCAGGCAGCACAACAAGCTTTTGGTAAAGACATACATATCCTCGTGAATGTAGCCGGTGGTATGGTAGCCCGTAAACAATTGGCCGATATGGATACTGATTTCTGGGATTTTGTGATGGGCCTCAACGTGCGATCGGCTTTCCTGCTTACCAAGCATGTATCACCCCTGATGCCTGCCGGTAGCGCTATCGTGAACTTTTCTTCACAAGCTGGTCGTGATGGCGGAGGTTTTGGTGCTTCGGCGTATGCTACGGCCAAAGGAGCGGTGGCTACTTTTACCAAATCCATTGCCAAAGAGCTTGGCCCCAAAGGTATTCGCGTGAATGCAGTAGACCCGGGTATGATTGCCACTACTTTCCATGATACATTTACCAAACCTGAGATCCGCACCAATGTGGCCAATGGCACGCCGCTGCGCCGGGAAGGGAAAGCTGCTGAAGTAGCCGACCTCGTTGCTTACCTGGCCAGTGATGAAAGCAGTTTTATTACCGGCGCTAATATTGATATCAACGGCGGAACCTATTTCTCTTAAGAGGCTAGGGGTGAGTGGCTAGAGGCTAGCAGTAAACGGCCTCTGACCACTCACCATTCACCACTAGCCACTCGCTATTTACCTCTTCCCGATGACTATTATGAAACACATAACACTCACACTTGCTGTACTTATCCTTTCAATAGCAACATTTGCTACAGACTTTCTTACTTCCTCGCCCGAAGAAGCAGTGACCTTATTAAACAAAGCCGATGCCGGCGATAGAATACTTTTGAAAGACGGAGTATACAACAATGCTATTATTCAATTCGCTAATACCCGCGGTACCAAAGAAAAGCCCGTCTGGTTCATGGCGCAAACGCCCGGCAAGGTAAGTTTTGAAGGCAATTCAACATTGGCTTTCGCAGGCAACTACCTCATAATAGCAGGCTTCACCTGGAAGAATGGCGGGAAAGGATTAAAAGAACGCTCCGTGATCAGCTTCCGTGCCGGTAAGCAGGATGCCATGTATAGTACCGTGCAGGATTGTGTGATTGATGACTACAACAATGACAGCCTCAATACTGACAACAAATGGGTGTCACTCTTTGGACAACACAATGTATTGACGAGGTGCCTGCTGAAAAGTAAACGCAACCTGGGTGCTACAGTCACTGTGTGGCTGCAGCCCGGCGTACCCGCCAGGCACCTCATCAGTTACAATTACTTCCTCAACCGGTTCAATGGCCCTGATGCCGATAATGGTCTCGAGAGCATCCGCATCGGCGACAGCAAAACCTCCTTTACCGAAGCCCACTGTATAGTAGCATTCAATCGTTTTGAGGCCTGTGATGGAGAGATCGAGATCATCTCCAATAAATCATGCCATAACTCCTACCTGCACAATACGTTTGTAGAGAGTGATGGTGGATTGACCCTGCGCCACGGCAATGATTGCTTATGTGATGGCAATTTTTTCGACGGAACCAATAAGAAACTGTCCTATGGCATCCGGTTCATAGGAGAGGGGCATGCTGCTATCAACAATTATTTTTATAACCTGCAAGGGGCGCCCCGGCAGAGTTTTCGGGCGCCGGTAACACTTGTCAATGGGCTGGAGAATACACCCATCAATGGTTACTTCCAGGTAAGGCGCGCCATGATCAGTGATAACGTATTCGTTAATTGCGATATGCCAGCCATCCGCATAGGCGTCTTTTCCAAAAGACCGGGTATGACGATGGGGCCCGACACGGTAACCATCAATAACAATATCATTTGGGATGATGCAGGAAAAAAGGGCGCAGTATATGAATCCATCACAGCTGCTGCCCATGCCGACATACAGGATAATAAAGTGTTTGGCAGATCCCTGGAAGCAACTGAGAAAGGATTTATTGCCAGTGATAAAAAGGATATAAACCGTAGTGCTGATAGCAGGTGGAACTATACCGGGAAGATGCTCATTGCTATAAAAAGCACAGCACCTGCTGTGACTACAGCCGGCGCCGATTGGGTTGAGCCCGCTATACAAAGGGCTACACAAGGATCTAAATACACTTACCTGAAAGCGGCACAGGCCGGACCAGCCTGGAAATACTAAACAATTCTGACATCTAAAGCGTTTATTTCCCTGATTGCAGGAATATCCTTCTCATTTTCAGCGCCTGTAATTGGCTAAAAGAGGAGAAGGTTGTAAATTTAATACCCGGCCTTTACCGGGTAATTTGTCAACATTCAAGGAACTATGCCCAGAAATATCTTTCAGCCACTGGAGATCGTGACCTATGATACAGAAGTGTTGGACTGTTCTCCGCAGGCCGATAATTATTTTGAGTTGGTCTTTGTGGAAGAGGGCAGCGGCCATAGAATGCTCGATGATGTACAGGTCCATTTTCACACCGGCGATCTCTTTATGCATATTCCGGGTGAAAAGAATACCATTTGCCTGGAAGAACACTCCCGCATCCATTTCATCAGGTTTCAGCAGTTACTTTTTGAAGCTACTACCGTACGGAATGTCCTGCCTTTCTCTACCGAGCAGTTTAAAAAACTGGAATTCATCCTGTACAGCGAACAGCAACACAAGCAATCACTCATTCATTTAAAGAGCGATAAGGTATCCGTCTTTGCTTTATTCAATGTGCTGGTGGCCGAAGCCAGTCACCGCCGGTCCTATGCCGACAGCAATATTACCTTGTGTTTACTGGCCCTGCTCAATATGGTGGCCAGGAATATACTGGAGTCCAATTATGTGCAGGCCACACACCCGCAGGCCATTACCCATGATGTGCTGCATTATATCAATTATAATATCTACGAATCAGACAAGCTCACGATCGAACACCTCGCCCGGGAGTTCCATATTTCACCTGATGACTTCAGCTCCTATTTCAAAAGGCAGTACCATGTTTCACTGAAGAAATACATCCTCACCTATAAGGTCAAACTGGCCGATACACGATTGCTTTATACCCGTATGTCCATTGCTGAGATAGCAGATGAACTGCAATTTGCCGATGCTGCTGATTTTTCCCACACTTACCGCAAGATCAAGGGCTACCTTCCTGAAAAGCGCTAACCTGGTGTCGCCAGTCACTACCATTTATTAACCAATATATTTTTAGTGTAAAGCTTTAATAAGAGACAGGTTATCTCATTGTAAATGCAATCCCCGGCAATCTGCAATAGGCTTAAATTGGCTGGGGATTAACCAGTATTATCCATAATAAAGGCTGTCGCAAAACGACATCCTTTATTATTCATTAAGTGTTAAATTGCCACTAATAAAGCCCCGCGCATATGATGTCAATACTAACAAGAAAGAAAACTGTGATGCAGGCTGCCGTATTAGCCGTTGCGTTGCCGATGTATGGTCAGCATTCAGATTATCCGATACAGCCCGTTGATTTTACCCATGTACACTTAACGGACCATTTCTGGGCGCCAAAAATACAGGTGAATGCAGATATAACTATTCCCTATACACTCGACCAGTGCAGGCGTACAGGCCGTGTTGACAACTTCCTGAAAGCAGCAGGAAAAATGCCTGCCGACAAATACACGGAATATCCCTTTGATGATACAGATATCTACAAAGTTATTGAGGGAGCTTCTTATGGACTACAGGTGCAAAAGAACCCTAAACTGGAACTTTACCTCGATACACTGATCCAGATAATAGCAGCTGCCCAGGAGCCCGATGGTTACCTGTACACATTCCGTACCATGAAGGCTGCCAAGCCGCATGAATGGCTGGGATCAAAGCGTTATGAAAAGGAAGAAGACCTGAGTCATGAATTATACAATGCCGGTCACTTGTACGAAGCCGCAGTGGCGCATTACCAGGCTACCGGCAAAAAGAACCTGCTCAATATTGCTACCAAAAATGCCGATTTGCTGGTAAAGGACTTTGGTTATGGCAAAGAAGAAAAAGCGCCTGGCCACCAGGTAGTAGAGATCGGACTGGCAAAACTGTACCGGGTAACGGGTGAAAAGAAATACCTCGACCTGGCCAAGTTCTTCCTCGATATTCGTGGACCCAAAGGTTCTGAATACAGTCAGGCGAATAAGAAAGTAGTAGATCAGTCTGAAGCCGTAGGTCATGCGGTGCGGGCTGCTTATATGTACACCGGTATGGCCGATATTGCTGCGCTCACAGGCAATGAAGCCTATCTCAAAGCAATTGACGCTATCTGGCATGATGTGGTAGAAAGGAAGCTGTACATCACAGGTGGGATAGGAGCTACGGGCGCCGGAGAGGCTTTTGGCGCTCCGTTCCAATTACCCAATATGTCGGCCTATGCAGAGACCTGTGCGGCGATTGCTAATGTGTATTGGAACAACCGGATGTTCCTGTTGCATGGTGATGCCAAATACATTGATGTGTTGGAACGTATTCTGTATAATGGATTGTTATCCGGAGTATCCTTAAGTGGTGACCGTTTCTTTTATCCCAACCCCCTTGCTTCCATGGGGCAGCACCAGCGCAGTGCCTGGTTTGGCTGTGCCTGTTGTATTTCCAATATGACACGTTTTCTCCCTTCCATGCCGGGCTATATGTATGCTCAGGATAAAAACAACCTGTATGTAAACCTGTTTGCCGGTGGCAAGGCCAATATTACATTGCCTGCCGGTACCATCAACCTGGAGCAGCAAACAGAATATCCCTGGGAAGGAAAAGTGAAGATCGTGGTGAGCCCCGAAAAAACAACTGCTTTTGCCTTGCAGGTGCGTGTACCCGGCTGGTCTAAGAAAGAGTTGGTACCCGGCGACCTGTATTATGGAGCCGACAAAAGGGCAAAGCCATTGGCCATTACACTCAATGGCAAGCCTGTGAAGTATGACATGGTGAAAGGGTATGCCGTGATCAATCGTTCCTGGAAGAAAGGCGATGTGATCGCTTTTGAATTACCCATGGACATTCAAAAGGTATATGCCAAAGAAACCGTTAAAGACGACAAGAACCGTTTTGCCTTACAGCGTGGTCCATTGATCTATTGCCTGGAAGGTCCCGATAATAAAGACAGTACAGTGCAAAACATCGTGGTGAACAAAACAGCCGCTATACAGGCAGTCAATAAGCCCGGTTTACTCAACGGCGTTACCGTGCTCGAAATGAAAGGTTCATCTACTAAAAGACAGGTGAACGCTGAAGAGCTGATCAAATCTGAACAAACTGTAACCGCTATTCCTTACTATAGCTGGGCCAACCGTGGTCCGGGTGAAATGGTGGTGTGGATCCCTTATGAAGCATCCGCTGCCAAACCTAAACCCGCTCCCACCATTGCTTCCAAAAGCAAGGTCAGTGCTTCCATCCAGAGCCCCCGCATGTTCAAAGCCCTGAATGATCAATATGAGCCGGAGGATTCCAAAGACCAGAATGGTACCTACCTGCATTGGTGGCCAAAGAAAAATACCCTCGAATGGGTACAGTATGATTTTGACCAGGAATATACCGTTTCCCAATCACAGGTCTATTGGTTTGATGATGGTCCCTGGGGTGGATGCCGCATTCCTGCTTCCTGGAAGATCTATTATAAGAAGGGCGATGAGTGGGTGCCTGTACAGCCCATTGGCAATTATGAGACCGCTAAGGACAAATACAACCTGGTAAAGTTTGAGCCAATAAAGACCACGGCCCTGAAGCTCGAAGTGCAATTACCTGCCGAACACGCTACGGGTATCCATGAGTGGATCGTGAAATAATACTCTAACATGCAAACAAAGCTATTTACCCTCGTATCATTTGCCCTTTTATCAACCGCATCGTATAGCCAGCGCCAGGCATCGATTACCATCGATGCTTCAAAACCCGGTGCGCCCGTTGCTTCCACATTACATGGTATCTTCTTTGAAGAGATCAGTCATGGTGGCGAAGGCGGCTTGTATGGTGAGCTGATCCAGAACCGGGGTTTTGAGGAAAGCAGGCTGCCTGCCGGCACGAAGGTGGAAGACGGATGGCTGATCCCCACTGCCCGTACGCCGCATTTCATGTTGCAGCCCAGGGTGAGTGATTGGAGAATGCGCTGGCCGCTTACCAGCCAATGGCCCGCCTGGTCACTGGAAGCAGGGCCGAAAGCAGACATTCAACTACAGCTTACCCAGGCCAATCCGTTGAATGAAGCTACACCCAATTCCATGCAGGTTAATATTCAGGCATTGGATGCTGATGGCAGGAACAACCTCGTGAATGAGGGCTTCTGGGGTATCCGCGTGAACAGCGGAGAACAGTACAACTTCTCTTTTTATGCCCGCACGGATGAACGCTACAAAGGGTCTGTGACGGTATCCTTGCAAGCGGCTGATGGCAAAATACTGGGCAAGCAGGTCTTCGACAATATCAAAGGCAACACCTGGAAGAAATATTCCAGTACCCTGAAACCTTCGGCATCGGACCTTAAAGCAAGGCTGGTGTTCTCCTTTGGCAGTACAGGTACCGTGTGGCTTGACTTCGTATCCCTGTTTCCTCAACAAACTTTTAAGAACCGGCCCAACGGTATGCGCAAAGACCTGGCACTCTACCTGGCCAATCTGAAGCCTGCATTTGTGCGCTGGCCCGGCGGTTGTTTTGTAGAAGGCATAAATATTGAAAATGCTGCTAATTGGAAGCGCACCCTGGGGCCCGTAGAAAAAAGACCAGGTACCTACAGTGTGTGGGGTTATTGGTCGAGCGATGGGTTTGGTTATCATGAGTACCTGCAGTTTTGTGAAGACCTGGGTGCGGACGCCTTGTATGTATTCAATGCCGGTGTGTCCTGCGAATACCGCAGCGGCACTTTTATCCCCGAGGATTCCCTGCAGCCGCTAGTAGACGATGTGCTGGATGCTATTGAGTATGCCATCGGTCCGGTCAATTCCAAATGGGGCAAGGTGCGGGCGGCCAGTGGCCATCCCAAACCGTTTCCGCTTAAGTATGTGGAGATCGGCAATGAACAGCATGGGCCACGCTATGCCAGGCGCTACAATATTTTCTATGATGCTATTAAAAAGAAGTATCCACAGCTTACCCTTATGGCCAGTATGGGCATTGGTGATATCAACAAGCGTACCCTTGACAGTATGCACCGGGTGGATATGGCCGATGAACATGCTTACAAAGGTGCTTATTGGGCTTTCAATAATTATGATCACTTTGATAAATACAAGCGGGGTGATTGGGACGTGTATGTGGGCGAATACGCTACCAACGCCGGGGTAGGCAGCGGTAATATGCTGGCTGCATTGAATGATGCCGTATACATCATGGGCATGGAACGCAATGGTGACCTCGTTAAAATGTCGAGCTATGCACCATTGTTTGAAAATGTCAATACACGGCACTGGCCAGTGAACCTTATCAACTTCGATGCCGGGCGCAGCTTTGGACGCATCTCTTATTATGCCATCAAAATGATGAATGATCACCGCGCAGATCAAAACCTCCAAACAACCGTTACACTGCCTCCATCAGCTAATCCAATTCCTCAGTTTGCCGGAGGCATCGGGCTGGCTACCTGGGATACACAAACAGAGTATCGGGATATTGAAGTAATAAAAGGGGGCGCTACTATATACAAAAGCGATTTCATCAACCGGCCCCAGGAATGGCAGTCTATACGGGGCAAGTGGGTGGTAAAAGATAGTGCACTGGCCCAAACCGTACAAGGGGCACAACGGCTGAACATCCTCACAGGTAAAACATTCGATACTTATACACTCAAACTCAAAGCACGCAAAACCGGCGGCACCAATGCTTTCATTATTCCCTTTGCGGTTAAAGATGGCGCACAGCATATGCGCGTGCACATAGGTTCTTATGTAAACCTCAATTCGGTGGTAGAATTAGTGTCGGATAGTTTTTCTGTGGCCGACATGATGCCGCAAAAGAGATTGCCTGCACCCATTCAAACCGGCCGCTGGTATGATATCACTATTGAGGTAGGTACCGATAAGGTGGAATGTTACCTGGATGGCAACCTGCTTTTCACCTACCGCGAACCCAATAAGTTTTTCAGCATTGCAGGAAGGGACCAAAAAACAGGAGACATCATTGTCAAGATGGTCAATGGCTCTGAAACCCGTTATTCCACCTATATCAACCTGGAAGGCATAGCCGGCGTGGCTCCTACTGCCATGCTCATCAGCTTGCAGGCCGATGCACCCCAGGCAGAAAACTCACTGGATCAGCCGGAAAAATACATTCCTGTAAGCACAACACTCACCGGGATAAAACCTTCTTTTGAAACCAGTGTAAAGCCTTATTCGATCTCCATATTGCGCATTAAAGACGCAACCTGGAAGAAACAGGTATACAAGTAAATTATTCAGCACGTAGGGCAGTGACTGGATTGGCCAGGGCTGCCCTTATTACCTGCTGTCCAATGACAGTCAGTGCGATCAACAGGATCAACACAACAGGTAGCAGGAACATCCACCAGGTCAGAGAAATATGATAAGCATAAGAAGTTAACCATTGGCTCATAGCAATCCCGGCAAGGGGCAATGCGATGAGGGATGCAATGATGATCAGTTTCACAAAATCGCGGGTGAGCAGGGAGATCAGTTGCTGCACCGACGCCCCCAATACTTTCCGGATACCTATTTCTTTGGTGCGTTGCACCGCCATCAACGATACGAGACCCAACAATCCCAGGCAGGAGATCAGGATGGCCAATATGGTGAAGTACGAGAACAACTTCATGGTGAGCCTGTCCTTATCATATTGTTCCTTGTAGCTCTCATCCAGGAATGAATAATCAAATGGCGTGGCCGGGTAATGGGCCTTCCAGGCGGTGGCTACCAGAGGCAGGTCCTTTGGCTGTATTTTGATAGTGATTGACATCGTAATGTCCGTATGGTACACCATGATGAGAGGTTCTATTACATTGTGCAGGGATTTGTAATAAAAGTTCCTTACTACGCCCACTATCCTTCCTTTGTGGCCAAATCCTTCCATGGATTGCCCCAGGGCCGAGGTCCATCCCATTTTTTCTACAAAGGCCTCATTCACCAGGAAAGCCTCAGTCTTATCCGTGCTAAGACTATCTGATATATTTCTTCCTTCCTTCAGGCGGATCTGTAACAAGGGCAAAAGTTCTTTATCAATAAAAAAGTAATTGCACATTATTTCTCTTTTCTTACTTCCCGATCCGGCAAATGTGGTAGCTATTGATAAGGCGTCCGGATGGATGCCGCTACCGGCAGAAACGGCTTTCACCGCAGGTAATTCTTTCAAGGATTGTATAAAGGAAGGTGCGGCTCGTTGTGCCAGCGAATCATTGGATATATGAATAGAGGCGACCTGTTCTTTCACATAGCCTGTGTCTTTATTATTTATATACTTCATCTGGCTGTAGATCACTACCGTACCAGTGATCAGGGCTGCTGTAATAACAAATTGTGCCGTGGTGAGCATTCTGCGTAAAAAGATCCCTTTGCTGCTGTAGCGCCATTTACCTTTTAGTATTTCCACGGGCCGGAACCGGGATTGGATAAAAGCCGGATAGAGGCCCGCCAGCAAGATGGTCACTACAAAAATGCAGGCCATAAAGAGGGTGCTTCCCCTCCAGCTAAGGCTAAGCTGCGCATTCAACAGGGTGTTGAAATAAGGGAGTGCCAACAGTACGATGGTGAAGGCAATGATCCAGGCAATAGCAATGAGCAGGAATGATTCAAACAGGAACTGGCGGATCAACTGCAATGGTCTTGCGCCGTTTACTTTTCTCACCCCTACTTCTTTGGCACGCTCGGTAGCCCGGGCTGTGGACAGGTTGATATAATTGAGTAAGGCAATGATGAGGATAAACGCAGCCAGCAACGAGAATATATAACTGAATTGCCGGTTGCCTTTGGGCGTATCGATCAGTTTAGCCTTACTGAAATGTACATCGGCCAACGCTTCCAGGACAAAGCCTACGGAATATCCCTTATCGGCTGTTTTGTCCAGTTCGGGTTGACAATATTTATCAGCGATTGGTTTCATCTTGCGTTCAAAACGGGCCAGGTCTGGTTGGCTGTTGAACAGGATAAAAGTATATACCGGGAAATCTTCCATCCAGGCCCTCTTGTTGGAGTAGTCGGCCGACAGCAAGCCAGTGACCAGGATATCTGAGTTGGCAGGAGGGCTGGCGATGACTCCGGTAACGGTAACCGGTTTTTGATTGCAGATCATTGTCTTGCCCAGCGCGGCAGCAGGGTCCCCGAAATACTTTTGGGCAAGGGGCTCCGTGAGTACTAAACTGTTAGGCTGTTGCAATGCATGGGCAGGATCACCTTCTATAAAGGAATAGGAGAAGATAGAAAAGATGCTTTGGTCCGTAAGGTAGAAGTCTGATTCACTGAATAACTCATTATTGTGACTGATCACTGAAGGGTTCGGATCCAGTCTCACCGAAGCGGCTATTTCCGGAAAGTCACGCTTCAAGGCATCGGCCAGGGGATAGGGGCTGGTGCCAAATTCCATATCCGATCCCGGGCAATGGAGCGTAGTACCCACCCTGGCTATGCGATCGACCTGGGTATTATGGCGATCGTACGTTAGCTCATACCGTACATACAGGAAAATAATGGTGCAGGCGGCTATGCCTGTTGAGAGGCCCAGGATATTAATGAGGGAAAAACTTTTGTGCCTAAGCAGGTTGCGCCAGGCTATCTTCAGGTAGTTTTGTAGCATAGAAAATATTGAAGTGAAATAAGTTTTTTCCAATTAGGGGAGGGTACTGTAGCAGCGATCAGCCTGTAAAATGGAAAATTATTTTGAATGCTGTATACCGGGCAGACATTCTAACCCAGGCTTTAGTGTTTATTTAACAATGTCCTACGCCCTCCTCACCGGTTTTGTACCGGGAAAAAGCCTGTTGGTGTAACGTTTTTCTCCCTGCCTTCCGGCTGTAATAGGTTTGTCAAATGAACAAACAAAAACCTATTATTTACGTCAAGCTCCATACCATGCCATACTTACTTGTACTCCTATTTACACTGATCGTGACGGGTGTTTTCGGTCAGGGTACCAGCATCGCTACGCCTATCCCTGATTCGACAAAGAGCAGCACCCTGCTGGCGCCGCTTTCCAAACAGGAAGTGGACCATCTGTTTGTACTGGGCAAGTTGTGGGGATTCCTGAAATACCATCACCCTGCTGTGACCCAGGGAAAGTTTAACTGGGATAAGGAATTAACAGACATCATTCCTGCAGTGATGGCCACCCGGGACAAACAACAAAGAAGTGACTCCTTATTGGCCTGGATCAACCGTCTGGGCGATGTACCTGCCTGCGACTCCTGCAAGGACAGTACTATTAAAAACGTCGCTCTGCGCCCGGATCATTCCTGGATAAGCAGGGCACACTTTTCCGAAGCGTTGATAAACAAGCTCATTTATATAAATACCAACAGAATCCGGGGCGATCAACATTATATACGTTTTGGATCGGAAGACGATATTCATGTGGCTGCGTTTGAACATGAGAATAGCTATACGAGCATGACCTACCCTGCTGCAGAGTATCGCTTGCTGGCGCTTTTCAGGTATTGGAATATTATTGAGTATTGGTATCCCTATAAATACAACCTTGGCCAAAGCTGGGATGATATATTGAAAAAGTTTATCCCGCTGATGATAGCAGCTCAAAACGCCAGTGAATATGCGACGGTCGTTCAACAACTGATCGCCACGATAAAAGATAGCCATGCAGTGGTCCAATCCAGGGTCATCACAGAAGATATTGGTAAATATTATATGCCCTTTACCGTAAAGTTTATAGAAGATAAGGCGGTGATCATCGCCATCACCAATGATTCACTGGCCAGGCGGTCGGGTATTGCAACAGGCGATATTATTGAAAGCATCGATGGTGTATCGATCAGCGAATTGATCCGGCAAAGAAGGCCCCTCATTTCAGCTTCCAATAATGGCAGTTTCCTGAACATATTGCGATACACACTTACAAGGAGCCGGAAAGAAACCAGCGAACTACTCATACGAAGAGGCAAGGAGTTTAAAAAGGTAGTTTCTTTTAACACGGCTACAAGAGCACTTTCAAAAATTAAGCCGGGTACTTTTCCCTTTGAAAGAGATTCCAGTTTGTGTAGGATAGGAGATAGTATTGGCTACATCAACCTGGGTAACCTGGAGCGAAAAGACAGCCTGAAACTAAGGGCCCTCGTAAGCAGTGTAAAAGGACTTATTATCGATAACCGGCAATATCCCAAAACCCAGTCGGCGGGTGACCTGATCGGCAATGCTATTCTGCGTCCTGATCCCGTATTTGTAAAATTCTCTTCCCCCTATCCGGATCAACCAGGCCTGTTCCCTTATTCCAAACCTACCACTATGGGTACCACTGGCACCACTGGTTATTTTCCACCGAGGATCGCTATTCTCATCAACGAGGAAACGCAAAGCTCTATAGAATTCCAGGCCATGGTATTCCGGAAATCACCAGGAGCAGTATTGATCGGTTCCAATTCTGCCGGGGCGGATGGCAATGTGGCGCTCATTAACCTGCCAGGTGGGATATACACGTATATTTCTGGTCTTGGTATTTACTATCCCGATGGAAAAGAAACACAGAGGGTCGGCATCATCCCGGACATAGCAATTAAGGCAACCATTAAAGGCTTTTTAAACAACAAAGATGAATTGCTGGAGAAAGCAGTTGAGTATATAAAGACAGGTAAATCGAAATAGCCATAGCCATGGATCACAAAGGGGCCGGTGCACACTGGCCCCTTTTATATTTTGATATAGATCTTTCTTTTGTGCAGCCAATAACCCACCAGCCAGCAAAGCAGCATAAAGGACACGGCAAATGCCAGACTGCCCAGCGGGCCGGGTAAGAGTTTTTGAAAGAAGAACTGGTTCACCCATTGGTAAAAACTGGTATGCGGCTGTACCATGATCATCAGGAAAGTAACGAATAACAATTCCGATAACAGGTAGATGGCCAGGGGATTCTTCCCGAATACGAGGAAGAAACCTGTCCCTCTTTTCCAGTGTTTGATCTCAATGGCATAGATCAGCAGTGAGAGGATTACCAGGTCGAGCCCTACGGTGAGCAGTACAAAAGTGCTGGTCCATAGTTTCTTGGCCAGCGGGAAGAACTGCGCCCAGAACAAGGCGATGAAGAGCAGCACAGCGGCTGCTATCAGCAGGCGGGCAATCGTCTCAAAGCTTTTGCCTTTTTGCTGAATAAAGATACCGGCCAGGTATCCGCCAATCACATTCACTACAGCAGGCAGGGTACTCAATATACCTTCCGGATCAAAGGCCACCGGGCCGCCACCTTCATGGTACAGGTGATCATTACCCAGCAACAGGACATCCAGTTTGGTGCCTGCATTGCCGAGCCTGGTCAGTTCCTGCCCGGGTTCTCCAAACAAATACAACAAGGCCCAGTAACCCAGCAGGAAGGCGATTGAAATAGCGATCAGTCCTTTGCCCTGCATATAATGTATCAGTAAGGCGGCAATGCAATAACAAAGAGCGATTCGCTGCAATACACCCAGGATACGGGTATGACTGATGGGGTTGAATGCCCAGGAGCCATCGGCTGTCCGGTGAAAAAAGGGGAACCAATACATCAGGTAGCCCAGCAGGAAGATGATGAGCGTGCGTTTAAATACTTTCGACAGGAAGGCTGCGTCGCTGGTATATTTGGTTTTCGAGAAACTCAGGGCGTTGCCCACAGCAAAAAGGAAAGAAGGGAACACCAGGTCGGTCGGGGTAAATCCAAACCAGGCAGCATGGTCCAGCGGTGCGTAGGAAGGAGCTCCCCAGCCTGCCGAATTTACAATGATCATAAAACAAATAGTGAGCCCTCTGAATATATCCAGGGAAAGGAACCGTTCATTTGTAGCAGTCATTGTTGGCTTTTATGGTTACAATTTGAAACCTTAAACGTTTAAGTTCTTCTATTAGCAGAATGAGATTAAAATCTTAGTAAAAGATACAGATTTGCTGGCTTAACGCCTTATTTTTATCCCATGCAGAAACATATTATCAATCGCTTGTCATTGGCATCGCTGGCACTTTTTGCCACTGCATTATTTCCAGCCTGCCAATCACCCTCAACTCCCACTGATAAAACTACAGACAGTACAGCCGTGCAAATCATTACACTTGATCCGGGCCATTTTCATGCTGCCCTGGTACAGAAGACTGCCAATGCGGACATTGACTCGGTGGTACATGTATATGCGCCCGGTGGCCCCGAACTGGATGCTTACCTGGGCCTGATCAAACAATACAATGAAAGGGCAGAAAACCCCACGCACTGGAAAGAAGAAGTGTACACAGGCGCCGACTACCTCGATAAAATGATTGCTGATAAGAAAGGCAATGTAGTAGTGCTGGCAGGTAACAACCAACAAAAAACTACCTACATAAAAAAAGCGGTTGATGCCGGTCTCAACGTATTAGGCGACAAACCAATGGTGATAACTGCCGCCAATTTCGGCCTGCTGGAAGAAGCATTCACCACCGCTGCTTCCAAAAAGGTGTTGCTGTATGATATTATGACGGAACGCTCGGAGATCACCAACCTGTTGCAGAAAGAACTGGCCCATATACCTGCTGTATTTGGTGAACAGCAAAAGGGCACCGCCGCCAATCCCGGTGTAGTGATAGAGAGCGTTCACTTTTTCTACAAATTTGTTTCCGGCAAAGCCCTCACCCGTCCCTCCTGGTTCTTTGATCCTGCTCAACAGGGAGAAGCCATTGCCGATGTAGGTACGCACCTCCTTGACCTGGTGCAATGGGAATGTTTTCCGGATACCATCCTGGACTACAAAAAGGATATTGAGATCAATACAGCCCGTACCTGGCCTACGCCTGTTACCTTGTCTCAGTTTACGGCCGTTACTAAAAAAGACAGCTTCCCGGATTTCCTGAAGGCCTATGTAACGAAGGATACCATTTTGCAAACACATGCCAACGGCGAAGTGAACTATACCCTGAAAGGCGTGCATGTAAGAATGATCGCACGCTGGGATTACAAGGCGCCCGAAGGAAGCGGCGATACACATTATTCCCTCCTCAAAGGATCATTGGCCAGCCTGGAAATAAAGCAAGGTGCCGCAGAGAACTATCAACCTACCCTGTATGTCCTGCCTGTTAAGAATGACGAAGCCTATACCCAGGCATTGCAGCAGGCTATCAATACACTGCAAAGCCGTTACGCAGGTATCGCGGTGGAGAAAGCAGGTAATGGCTGGAAACTGGTGATACCGCAAAGCTTTAAAACAGGGCATGAAGCGCATTTTGGAGAAGTGATGCAACGATATATGCAATACCTCAAGGCCGGCAAACTGCCCGATTGGGAAGTACCGGGTATGCTGGCAAAATATTATACCGCTACCAAAGCACTGGAAATAGCCAATCGCAAATAATACGGAGACCCAACCGATTAATCAATTAACGAATAAGGGGCCTGATAAGGTCCCTTATTCGTTGGTAGCTATTTTACTATACATGACATCCATTGTGCATGTTTAACCACATGACCTGCCCCTATATGCACCCTGATTGATCAAAAACCTCCCCATTCTGGTGGAATACCATGACCGGGCATAATTTTCTTATATGTAATTGCCAAAATATGAACATCATGAAAAGAATTATTACATTCTTCGTTCTATTATTGGTTGCCCAGCAGACCATTAACGCCCAGATCCAGTCGGGAAACGTGATGGTGGGTGGAGACATTGCCAAGTTCAACCTGAGCCTTGACGCGGGAGGTAATTTCAACATGCTTGTTAATCCCAAGGCGGCCTGGTTTATCAGGGATAACCTGGCCTTGGGTGCCTACCTTACCGTAGGGCTCAACACGGCTAAAGATGCGGGTACCGGGGTCACTTACGGTGTAGGTGCTTTAGGACGGTATTATTTCAATGATAAAAACCTGAATGACCTGATCGGCCATTCCCGCTTTTTTGTAGAAGGCAACGTAGGTATTGAGGGCGATAATCCTGCCGTAGGTGACAATACGAATGGCCTGGGATTAGGATTTGGGCCGGGATGGGCATACTTTATCACCCCCAATATTGGCCTGGAAGCCCTGCTCAAATACCAGGGTATTATTGGCTTTGGCAGTAAAGCAACATCCAGTAACCTGGTGCTTGGCGTTGGTTTCCAGATCTATCTTCCAACTGCCCGCCTTCGCGCTATTCGAAAAGACATGCAGAAATAAACGCCCTGTTGGGTTTGAAGGGCCGGCTACTATGCGGCAGCAGGGTTAACTTATTATTAGTACGATCCGTATCAGTCAACGGGCCTGATGATGCATATCTATATGCGCGTCATCAGGCCCGTTTTGTTAACCCCTAAACCCCGCCAGTGAAAATCTTTCTCTTCTACGGGCAGCCCTTTCTTTTCGCCGGTTGACATAAACAGGATATGCTTCATTACTGCTATACATAGCATCTTCACAGCAGCCGGTTTAACGTTTCATTATTAAACCCGGATGTGACTTCCCGGTCAGAACATCGCACATTTGTATGTGCATTTTTATTAAATCGCAAACCTGCTAATTGTATATTTTATGAAGCCTGTAATCTTTACCTTTTTAGTAGTGTCGGTATTTGCTTCCTGCAGTACCCCTAAAACGTATTTCACACCATCTGTTCGCTCCAACCTGGAAGCCAATGATATTCCTGTTGCCAAACTACAGTTCTATGTAGACAGGGATGTAGAGTTGCGCCGGGAAGTAGCTTCCGGCTCAGCCCAGGTATCAGCCGGCATTGTGAAATTTGAAAATGGGAAATATGTAAACATTATCACCTTAAAAAAGAATACCCCGGGTGTGTGTACAAGAGCCTATGATGATAAAATGGATGTAGCGTTTGAGATCGGGGAAGGACGTTTTCTCACTTTTGGAAAACTAAAGAAAGATGGCCGTGCACCCTATACCCTGTATGCTGATTCCTGGGGCCGCGACCTGGGCGAGATCAGGTATGATGGAAAAACCTATTATATATTGCCAGCCGGTTCAGGGGCGCGTTTGATGATCAAGAAAAACGCGTTGAACACGCTTAAGATCGAGAAGCGGGAAATGAAAGGAAGAAAAGTAGAATAATATACTGATAAAAGATACTATGTTGCCGCTATCGGTTATACGACCAGGTAGCGGCAACTTTTATTATAGGGCTTCCGGGTAATTTCACAGGGCTGTTTTACGTTATAAAACCTAATCCAAACCCTGAATATTCTATGAGTATCGTCTTTGGCTGGAACCATTTCAGGATCAAATCAATTGATCCCTATGCTGCCGGACTTTCCCAAAATGCGCAGCCCGGTTACCAAATTGAAGTACGACAACGTTACTTTCACCTATTTTGGATCCCCTGTTTTTCATTGGGCAAAAAGTGGGCGCTCCGCAAGGATAACCAACTGTATGAGATGCCCGAACCCTATATGCATGTACTGCGAAACCGTGATGACCTGCGCGTCAAAACACCCTGGTATACCTATGCCGGGCCTTTGATAGCTGCCTTCGCAGGTATATGTTATATGATCAGCGAAAAGATGGATGATTACCGGTCGGAGCAGTATAACAAAAAAGAATTTGCAGCCGCCTATGTGGATAATGCTATTAAATTCAGAAAGCCATCACTGGATGATTATTATATCTTGAAACCAGTGACTTCTTATGGCGACCGGTATGCCCGTATTACCGGGCTCGATAAGAACAATATCCAGCTGTCTTATATTACTACCTCCGTTTCTGCCTATACGCCCGGAGAGATCGCCAGGCTTTTCCTGGAGCCTGCCAATACCCTGGCCACTTTTACCATTGGACGTGGCGATTCAGCCCGGCTTATTTGTAACGATTATGCCAAGCGCAATGATTTCAATGGTTTGGAGATCACCGGCGACAGGGTCAAATACCGGGTGGAGAAAATATTCCGGCTGGATGGGCCTATCCTGAAAGATGGAGGCTTTGCCAGCTATGCTGCCAACCAGATCAGGATGGAAGTAAAAAATGAAGGACTTAATGGTACGCTCACGGGTATTGAAAAAGTAGAAGGGAAAGTAGAATGGCTGCCCGTGGAAGCCATGCCGCTCAGTCTGCCTGCCAACAAAGAATTTATGCTGGTGGGGGAAGGTAATTACAAGGAACCCTATAAGGTAAAACTGAGTTTTAAAAGTGATGAAGGCCGGTTGATACAGTTTATGCTCCAGGGCGAGGGAAATGAAAAAAGCTTTGTGCGCATCAATTGATGGCGCTCAATACTATTGGGGGAGTTATTTGTTTTATCTTTAACGGGTATGTACGCCCCTTCTATACCTGGTAGAAAACAGGTCTTTTTATTAACGTTGCTCCTCCTGGCCGGATGGTTACGCCTGGCAGGGCAAAGCCGCTTTGACAGCCTGTTACATAAAACCTATGTCCAGCGTGAACGGCTGCTCTGGCAAATAAGCGATGAGGTGCATTTCCAACCCGATTCTGCCAGGGCTTTCCGCTTTACAGACAGTCTCTATGCTTTTGCAACACAACATGGTGATGAGGCGCTGGCACTGGAAACCATGCTGTATAAGATCTGGTACCTGCGCAACCGCTATCCCCGGCAAAAAGACAGGATATTGAACATGCTTTCACAGGTGATCAGTCAAAGCAATGCCGATGGCATTCCACTGGTAGAGGCCAAGGCCCATGATATGCTGGCCGAATATTATTGGTTTGATATTGGCAACTATGAACTGGCGCTGGAACAATACCAGCAACTGGATCATTTGCTGCAACCCATATCAGCAGAGGAATTCCCCGATAAGATCCAGCATATCTTTCATATTGGCAGTGCTTACTTTCATTTCAAGGATTATAAGAAAGCCATTCAATACTATCGCACCATCGCTCCCATGAAAGTGAGAGACCGCTTTGCCTATAGTTACAAACATGCTATTAATTCCATGGCTTTTACTTACCAGGAAATAGGCAATCTTGATTCTGCAGGGTATTACTGGAACTTTCTGAAAGCGTTTTGTGAACCTGCCAACGATTCTACCTGGATAGGCATTGTAGCTGGCAACCTGGGTTATCTTGAATACCTGCGCGGTCATTTTGATAAAGCCATTCCTCAAATGCAGGTTTGTATTAACCGGGCTGTTATGGACCAGGATTGGGGCCTGGCAGCCGGCTCACTCATGCCATTGGCGGATATTTATTTCATCCAGGGCAAGCTGGCGGCGGCCGAATCAGCCGCCCTGCAGGCAAAGAAATATGTTGAAAGGTCGGGCCAGTATTGGCGCAATAAAAACCTGTTTCCCCTCCTGGCAAAACTATATACGGTCAAAGGGCAGCACCTGCTGGCGGCGAGGTATACCGATTCGATTGTGATGGTGATGGACAGTCTCAACCGGGCCTCCCGCGAATTAATGATGACCCGTGCCTTACAAAAAGAAGCCATCAATGATCAAAAAGCCAAACTGATCGAAATAGAGAACAGCCGTAAATTAACCAACCTGCGGTTTAATGGCTTGTTGATACTGGCTATAATTATTGTATTGGTAGGGGTATATCTTTACCGTAACAAACGGCGGCTGCATCGGCAGGAGCAGGTCCTGAAAGAGCTGCAACTGAAAGAAACAGCCAAAGAGTTGTCCATGGCCCAACGCCAGTTGCAGGACTTTACCCGCAATATTGCAGAAAAAAATAAACTGATAGAAAACCTCGAAGAGCAGTTTGGTGCTAATAAGTTACTGGAAGAATTACAACAGAGTATTCTCCTCACAGGTAAGGACTGGGGGAGATTCAGGGAACTTTTTGAACAGGTATATCCGGGATACCTGCAACGGCTCAATGAAAAAATACCTGGCATCAGCCCATCTGAGATCAGGTTGATGGCATTGGCCAAGCTGAATTTTTCCAATAAGGAAATGGCCGCCGCCCTGGGGGTGTCTTCTCAGGCCATCCGCGTTACCTGGCACCGGCTGCGTAAAAAGGCAGGATTACAGGAAGAAATGAGGCTGGAAGAGTGGGCCAGCCGTTTGTAACGTTTTGTAACGCTGTCTGTAACCCCCTGTAATGAGGGTAGTATATCAATAAAGGATACATTTTCAGTTCTTGTGGTATTTACTGCCAACCCTGAAATATGCGCCTTCGAAAAACCACCTTTTCTCTTAGTTGCCCTTTTAACAGATTTTCTCCGTTTTACAAATCCTATGGTGTTTTCCTATATGTATGGCTGCTAATGGCTGGCAATGCCAGTGCGCAGAATAATTACACCGTATCCTTAACGGGTAATCCCCTGGTCACTACGGGATGGACTTATGGAGGGGCAGCCAGTATTGCCGGCAATACTATGATCCTTACCAATAACAGCAGTGCTGCCGGTTATTACGGGTATGTTTACCACAATACGCCCCTTTACCTGAGCCAATGTTCCCAGTTTACTGTGTCGTTTGATTTCCAGATCAATAACCCGAGTGGTGGTACTACGCATGCCGATGGGATCTCTTTTTATTACCTCGTCAATCCGCCCAATGCTTTTGGTAATGGTTCCAGTATTGGGCTGCCCGACTATGCCAATGGATTTGCACTCCTGTTGGATACTTACAATAATGACATGCGGCCGGATAATCCCCGGGTGAGCCTGCATGCACTTGATGGAAGAACCTGGTTTTATAATGAAGGTAATGATGGGACCCTGGTAAGTAACCTGGCGGGTGGCCAATCGTATGTTACAGACGGCAACTGGCATACTTGTGTGCTTACTTATAATAATGGAAACCTTTCTGTTTCTATGGATGGAGGGGCTCCTGTTGTAGCCGGCTTCTACAATATCAATTTCCGGGGTTACTTTGGTTTTGCTGCCAGTATTGGGGGCTTCGCCAGTCAGCACCAGATCCGCAATGTGCTGATCACAGGCGCCATTCCCCCCAATCCACCCTATTTAAATAAGCATGTCATCAATTATTGTCAGAACGATGTGTCTTCTGTCCTTACGCCTTATGGAACTTATTACAGGTGGTATGATGTACCGAACGGTGGTACGGCCGTCCCGGTACCTACCCCTTCTACAACAACCCCCACCACCAAAACCTGGTATGTGGAGGCGCTGAGTATTTCCAATGGCTGTTACAGCCTGCGCAGTGAGGTGGAAGTAGTGGTGGATGCCCTTCCCCTGGCTCCTGTTGTTACCAATCGTATTGAATATTGTGTAGGGGCTACGGCCTCGGTCCTTAGTGCAACGGGCACCAATTTAAAATGGTATACCAGCCCTGCCACCGGGAGTGGTAATCCGAATGCCCCCGTGCCTTCTACTGCTTCACCGGGAACCACCAGTTACTACGTGAGCCAAAAAAATGCCGCTGGTTGTGAAGGCCCGCGGGCAAGAGTGGATGTGGTGGTAAATGCACCGCCCTCACCCCCCATTGCTGTTTCGCCTGTTAATTGGTGTGAAGGTGCTACGGCTACGGCGCTTACTGCCACAGGACTTTCCCTGCAATGGTATACTGATCCGGCCACAGGTACGGGCAGCACTACAGCTCCGGTGCCCGCTACCATTTCAAGTGGTACTACGAGTTATTATGTGAGCCAAACGAGTGCCGCGGGTTGTGAAGGTGCACGCAGAAAAATTGATGTAGTTATCAACCCCAATCCCCAGGCTCCTGGTGTTACGAGCCCCGTTGCCTGGTGTGCAGGGGCTACAGCCACTGCGCTCACTGCCACGGGTACTTCTCTTAAATGGTATGCGCAGCCAGCCAGCGGCCCGGCCAGTACCGCAGCACCAGTGCCATCCACTGCAGTTGCGGGTACCACACCTTATTATGTAAGTCAATCCAGCGCAGCTGGCTGTGAAAGTCCCCGTTCACAATTGGATGTTGTTATCAACCCTTTACCAGCACCTCCCACAGCTGCGAGTCCTGTAGTGTATTGCGAAGGAGCAATAGCCACTGCACTGGTGGCAACCGGCAATGCATTACAATGGTATACGCAGCCGGTTAATGGTTCTGCCAATACCATAGCGCCTGTACCGTCTACCGCTCAGGCAGGCAGCGTGTCTTATTATGCCAGCCAAATGAGTGCTGTTGGTTGTGAAGGGGCGCGGCAGCAAATTGAGGTGGTAGTAAATCCTACACCGGCTATTCCCCAGCCTTCCTGGAATGGGCCGCTGTGTGAAGAACAAACGCTGCAACTGGCAGCTACCTCTTCATTGGGTGCTTCATTTAGCTGGACTGGTCCAGCAGCGTTTAACAGCCTGGCACAGAATCCCAGTATAACCCATGCCACACCTGCTGTTTCGGGCAATTATATGGTTACTGCCACCATTGGCAATTGTTCAGCCCGGCCAGCCAGCCTGGCGGTGCTGGTGAAACCTAAACCTGTGATGCCGCAGGCCAGTGCCAATACCCCGGTCTGCGAAGGTTTTCCCTTACAGCTAACCGCTACTGATGTACCGGGTGCTACTTATAACTGGACCGGACCTGCGGGTTTTACTGCTGCCTCCCAAACAACGGGAATTGTCCAGGCATTACCTGCAGCATCGGGTACCTACCAGGTAATGGCCACGTTAAACGGCTGTCGGTCCGAAATTGCCACTACCCAGGTGTTGGTCAATCCTACACCGGTTGCGCCCTTTATCAAAGAGCAAAACAATAAGGTAGAGATATGCGAAGGGGAAAAAGTAGTCTATACGGCTCTTTCGCCTGATGCAACAGATTATAGCTGGTCAACAGGTGGGGATGGCAATACCCTCACTACCGGAAAAGGCGGCAGTTATCAGGCTAAGGCCATTAGTGCAGCAGGATGCATTTCCCCGGCCAGTAATACCCTTTCACTTATTGTTCATCCGCTGCCTGCCGGTACGATCGGGCAAACGATGAGTGGTGCTGGTGTAACCAGGTCATGGCGTTTGCAGGCCCCAACGGGCGATAGCTACTTATGGAATACGGGCGAAACCACACCGGCCATTGTAGTGAGATCATCTGGTGATTATAGCGTAACGGTAACCAGTGATGCAGGCTGCAAGGAAATATTCGACACACATATAGGACCACAGCCATTAAGTATTCCCAATACCTTTTCGCCCAATGGGGATGGTATCAACGATTACTGGACGATCCCTGAATTAAAAAATCATCCCAATGCCATCGTAACCATTATTAACCGCGATGGGCAAACAGTTTTTGAAGCCACCAATTTCACTCGCTGGGATGGCAGGATCAATGGCAAGTCATTACCGGCGGGCGTATACTTCTATATTGTACGTACCAGTGCAGGCGCTGAACCTTATAAAGGATGGCTCAACCTGATCAGATAAGTGCTGCAAGTTATCACTACCTAATGCTACCGATATGAGAATATTTATTATAGTATTACTGATTACATCAGCTAACTGTTTGCAGGCACAAACCCGGCCACAGCAGTCGCTGTACATGGTGAATTATACTTTCCTGAATCCCGCTGCCTTTGGATTGGAGGGCTACGGACAGGTACAATCAGGCATACGCCAACAATGGGCGGGCATTGATGGCGCTCCGGTTACTACCTGGATCAGTGGCACGCTGCCCGTGAGGAACAGGAATCAACCGTCCTGGGAGGCGTATGATGTAGAAAACAATGAAATACTGTTTGCCGGCCATGGCCTTGGTTTTAATATGTTCCAGGATAAAATAGGGCCCTATTCAACTATTAATTTGAATCTGGGTTATGCGTATCACTTGCCCTTATCCTCCTCCCTCGCTTTGTCGATGGGTGTTTCGGGGGGGATGCAACAGGTACGGTACGATGTGTCAAAAAGCATTTATCCTGATCAACCTTATGATCCGGCGGCTACCGGTCAGGCGGCCATCCTCAAAAAATACTCACCCGATCTCAATGCCGGATTACTATTGCGCAATAGAAAATTCTTTCTGGGCGCCTCCCTGATCCAGATACTGCCTTCCAGGTTTGTGGATGTAATACATAGCCAGTCAAAATACAAACCCCAGCTATTGACCGCTGGAGGTTACTGTTTTGATCTTGATGAGGAAGGGATGGCCCTATGGCTGTCGGGCATCGTGAAATCGGATTTTGCCAACCCCCTGCGTTATGATGTTTCGGCCAAATTAAGGTATCGCACCATTTGTTGGATGGGACTCTCTTACCGGATGGAAGATGCCATCGGTGGAAGTCTTGGATTAAATATTACACCCGCTATCCTGGTGGGGTATAACTACGATTGGAGCATTAATAAACTAAGATCGTCTTATAGTAAGGCAAGCCATGAGCTGATGGTAGGGTATCGGTTTTTGCGGGAAGGTCAAAGCAATATGTCCCGCGTTCGCTGGTAAACTTTCCTTTGACCATACAAGCACCTTAGCCGGATCAACCAAGGGTCGTGACCGGACCTTGTTCATTAATAATAAGTATTCAACAGGCAAACGACCAATAATTAAGCCGTAGATAAGCCGTCTCTTAAAAGGACGGCTTATCTACGGCTTATATACAGCTTATCTACGGCTTATCTACAGGTTATCCTCGAATTTGGTCTATACGAAACCCTACTAAGAGGGCAGTAGAAGTTGCTTAAAGCAGCCCTCCCACGGCTGCTTTCTTTGTAAATGGCCTCCTGTGATCCTGGCTTTCCGGGTGTTTTAGGGGTGGCTCAGGATAAGTTCTTAAAATAATTATGAAACTTATGTTATTTTTTTAAAAAGTTCTGTATCTTTTCCTAATCAATAGATTGCCTGACCAAAACTTTAGCAAGTGTCCGAGAAACAGACCCTCTATAAAAAGTCGTTAATCAAGCACTTATACTTCAACGAGAAGCTGTCATGTGCCGAGTTAAGTCTTTTGACCGATAAAAGCCTTCCCCATACCGCCCGTGCACTCAACGAACTGGTAGAGGAGGGAGTGGTGCGGGAATCTGGCCATGCCAGTTCCACAGGAGGCCGCCGTCCACAAGTCTATTCTCTATCCCCTGATAATATGTATGTAGTATCGGTGGCCATGGATCAGTTCATTACCCATATTGGCATATTGGATATGGCCAACCAGGTAGTGGACAAAGTAGAACGGATAGAATTATCACTGCAGGGTAATCCCCATGCGCTCCGGGAACTGGGACAGCACCTCAGCCAGTTTATTCTCCGGTCGGCCATTCCAAAAGATAAGATTGCAGGTATCGGCATCGGTATGCCAGGGTTTGTAGATGGTCATAAAGGCATCAATCACTCTTTTCTAAATACAGCGCAGGATAACATCATCAGCTATATTGAATCGGTTACCAACTTGCCGGTCTTAATAGATAACGATTCGAGTTTAATAGCCCTTGCCGAATGGAAGCTGGGTGGAGCGCGCCAGCGGCAGAATGCCATGGTGATCAATATTAGCTGGGGCATTGGGCTGGGCATGATATTGAATGGAAGCCTGTTCAGGGGGCAAAATGGCTTTGCCGGTGAGTTTAGCCATATTCCCCTGTTCACCAATAACAAAATTTGTAACTGCGGCAAAATGGGTTGCCTGGAAACGGAAACCTCCCTGCAGGTGATCGCTGAAAAAGCCATCCATGGTTTGAATGAAGGAAGAACCTCCATCCTCAAGAATCTTTCTCCTATACATCTCGAAGACACCATTAAAGTCATTATGGAAGCTGCCGTAAAGGGCGACAAGTATGCAGTAGAGTTATTGTCGCAGGCTGCTTACCATATAGGCCGGGGTGTTGCCATCCTTATCCACATTTTGAATCCCGGATTGATCGTGCTGAGCGGAAGAGGTGCATTGGCGGGCCGGCTTTGGCTGGCGCCTGTGCAGCAAGCGCTCAATGAACACTGCATTCCCAAGATTGCAGAGAACATTGAGCTCATGATCTCACCGCTTGGCTATCATGCAGAACGCCTGGGCGCCGCAGCCCTGGTGATGGAACATTTTGATGATATTCCTATGCACCGGAAAAAACAAGAGCTCCTATTTGCCTGAATAATGGGGCATGATCCCCTATCTAAATTAGTATCTGGACCTGTTCTGAATTAGTATCTGAATTAGTAAACAAAACAAAACAAACTGCAATGAAACAATTGCTTGGCCTGTCGCTGCTATTATGCTTTGCGGCCCTGTGTAGCCTCAACGTAAGTGCACAGGAAAAGAAATGGGTGTCAGGTATCCTTAGGGATCCCCGTGGCAACCCGGTAGCCTCCGCTACAGTAGTTGAAAAAGGAACGACCAATCAAACCCTATCGGATGGAGAAGGCGCATTCCGCCTTCAGGTTGCATCAGGCGCCACCCTGGTGATCTCCTCCATAGGTTTTAAAGCGCTGGAAGCCCCGGCAAGCACTTCTTCCGCGCTGAATCTTATTATTCAGCCTACTGCTGCCGATCTGAATGAGGTAGTGGTAACGGCCCTCGGTATCAAACGTCAGAAAAAATCATTGGGTTATGCAGTACAGGAAGTAAAAGGTACTACCCTGCTGGATGCCCGCGAACCCAACCTTACCAATGCCTTAACAGGTGTGGTAGCTGGTTTGCAGGTGATCCGCTCCAGTACAGGACCTGCAGGTTCTTCCAAGATCAACCTGCGTGGTAATACTTCACTGACGGGCCTGAACCAGCCACTGATCGTAGTAGATGGCGTTCCTATTGACAATTTTGTAGGTGCTGTTAACAACGATTATTTCAACCCCGGCCTGGATATGGGTAATGGCCTGGCAGATATCAATGCCGGTGATATTGAGTCCATCTCAGTATTGAAAGGCGCTTCTGCCGCTGCCCTTTACGGTAGCCGTGCAGGTAATGGCGTGATCCTGATCACTACCAAAACCGGCCGTAAACAGAATGGCCTGGGTATCCAGGTATCTTCTACACTGGGTGTGGAAAGCATCTTCACGCATCCTGATCGTCAAACCACTTTTGGTATGGGATCGGATGGCGCTTTTGCTCCTACTGCTTCGGGTAGCTGGGGACCTAAGATCACCGGGCAAACAGTAACGAACTGGAAAGGACAAAGCGAGCAAATGCAGGCTTATGACAATGTGAAAGCATTTTTTGGAGATGGCCTTACGCAGAACCACAACGTTTCTTTCCAGCAGCAGATCAACAGTACTTCTATCTATACTTCTTTGAATTACCTGAATGACAAGAGTATGATACCGGGTACAAAGCTCACACGTGTGAACCTGACTGCCCGCGCGGTAAGCAAATTTGGTAAAGACAACCGGTGGACTACGGATACCAAGATCCAGTATTCCAACGCCAATGCGAAGAACAGGCCTGTGGCGGGCCTGAACACGAGCAACTATCCGGCTTTGTTGTATAACCTGCCTGTTTCACTGGATGTAACACAGTTTGATCCCCCGGTAAACCAGTTTGGCGCCATGATCTGGTATGATGGAAGCAACCGTGTAAACCCTTATTGGAATACAAAGTACAACCTGAATAATGACGCACGCGACCGTTTCATCATGACGGGTTCATTGAAATACAATTTTACCTCCTGGCTGAATGCGGAGGTAAAAGGTGGTGCTGATATGTATACTACCAATTACAACAGTAAAGTATATGCCGGCAGCCCGTTGACTACTACAGGCCGGTTCAGTGTAGGTAAACAAACTTATTCTGAATTCAACTACAGCACACTGATCACTGCCCAGAAAGACAATTTGTTTGGCAAGTTGGGCGGTACTGCCACTGTAGGTGGTAACCTGATGCAGCAAAAATCATCCAATGTAGGCGTGAATGCGGGTGAACTGAAAGTACCCAATCTCTTCTCTGCTACTAATGGAACAGGTACGCCTGTCATTACGGACACCTATAGCGAACGCCGGATCAATTCAGTGTATGGTACGGTGGGAGTAAACTGGGATGGTTACCTGTTCCTGGATGCCACTTTCCGCAACGACTGGTCTTCTGCGCTGCATCCCGATAATGCGTCTTATTTCTATCCTTCGGTGAGCCTTTCCTATGTGTTCACTGAATCCTTCAAGACACTGCCTTCCTGGATCACTTATGGAAAGCTGCGTGCTTCCTATGCTACCGTGGGTAATGATATGGCACCCTACCAGTTGTACAATACCTATACCATCAGCAACGATCCCAATCAGAATACCGTGGCTGCCAGAAAAGCTACCAGGTTTGATAAAAATGTAAGAAGCGAGCTGATCAAATCAAGCGAGTTAGGTGCTGAACTGCGTTTCCTGGACAACAGGATCGGACTTGATTTCAGCTATTACAAATCAAATGCTACCCGCCAGCTGATTGATCTGCCGATGGACCCTATGAGTGGTTATACTGCCCGGAAGATCAATGCGGGTGATATCCAGAACAGTGGTTTTGAAGTGATGCTGGACGCAAGAATACTGAACAATCCCGGAGGCCTTACCTGGAACCTGTCTGCTAACTTTTCCCGCAACAGGAACGTAGTAAAAGAGATCTCAGATAGGGACAGTGTATCGAAATACCAACTGGGCGGTTTTGATGCGGTGAGTGTACAGGCGGTGAAGGGTGAATTGTATGGTGAGATCTATGGAAGTACTTTCCTGCGTGTAACGGATACAAAGAGTGAATACTATGGTCAGCTGATCCTTACAGGTACAGGCTTGCCACAGGCCGGACTTCAAAATCAGCGGCTGGGTAACCAACAGGCTACAGGCTTGCTGGGTGTAACGAATACTTTCGGCTACAAAGGCTTTACACTGGGTGTACTGGTAGATGCACGTTTTGGTGGTAAGATCTTCTCTGCCACACAAGTGGGTATGCAACGTGCCGGTACAGCAGCAGCTACTGTGGTAAATGGCGAGAGGGCCAACTTCACCGTTGACGGCGTAGTGGTTGATGGTACCGGATATAAGAAAAACACTACAGCAGTATCTCCGCAATTATATTGGAGCCAGGTAACCAACCTGGGCAATGCAGGTATTACAGAGCTTAATATGTATGATGCCTCCAATGTGCGCATCCGCAATATCCAGCTCAACTATGATCTGCCTTTGAAAATACTGTCTAAAACACCTATTCAACGTGCGCGGATCGGTGTATCCTGCAATAATGTTTGGCTTATTTCCAGCCATATGAATGGCCTGGATCCTGAATCAGTATTTGCTACGGGTACCAATGCGGTTGGTTTCGAAAACGTAAGCCCGCCCACTACACGTACAGTATTGTTCAACCTGAGCCTTACATTCTAAATTTCAAACTGCATTACAATGAAAAAGCTAACCATAAAATCAGGATTGCTGCTGTCGGCCATCGCTTTGCTGGCTTCCTGTAAGAAATTTGAGGACATCAATATGAGTCCTAAGGACGCCAGTGCCGACCAGGTACAGGTGGAGTATTTTCTGAATAATTCAATTACTTCGGCACAAATGGACCCGCATATTGCGGAGCGCGTATTTGTGTTGTATTGGAAAACGACCAGTCACCAGCATTTGAGTGGCGGTATTTCTTCCGGCACACCGGATGATGGATGGAGCACGGACTATTACCGTTATATTTCTGAGTGGCTCAACCATGCCAATACAGCGATACAGGTGGCTGATGAAAAGATTGCAGCCAATAATATCAAACCGTATACGGGCAATCTCAAACAGGCAGCCCGCATCTGGCGCGCTTACCTGATGAGTGAGTTGAGTGATAATTTTGGACCTATGCCGCTGAATGGTTTTCAGGGTGTGAATCCCCAGTTCTCTTCCGTAAAGGATGTGTATTATTTCCTGTTGGATGAATTGAAAGATGCTTCTTCCAAACTGGATCTTACGGTAGTAAATGCGGCGGGCCTGGAGAAGCTGGACCCTGCTTTTGGATACAATTGGGACAAGTGGAAAAGATATGCTAACTCCATGCGCCTGCGTCTTGCTATGCGTTTGTCGGAGGTAGATGCAGCTAAGGCAAAAGCGGAATTTGAAGCAGCGGTAACGGGCAACCTGATCACCACTATGGACCATGCTTTCCAGGTGCAGGAGAAGCCAGGCTGGGATGCCCTTACAGGTGTGATGAGCCGTGAGTGGAATGCACAGATACTTTCTACCACCATGGAGAATATCTTAGCCGGTCTTGGAGGTATCAAGAGCGCCGACCAGTTACCTGCTTCCTTGCTGCCGATGATCAAGCCTGCCAATTATGCTGGTTTAAAGCTGACAGACCATTTCTCTACGATGAACAATGAGCCTTATGCCGGTTACTGGCTGGATGGTTTGCCCAATACGATCGATCCACGGGCTTACAAAGCCTTTATATTGGCGGGTGATTTTACCAACCCCGATTTTGCCAAATATCCTTCTTATGATCAGCCCAGCTGGGAAACAACCAAGCGTGATCTGATGAGTGCCACGAATACAGTGGTAAGATCGCTGGAAGGCAAGTTTACCTGGAATGGTTCGAATGGTGGCGATTGGGGTGTAAAAGGTACCCGCAACCAATGGCGTGGATGGCCTGGCGCAGCTCCCCGTCTTTCTATGAAATTCAGGGGCAGTACGGCCAAACGTATCTTCTTTGCTCCCTGGGAAACTTATTTCCTGATTGCCGAAGCAGCGGTAAGGGGATGGACAGTACCTACAACGGGCAAAGATGCTTATGAGACCGGTATTCAATTAAACCTCGATTATTGGGGTGTAGGTAATTTTGGAACGGCTTACAAAGCATCTACCGATTTCGGCAGAACCGGTACTTCTGTTAGCTGGAACCATGTAACAGAGCCAGGCGCCACTTATAATGTGGACTATGTAGACGGCTATACAAATACACCAGGTACTGCTGCCATCGCTTACCCGGTTAATAGCCTGTATAAGAATGGTGCAGTAAGAAATGACCTGCTTACCAAGATCATTACACAGAAGTACATTGCTCAATTGCCCTGGACGCCGCTGGAAGGCTGGAATGATTTCCGCAGGCTTGGATTGCCCTTCATTGAGAATCCAACCATCGAAAATCCGCTTCCCAACCTGCCCGATCTTACCTCAGGCAATTATATGACCAGCAACGTGAAGTTCTTCCCGCAAAGACTGGCTTACCCGTCTTCGCTGAAGAACACCAACAGCAAGGGTTATGCCCAGGCGCTTGAATTCCTGGGAGGAGCTGATAATGTACGCACACCATTGTGGTGGGCTAAGAAAAATTAGCAAGTTTTTCAATCACATCAGAGCTATACACGGGCTGGTCCTTTTGGACCGGTCCTTTTTATTTCAGAAGTGGAGGAGCTGAAAAGGGCCTGTTACAAGGATGCTCTTAAGGTGAGGTAAAAGGGAATAGCAATATGCTCGGTTGATCGCTCCAGGATCAGTTGGGCTGCTTTTTCGCCCATCATCTGGAAGTCGCTGGAAATGGTGGTAATGCCGTTGAGGATGATCTTCTTCAGTGGTGTCTCATTGTAAGAGATCACGCCCACTTGTTTGCCCACTTTTAATTTGGTGGCCAGTATGCGTTCAATGAGGGTCACCAGGTCATTCTCCATAAGGTTGATATAGGCTTCCCCTTCCTGTATGGGTTCTTCTTCTATATTATGCACCACCTTGTAGTTAAAAGCATACTGATTGCAGAAGCGGTAAAAGCCTTTGAGTATCTCCTGCGGAAAATAGGTATAGGCAGGGAAAATGATCTTGAGTGTATCGTACTTGCTCAATTGCTGCAATGCCTGTTCGAGGGCATTGTAAATATCCTTTTCAAAATTTTCATATACGGCGCCATATTCACCCCCCACGCCGGCCACCAGCTTATCGAGCAGGATCAGTTTACTCTTGTCGATGATGTTGATGATCTCGTGGGCATTATCGCCTCCTTCCATAAAATGGGGAATGATCACATAATGGGTATAATCGTCTTTCTTGTTCTCCAGCAGCTTTTTAAAGAAGGCAAAGTCGTTGTTGTAGATGTAAAAATCAACGCTGGCCATTTCACCCAGGGCGGCTACAAAAGCATCGTACACGATCTTTTTGTGTGAGCTTAGTTTGTTGAACAGGAGGAATACCTTCAACTGGTGATTGACCTCGGTTGTCTTCACAAAAAAACCTTTACCGGGTACCGAACCCAATACGCCTATTTTCTTGAGGTGTTTGTATCCTTTCTCCGCGGTATCGCGGGAGATCTCGAACTCAAAACTTAACTCATTGATCGAGGGGAGTATTTCATCTTTAGCTATCTTACCATCGGCAATAGCCTTCACAATGGAATTGGCCAGTTGCAGGTACTTGGGGGTAGCAGAATGATAATCAATATACAGGTGTTGGTAGATCGGCGGCTTTTTCATCACAGCGGCATTCGTTAACTCATTAATGGTCAAACCTACAAAAAAATGCGGCACCTTCCCGGGTTATCTCCGGCAACGATTGCATGAGGGATATTTGAGTGGTTAACAAGTACTTCGCCACCATGATAGTACATGATGGCCGACTAGCTGAATCCGTCTACTTTTAATCACATATTTATCATTTCTTGCCAGGCCATATTGAAAAAACTTTTAACTCATGGGTTCTATCTTAGGCGTTATATTCCACTTCATAGGAGGTTTTGCATCAGGAAGTTTCTACATACCATTTAAGAAAGTAAAAGGCTGGGCCTGGGAAAGTTACTGGATCATCGGTGGCCTGTTTTCCTGGCTCATTGTTCCGCCACTGGCTGCTTATCTCACCATCCCCGATTTTGGCAGCATTATTAGCTCAACCGATTTTTCAGTGCTCAAATGGACCTATATCATGGGGGTACTATGGGGTATTGGCGGTCTTACTTATGGGCTGGGTGTACGGTACCTGGGTGTATCGTTGGGTAGTTCCATCATCCTCGGATTGTGCTCCATTTTCGGATCGATCATTCCTTCTATATACTATGATTTTTTTCCCCAGGCCGGCAAAGACACCATTACCGACCTGTTCTCCCAACGTTGGGGGCAATGGGTATTGCTGGGACTGCTGGTATGTGTGATCGGTATTATTATTTGCGGCAAAGCCGGGGCCATGAAAGATAAAGACCTGGCAGGCAATACCAAAGGAGCTAACCAGGAATTCAAGCTGGGCCTGGGCCTGTTGGTGGCCATCATATCGGGTGTGCTGAGCGCCTGCTTCAGCTTTGGTATTGAAGCGGGATCATCCATGTCGGCTACTGCCAATACGGCCTGGCAAGCGGCGCATCCGGGCGAAGGGGAATTCCTGTATCGAAACAATGTGGTTTATGTGGTGTTATTATGGGGAGGGCTTACCACCAACCTGATCTGGTGTATGATCCTCAATGCGCGCAACAAGACCTTTAAAGATTACACGAATAAACAGACCCCGCTGGCCAAAAATTACCTGTTCTCGGCTATAGCGGGCACTACCTGGTTCCTGCAGTTCTTTTTCTATGGCATGGGCGAAAGCAGGCTGGGCAATGGCGCCAGCTCCTGGATACTGCACATGGCTTTTATTATACTCGTGGCCAATGCCTGGGGCCTGGCGCTCAATGAATGGAAAGGCGTAAGCCGCAAGACGAAGACTACCATTATTGTTGGTATCCTGGTCATCCTGGCATCGGTGCTGGTAGTAGGCCGGGGCAATTACCTCAAAGAAAAGGAAAAAGAAAAAACCGCAATTAATAGAATTTAAATACTCGAAAATGTCTGTTACTACATCAACATTTAAGCATGTAAGTTATCTGTGGAATGAAGCTACAGCGGCATCAATGGCCGGTGATGAAGTGGCTTTGTTGATCTATCGTTCTAATCTCCTTGGCGCCGATCTGCGGCTCACCAATTATGGCGGTGGCAACACTTCCTGTAAG
The DNA here is from genome assembly GCF_003555545.1 of Paraflavitalea soli. GTDB lineage: Bacteria > Bacteroidota > Bacteroidia > Chitinophagales > Chitinophagaceae > Paraflavitalea > Paraflavitalea soli. Next base: position 5,118,760 of record NZ_CP032157.1, on the reverse strand, counting down.
GTGATCTCCAAAGATCCGCTGACAGGCAAAGAAACCGAGGTAATGTGGATCAAAGGTTCGGGGGGGGATATTGGTACCCTTAAAAAAAGCGGTCTGGCGGCATTATACGTAGAAAGGCTGCGCAGTCTTACCAATGTATACCGTGGCATTGAATTCGAAGATGAAATGGTAGAACTGTTCAACCATTGCATATTTGACCTGAGCTCCAAAGCTCCTTCCATCGATACGCCCCTGCATGGATTTCTGCCCTTCAAACATATTGATCACCTGCATCCGGATGCAGCGATCGCTATTGCTGCTGCAAAAGATGGCAAGCGCATTACGCAGGAGCTTTTCAATGGCAGCATCGGCTGGGTAGAGTGGCAGCGCCCGGGCTTCGACCTTGGCCTCAAACTGAAACAATGCCTGGATGAAAACCCCGGTATCAAGGGTATTATGCTGGGTTCTCATGGGCTCTTCACCTGGGGGGACACGGCTTATGGAAGTTATATCAATACCCTGGAAGTGATAGAACGCTGTGCCGAATTCATTGAATCAAAAACAAAGAAAGAAGCCATCTTCGGTGGCGCTAAGCTACAATCGCTGAAAAAGGAAGACCGGTTGAAACAGGCTGCTTTGCTGGCGCCTGTGCTCCGTGGATTTTGTTCCAGCCATACCCGTATGGTAGGACATTTTACAGACGATGACCGGGTACTGCAGTTCATCAACTCCAAAGACCTCGACAGGCTGGCGCCCCTGGGCACCAGCTGCCCCGATCACTTCCTGCGTACAAAGATCAGCCCGCTGGTGGTGGAGCTGGCGCAGGATGCGGACCTTAGCAATGAAAAGGCCCTCAAGGAACAGCTGGCGGCCCCTTTTGAGGCCTATCGTAAAATGTACGCAGATTATTATAACGCTTGCAAACATCCGAATAGTCCGGCCATGCGTGATCCTAACCCGGTGGTGATCCTGTACCCGGGTGTAGGCATGTTTACCTTTGCGAAAGACAAACAAACAGCGCGGGTAGCGGCTGAATTCTATACGAATGCCATCAACGTAATGCGTGGGGCAGAGGCCATCTCCTCCTACACCTCTTTACCACGGCAGGAAGCATTCAATATTGAATACTGGCTGCTGGAAGAGGCCAAGTTGCAGCGTATGCCAAAGCCTAAAGCATTATCAGGCAGGATCGCCCTGGTAACGGGCAGTGCCGGTGGCATTGGTAAGGCCATTGCACAGAAGTTTGCTGATGAAGGAGCTTGTGTGATCATCAATGACAATGATGCACAAAGACTGGAAGGAGCCAAAGAAGAATTTCAAAAGAAATACGGCAAAGATGTTTTCAGCACGGTGGTGTTGGATGTGACCAGTGAGCAGGATATTACTAATGCCTATACCACTTCAGCACTTGCCTTTGGTGGTGTCGACATTGTGGTGAACTGTGCAGGACTGTCTATCTCGAAACCCATTGAAGAGCATACAGAAAAAGATTGGGACCTGCTGTATGACGTGCTGGTAAAAGGGCAGTTCTTCGTTACACAAGCTGGTGTAAACATTATGCGCAAGCAGGACCTGGGTGGTGATGTACTCAATATTGTGAGCAAGAATGGACTGGTATCAGGGCCGAACAATGCGGGTTATGGATCTGCCAAAGCAGCGCAGCTGCACCTCAGCCGCCTCAATGCGGCTGAACTGGGCAAGGATAATATCCGCGTGAATGTAGTGAATCCCGATGCGGTGATCTCCGACAGTAAGATATGGGAAGGGGCCTGGGCCGAAGGCAGGGCCAAAGCTTATGGCGTGAAAGTGGAAGAGCTTCCGGCTTTCTATGCCAAACGTACCTTGCTCAATGAGATCATATTACCGGAAGATATCGCCAATGCCTGCTTTGTATTCGTAGGCGGGCTGTTGAATAAGTCGACCGGTAATGTGCTGAATGTGGATGGTGGTGTAGCGATGGCGTTTGTGAGGTAAGACCGGAAGACCGTGAGTCGGGAAGACGGTAAGTATTTTTGATTATCAGGTAATATTCTTCCGGACTTTCGGACTTTTCCGACTTCCGGACCAAAAGTAGTTATATGGCACGCGTTGCATTCAAAATGACACTCTACAAAGGATTCGAAGAGGAATACCTCAAACGGCATGATACAATCTGGCCTGAACTGGAGCAACTGCTCAAACAAACAGGTATCAGCGACTATTCGATCTTTCTCGATGAAAGCACCAACAGTCTGTTTGGTGTGCTCAAAGCAGAAGACCCTAAGGCGCTGGACAACCTGCCTGCACAGCCGGTGATGCAAAAATGGTGGGCCTATATGAAAGACATCATGGAAACGAATGATGATAATTCACCCATCAGTATTCCTTTAAAAGAAGTATTTTACCTACCATAAAACGATTGAACATGCAAGTGGAAAAGTATATCATAGAAGGCCATAATAATGATCTGCTCACTCAACATACACGGAAGTTTGATTTTGTAGCTGCTGATGTTCCCAACGTTAAAACAGTTATTCAAAAGCTAAGGGATTTCCAGGTGGCTATTCCCAGCTGGGCCCTGGGTACGGGCGGCACGCGGTTTGGCCGTTTCTCCGGCGGTGGTGAGCCGCGCAGTATAGAAGAGAAAATTGAAGATGTAGGCTTGCTGCACAGCCTCAACCAATCGGGCGGCGCTATATCGCTGCACATTCCCTGGGATGTGCCGGAAAATGCACAGGCCATCAAAACCCTGGCCGCTCAACATGGCCTGCGCTTCGATGCCATGAACTCCAATACTTTCCAGGACCAGAAAGACCAGCAGCACAGTTATAAGTTCGGCTCCCTGCAGCATGTAGACAAAGCCGTACGCAAACAAGCTATTGAACACAATATCGATGTGATAAAGCATGGGGTAGAGCTGGGCTCTGATTCCATTACCGTATGGCTGTCGGACGGTTCCTGCTTTCCCGGCCAGTTGAATTTCCGCAAGGCATTTCAACGTACGCTGGAAGGCCTGCAGGAGATCTATGCCGCACTGCCAGCCAACTGGAAGATGTTTGTGGAATACAAAGCATTTGAACCCAATTTCTATTCCATGACGGTGGGTGACTGGGGGCAATCCTTGTTGTATGCTACCAAGCTGGGCCCGAAGGCATATACATTGGTGGACCTTGGGCACCATTTACCGAATGCCAATATTGAACAAATAGTAGCCCTGCTGCTGAATGAAGGCAAGCTGGGTGGTTTCCACTTCAATGATTCCAAATATGGAGATGATGATCTTACCGTAGGCAGCATCAATCCTTACCAGCTGTTCCTCATCTTTAATGAACTGGTAGAAGGGATGGATGCCCGGTCGATGAACCATGCTTCGGACCTTGGCTGGATGATCGACGCCTCGCACAACGTGAAAGATCCGCTGGAAGACCTGCTGCAATCGGTAGAAGCCATCAAGATCGCCTATGCACAGGCGCTGCTGGTAGATACGAAGGCGCTGCAACAGGCGCAGGATAGCAATGATGTGGCCAGGGCGCAGGAAATACTGCAACAGGCTTACCGTACGGATGTGCGTCCGCTGGTAGCAGAAGCCCGTTTACAGGCCGGTGGCGCTCTACAGCCGCTTGCATTGTATCGCTCGGCAAAAGTGAGAGAGCAACTAATTAAAGACCGTGGACAAAAAACGGTAGCAACAGGTTTGTGATGCCTATTCCTATTATAGCAATATTTGACATTGGTAAGACCAATAAGAAATTTTTCCTCTTTGATGAGGATTACAATATGCTGTTGGAACGGTCTACCCCTTTCTCTGAAACAACAGATGAAGATGGTGATCCGTGTGAAGACATTGTGGCATTGACGCAATGGGTAAAGCAATCCCTGCAGGAGATCCTTGCCATGCGTGAGTTTACGCTTAGAGCAGTGAATTTTTCTACCTATGGGGCCAGCTTTGTACACATCAATGCGGAAGGCAAGCCGGTGGCGCCTTTGTACAATTACCTGAAGCCTTACCCGGCCGATCTGCAAAAGGGATTTTACCAGCAATATGGCGGCGAGATCACGTTCTCCATTCATACCGCTTCGCCGGCATTGGGTAACCTCAACTCCGGCTTACAGCTTTACTGGCTGAAGCACCAGCGGCCGGCGCTGTTTGACAAGATCAAATACTCCCTGCACCTTCCCCAATACATGAGTTACCTGCTCACCGGGAAAACCTATTCTGATATTACCAGCATCGGTTGTCATACAGGCCTTTGGAACTTTTCACAGAACCATTACCATGAATGGTTGTTCCGGGAAGCGGTGATCGATAAGCTGGCGCCTATTTTTCCTTCCAACCAGCTCATTCCTGCTTCCATCAATGGCAGGCCCATACTGAGTGGGGTAGGATTGCACGACAGCTCTGCTGCCCTGATCCCTTACCTGTCTAACTTCAATGAACCTTTTGTATTGATCTCTACAGGCACCTGGTGTATTACGCTCAATCCCTTCAATCAGTCGCGCCTGCTGGCCGAAGAGCTGCAGCTTGATTGCCTTTGTTATATGGAATTCAGGGCCAGGCCAGTGAAAGCCTCACGTTTGTTTGCAGGCTATGAACATGAGCAGCAGGTAAAGAAACTGGGTGAGCATTTTAAATTATCGCCGGATCACTATAAGAAGGTGGCTTTCGATCCCGCCATCATGACGAAGCTGGCTTCTTCTACAGTAGTGCCGGGAGCAACAAGCGCTCCCCAGCTTTTACAGCAATCGGCTTTTGGCAAAAGATCGCTGGACAGTTTTGCTACCTACGAAGAAGGTTATCACCAGCTGCTGATGGATATTATGGAACAGCAGGTAGCTTCCACCAACCTGGTGATGAACAAGGAAGTAAAGAAATTATTTGTAGACGGCGGCTTTAGCCGTAATCCCATTTATATGAACCTGCTGGCCATGGCCTACCCGCAGGTAGAAGTATATGCTGCTTCCATTGCGCAGGCATCTGCAGTAGGTGCCGCTATGGCGGTGCATGCCTACTGGAACAAACAATCGGCGCCGATGGAATTGATAGACCTGAAGAAGTATACGGGGGTAAAGGAACTCATGAACCCTTAACTGACGCGGGTGAGCCGCCTTTGAAAGGCGACCCACCCTAAGCCTGGTGTTTTATCCAGGCAGCAATGGCATTCCACAAACCCTCTTTACAGTTTTTTCTGAATGGCCCGAGGTGGCCGATCTTTTTCTGACCTATATCTGCCGGCTTGAAATGGTGCCAGGTGATCTGCGTGCCGGAAAAATAATGGAGCAGTTCCTGTACTGCCCTTCGTGGGGAGCGCCAGTCATCGGAAAAGCTGACAGCCAGCAGCGGTATCTGTAGTTTACGGTAATTGTTGTCGGGGAATTTATCAAAAAGGCCATTGTTATTACTGCACCAATCCAGCCATTCATAGATTACCCCTTTGGGCAGGTCGTCCGACATACCGGTGGTCTTACCGGGGAAGTAACCAAAGAATACACTTGACAAGCGAACAAAAGATTTTAGAAATACCATGCGTACCCTGTCTTTCCAGGGCCATAGTTTTTTGCAGGTCAGCGAACTGTTTACCAGCACGAGCCGGCCAATGTATTGGCTGGCAGGGGAAAGGCCGATCATTTCACCTCCGAGGCCATGGCCTATGACAATGATCTCGTGGTTGGGAAACTGGTTGCGGGCATAACGGATCACGGCATCTATATCCTGCACGGCCCATTGGTATAAACCAGCTTTGAATCCTTTCAATGTTTCAGGGGCCGACCTGCCAACACCCCGATAGTCGAAGGTGATGACCGGATAGCCTTTCGATTGGAGAAAAACAGCCAGTTCATGGTAATGCATTTGTGTGGCCAGTACCGAGGGGCTGATCAGAATGACCTTACCCTGGGTGGCATCCTGCACATAGATATTCATGCCGATCGTGCAGCCGTCTTTCGTTCTTATGTTACCGTTTTCCTGCATAGTGGTACTTCATATAGGTTTAGGATGTTAGTCGCTTACATCAGCAGGTTCATCAATTCTTCCCGTCGGTTTTTTGATACAGGTATCTTCATCTTGTTCTCCATCACCAGGTAGCCGCCATCACCCCGGATAAACTCGCGCACCTGGTTGAGGTTGACCAGGTAAGAATTATGGGCCCTGAAAAAATGATAAGGTGCCAGCATATCCTCAAAGTCTTTCAATATGCGTGATATTACCTTTTTCCGGTTATCGGTCAGGTACACCGTGGTATAATTGCTGTTTGCCTCGCAACAAATGATCACCTGGGGATCTACAAATTCAATGCTTTCTTTCGAGGCCAGGGCTATGCGTCCCATCTTTCCTTTCTTCTCTGCCTGAACGTTGGTGAGTAATGCTTCTACCTGCTCGGCCGGTATTTTCCGTTGTGCTTTGTGCTGGTGCTTTTCGATGGCCTCTTTCAACTCCTTATTCTGTACGGGTTTTAACAGGTAATCCAGCGCGCTGCACTTAACGGCCTGGATACCAAAATTGTCGTAGGCTGTGGTAAAGATCACATCAAAGGCAATCTCCCTGCCCAGTTCTTCCAGCACATCAAACCCATTGAGCATGGGCATCTCAATGTCCAGGAACAACAGGTCGGGCTCATTTTGTTTGAGCCAGGCTACCCCTTCCGCCGGCTTTTCAAAAGAAGCTATGACGGATACCTCGGGGCAATAATTTTCCAGCTTCCATTTCAGCGTTTCAATGCTGTGGTGCTCATCGTCAATGATAACTGCTTTGATCATATGAAATACATTTAGAGAATACAGAATTTAGAATACAGAATACAGAATCGTTTGCTTCGCCAGGCCAGGATTGCTGCGCTAACGCCTAATAGCTAATACCTAAAAGCTAATACCTCCTCCCTTACAATGGTATCATCAGCTCTACCTTGGTGCCCAAGGCATTACCCTGTTCATCCACCAGGTCGGTGATGGTTACACTGGTGTTGACATCGTACAGTTTGTTGATGATCTCCATCCTGTCGCGCGTGATCTGCATGCCCATTGACCTTTTTTTGCCGGCAAGCTTCTGCGACCTGAGTACCTGTGCTTTTATCCGGCCGATGCCATTGTCCTGGATTACACAAAAGAGGTTATTGTCCCGTTCCTCTACCAACAATTCCACTTTCCGATCTGTACCATCATTCTTGTTCATCAGCCCATGCCAGATGGCATTTTCCACATAGGGTTGTATCAGCATGGGAGGGATCACAATAGAGCCCGTATCGGTTTGTGTAATGATCCTGATATCATATTGAAACTGATCCCTGAAGCGTAACCCTTCCATCTGGAGGTATAGTTCCAGGGTTTCCATCTCATCTTTCAGGCTGATGTAATTGGACCGGGAGTTTTGCAGGATCAGCCGCATCAGCCGGGCAAAACTGTTCAGGTATTCCGAGGCCTTCTTCGATTCATTTTTAATAATGTAACTATCAATGGAATTGAGACAGTTGAATAAGAAGTGGGGGTTCATCTGCGCCAGCAGGGCGCTCATCTCTACATTGGCGAGCTTCTTTTCGTATTGGGTCTTCAATTGTTCTTTCTTCCTTACCTGCCTGATGCGGAACCGGTACAACCAGTATACAATTGCACCGATCAGTAAAGAAGACAAGGTATAGAACCACCAGGTTTGCCACCAGGGGGTAGCAATATGGACAGTGAGTTGTAATATTTTAGGGTTCCATATACCTTCATTATTGGCTGCCTGCAGCTGGAAGGTATACGTGCCGGACGGCACATTGGTATAGTTCACGGCATTGCGGCCCGTTACTTCCTTCCATTCATCAAAGCCCTGCAGGCGGTAACGGAACCGTACTTCATTGGCCAGGGTATAAGCCTGCGCCGAAAAACCAATGGTAAAGAAATTGCGCTGGTGGGAAAGCTCCAGCACGGTGTCGTTGAACAAGGCTGGGAATGCGAAAGGCTGGTTCAGTACCTGCAGGTCGCTGATATAGGGTACAGGTATTTCATCATTGCGTTTAAAATCCTTGAGGTTGGCCAGTACTATATTGTTGCGGCCACCCAGGAGCATTTCGCCGGTGGGAAGAAAGGAGAAATGATAAAAGTCAACCTCCTTTATGCCATACTGAAAATTGAAAGTAGTGATATTGGTATCACCCGAATTGATCCGGAAAAGCTGTTTATCATTGTAACCCCAGATATTGCCCTGCCGATCGCTGGTGAGAGAATATATTCTTCCATCCACGTTTTTTGCAGGCAGGTAGATCTTCGATACAATGCCTTTCTCAGGCGATGCGGATAAAGCATATCCCAGCCAGCCTGCATTGCTGGCTGCCCATACCCGCCCGGCACTGTCTTCCGTATACCGGTGAACGAAGGGAAAGCTGTTTGATTTGTTCTGGGCGTACAGGAAGTTGATAATGCTATCCTTGCCGGACAGGTACACCCCCATTCCTGCATTGCGGGTAAACCAGATATTGCCACGGCTGTCCTCATATAAGTTGACAACCCGGTCGGCCAGTTTGGAAGAATCATCCGGCCAGATATATTTCGTATAATTCCGGTATTGATGCGTACGCTGGTCCCAACAGATCAATCCATCGGCGCCGGCCGCCAGCCAAAGACGGCCCCGCTTGTCGGTAATGATATCGCGCCATTGATGAAACCGGGTAGGTGGTGGTTTCATGGCCTCCAGCTGCCGGGTAGGCACATCGTAGGTAAATAATCCATCGGAGGCGGAAATAGCCAGCTTACCATCCGGTAATGCTGCAAAACCATATACCTGTAGTTTGGTAAAAGGCGCCGGGCCTTTGAAGGGCAGCTTTGTCCAACTGGTGGTTTGCCTGTCAAACACATAGAGCCCATTGGCCTGGATGGGGCATACCGTGATCACCCTGCCTGCTTTGTCGCTTACGATAAACTGTGCGAAAGCCCAGTCCATGCCATAGAGTTCAATGAAAGAATAATTGGTAAACTGCTGCGTGGCCGGATCAAAGTATTGGATACCATTAATATTGCCATACCATATCCTGTTGTACTCATCTATACAATGGATACCGTAGTAAAGGTCTTTCTGTGGATTGTTGAGGCGCGCCCAGGTCACATCTTTCAGTTGGGTATCGTATACCAGCAATCCCCCAAGGGTAGTGATCCATATCTCATGATCGCTTTTCCGGAAAATACTGAAAATGGCAGAATTTAGTTCGGCCTGCCACTGCCTGCTTGCAGGTAATGGATGTAAGGCGCCGGTGGCAGGATCAAAGACCTGGACGCCTGCCGACCAGTTGCCTACATACAGCAATCCATCAGTATGGTGGTACAATCTCCGGAAAACGTTGACGGCCATCTGGTAGCCTTTATCCTTTTGAGGATACACATACCATTTTACAGCGCCGGTATACTGATTGATCTCCTGCAGACCGGAAAGCGTTCCTGCCCAGATAATGGAGTCATTGTTCCGGTTGGGTTCTATGGCGAGAATATTGCTGTTGGAACCCAATACGGGCACCATAAAGGGATAGGCAGCAGCAGGGTAAGCATAGCGCCGGAAGTTATCCCTTGCACGGTCGTACCGCCACACCCCATTGTAAATGGTACCCACCCATATATTGCCGGCGGAATCCTTGTTGAGTGAATTGATGCCAAAATTAAAAGCCTTTGTCAGGCTATCTGTTTTACCTGTTTCTCCGATCTGGTAATGGCGGAAGGTTCCCTTGCGCGTATCGAGTACTGATAGGCCCTGGCTGGTAGCTACCCAAACCTCATTGGCGAGGGGCAATACGACATTGACGGTATTATCATATAAGGAGTAACGCAGATCGCTCCCTTCTTTATAGGTTTTGAATTGCTGTCCGTCGAACCGGCACAGCCCTTCGCGGGTGGCGATCCAGATAAATCCATCCGGGCCTTTTTGTATACCCCTTACATGGTTGGCAGACAGGCCCTGCTCTTTGTTGAGGTAAACGGCTTTATCAAATTTATACTGGCCCACTACTGAGTAGTGAAACAGGCAGCAGGTCACTGCCAGGAAGAGGGATGAAATAATGGGCAATAACTTCATGGGCCAAAGGCTTGGGCTTATCGGAATGTAAATACACGTTTTTTCCCGGGTTAAAGAACATTTCCTGATCAAACGGCCTGATTTCCTGTGTAAATGTCTCTTTATATTGAGCCGGCTGCTCCAACTTTTCATGGCATTACGGGATTTCCCCCTTCCTCAAAATATGGCCAATAGTACGCAGGATGTAGGTCCTTTTGCTAATCTACGCATCTCTCGGGCCTGTTCTTGTTCTAATCTTGCAGTGCACTAATAAAAATAACCTTTATTCTTTTAATCAATCACCGGCCCGTTCCTGAACGGCATAAATTCTTATCAGCCATGAAGAAAGTATTGTTTTTGCTGTATGGTATTCTTTGTTACTGCCTGTTTCTTGGCACTATCCTGTATGCCATGGGTTTTGTAGGGAACCTGTTTGTACCCAAATCTATTGATAGCGAACCGCGCACTTCCTTAATGAGTGCTGTATTGATCAATGCTTCCCTGCTGCTGCTGTTTGCATTGCAACACAGCATTATGGCAAGGCCTGCCTTTAAGGAATGGTGGACGAGGTATGTACCCGCGCCGTTGGAACGCAGCACCTATGTATTGCTGGCCAGTCTATGCCTTATCCTGCTGATGTGGCAGTGGCAGCCCATGGGGGGAATTGTCTGGAATGTGGAGCATAGCGGACTTAAGGCGGTATTGTCTATTGCCTATCTCAGCGGATGGTCTATCGTGTTTACCAGTACTTTTCTCATCAACCATTTTGACCTGTTTGGTCTGCGCCAGGTATGGCTGTATTTTAAGGGCAAGGCTTATGAGCCGTTGCCTTTCAGGCTTCCCTTGTTTTATAAAATGGTGCGTCATCCGCTATACCTGGGTTTTATGATCGCATTTTGGGCTACCCCTACCATGACAATGGCCCATTTGTTGTTTGCCATCCTTACTACGGTATATATACTGGTAGCCATTCAATTCGAAGAGCGTGACCTGGTTGCCCATTTTGGCGAACAATACAGGCGTTACAAAAAGTGGGTGCCCATGCTGGTTCCTTTTCTGCGGAGGTTGAAACAGAAATACTAAACTAATCACTCCTCATAAATAGCCAATATTTTATGCAGGCTTTCCCGTAGCTCAAAAAAAAGCAAGCTGTTCTACGCAGCTTGCTTTTTAGTTTATTGTGAGCCCGGTTTGAGGGTAGCCCCTAAAGGGGCATGAATACACTTTGATATGATCTCTACAAAGCTAGAGCCCCTAAAGGGGCAAAATACCTGGTCTCTCCTTAACGCATGTCAGGCTGAGCTTGTCGAAGGCGTCTTAAGGGTGGGTCGCCCTTAAAGGGCGGCTCAGCCTGACATTACAATTTAAAAGGCAGGTACCAATTCTGCTTGTCCATCAATCTTTGTTTGACTGCTTCTGCATCCGGAACGCCGTCTTTCAGCAATTTTGAATACACTTTATTGGCCAGAAAAGCCGGGTCATTGCGGCGGCGGGCTATCCTCAGCAGGTCGGGCCAGCGGGTGCCTTCAAAGGCATTCTCCAGCGCGCCCTCATTCAACAGGCTGTTTTCGATATAGGTAGCACTGTCCGAACCGGCAGGTACTACGTCATCCACCAGCAGTGCCCTGCTGCGGATGCCAATATGCCGGTACCAGTCACTCCTGAAATAGGGTATCTCGCCATTGCGGGCGTCGAAATTATAAGGCGCCGGATAGGCCAGGGTGTTTTGATACGGCGTAACATTGGGTGTATTGGCAGGTACCGGGTAGGCGCCGCCAATACCTGCATTGATAAAACCATAGGCCAACCGGTGATAGCCATTGCGGTTGGTAGCTTCTGCAAAACGCAGGTGTAGATGCGTTTGCCGGAATAAGAACCATTTGCCGTTTTTAACCAGAGGATTAACCGGTAATCCGGTGGCATAATTAAGATAATTATACAAAAACTTCATGGCCACCAGTTGTCCCCCAATACTCTTTATGCTCAGGGCCCCGCGGGCATCGTAAGGAATACCACCTCCTGTGCCAGCTATGGCGACAGGCTTTTGCTGTTGGTCTTTCCAGTTGTCAATAATCTCCTGCGAAGGTTTTACCAGGTAACTGCCGTTAACAGGAGAGAACAATTTGATCAACGGATTATCCGGGCTAAACCGGCTGTCATAAGGTAATGCCCATATCCATTCCCGCGAAAAGCGATCATCGTATGGCCCCTCGAATAATAAACGCCAGCCATCTGTAAAATTGAGAGAGGAGGCATCCCCCGCCCTTGTATAGGCAACATAAGAATTAATGTCGGTGCTCCAGCCCAGTTTATAACGGGTATAATAAGTGGTACCCTGGCTTCCTACAGTAGCGGTTTCCATTACCTGCCGGTAATAGGTTGCTGCCTGGTAATAATTCCCTTTCCACAGGTACAGATCGCCCAGCAGGCATTTCTTGTTGATAAAAAAGTAGGAGCTGGGGTGCCCGTCCAGTGTAATATTCAGCGTGGTACCGGTAGGATAGGGGTCTCTGAAAGGGATCTTTTCGGTGAACGTGATCAGGCTGTCCAGCAGGTCGTCAAACTTTACTTTGGGAAACCGGCTCTCGTCTTTAACAGCATCTATGGTTTCCAATGGATCTGTTACATAACGCACTTCATCGCCGTAATGGATGCCCAGCTGCAGGTACAGAAAGGAACGCAGGCAGGCAATATCCGAATAGCGCTGGTTGAACTCTGCTTCTTTCATGGTATTCTTTTCCCGCATGATCAGGAAGTTCTTCAGCACATCGTTGCAGTTCAGGATCAGTTCATAGAAAGGCCGTGGGCTTGCATACGGGTTTTCGGGCTTTACATTGTGCGTGCTGATCTGCCGCAGGTTCTCATCTGCATTGGTGGTATACTCCAGCAAGTCGCCGCGCAGTTCATTTAAAATGATATACCGGTCGGCCAGGCTCATGAATTTACCATAGATGCCCATTACTGCTGCATCGGCATCGTATACGTTCCGGTACATCTGGCTGGCATCGAGTTCCGTACCCGGATTGATATCAAACATTTTTTTACAGGCGCTTAGGGTAGCCGTCACCATCGCCGCCAGTAATATTGCTTTAAAAGAGAACTTATTTTTCATTTTAACACGAATTATTACGAATTACACGAATTGGAATCAAAACATTACCCTATCAACTTTTCAACCTGTCAACTAATCAACCAACTCACAACCCTACCCGCACACCCAGGGTTACAGTCCGGTACAAAGGATCCAATCCCGTGTCGATGCCCTGTGCAAACACACTGGGGGAAGCACTGAACTCAGGATCATATCCTTTGTATTCCGTAAGCGTAAACAGGTTGGTACCGGTGGCATATACACTGGCATTCTTTAGAAACCCATTGGGCTTTAATGGCAGGTTGTATTGCAGGGACAAGGTTCTCAGGCGGATATAAGAGCCGTCTTCTATCCAGCGATCACTGAAGCGGCTATTGCCCATCGGATCACCCCAGGTAGCTTTGGGTGTATTGGTTACCTGACCATTACCGCGCCAGCGGTTCCGGGCACTTTCCAACTGGTTGTTGATGCCGCTGAGTGATTCCAGGCGATAACGTACATAATTGAATACATCATTGCCCTGGCTGAAGGTGAACAATACACCCAACTCAAAACGTTTCCAGATGAGCCGGTTATTGAAGCCACCAAACAATGCCGGGTTGGGATCGCCGATCACCTGCCGGTCGTTCTCATCAATGATCTTATTGTTGTCTACATCTGCAAAACGTACATCACCTCCTTTAAAGGAGCTAAATGAACCGTCTGCATTCTTCTTGGTGAGGCCTGCTGCTGCGGCTTCTGCATCGGAAGTGAACACACCCTGGGCGGTATAGCCATAAAACTGATTGGCCGGTCGTCCCACCGCAGTGAGCATCGTAGCGCCGGCATAGTCTGTTGTGAACCGGTCGTTGGGAACGGCTTTGATCTTATTCTTATAAGTGGCCATATTGATACTGGCATCCCAGCTGAGATTGCGGGTGTTGAGCACGCGTACGTTCAGGCTGGCTTCAATACCTGTATTCTGCATCTTACCCCCATTGGTGAGTATGGTTTTGTATCCGGAAGGGGAAGGCAGTGCTTCATACACCAGCATATTATCAGTTTGCGTGTGGTAGGCGTCCAGGCTCAGGCCCACCCGCTCATTCCAGAAAGCTAAATCCACACCCAGGTTGGCCTTGTGATTGGTTTCCCATTGGAGCGCAGGATTGGCAATGCCGCTGCGCAGGAGGCCCTGAGCGCCCAACAGGTTCTGTGAGCGATAGGTTTGTCTGGCACTGTAATTACCTATGTCATCATTGCCGGCTATGCTATAGCTAGCTCTTAGCTTAAGCAGGTCAATGGGCGAATGCGCCATGAAGTTTTCTGAAGAGATCAGCCAGGCTGCACCCAGGGAAGGCATGACCGGGAATTTACTAACGCCTATGTCAATGCCATCCGCGGCCTGTTTGCCAAACCGGGAAGAACCATCCATGGCAGCATTGAATGTCAGGAATAATTTGTCTTTATATCCATATTCTGCTCCAAAGTAGGCATTCAGCCAATTCCATTCCCCAATACCGCCGCCTACCTGCCGAAGGGCATTCAGTCCATTCTGTACACTCACCAGGTCGTCGGTAGCAGAATTAAATCCTTTGGCAAAATCCTGTTCTGCTTTGTTGTGCTGGTAACGGATACCGAGGTTGGCAGTAAGGGTATGTTCGCGGTTAAAGCGCCTGTTGTATTCCAGCCTTGTATCGTTGTAAATGGTAAAGAGCCTTTTTACCTGTGTGCCCATCCGGCTATCTGCGACTGCATTGGAAAGGGTATCATCTGCTACTCCTTTGCGCGGTACAAAGAAATTCTCCCGCACTTTGTCATACACTACGCCCACCATGGTACTGGCGTTCAGTGTTTTGGAGATATCGTATTTAAAACCAAAGGAGCCGGCAAAACGATAGTATTTATTGTATGCCTGCATATTGGCAATGATGACTGCGGGATTGCTGATACCAAGGATATCTGTATCGGCCAGGTTGGGCGACTCTATACCTTCATTATTTACCTCGTTGGCTCCTAAGAACGGTGCTTTTGTCCAGGACAGGAACAAGGGCGCTGTTTTGTCGGAAATACCCTGGTCTTTCAGGTTTTGTTCATTGTAGGTAAAAGCCAGGTTGGTTGTGCCGGTAAAGCGCCTTGTGAAATTAAATACCGCATTGAATCGCGTGTTGTAGCGTGTGAGATCGGTTTCCCGTACCGCCCCCCGGCTGCCTGAATAACCCATGCTGAGGCCATAAGTGGCAATATTATCACCCCCCGTTACTTTCAGGAAAATGTTCTGGTTCACGCTGCTCTTCAATACCTGCTTTTGCCAGTCGGTATTGTAATGATAGCGGGCATAGTCTGCATTTTTGGAATCATCATTCATATAGGGTAGCGAAGCGATGGCCGTGCTGCTCAGTCCCTTGCTCTGCAGTACCTCACTCAGGTAAATGCGGTAGTCATCCGCATTCATCACCGGCAGGTTGTTGGGGGCTGTATTGAAGCCTGTATAGGCAGCAAAGTCAATGCGGGTAGCCTGGTTCTTTGTACGGGAAGTAGTAATGATAATGGCCCCATTGGCGCCTTTGGTACCGTAAATACTGGAAGCGTCTTTCAGTACGGTAATGTTGTCAATGTCCTTTACGTCGATCAGGGCCAGTGGATTGGTATAGGTGTTGGCAATGATGCTTTCTCCGTAGTTCTCTGCATCATACAACATATTGTCTACTACGATCAATGGTTTGTTGGTGCCATAGAGTGAGTTATAACCACGTAAGAATAAACTGGCGCCGGCGCCCGGTGTACCGGAGCGGCGGATCACATGCAAGCCTGCAATGCGGCCTTGTAAGATACCATCTGCCATTTCACCCGGCTGCGCCCAGGAGGCATTGAGGTTGTACTGGCCGGTAGCGGCTGTCACATAGCCTTTTGTTTTTGGTCCCAGGGGCATGATTACGGGCTCATGAAATGATTCATGCGCATCATCGAGCAAGGCTGCCTGGATGGTGTTCCTGCCTTTAAGCGGCACCCGTCTTGTATCATACCCCTCGCCTTCGATCGTCAGTGTAGCAGTATAGGAAGGCGCAATGATGGTAAAATGACCCTGGTCATCTGTAATGGCCGCGGAAAAATCGTCTATTTTAATTTGAATGCCTGGTATGCCCTTTCCATTCACTGCATCGGTGATCGTACCGGAAACCGGTACCCCTTTTTTCTCTACGGGTTTTACGATCAGCTTGATGATATTGGAGTCGGTGGCAGCGGAGTCTGTTTGCGCTGCCAGGGTGCCCGTCACCAGCACAAATGCCGACACAGCCGCCGTTTTTCTGATATATCTTCTTATTATAAGCATCGTCATGGTATTGTGTCAAAAAACGAAATAGGTTTTACAAAACAGGCACCAGCCTGATATAATCACATACAAGGGTGTTGGCTATTGCCGCTGTGCCGTTGAAGGCTGTGAGGTAGATCATCAACGTAGGGTTGTAAACCGTCAACGGAAATTCACCCAGGTACACCTCATTATAATTGTTCAGGTTAACAGTAACATAAGGCAGCAGTGTGGAGGTTGCCGTACCAATGCCCAGTTTCTGGGTAAAGGTGGCTGTACTGCCATTGATATTGTCGTGCACGGCTACCCAATAGGCTTTGTATTTTATGGAAGGCATTCCGCTCAGGCGATAACCCAGGTTGAACAGGGCAACACCATGATTGTATACCAGTACATCCCTGAAATCATACCCGGTGACCGGGTTGTACTTTTCACGGAAATAGGTATTGCCCCGGCGGTCATTGCTGACTGTATTGTAGTTTTCTGCCTGTATTACAAGGGGCGGATATTTGTCTATGGGCCTTACGGCTATTTTGTTCATGATAAAGACCACACCATTGCTGGTCTTGACTGTTTTGGCAATGGCGCTCTTTTCGATACCTACTTTAATATTGAATTTGGAGAGGATGGTATCGGGAATGGTGGCTGCATCATAGACCCCTTCTATGGCAAAGTCTTTCACTACCGACCAGTTGGCCAGGTTGACTGTGCTGTCGTCGGAGCCGGTCACATAAAAAGGCTTGTACTTCGTTACTTCCGTATCCCAGGCATCATTGGCCAATACAAATAAAGTGTACTGTTTCTTTTCATCCCTCAGGTCATATACATTACGCCAGAACAGGTTGGTCTTTACAGAATCTGTACCAGGTTGATAAATAGGCTTACCGGTGGCAGGGTCTACGCCGATCTGTACAGCATTGGTAGTATCGAATACATTACGGAAAAGCGAGAGCAGGTAATCTTTTTGTTTGGAAGGAGCCTCCGGGTTTGATTCAATAAATTCCCAGGTATTGGGCAGTGCAGGTACCAGCTTATCGATAATATGGAATACGCCGTTTTTGGCATAATGGTCTGCTTCTGCGATGGTGGCATCCTCCAGTTTATTGCCCAGCATATTATTGTATTTGTCACTCAGCATTTTCAGGCGCAAGGGAGTGATAGCCGCATTGGTTTGCCAGGTTTGGTTGGCAATATGGTTGGCCACAAAAAGACGCAGCTTCGGTCCATCATTGGCTATGGCGGGATCCAGCGTAGCCAGGGCTGCATTGGTGGGGGCAAATACAGTAAACGTCTTTGAGGAAGCAATTACTTTATCATAGCCCGTCTTAATGAGCAGCTCTGTAAACTTGCTGAGGTTGGTATTTTCGCTGATCTGCGTGAAGAGGTCTTTGTCGACATTGGCGTCGGTGATCGCATTGTGGTCATCCCATTTTTTGCAGGCGGATAACAACAGCCCCGCCGTGGCCAGGGTCAGTAATGATTTATATATCTTGCTTGGCATTAGTTGCTTGATTTAGAATTCATTTTTACAGGCGTTCTGTCAATACCATTAATACACTTTAGTGCCATCTGGCCTGAAGCGTGGCACTAGCTGGTTTTGGTCTACCGGGATGAAGTGTATCATATCCAGGTAATTGCTGGCATTGGTGCCCGATATGGTTTCCAGGCGCAGCTTATGCCTTTCTGTCGTTTTAATATCTATTGTGCCTACGAGACGGGAAACATAATAACCCGAATTGGAGCCGGTGGATTCTATATAGCGTTTCCAGCCGATCGATTCAAGTTCCGCGTCCGACCCGGCTGGTCTGAACTCGCCCAGGTTCACAGGCCGTTGCATCAGGTCCCCATTCACCCGTACATTACACACCACCGCATTGCGGGCGTTGTAACATATCCATACCTTATAGCGGCCTTTGATGATCACAGGCGTGGTAAATTCAAACCAGGTAGCCCTGCTGGGGGCGCCCAATGGTAATACCAGGCAATCGTTGTTGTATTGATAAATACCCAGCGAACTGGATGTGCTGTAGAAGTAAGTTAAAGTGGTACTCGCCGACTTAAATTCCCAGTCGATATCCTTAATGGGTTTGTCGAGTTCATTCTGCCGTACGAAGTTGTAGTTCTGTTTTTTGTAATAAGCAGGCAGCTTCATGATCTCCGGAAAGGAACAAAGGTCCCAGAACACCGCTGCGGGTTTACGGAATTTGGTCATGTAGTGGGCAGCGGCCTGGTGCCATACGCCATTGGTGGCGGCATTGTCGCTGATATTGCGGGTAAGCAATACCCCTTTCTCCAGTATGCCATCAAATATATCTTCATTGACCACTACATCCTGGTTGATGAGCTGTGTGCTGATCACTTCCTGTGGCTGCAAGGTCTGGTGCGTGGAAGCATTGATGATATCTCCGAGGAACTTAATATCCCGTAGAATATGATAGGCCATATAGATATGCAGGCTGTCGGCGGTATTAGCCGGATCACCGGTATTGGAATATTTTGTTTTCAGCGCTGCAAATGAAGCGAATCCGCTGTCGGCCAGGGCCTGGTTGCTTTCTGCTATTACCGTCATCCATCTTTTGGCGGTGTCAGGGTCCACTGTATTCAGCAGGGTATAATAGCCCGTAGCCTTCATGGCTTCCACAAAGATGGAGAAGTTAGGATTGGCTTCCAGTTGCTGGGCAATGGTTTTGCTGGACGGCACCAGCACATGATCAATTTCATGAATGATGCCATTACCTACTTTGATATTGGACCGCAGCACGGCGGCCTGCCTGTTGACGGTATAACTGGAACTGCCGTCCTTAAAAGAAACACCGGTGATCAGGAACTGGCTTTGCATGGTAGGTACCGGAAGCCTGCCATCTTTAAAGGCGGCAGTGCTTACAGTGTCGGACAAGAGGTGAAACTTCACCAGTTCCTTGAGGACATTGATATCAGCAGCATCTACCGAGGCTGTGTTGGTAGCCGCCAGCCATGCTTTTATACCACCATTGGTAGGAGCAAAGCAGGTATAGGAGCCATAGGCATTGAGGAAGGCGCTATTGTCTGTCCTGTCCAGTATTTGTTTAAAGAGCGAAAAGGAGTCAATGTTCTTTTCCAGGTAGCCCACAATATTGACATCGGTTGTGGTGTCTTCCCTGAATTGCTGTTTCTTACAGCCGCTTACGATAAGGCCCGCAAACAGGGAGATCAGAATGGAAATAGCCAGTAAGGCATTTTTCTGCTTCATAAACGAGCGGTATTAATTATTTATAAAAAGGATTTTGTGTCAGTAGCCGGTTGGTTTGCAGTTCATAGGTAAAAATGGGAAAGTAGTGGCTGTTCTTATCCCGTAGCTTGCTGAGGGCTGCCTGCAATCTGTCGGAAGGAATACTCACACCAGCCATGGTAAGCAGGTATTGCATACCCTCATAATTATTGCGTTTGGCATTGCGCAGCACATCGTACCAGCGCTTGCCTTCAAAGGCCAGTTCCCTTTGCCTTTCTTCCAGGATGAAACCCGTCATAGCATTCTTGCTGGTACTGTCCATGATCGACAGGTCCAGTGCATTGGCCCGTTGGCGAATGGTCTTTACTATACGGGAAGCTTCCAATGGTTTATCCTGTTGATTGATGGCTTCGGCTTTCAACAGCAGTATGTCGGCATACCGGTAAATGATCCAGTGGGCAAATGATTGGTCCAGTGCCCTGAAATTGTCGCCTGCATTATCTGCGCCCACATATTTCCAAATAGAGAAATCAGTGCCGCGGAAAGAGGTCTTATCACCACGTACATCCGATATGGGTACGGAATTGACCAGGTCAATGCCGTATACTTCTTCGCTGATGTGGAAGGCGGCGCCCCAGCGGCGGTTGGAGGGCGTGTGCATGAAATAAAAGTTATTCAACTTTTGTGCATCATACTGCAACTCAAAAATTCCTTCGTTGGAATTGCCTTCATAAAATACGCTGTTGAAGAATTCGGATGCCTGCACCAGTCCAAACCTGCCCGAATTGATGATCTTATCACACTCAGTTACACAGTCAGTGTATTTATCCATCCACAGATAAACATCAGCCAGTAAGGCATTGGCCATATAGCGGGTAACGCGGCCTTTGTCGAAACTCTTACTCCCATAGGTAAGGGGCAGGGAAGGTTCAGCTTTCTTCAGGTCGCTCACGATCTGTAGCAGAATGGAATCACGGTTCGTTTTGCCAAGTGGTGTTACGTCTTTATCGCTTATCGTGGCAGTTAACCTTAAAGGCACTTCACCAAAACTGCGCACGAGGTAGAAATACATCAGGGCGCGTATGGTCAGCGCTTCTGCGGTAGCGCGGTTAAGCTGGTCTTGTGAAAAAGTATTGTCAGTTTTCAATACGGCGGGCGCCAGGTCTATTACTGTATTGCAGTAATTGATGGTTTGGTAAAATGAGCGCCAGTTGGTAAAACTGTTGGTAGATAACATGTTGAGGTTTACAATATCCTGCTCCTCTGTGCTGGCGCGGAAGCCTGGCGATACCATGTCGGCCCGGGCTTCGCCCCATATAAACATGTATTCCGGCAGCGAACGATCGCCCGAGGTGCTGCCCAGCATGGAAGCATAGATACCTATAACAGCCGATTCCACCTGTTCTTTTGTTTTCCAGAATTCTTCCCGCACGATGCCATCCTGGGGTTGGAGGTCGAGCCACTTCTTGCAGGAGCCAAACCAGGCCGGAAGCGTAAGGATCGATATATAAATAAATAGTTTTTTCATGTATGTAAGAATTTAGAAGCCTGCTACAAGGCCGATCGTAAATGTTTTGGAAGGAGGCGTCATAGAATAGTCAATGGCCAGGCGGAAAATGTCAGCGCCGCGGGCATTCACTTCGGGGTCTTGTCCGGTGTATTTGGTCCAGGTAATGAGGTTCTCTGCCGTGATGAAAGCGCTGAGGGTTTTCATTTTCAGTCTGCTCAACAACTTTCCGTCAAATACATACCTGGCAGTTACCGTACGGAACCGGAGGAAAGAAGCATCTTCCACATAGCGGTCACTGCCCAGCCAGTTATAACCACCTGCAATAATGCCACGGGGAATATCCGTTACATCCCCTTCTTTGCGCCAGCGGCGTAATACCGCCGTGCTTTGGTTATCAAAACTGTTCATATTGGTCGTATTCATCTTGGTACCATTGATCACTTCATAACCGTAGCGAAAATTGAAGTAGGCCGACAGACTTATTTTATTCTTGTAGGAGAATGTGGGTCCAAAACCTCCTACCAGCGTAGGGTTGCTGTTGCCCAGGTATACCACATCCATGTAGTTGATATTGCCATCATGGTTGATGTCCTCATACATGGCATCACCGGGCTGGAAAGTGTAATCTACATTGGGGTAGTTGAAGCGCATATACACCTGTTGGCCATTGGGGCCGATGATGGGTTTACCGCCGGCCGATGTGGCCAGGGTAGCCTCCTTATCCTTGTACACGCCTTTGTATTTGTAACCATAGAATGATCCAAAAGGATTGTCGATCTGCAACAGGCGCAGGTATTCACCATTGGCCCCTACATTTCCTTTACTGTTGGCGGCATACTCAGATATTTCACGGATGATATTCTGGTTTTGTGATATGTTGAAGTTGAAACCGATGGTCCAGGTCTTATTCTTAAAAGGAGTAGTCCAGATAGCCAGTTCCCAGCCCCGGTTGTCCATGGTGCCGATATTCATACTTAAAGAATTATAACCATTCTGGGTAGGTATCGCCAGGGCATCTGAAAAAAGATCCGTGGTACGGTTGCGGTACACGTCAATATCAGCCCGTACACGTGCTTTGAACAGGGAGATGTTCATACCAATGTTGGCGCCGTGAACGGTTTCCCAACGAAGGTTCTTGAGTTCGGGCCTGGAGGGATATACACCACTCTGGCCAAGGTAACTCCAGGCATAGGTATTATAGGTATTGAAAAAGGAATAGTCCGACCGGGGCGCATTGCCGCTGAGTGCATAGCTTAAGCGGAAGCTAAGATCATCCAGCTGTTTGATCTTCTTAAAGAACCATTCTTCCGAAATACGCCAGCGCAAAGAGCCGCCGGGGAATAAACCATACTTATAGTCGGGACCAAAGCGTGAGTTGCCATCGCCCCGCAGGGTGGCCTCAAAAAGATATTTGTCTTTAAAACTGTAATTGGCGATCAGTACCGCTCCCACTGTTCTGGTTTGTGAGATACGGGATACGGCTGCCAGTTCCTGGTTTTGGGTACGGGAGGGCGCAGAAGGGTCAACCAGCAGGGAAGAAGCCGTATTGGAGGTCATCAGCTCCTGGTTCACTGCTTTGTTGTCGCCGGTAAAAAGATTAAAGCTACCGGAGAAAACATGGTCCTCATTCCTGAACCGGGGAGTAAAGAACAAGCTGCTGCGGGTAGTTACGCCAAACAGGTCAATGTCTCCGTCGTAGGTCCTGTTCACGACCGTTTCCGTATTGGGGCGGCCGGTGGCCAGCTGAGGCAGGAAGCTGTTGTTCTTCGTATTGTTGATGTCAAATTGTACATCGAAAGTGGCGCGCAGTAAATTTTTGACAATAGAATAATCGATCTGGAAGCGGGGTACGATCCTTTCTCCCAATACATTTAGTTTGGCCAGGCTGGCCATCGCTACCGGGTTGTAGATACGGGCGTATTGTCCCTGCACATTGGAAGCCGGTGAAAAATAATTGGGGGTGAGGTTGCCCTGCTCATCATATTCAAAAACACTCATATTGGGCATCTTCAGGTAGGCTACATTACGGATAGCACCCTCACTTTTGTTGTCCGTGTTAAAGTAATTGCGGGCCTGGTCGGTATGCGTGTAGGCAATACTGGTGAATATTTTGATCTTATCTGAAATCGTGTAATCCAGGTTGATCCGCGTATTGATCCGGGTAAGGGCAGTACCGATGGTGTTGCCGGTTTGATTAAAATAGCCCACAGAGGCAAAATATTTGGCTTTTTCACCACCACCTGTCATGGAGATGGTATGATCCTGCAAAAAGCCCTGTTGGCTGATGGCATCTACCCAGTTCACATTGTTGCTGTAGTTGTGGTACCAGTAAGGATCGTTGGGATCATAGTTGAACTCCCTGACCGATGGGTTCATGGTAGTACCCATGCGGTTCATAAAAGCTTCCGGGATCAGTGTGGAATACTGGTCACCATTGAGCATGGGGATCGCTTTGGGCAGTATAGAGGCGGCGCCTTTAAAAGTATAGGTAATACTTGGTTTGCCACGGCTGCCGCGCTTGGTGGTAATGATCAGTACGCCATTGGCTGCCCGGCTACCCCATACCGCCGTGGCGGCAGCGTCCTTTAAAGCCGTGATCTCTTTGATATCGGCCGGCGATATATTTAATAGCTGCGCATAGCCTTGTTCATCCGCTGTTCCAAAATTGAAGTCACCGGGTATTTCTGTTTCGTAAGGCATACCATCCACTACGATCAGGGGGGTACCGGTAGAGTTGATGGAGGAAATACCACGGATGCGTATGTTCATGGCCGCGCCGGGATCGCCGCTGGTAGCGGTAATGTCCACCCCGGCCATACGTCCCTGCAATGCCTGGTCGATACTGGCAGAGGACATTTCTTCCATGTCCTTGGCATTGACGCGGGAGGCAGCGGTGGTCATATTCCTTTCTGCTTTTTGTCCCATACCATTGTCTACGCGGCGGGCGGCCACTACGATCGCTTCTTCCAGGTCGGCCCCGGCTCCCGCTTCCAGTTGGAAGTTGATAGTGGTGCGTTCGTTGATGGCCTGGCTGGTCGTTTTGTACCCTACGTAGGAAACAGAGAGCTTGTTTTTGGGATTGGTGATCCGGAGCACATAATTCCCTTCAATATCAGTAGCTGCTCCTTTTATGATACGGCCATCTGCATCCATTTCAGATACAGAGGCCCCTGTAATAGGTTCTTTGTTTTTTCGGTCGGTAATTTTACCACGGATGATGTGTTTATTATCCGTAGCAGCAGGCGTTTGCGCCGTACCGGCCAGCCAGCAGGTGGCTGACAGGATCAGTGCGCAACAGGCTTTTTCAAAATACTTCCTCATTTGCAATATGATTTGGAGTAATTAGTCGATGAATTTTAGATAGTTGTCCGTGAGGTGGATCATACACCGGTTGCTGAGGTAAGTGCCCGGTGTGGAGATCACATGCGCCGTCCGGCTTTCCATATCACTCAGGGTGATGTTGCCCGGCGTATTGTTTACAAATATGGTAGTAGGATCGCCGTTGTTCTTTTTGAGGATGGTCTCAAAAGCACCACTTTCCACACCATCTGCCGCGATGATCCTTTTATTCAGGAAGTGATAATTGATAAACTTGAATACCTGCAGTTGTTCTGCCGGGAGGGTAGGGGCAAAGTTGGGAGTGCCATCTGCTTTTTTGGGCAGGAAGCCATCTGTTACTGCCTGCTGAATGGCTGCATTATTGGGAATGAACAAGGTATAAAATGTTCCGCCAGTTACACCCAGTATCTCCTTGGTCGTATTGTTCCACAACACAGAATTTTTCAGGTATTGCCAGAAGGCATTGTAAGCCGATCCTGCGGGGGTGCCCAGCGCCTCTATATGTTTGCCCACAGCTGCCTCACTGAACTCCATGATGCGATCGGTATAATACACGATCCCGTTCCTGGCGGTTTTGCTGTCCAATATTTTCACTACGTTATTGGAGTCTACATTCCCGGGAGCATAGATGGTATTGTTCTTATAAGCGATGAACTCGCCCCCATAGCCTGCTGCCACCCCTTCGCCCGAAAGGTTGTTCAAAATACGTTGCGGGATCACGTGCATATTCAGGATACGCAGCAGCCTGTTACGTGCAGTACTGCCTGCTGCGGCCGGTATGGTAGAGCCTGCAGGGGGCGTATAGCGCCACTGATCGATCAGATCCTTGCTTACAGAGGGGTCTGCAAAATACCCGGCTTTGTTAAACATTTCATCGGTGATCAGGAACAGCGTATAGTCGCGGTAGATATTGGATACCTGAAATTTCAACTCCATATTCAACAGCGAGATCATCATGGAATATTTAGGATCGAGATAGGCTTTTCCGTATACGCTGGTAAACACGTTGGCTTCCTGTACTTTGTTGGTGCCGTAGAAAAAAGCATTGCTCAATATTTTCTTGTCTACTACATTGGTGGCCGGATCAAAGCGGGCTTCTTCGTTCACGAAATTGAGCGTGGTCTTAAACTTGCTGGGCCATACGGCATTTTGCCATAGATGGGCATTGATGAAATCGTAAATGATGCTAATGGGCATGCTTTCAAGGCTGGTATAATGTTCCAGCAGCACGGTGTTGAGGTAATTGTCCAATGCATCATTAGTGGGTACAAAAATGCTGTAGCTATTACTCTGCGCGTCATTTTCCTGTGCTTTCAGGAAGTTCTCATTGTTCAATGCAAAAGCCAGTAATGGGTTGTATACCTTGGTATATACCTGGTCCGGACTGCCTGTTACGTTCTGATAACGGGTAGTGGCTACACTGTTTAGCACGTATTGGATCAGGAACCTGTCAAAGATCTTTTTGAACTTGCTGTATTCCGGCTTACCGGCCAGGTACTGATCAACTGATGGTAAAGAAGTGATCACTTTATTAACTACATGGATCACCCCGTTTTCGGCAGGAATGTCTTTTTCTGTGACCACTGCATCTGCCACATTGAATCCTGTATAGGGCGTGTTGGGATAGAAATAGTTGTAGTCGGCGGCTGTAAGGTTCCTGGCCGTCATGAAGTTGTCTACGAAATAGGGAATCTGCTTATAGTTGTTATCGGTCTCCATGTAGTAGTTCACTCCATTGCGATTGGAGGCAATCATTTTCAATGGTTTGCCGCTTGTGTCCAGGCCATTATATACGCCGGTATAATTGGCCGTGCGTCTTCTGAAAGCGTTGGCAGCCATCCATCCGGTATTGGATTGGTAGTCGCCTATCCGTTCTTTCTTATACGCGTTGTATACCAGGCAATAGGTAACGATCTGGCGGCAGGCATTACTGTCCAGTTGATCCATACCATTGATGCCATTGGCCGCAAAGTATACCTGGAAGGCAGAGTCGTGGGGAGCAAAGAAAGTCCAGTATCCGGCTGCACCCAGGGTATTTTTGTAACCTGCTTTGTCGATGGCTGTGAGCAGGTGTTTAAAATTGCCCCTGGCAGCCAGTTGCTGGTAGATGGGTGGTTCGAGTGAGTCGGGACGTCCATAATACTCATCAAATGCCTTTTTTCGACAGCCCGTCAGTAGTAACACAAGTGTTATTGCCAGGAGCATCTTTTGTAGAAGCTTGTACATAGAAATTGTCGTTTTTCTTTTTGAAAGCGAACTATAAATGGTGGAGTGATAGGGTGCAATGACAAGTGTACGGTCAGGATAAGGTAAGTGATACCCTCTGGCATTGCTTACCGTGGAATGATGACAGTAATAGTATTAGTTACATGCAGGGATACTGCCCGGGTAACGATAGCCGGTTGTAGTACATCGAATAAACTTTCTTTGGGAATGATGATTGATAAGCGTATTGTTTCGGGAAACAATAAAAGGAGAGATCAACAGAGGAGCCCGGTAAAAAGCCATTGAAGCATGGCTTTGGCAGTCAAAGTGTAGCATGGCAAGCAAGTTTGGTTCGGGTTAATATTTTGTTTACGGAATTAGCAAAAGCATGAAAAGCAATGCATCACATAATCGTCAGAATTACACTAATCCGGTAATAAAATTAACTTTTGCGTTGCAGCAACCGTCCTGAAGCGTCCTGCCATTCTCATTTTGAGGCCCCGGCTGCTTTCTGGGACTTGTCAGTACAGTAAATAGGTTAAAATGACACATAAAAATGCATAATCAGGATAGTTCAGGATGATTATGCAATTGGAGCTGTTTAATTTAGGCTTCGTAACGACCGCTAAAACTTGCTATTAAATTAATTGCTGTATGAAAAAAAGCCAATTCTACACCTGGATTTGCATGTCCCTGTTGTGCACCGGTGTATGTTCCCGATCAGTTTTTGCCAACATCCCCCATTTCTCACCCCTTAAAGAAGGTTTCCCACATCATACGATTGCCGGAATGGCAGATATTAAGTATGATACAATTATTACGGGTACCATTATCAATGAAAGAACAGAGCCCTTGATCGGAGCAACGGTCGCTGTAAAAAGTACCGGTGTTTCTGCCACCACCAACGACAAAGGCGCTTTTACCCTGCAGGTTCCCAATGGCAATGTTACTTTAACGATAACGTATATTGGGTATCAAACGCAGGAGTACAAGCTCAATAACCGGAATAATGTAAGCATCATTCTGGCTGCTGATAATAAAGAGATGGAATCGGTGGTAGTTATCGGGTATGGAACACGTAAAAGAAGTGATGTAACCGGGGCTATTGCCTCTGTAGGGACTGAACAGATACGCCAGGTACCGGTTACCAACGTTTCGCAGGCTTTACAGGGAAGGGTGCCCGGCCTGGTGGCCTCCCAAAGTTCCTTCCGTCCTGGTTCCGGCTCTACGATCCGGATCAGGGGTAACCGTTCTTTGCAGGCTAATAACAATCCCTTATATGTAGTGGACGGTATTCCGCTGGCTCCTGAGAATACCATCGATGATATTAACCCGCTTGACATAGAAACGATCGATGTATTGAAAGATGCATCTGCTACCGCCATTTACGGTTCCAGGGGAGCCAATGGCGTTATACAGATCACTACCAAAAAAGGCCGTTCAGGCAGGATCTCAGTAGATTACAGTGGTGCTGTTTCCCTGGAGAAAATACTGGTGCCGCTCGATGTATTTAATGGACAGGAATGGGCGCAATTGAAAAGGGATGGGTTTATAGCGTCCAAGTCCTATAATTCCAGCCTTAGCACTTCCAATGCCAACCAGTTGTATTTTCCTGACCCGGTGTCTGATTTCAACTTATTCAAAACACGCGGAGATATCTATACCTGGCGTGCCGTGGCCAATGGTTATAGCTGGATCAATGAAGCTGCGCTGGTTGCCGCTAAAAGAGCTACCACAGCCGAAGAGAGGGCTTTGTTGCAAAACCTGAAGCTGCCTGTATTGGATAGTATAGCTATTTACGATCCTTCTAAAGTGATTAATTACGATTGGCAGGATGGCGCATTAAGAACAGGCGTTACACAGAATCATAATATTTCCCTCACCGGCGGATCTGATCGTTTCCGCACTGCCTTTTCCGGTGGCTACTTTAACCAGAAGGGTATTGAATACGGACAGGATTATACCCGTTACACCTTTAGCCTCAGTAATGATTTCAGGCCTAATAAGGTCATCAATATAGGTGGCGGTATCAATTATTCCAATGCG
This sequence comes from Paraflavitalea soli, assembly GCF_003555545.1. Classification (GTDB taxonomy): domain Bacteria; phylum Bacteroidota; class Bacteroidia; order Chitinophagales; family Chitinophagaceae; genus Paraflavitalea; species Paraflavitalea soli. The sequence continues at coordinate 5,090,105 of NZ_CP032157.1, read as the reverse complement.
ATTCAGAATGTAGGACCCAGTATGTATGGCGGCGCTTCCAGCCAGTTGCCGATTGCGCAGCCTTATGATTCTACCGGCAAGCTGATCTTCAATCCGGGCAATGACGGTAATATCGTAAATCCGTTGAATGACGCCAATACGGTATTCAATGAAATAAGGATCAACCGGCTGCTCGGTAATGTATTTGCCGAAGTAACGCTGTACAAAGGCCTTAAGTTCAGAAGCGCTTTTGGTATTGACCTGCGCAATGAGCGCCAGGGTACTTTCAATGGCAGCCAGTCTTCTGTAAGAGGCGGCAGTCCGGCCAATGGCAGTTATACTACCCGTAACCGGTTCAACTGGACATTACAAAACATGCTCACCTACGACTTACGCGTAGCTGATAAACATGCTATTTCCCTGCTGGCAGCCCAGGAACTGGTAAAGAACCGCTACGAGTTCAATACCATGAGCGCGGAAGCCCTCAACTTCGAAAGCCAGAAATGGTATTCCCTGCAACAAAATGGTACAGGCACGGTGATTGGCAGTGGCACTTTCAGCCAATACCAACTCTCTTCCTTTCTTGGCCGTTTGAACTATACTTTTGATGACAAATACCTGCTCACGCTCAGTCTGCGGAATGATAATTCATCCGTACTGGCCGATGGGCACAAAGGTGAGTTATTCCCCTCGGCAGCCCTGGCGTGGCGGATAGACCGGGAGAATTTTATGAAGGGTGCTACCATTATTGATCAGTTAAAGCTGCGAATAGGGTATGGCTCGGTGGGTAATGCTGCTATCGACCCTTACCTTACTTCCGGTACGCTCGATCGTAGTTTGTATAACTGGGGCGGTGTCGCTGCTACCGGTTACTTCCCCAATACGTTGCCATTACCCCTGCTTACCTGGGAAAAAACAAAGACCAAAAATATTGCCGTCGACTTCGGTATCCTGAAGAACAGGATTACCGGTACCCTCGATTTTTATGAATCCAATACCAACCCTATTCAAAACAGGTCCATACCTGCCGCTGGCGGTATTCAAAATGTGTTGGTAAACCTCGGTAATGTAAGGAACCGTGGCGTGGAACTGAGCCTGAGCACGGTGAATATAGATCGCCCCAATGGATTACGCTGGACTACCGACTTTGTAGTTTCGTACAATAAGCAAGCTATCACAGATATCAATGGTACGGGTTCTGACAATATCGGTAATCAATGGTTCCTGGGTCAGCCTACACAGGTTTATTATGATTGGAAACTGGTAGGCATGTTCCAATATTCAGATACGGTGAAAGGTGGTATCCTCGCTGATTATTTCTGGCAGAAAGCAGGCAACAAAACCAATGTCAACTTCCAACCCGGCCGTGCATATGTAAAAGACCTTAACGGTGATACCCTTATTACAGATGCAGATAAACTGGTGCTGGGTTCCCATAACCCCAAATGGACGGCCAGTTTCAGTACCAACCTTTCCTATAAGAATTTTGACCTGAGTGTTTACATGTATGCGCAGTTTGGTTCCCTGATACGCGAAATGAGGCCCAGTCTCAATGCCCGGTACCAGTCATTTAAAGTGAATTACTGGACGCCTACCAATCCTTCCAATGAATACGCCCAGGCTAATAATACGGTAGATATCCAACAGTACTTCCAGGCCATGAGCTTCCGCAGCGGCGATTTCGTAAGGGTACGCAGCATTGCCCTCGCTTACCATGTGCCGGAAAGCTTTATCAGCAAGGCCAAACTGAGCAGGCTGACCCTCTCTTTCAATGTGGTAAACCCCTTCCTGTTTAGTAAATACAAAACCGCTGATGTAGAAACCATCCCCTATAAATCATCCTATCCCACCAGCGATAATTCCGGCCCTACGGTGAACTCTTATAGCTACAGGAGTTTTGTTTTTGGTGTACGTCTGGGATTATAAGCAACTAACTATTATAAACTGTTTGTAAATTATTATACATGAAAAAGCTTGTCATTCTGCTGTTAACAGTTTCACCCCTGTTGTTCAGTTTATCCTGTAAAAAGTTTATCGAGGAAGACCAGGTGAGCACGCTTACTTATGAATATTTTAAGACCGATCTGGGCCTGGAAGACCTGGTACGATCGGCCTATTCACCACTGCGCTACAAATTTGACAATGAACAAGCCTATTGCCTGTGGAATTTTGGTATTGATGAGTTCATCCTGGGCGACCAGTTCAACTATAGTTATTACAATACCTATGAACCCCGGCTCAATGCGGCCGATAACTTCCTCAATGGTTTTTGGGTGAATAATTACGGGGCCATTAACCGCTGCAACCTCGGTATTCAGTTGCTGAATGAGTTCAACAATCCCACCTCAAAAATATTGGGTACCGATGCACAGAAGAACCAACGGTTGGGTGAGTTGCGTTTTCTGCGAGGCTACTATTATTTTCAGCTCGTTCAGCAGTTCGGCGGCGTTCCCCTCGTACTTAATTCGAGCGATTCTATCCGGACGGATTTTCCCCGCTCCAGCATTGCCGATGTATACAATGCCATCATACCCGATCTGAAATTTGCTTCCGACAACCTGAATACTGCTGCCGATGTGGGCAGGGCGTTGAAAGGTTCTGCTGATCATTTTCTGGCCAAGGTATACCTGACCCGTGGCAGTGCGGTTACAGACCAGCGCGGCCAGAAAGCTACTGATATGGACAGCGCGGCCTATTATGCCGATCTGGTCATCAGTTCAAATAAATTTATCCTGGAACCTGATTATATGAACCTGTGGGCTGTTGTGTACCCCAAGGGATATCCCAATACCACGGTTACCATTGGTACTCCTCCTTATAACTTTGATGGGGTGAGTGGTGTTGCTTCAGGCGAAACTTCCAAATTGTCAGCTTCCAACAACAGCAAAGAGATCATTTTTGCTGCGCAGTTCAGTACGAATATAGGATTGGCTTCTCCTTCGGGTTCTACTGCCGGCGGAAACCGTACGCATGAATACTTTACCTGTCAGTATGACGGAGGTATACCAGGATTGATACGTAACTCGGACAACTTCAATGGCCGGCCTTTCCGCCGGATGGGACCTTCTGATTATACGATCGATCTTTTTGACCGTAAAAATGATTCCCGCTTTTATAAGAGCTTTCGCACTACTTTTTATGCCAATACTACTGGTGGCAAAACACCGGTGGGAGATACGATTGCCCAGTTTATCGTTAATGATAAAAACACCACATTGACCGCTGCCCAGGTAGCCGGCGCCCGGTATATTACCTATGCCCGTTACTACCGGGATGCCAGCAACAACCTGCAGCAGGGTTTCAACAACAACAAATACCTGTCGCTCGTAAAGCATTTTGATCCTATCCGGCTTACCAGCGCCTTCAATGAGGAGCGTGGTGTGCGCAATGGCATCCTGGCACGCCTGGCCGAAACTTACCTGATCGCTGCAGAAGCATATGGCCGCAAAGGTAATTACGTCAAGGCCTTGGAATATATCAATAAGATAAGACAACGGGCTGCCTATCATGCCAATGAGTTCCGCAATCCTGCTACCTGGATGTATGATGGCAGTACTAAAGGTGATGTTACAGATACCTATGCGAACCTGATGGCTACAGACGTTTTATTTACGACCAATGCTCCGAGTGAGAATTATCCTCCTGGTGTTGGATCAACCGAAGAGCGCTTTATTCATTTTATGCTGAATGAGCGTACACGCGAATTATTGGGTGAGTTTTGTCGCTGGGAAGACCTGGTGCGTACAGAGTTACTGTATAGTCGTACAAAACTTTTCAATAAAGATGCCACCAGCATTATGCCTTATCATAAACTAAGGCCCATTCCGCAGCAGCAGATAGATCTGACTACGCAGAACGGCCAGTTGATGGATGCAACGCAAAAGAAGAATTACCAAAACCCGGGTTACTAATAATCAATGTTTGGTTCCTGGTTGTTAAATGAATTCAACAAGATTTAAGAAGCAGTCTTAGTTAGTAGAATAGCAAGCACGGACGTGTCAATTTTTATTGACCGTCCTTTTGTTTTTGTTTAGGTCGATTAGAAAATAGAAATTGTACTATATGAAGTATTCAATGAAACCTGTATTTTTTTCCTGCTTTGTTTGTGCAGGGCTTTCGGCAGCAGCTCAGAAAGGCAACGATGTAACGGCTCCGCTGCATGCCTTGCAGCCCGATTACCCGGTGCCTTACAATCCGCCCACTACAGTAGCGGTTAAACAAGTGCTGGACAGGGTATTTAACTACCTCGATGCAGCCACTCCGGCTGAGTTTATCAACCGTGGCTCCGGCGCTGTATTGGCCAATGTGAGTGCTGCAGATACCAATACGATCTTCAAACCCGGTGATTTCCGGCTCACCAGCTATGAATGGGGTGTTACCTATAGCGGTATGCTGCAGGTAGGTGCGGCTACCGGCGATAAGAAATATACTGATTATACTACCCGGCGGATGCAGCTGATCGCAGATGCTGTTCCTGTTTTTAAACCTTTGTTCGAAAAATACAGGAACCGTTCCAATCCCCTGCGTTCTGTTATTGATCCCCACGCCCTGGATGATGCCGGTGCTATGTGTGCTGCTATGATCAAAGCGGAACGGTCGGGCACTGTCAATAAGCTACGGCCCGTCATTGACAATTTCATGCAATACATCTCTACCAAAGAGTTCCGGTTGAGCGATGGCACCCTGGCCCGCAACCGGCCACATCCCAATACCATCTGGCTCGATGATCTTTATATGGCAGTACCGGCCCTGGCGCAGATGGGCAAGCTCACCGGCGATCAAAAATACTTTGATGATGCGGTGAAGCAGGTGATCCAATTCTCCGAACGCATGTTCAATAAACAGAAGAACGTATACATGCATGGTTGGGTGCAGGGCATGGAAGAGCATCCGCAATTCCATTGGGCCAGGGCCAATGGCTGGGCTATCATGACGAAAGTGGAACTGCTGGATGTATTGCCTGAAAATCACCCCGGTCGGCCCAAGGTGCTGGAATTGTTGAAAGCACACATCAAAGGATTAGCTGCTTATCAATCCGGTTCAGGATTCTGGCACCAGTTGTTGGATCGCAATGATTCCTATTTGGAAACTTCTGCTACAGCGATCTATACCTATTGCATTGCCCATGCTATTCAAAAAGGATGGATCGATGCGGTAGCTTATGGCCCCATGGCATTGCTGGCCTGGAATGCTGTATCAACCAAAGTAAATGACAAGGGACAGATAGAAGGTACTTGTGTAGGAACGGGTATGGGTTTCGAACCGGCATTTTACTATTATCGTCCCGTGAACGTATATGCTGCTCACGGTTATGGTCCCGTATTATTGGCGGGCGCCGCTATATATGATCTGCTGCAAAAAAATAAATATAAGATCAACGATAGTGCCTTGCAATATTATGAGAAGTAACATATAGAATGCAGTTTACAGCAGCCAGTATTACTTGTCGAAGCAAACGATTCTGTATCCTGTATTCTGACTTCTGTATTCTCCTTATCAGGATGGTTCAGGATGAATACTAGTGACAGCTTATCTAATTTTAGTACTCATAGTTCAGAATACTAAGATTGCTGAAATAAAAAAAGCTGTATGAAACTACAATCGTTCCTGCTACGATCTGTTCTGTTATTGCTATGTCTTATAGGTCCCCTCCTTCCAAAGCAATCTCATGCCCAGGGTGATACCAATGCGAACGGTATTGGTATTTCGGGCAAAGTAACCGATGAAGCCGGCAAACCGGTGGCTGGCGTAAGCATTCAGGTGAAAGGAAGCAATAGCAGCACGCTTACCAAAGACGACGGCACCTTTAAGCTAACAGCACCTTCCGGGAATGCGGTGCTGATCTTTACGCATATAGAATATGAATTGCAGGAAGTGCCGTTGAATAATCAGTCTGCCCTGACAGTAACACTTCATGCTGCGAATAAAACATTGGATGATGTGGTGGTCATTGGATATGGTACCCAAAAGAAAAGAAATGTAACAGGCGCGGTATCCACCTTTGATGCCAAAACCCTGAATGAACGCCCTGTTACGCGGGTAGACCAGGCATTGGTAGGTCAGATGGCAGGTGTAGCAGTGAAGCAGACTACCGGAGCGCTGGGTAAAGGACTGAGCATACAGGTAAGAGGTACTGGTTCTATTACGGCAGGTAATGAACCGCTGTATGTCATTGATGGTTTCCCCTTATCAGGCGCTGCTCCTAATGGTTCCGGCAATTATGCGTTGGGTAATCCCCTTGATAATATCAACCCCAATGATATTGAGTCCATCCAGGTATTGAAAGATGCAGCAGCGGCTGCCATCTATGGTTCCCGCGCAGCCAATGGGGTTGTACTCATCACTACCCGGCGGGGACAGACGGGTAAACCGAAAGTCTCTTTTAACACCTATGTTGGTTATTCAGAACGTAGCCGCAAGCTCGATATGCTGAGTGCGGATGAGTGGGTAGACAGGGCTACGGAAATGATCAATGCGCAATGGGTGGCTTCCGGATCAGGAAGGACCGCCGCACAAACCAATGAACAGCGTCGTGTGATGCTCGGCCTGGCGCCCGGCGCTGTAAACACCAGTTATATGACCGATGACCGGTGGACCCAGCCAGGCCACCCGGGGTTGCGCTATATAGATTGGCAGGATGAAGGTTTCCGCAAAGGGCTCACCCAAAATCACCAGATAGCTGCCAGCGGTGGTAATGAGTATGTGCGTTATTATGTCTCCGGTAATTTTGCCCGGCAGGAAGGTATGGTCCATTATATGGATTATACCAGCTATTCGGCCCGCGCCAATGTAGAGATCAATGCCAGTAAGAAGCTCAAATTCGGTATCAACCTGTCGCCTACCTATTCTATTACCAACGATCCCGGTGTGGAAGGCAAGGACAATATCCTGCACCAACTGGTAAGTTTTACACCCGTGCAGGAAGATACCATGGGCATTTATCCCAATGTAGACCAGGATGGTCAATACCGCTGGAGCGTATCACCCAATAGTCCTATTGCCAAATTGAAATATACTGTTGGGCAAACCAAACGTTTTCGCACCCTCACTTCTCTGTTTGGTGAATACCAGATCATCAAAGGACTTACCTTTAAAACAACCCTCAACCTGGACAATACCGATAACAATACCAAGGGTTATGTTCCCTATATTATTGCCAGTACATTGCCTACCCGCATAGCACAGCAAACAGCGCTGACATCGGGTTCCTATACCAGCTTTCGCCGGCAGACATTTGTGAATGAGAATACACTTTCCTACAACAAGACCATTGGGGGCGTGCATGATATCTCTGCCCTGGGTGGCATCTCTTATAATTCCGATAAGATCGACAATGTGCGCATCAACTCTTCCAATGGATTTACCAACGATTACATTACTACCTTGAACGCCGCAGCTGCCATTACCGGCAATACCGGCGAAGCGAGGAATGTGTTGATCTCTTATTTTGGAAGAGTACAATATGGATATGATGGTAAGTACCTGCTATCCGCCAGTTTACGACGCGATGGATCATCCCGCTTTGGGGAGGACACCCGTTGGGGTTGGTTTCCTTCAGCTTCCATTGGCTGGAGGATCTCGGAAGAATCATTTATGCGTAATGTAACTTTCATCAGTGATCTGAAGCTGCGGGGCAGTTGGGGTACTTCCGGTAATTACAATATTGGTGATTACAGTTCTATTGCTGTATTGGGTTTCAATAACTATAACTTCAACGGTACACAGGTGGTAGGCCAGTCGCCCACCGGTATCACTAGCCCTGCGCTGAGCTGGGAAAAATCCGAGACCATCGATGTAGGATTTGATATTGGTGTGTTGAGCAACCGCATCACCGCTTCCTTTGATTATTACAATAAACTCAACACCGATCTCCTGCTGAATGTACCCGTGCTCGGTGCTACCGGTTTTTCCAACTATCTCCGCAATGCAGGCGAAGCCAGGAATAAAGGCTGGGAAATAGAACTGACCACCCGCAATATGACCGGTGCTTTTCAGTGGACTACCTCCGCCAACCTGAGTCATAATACGAATAAGGTAGTGGCATTGGCAGGTGGGCAGGATCAGATACTGATCCCTTCTTCTTTTGATATTTCCCACGCTATCCTGAAAGTAGGCCAGCCTATGTACGCCATATATGCCGTGCGCCAGGATGGTATCCTCACCCAGGATGATATCAACAAGGGCGCTGCACTCTTTGGTTCTCAGACAGTGGGTGATCCCAAATATTTCGATTATTCAAATGATGGTGTCATAGATGCCAATGACCGTATGATCGTTGGGCATCCCAATCCAGATTATATCTGGGGCATCACCAATAATTTCCGGTACAAAGGATTTGACCTTACGGTATTGGTGCAGGGCCAGTGGGGTGGTTCCATTTATTCACTGCTGGGTCGTGCGCTGGGGAGAACAGGACAAGGGTTTACAGACAATGCACTGGGTACCTTCCGCGACCGCTGGCGTTCTCCATCCGATCCGGGTGCCGGACAGATCGGCAAAGCCTATTCTACTTTTGGCCGTATCATTAATACCGACTGGCTGTACCCATCCGATTATGTTCGTGTGCGTAATATCACTCTGGGGTATGACGCCGGCCGCTTGATCAAAGCAAAGCATGTATTGCAGGCTGCCCGCATCTATATCACTGCCGAAAATTTCTTTGGTCATGACCGCTACAAAGGAGGCTTCAATCCCGAAGCCACCAATACCGATCTGAGCGGAAGTACAGCATTCCCCGAAGCGGGTGACTATGGCGGACTTCCTTTACCCCGGTCGCTCATCATTGGTGTGAACATTACTTTTTAATCATCTGTTAATCGATCAGTATGAAAAATATTTGTTACCTCTTCGCGGCGATCATCCTGCTTGCTTCCTGCGAAAAGAAACTGGAACAATTGCCCATCTCTGCATCACCTGCTGATGCATTTTATTCCTCACAAAATGATTTCCTGCAGGCTACCAATGCCACCTATAACAGCCTGCGCGGTTATCCCGACAGGCAATTGAACTTATCCGAAACAAGATCGGATAACTTGTATGCTGTGTCCGATGGTGGTGTGCGTGATTGGGAAGGGATCAACAGCTTTCACAAGACCATTGCTGCCAATCCCTATGTTACAGAAGCATGGAATGTAAACTTCAATGGCATCTTCCGGGCCAATATCCTGTTGGATCAGCTGAAGAAAAATGGTACGGTGATCCCCGATGCCAGTCTGCGTACGCGGCTTGAAGCAGAAGCGAAATTCCTGCGGGCCTTCTTTTATTTTGATCTCGTAAGGTGGTTTGGAAAGGTACCTGTTATCGATCACCCGGTCTCGCCGGAAGAAGCCTTGCAAATTCCCAGGGCCGCAGTGGGAGATGTGTACAACCTCATCATGGCCGATCTGCAGTTTGCAGGTACCAATTTGCCGGAAGTTTATCCTGCTGCCGATAAAGGAAGGGCTACCCGTTATGCCGCCAAAACATTGTTGGCGCTGGTGTATATGACGCGCTCCGGTATTTCCTATGGTATTGAAGGGCCGGGCCTCGGTGTGAATGAATGGGACAAAGCGGCCCAATTGCTGGAGGAAGTGATCAGTAGCAATAAATACAGTTTCCTGCCGAAGTACACGGACATATTTTCCTTTACCAATGAAAACAATGCAGAAGTGGTTTTTGATGTGCAGTACATCACGGGGGCCAATCCTGTATTGGGTTCTACCTTTGCCTGGGTGCTGGTGCCCGATACCTGGTTTCAGTCGCAGGGTAAGGCCACCCAGGGAGGGTTGACCATACGGCCTGTTTCCAATGATCTGCTCAATTCGTATGAGGTGGGTGATACCCGCAAAGCGTTTTCTATACAATCAGGGTATACCTATAATGGCGTAACGGAAACACGTTCTTTCTTTAAGAAGTATGTTGATCTTACCAAAGTGCCTTCCAACCGTGTAGACTGGCCCATCAATTTTATTGTGTATCGCTTTACAGATGTCCTGTTCATGAAAGCAGAATGTATATTGCATGGAGCGCCGGGTACGCAGAGTTTTGTAGACAGCGTAGTAAACCAGGTGAGGGGAAGGGCTTCCCTGTCTGCCACGGCCACCAATGTGACCCTGGCACAGTTGATGGGTGAAAGAAGAAGGGAGTTTGCTGCTGAAGGTTCCCGCTGGCACGATCTGGTAAGAAGCGGCCTGATAGAAACCATTATCCCTGCCTGGATCAGCGCCGAAGATGTGCAGCATACCATGCAGCCTTTCCAGAAAGATTATATCATCTATCCGGTTCCTCAATCAGAACTGGATACAAAACCAGGTTTGTACCTGCAGAATAAGGGATATTAGTATGAAACATTGTATTGCCCTGCTTGCTTGCTTTATTGCTTTGCTGACTCAGGCTCAAACCAATGCCTGGCGTTTTGATTTTGGTACAGGGACTACCGCTGCGGGCTATACAGCTGTAGGCCCCTCCACTTTTTACAACGAACAAACCGGCTATGGTTTTGAACCGGGGTCTGTTTTGATCGCTACAGACAGGGGAGGTAAAGACGCCTTGCGCAGTGATTTTATTACCAGCAGCCTTCCCTTTCAGTTCTCGGTGAAAGTGCCGGAAGGGAATTATAATGTGACGGTAACCCTTGGTGATGCAGACAGCGTCACTGTAGCCACCATCCGGGCCGAATGCCGCCGTATGATGGTACAGCAGGTGAATACGAAGAAAGGCAAATTTGCTACTGTATCCTTTACCGTTCATGTGCGCGATTCATTGATAAAGGGTACCAATAAAAAAGTACGCCTGAAACCAAGGGAGATCAATTACCTGCACTGGGATAATAAACTGACCCTGGAGTTCAATGATGCCCACCCCAAAGTTTGTGCTGTGGAGGTCACGCCGGTGCAGGATGCCATCACGGTATTCCTGGCGGGCAACTCCACCGTAGTGGATCAGGCAGAAGAGCCTTATGCCGCCTGGGGTCAAATGCTGCCTTCCTTTTTTCAACCAGGCAAGGTGGCTATTGCCAACTATGCAGAATCGGGCGAAGCACTGAACAGTTTTATCTCTGCCCGCCGCCTGGAGAAAGTATTGAGCCTGATGAAAGGGGGTGATTACCTCTTCATCGAGTTTGGACACAATGACCAAAAGCAAAAAGGAGAAGGTATCGGTCCGTTCACATCCTATAAGCGCGATCTGAAATTCTTCATTGACGAAGCCCGTAAGAAAGGTGGTATACCTGTACTGGTTACTTCCATGCACCGCCGCAATTTCGACAGCACCGGCAAAGTGGTCAATACCCTGGGTGATTATCCTGCTGCCGTACGGCAAACAGCTGCAGAAGAGAAAGTAGCGCTCATTGACCTCAACAATATGAGCAAGACCCTATATGAAGCCTGGGGACCCGATAAAAGTCAGCTGGCTTTCGTGATCTATCCTGCCAATACATTTCCCGGTCAGGAGAAAGAGCTAAAAGACAATACCCATTTTAATCCTTATGGCGCTTATGAAATAGCCCGCTGTATAGTACAGGGCATCCGGGATAATAAGCTGGGCCTGGCGCAGTACATTAAAAAAGAGGTGCGCACTTTTAATCCGGCCCATCCTGATGACATTAAAAAGTGGCATTGGTCGCTGAGCCCACGTATGAATATGGTAAAACCCGATGGGAATTGAAAAAGATGTAAATGTCAGGCTGAGCCTGTCGAAGCCGTCTAAAGGGTGGGGCGCCCTTGAAGGGCGGCTCACCCTGGTCTAAAGAGCTTGTTCCGCTCTGCGAAACTCAGGGTGGCAATGTATAATACTTACAGGATAGGTCAGGATGATTCAATAGCCTTAGGGGCCTACTTTAGACATTAGGTTAACACTAAATTATTGCTATATGAAACCATCTGCTCCAGGCAGGCCCGTAATAGGGTGTTGCCCTATATTATCCTTCATTTATTCTCCTGTTGTTTTAAATTACACCTGGTGTTAAGTTGTTACCCATGAAAAAGTTGTTTTTCATTGCTTGCTTACTTTTTGCAATTATAGAGGCTTACCCACAGGCTAAATGGCCCGTTATCACCCAAACTGCCAAACCCTGGACACGCTGGTGGTGGGAAGGCAGCGCCGTCAATAAAACAGACCTGCAATGGTCCATGCAGCAATACCAGCAGGCGGGCCTTGGCGGACTGGAAATAACGCCTATTTATGGAGTGCGGGGAGCCGAACAACAGTTCATTCCTTTCCTCTCTACCCAATGGGTGAGTATGCTGGAATACACCTTACAGCAAGCCAAAAGCTTTAACCTGGGTATTGACCTGGCCACGGGTACTGGCTGGCCCTTTGGTGGTCCCTGGGTTACGCCCACCGATGCCTGCAAAAATGTAAACCTGAAGACCTGGACACTGAAGGAAGGTGAGCAACTCACGGAGAAGATCACTTTTACCCAGCAACCCATGGTACGCACAGTGAGTGGTAAACCTGTAGATATAAAAACATTGTCTTATCCCGTTGCCACCAATAAGAACCTGCAGGAATACGCTTTTGACCAGGTGCGTTATGAAAAGCAATTGCCCCTCAGCTTACTGATGGCTTATGATGAGAAAGGAAACAGTCAGGACATTACTGCTAAAGTAGGCACCGATGGAACACTTAATTGGATAGCCCCCTCGGGCAACTGGACATTGTATGCCCTGTTCCAGGGCTGGCATGGTAAAATGGTAGAGCGGGCAGCACCCGGTGGAGAGGGTGATGTGATAGACCACTTTTCCTTACCTGCTCTGCAGCATTACCTGCAATATTTTGATAAAGCCTTTGCCGGTAAGAACCTCAAAGGCATCCGCTCTTTCTTCAACGACTCGTACGAGGTAGATGATGCACGTGGGCAAGCCAACTGGACACCCGATATGCTGCAGGTATTTCAACAAAGGCGTGGCTATGACCTGCGCAAGGAATTACCAGCCTTGTATGGCAAGGATACCAAAGAGAAGAATACCCGTGTATTGAGCGATTACCGGCAAACCATTTCCGAATTGCTGCTGGAAAAATTCACTACCCCCTGGCATAGCTGGGCAAAAGCAAAAGGCTCGCTGGTCCGCAACCAATCGCATGGATCACCTGCCAATATCCTCGACCTGTATGGGGCTATCGATATTCCAGAAACAGAGGGTACCGATATCTTACGTTTTAAGTTTGCTACTTCCACCACCCATGTGTTGGGCAAACCGCTGGCATCAGCAGAAGCAGCCACCTGGCTCAATGAGCATTTTCAATCCAGCCTGGGTGATGTGAAAGTGGCGCTGGATAAATATTTCATTGGGGGTGTGAACCATATCTTCTATCATGGTACCAATTATACACCCAAGAACGATCCCTGGCCAGGCTGGTTGTTTTATGCCGCTGTACATTTTCATCCCAACAATCCTTTCTGGAAAGATTTCCCTACCCTCAATCAATATGTGGCCCGCTGTCAGTCATTCCTGCAAGCCGGTAAACCCGACAATGATGTGTTAATGTATTTCCCCATCTATGACCGCTTTGCAGAGCCGGGGCGCGACCTGCTGCATCATTTTGATGGAATGGAAGGGTTTGACAATACTGATTTTAAGAGCAGCGCCAGCTGGATGCTGGAACATGGTTATGCATTCGACCTGTTTTCTGATAAGCAATTGCAATTAGTAAGCAATAAGGGTGCGGGGTTGTTATCAGGCGGCAATGCCTATCAGACCATCCTGTTGGCAGAAACAAAGTACCTGCCACTGGAAACCCTGCAAAAACTGGTTACGCTGGCGCAAAATGGCGCCACCATCCTGGTGCATAAGTCTTTGCCCGGTGATGTACCGGGTTATTCCGACCTGGTCAATCGCCAGGCTGCGTTTAAGCAATTGTTGGCCCGGTTATCATTCAGCACTGCTAATGACGTGCAACAGGCACTTGTGGGGAAAGGCCGTTTTGTGATGGCCGATGACATGCAGCAATTATTGTCTGCCGCCAAAGTGCCGCAGGAAACCATGGCCGTACAAGGATTACAATGTATACGCCGGGCCATACCGGCCGGCAAATATTATTTCATTACCAATACCGGTAATCAACGGGTGGATGCCTGGGTAAACCTCGCTACTACTGCAGAGCATATCACGGTATTCGATCCAATGACGGGGAAGGCCGGGAAAACAATGGTGAGGAAGGAAGGCGGGCAAACAGCCGTGTATCTGCAGCTCAACCAGGGCGAAAGTTGTGTGCTGCAAAGTACACCCACAGCAGATGCCAGCAGTCCCTATAATTATTATGCGGTTGCCGGCAATCCAGTGAAGATCGGGGGCACCTGGAAGATATCCTTTCTGAGCGGTGGCCCTGCGCTGCCTGCTGCCACCACTACTACACAACTGACTTCCTGGACCACCTGGGCAGGAGACGGTCTGAAGGAGTTCTCCGGCACAGCTTCTTATACTACCAGCTTTGCAAAGCCGGCAGGCAAGGTGCAGGATTTCCTGCTCGACCTGGGCAATGTGCAGGAGACAGCAGAGGTATTCCTGAATGGGAAACGCGTGACTACCCTTATCGGCCCGGTATTCCAGGTAGTGCTTCCGGCAGGATCATTGAAAGACAATAACCAGCTGGAAATAAAAGTGACCAATGGCATGGCTAACCGCATTGCAGATATGGATAAGAAGGGAGTACACTGGAAGAAATTTTACAATACCAATTTCCCGTCGAGGCTGCCAGCTAATCGTGGGGCCGATGGACTGTTCACAGCGGTTAACTGGACACCCAAACCTGCCGGGTTGACAAGTGAGGTTACTATTACGCCAATAGTATATATGGATAAAGTACGAATTAAGCAGCCCGACCCATCGCGGGTAATACAATAAAACTTAATATTGGGTTCATTCTTAACCCGCAAAAAATATATACTGTATGCGTATCAAATTAATGGGCCTGTTATTGATCGCCAACCTTACCTATGTTGCAGTCGTGGCACAATCCAAAGACGAAGCCGCAGTAGGGGCCGCTGTGGAAACACTCCGCAAAGCCATGGTGGATGGTGATAGGACAGCACTGGAGAAAATAGCCGCTGCCGAACTGACCTATGGCCATTCCAGCGGCAAGCTGGAAGACAAAGCTGCTTTCGTAGAAGCGATTGCCAGTGGCAAATCTGATTTTGTGACCATTGATCTCACAGAGCAAACCATCACCGTATCGGGCGATGTGGCCATTGTGCGCCATAAGTTAGCTGCTACCACCAATGATGGCGGTAAGCCCGGTACAGTAAACCTGGCCATCCTTACCGTATGGAAGAAACAAGGCAAAGAGTGGAAACTATTAGCCCGTCAGGCAGTGAAGATTGTCTAACTGTGAACCAGGTATTGACGTTTCACCCATTTTTTGTTCATTTCGACCGCAGGGAGAAATCTGTTATCGAAGCAAAGGCATTGCCGATAGCAAGGGCGCCTGAATACAACAATGGGGAGCTTACCTGCGACCGCAATAAGCCGGTAGTTGATAAGCTGCGACCAATGAGCAAGTGATAGCACAGGGGCCTTTGGAATACCTGATATGAATTTTCATCGTACGATAAGCGCAATGCTATTGATGGCCTTGTTTGCTACAGCGAGCGGCCAGGAAAAAGAGATCAGATACCTCTCCGGCACTGATAAAGACAATACCATCAGCTGGGATTTTTATTGTACCGGTGGGCGTAAGAGCGGCACCTGGACCAGTATACAAGTGCCTTCCTGTTGGGAGCAACAGGGTTTTGGCGCTTACAATTATGGACGCGACTACAAGACCTACGGACGTAATTTCCGCTTTGCTGATGAGAAAGGCATGTACAGGCATTCCTTCACCATTCCTGCCAATTGGAAGAAGAAAGAAGTGTTCATCGTATTTGAAGGCGCCATGACCGATGCCGAAGTAAAGATCAACGGTCAGCTGGCAGGTCCGGTACACCAGGGTGCTTTCTATCGTTTCAAATACAATATCACCGATAAGCTATTACCAGGCAAGCCCAACAAACTGGAAGTGACCGTCAGTAAAATGTCGGCCGATGAATCCGTCAACAATGCAGAGCGCCTGGCAGACTATTGGGTATTCGGCGGCATCTTCCGCCCCGTGTACCTGGAGGCTGTTCCTAAAGAGCATATTGAGCATACCGCCATTGATGCCAAAGCCGATGGCAGTTTCGCGATCAGGGTGGCCCTTCAAAATATCAGTGGCCCCCGGCAACTCACTGCCGTTATCGTAGATGCTGCCGGCAAGCAGGTCGCTTCCATGTCTCAGGGAGTGAAGGCCAATGATTCCATCGTACTACTCACCACAAAAGTTAACAATCCTCAACTGTGGACGGCTGAAACACCTAATCTGTATTCCGTAGCATTAACACTGCGGCAAGGGCCCGATCCTATTGCCCGTACGCATGAGCGCTTTGGGTTTCGCACCATTGAAATACGCAAGGGAGATGGCATCTACATCAATGGTGTGCAGGTAAAGATGAAAGGCATCAACCGTCATGTATTCTGGCCTGAAACAGGGCGTACCGTCAGTCCGACTATTGACCTGGCCGATGTACAGCTCATGAAAGAGATGAACATGAATGCCGTACGTTGTTCGCACTATCCACCCGATCAACGTTTCCTGGAGTTGTGTGATTCCCTGGGCCTGTATGTACTGGATGAACTGGCTGGCTGGCAAAAGGCTTACAGCACTAAAGCAGGTGCTCCCCTGGTAAAAGAAATGGTAACCCGCGATGCCAACCATCCTTCCATTATTTTCTGGAGCAATGGCAATGAAGGCGGTCATAACAAAGAACTGGATGATGATTATGGCATGTATGATCTCTCCAACCGTCCCGTGATCCATGCCCATCACCGTCCCGGTAATACTTTTAACGGCATTGACTGCAACCACTATGAAGATTATTACAGCAGCAAGAATATCCTCAACGGACCAGATATTTACATGCCTACCGAATTCCTGCATTGCCAGGATGATGGGGGAGGTGGTGCTGCCCTCAATGATTTTTGGGAACTGCATTGGGGTGCTAAGAAGTCGGGCGGCGGATTTCTCTGGGCCCTGGTGGATGAAGGCATTGCACGTACCGATTTCAACGGACGCATTGACGTGAATGGGGTGAATGCGCCCGATGGGGTGGTAGGACCGCACCGGGAGAAGGAAGGCAGTTTTTATGCTATCCGGGAAATCTTCTCTCCGGTCAAGATACAGGTAGCAGCTTTACCTGCCGCTTTCAATGGCAGCCTGCCTGTAGAGAACCGTTATCACTTTACCAACCTGAGCCAATGCCGCTTTAGCTGGCAACTGGTGAATTATACCAAACCTTTCAGCGGACAATCGGGTGTTACCGTCTTACAGAAAGGAGTGGCCAGTAGCCCTGCGGTGGCTGCTACTCAATCCGGCACCCTGTTGTTGAACCTGCCTGCCGATTGGAAAAACCACGATGCCTTAATGGTGATCGTTGTTGATCCTTCCGGCAAAGAAGTGTACCGCCGCACCTGGAATATCAAAAGCAATGAGCAGTTGTTGAACAGCGTGATCACCACCAATACTGATTCTGTATGGGTGGCAGAAACAGATTCTACCCTGGCACTCCGGTCGGCGGGTATCACCCTTTCCTTTAGTAAAAAGAATGGACAACTCACCGGCGTTACCAATGCCAGCAGCAATGCATTGATGTTTCGCAATGGCCCCGTATTGGTAAGCGGCCAGGCTGAATTCAGTACTATCAAACAATTTGCCGATGGCAGTAACCGGGTGGTAGAAGTTTCCTATACCGGTGATTTGAAATATGCCCGTTGGACCATGCATCCCGGTGGATGGGTAAGCCTTGACTATGAATACAGCCTGCAGGGCAGCTATGCCCTGGCAGGTATCAGTTTCAGTTACCCCGAGAACTTTGTATTGGGCGCCAGGTGGCTGGGCAAGGGACCTTACCGCGTTTGGAAGAATCGCCTGCAGGGCGTGGGCAACAATGTATGGGAGAACATGTACAACAATACCCAGACCGGCAGCTATCCATGGAACTATCCGGAATTCAAAGGTTATTATGCCGATATTACCTGGATGGAAATGAATACCGTGGAAGGTAAATTCCTGATGGCCAGTCAGGACACCGGATTGTACGTAAGGCTCTTTAACTTTTATGGATTGTCGGGCGTTACACCACATCCGGCCCTGCCGGTGGGTGATATTTCTTTTCTCGATGCCATTCCGCCCATTGGCACCAAGCTGGCTTTGAACATCAGTACCAATACCAGCAACCTGGGACCGGCTGGTGAGTTCACCAAATTCAATGGCCCGGTAAAACGTACCCTTTGGTTTTATTTCGGATTACCAAAGCCAGAAGACCAGCGCAAACAATTTACTATGCCGTCTGTGAATGATTTGTTTTAATGTGGATTGACGACATGTGAGTTGAGTAAGAAAACACACCCTGGTTTGTCATTTCGACTTTCCCTCTTTGTCATTTCGAACGGAGCGCAGCGGAGTGAGAAATCTGTTTGCTTCGATAGCGGATTTCTCCCTGCGGTCGAAATGACAGAGAAGGGGTCGAAATGACAAAGAAGGGGTTGAAATGACAAAGAAGGGCGAAATGACAAAGAAGAAAGTAATGCCTTTTAACTGTGAATACCCATATATGAAATGTATAGCAATAGGTATATTATCGCTTACTTGTTATGTAGCGCATGCACAACAATCAACCATCGATCGCCAGGCCGTGGTACGCCGTCACACCATTCACATCAACAAAGCGGACTCCTTATCCTCCCTTTCTATAGGTAATGGCGGCTTTGCTTTTACCGTAGATGTTACCGGTCTGCAAAGTTTTCCCAATTTCTACAAAGGAGGTGTTCCATTGGGCACACAATCCGAATGGGGTTGGCATAGCTTTCCCAATACGGACAACTACAAATTTGAAGAAACCCTGCGCACCTATGAGTTGGAAGGTAAAAAGATACCTTATCCCGTGCAGGTGAAAGAGCCGGAGCGCAATAAAAAAGCGGCGGATTATTTCCGTGTCAATCCCCATCGCCTGCAATTGGGCAATGTTGGATTGGAGATCATTAAAAAGAATGGTCAACCGGCCGGCATTACCGATATTGAGAATATTGATCAGCAATTGGATATGTGGACGGGTGAGATCAATAGCCGGTTCACCGTGGAAGGCCAGCCTGTGCAGGTGATCACGTATGCACACCAGCAATTAGACGTGGTGGCTGTGAAGATCGTATCGCCACTGATAAAGCAAAAGAAGCTGGTCCTTACCATTCATTTCCCGTATCCCAATGGCGAGTTTAAAGATGTGGGGGTGAATGATAATAATGCCAATAAGCATACAACGGTTTTAAAAACCAGTTTGCCCCCGATGAGCGGTCTGCCCGTGCCTGCCGGTGAAGTGGTCGCTATTCGTCACCAGCTTGATACTACTCAATACGAAGTACAGGCCAGTTGGAAACAAAAAGCCTCCATACAAAAAAGCGTTGCACATCATTTTATAATCACACCTGAAGCCGGGGCCAATACTTTTGAAGCCAGTTTTCTGTTTACAGCAAACGCTTCCAAAAAGAAGCTACCGTCTTTTGAAGAAACGACCCGCAACAGTCAGTCTGGCTGGGCCCAATTCTGGCGTAGCGGTGGTGCTGTTGACTTTGCCGGCAGTAAAGACAGCCGCGCACCTGAGCTGGAAAGGAGGATGATCTTATCCCAATACCTTACCAAAATACAATGTGCATCCAATTTTCCGCCACAGGAAACCGGCCTTACCTACAACAGTTGGTATGGCAAGCCTCACCTGGAAATGCATTGGTGGCATGCCGTACATTTTGCTTTATGGGGCAGGATAGAATTGATGGAAAATAGCCTTGACTGGTATGCAACAGTTGCCGATGGTGCGAAGGCAATTGCCAAACGCCAGGGCTTTGATGGCCTGCGCTGGCAGAAGATGACAGACCATGCCGGTCATGAAGCGCCATCTTCCGTAGGCTCCTTTCTCATCTGGCAACAGCCGCATTTTATTTATATGGCGGAACTCTGTTACCGGGAAAAGAAAACCAGGAAGGTATTGGATAAATACAAGGACCTCGTATTTGCTACCGCCGATTTCATGGCTTCCTTTCCATCCTGGGACCCGGTGAAGAAAAAATACAACCTGGGCAAAGGGTTGATCCCCGCCCAGGAATGCTTCGATGCAGTAACTACGTTTAATCCCACTTATGAACTGGCTTACTGGCATTGGGCATTGAATGTGGCCCAGCGGTGGCGGATACGCCTGGGATTACCCCGCAAGGAGGCTTGGGATAAAATTATTAATGGCCTGGCCCCTTTACCTCAGGCCAATGGAGTGTATCTTGCTACTGAAAGTACACCGGATTGTTATACGACTGATCGCTATAAGACCGATCATCCGGCTGTATTGGCTACTTATGCTTCCATTCCAGGCAGCAATCAGTTGGATACCGTTGTCATGAAGAGTACCTTTGATCTTGTGTGGAAGGTGTGGAAATGGGAAGATACCTGGGGGTGGGATTTTCCACTCACCGCCATGGCTGCCACGCGGTTGCATTTGCCGGAAAAAGCCATAGATGCCTTATTCCTACCGGTTCGAACCAATACTTACCTTGTCAATGGCCACAATTTTCAGGATGAAAGACTAACGATTTACCTGCCGGGCAACGGTGGCTTGTTGAGTGCCATTGCCTTGATGTGTGCCGGATCCGATGCCGATAAAACCCCTAATCCGGGTTTCCCTGCAACTACCTGGACCGTTAAGTGGGAGGGG
Source organism: Paraflavitalea soli (assembly GCF_003555545.1). Taxonomy (GTDB): domain Bacteria; phylum Bacteroidota; class Bacteroidia; order Chitinophagales; family Chitinophagaceae; genus Paraflavitalea; species Paraflavitalea soli. The sequence continues at coordinate 5,069,383 of NZ_CP032157.1, read as the reverse complement.
TTGCGAAAGATGCCTTAAAAAAAGTCTGTAGTCAGGAGTGCTGAGCTGGGAAGATGGCCGACTGCCGATGCACGATGGAAGATTCACGTAACCCCCATGATACGTTATCTATATATCGCTCTGACACTGGTAGTAATCCCTTGCTCTACCAATAGCCAATTGCCCGGCCCCTGGCATGGTAAGGAACGTAGTATCCATTACCGGCCGGAAGGAAAAGATTTTGTGACCACCAATGGTGCATTACGGTTCAACCGGGCTTTGTATGGTGGTAATACCGCATTCAGGGTAGAAGCGGGCGACCTGCCAGAATTTGCTTTGTACCTGCCTGGTATGGGGGGAAATTGTAAGCTGGGTATCATCGTTGGTAACAACAGCAAATGGCTTACTGAAGCCAGATCCATCAAGGCTATTTACCGGCCCGGCTCCATGTTGTATGAGATCAGCGATCCCTTATTGGGAACAGGCCTGTTGCAGATGACCGTAATGGCCACCTATACACAGGAAGCCATGATCATCCGGATTATTCCCAAAGGCATTACAACGGCTGTGCAGCTGTTTGCAGCTTATGGCGGCGTGACCGGAAAGAAATTCTCCCGTGATGGAGATATTGGCGCCGATCCCGAATCTTCCTTCTATTTGCAGTCTGCTTATTGCGTTAATAATGTATATGATATAAATGCCAATACCTTCACCCTTCATTATGGTGAAGCGGGGGCTAAAAAACTGGAAGGCATTTTTCCTGCCGGCATGCTGTTGCATACCAGCCATCCGGGTAAACAACAATCCCCATTGGTATTAGATCAATCTGCGGCTACCGATACTTCATCACTGATCAGCGGAAAGGTATTGTTGAAGAAGACCGACACCCTTTACCTCGCTATCCGGCAGCCTGCTGCCACCGCAACAGCCATGAGTTATGATGAACTGCCTGCCATTTTCCGCGCAGCGGAGACAACGCGCAAAGACCTCGCTGCCCGTGTGCAGGTCAATACCCCCGATGCCTATATCAATACCCTGGGTGGTGCTTTGAGTATCGCAGCGGATGCCATCTGGGATGATCCTACTTATATGCACGGTGCTATTGCCTGGCGTATGCGCCTGCCTGCCTGGCGGGGTGCTTATACAGCCGATCCATTGGGTTGGCATGACCGTGCCCGTACACACTTCAGCAGTTATGCCCAGTCTCAGATCACTACACCCCTCACCGGTCCCGTGGTGCCGGATACCGCGCTGCACTTTGCCCGTCAACAGGAAAAAATTGGCAACGTCCTTTTCAGCAGCGGTTATATCTGCCGCAATCCCAATGGCGATATACGCCCCCATCATTATGATATGAACCTCGTGTTCATCGATCAGTTGTTCACCCATTTTTGTTATACCGGCGATACCGCCTTTATTCAACAAATGTGGCCCGTGATAGAACGGCACCTGGCCTGGGAGAAAAGGAATTTTGACACCGATGGCGATGGTTTGTATGATGCATATTGTTGCATATGGGCCAGCGATGCCTTGCAATACAGTGGCGGCGGTGTTACCCATTCTTCCGCCTATAACTACCGTGCTAATAAGATGGCGGCAGCGCTCGCAGCTGTAGCAGGTAAAGATGCTGCGCCTTATCAACAGGAAGCGGCAAAGATCGCGCAGGCCATTCAACGCCAGCTATGGTTGCCCGGAGATGGCTGGTATGCAGAATACAAAGACTTATTGGGAAACAAATTAACACATCCGGCTGCCGGGCTGTGGACCATTTACCATGCTATTGATTCCAAAGTGCCCGATGCTTTTCAGGCCTGGCAATCCTTGCATTACATCGATACAAAAATTCCCCATATCCCTGTACAGGCAAAGGGAGTGACGGGTAAAGATTATTACCTGTTGTCTACCACCAACTGGCAGCCCTATACCTGGTCTATCAACAATGTGGCCCTGGCCGAAAACCTGCATACTGCCCTGGCCTACTGGCAGGGTAATCGGTCAGAAGCGGCTTATACATTATGGAAGAGTGCTTTGCTTGAAAGCATGTACATTGGCGCCAGTCCCGGTAATTTTCAGCAGCTGCCTTTTTATGATGCCATACGGGGTGAACTGTACCGCGACTTTGCCGATCCTATCGGCATGGCATCGCGCACCCTCGTAGAAGGCTTGTTTGGCATACAACCTGATGCCCTGCGCGATACCCTCACCATCAAACCGGGTTTGCCCGCCAGCTGGAATTATGCATCCCTGCAGGTGCCCGATATACAATTTGATTTCAAACGCGATCCAGTCAAAGATCAATACACCATCCTGCCATCTTATTCCCACAGCATGCACCTGAAGTTGCAGGTAAAGGCCCATAAGACCAGTGTAGCAGCTGTAACAGTCAATGGAAAAGCAGTGGCCTGGAAGGCCATCAAAGAAGCAGTGGGTGATCCCTTGTTGGAAATAACCGTCCCCAAGCAGGCCCGTTATAGTATTGTCATTACCTGGAAAGGAGTTGCGCCAGCCAAAATATTGTATGATAGTATCTATGCAGCTGGTTCATCTTTATCTATTACCGGCGGCGCAGCCATGATACAGGAAGTATACGATCCACAGCAGGTATTGGAAAAACCGGTAACCAATAATAACAGGTTGCAGGCAAAGGTATTGCCGGCTTTTGGCGATAAGACTGTTTTTGTTCGGCTGCAACAAGGCAGTTGCAGCTGGTGGCAGCCGCTTGCTTTTACCATAAAACCGCCCGTTGAGATCATTGGTTCAAGGGCCGATTCGAGCGGCATTTACTTTACCGTGCGAAACTATGCGGCTGCAGTGCAGGGTACCCTGGTGATCAATCCCGGCCCGCGCGTAATTCGCATGCCCTTGCAGGTGGCAGCGAAGAAAGTATCACCCACGGTGCACATCCCTGCTCCTTACCTCATCACCGGCAGTAACCTGGTACAGTTTCAATGGGATAGTGTGAACAGCGCACAAACGACGATGCTCAATTGGGATATTCCTTCTATTGGTATTGCTTTTGAAAAGATCGATCTGTCGGCCCAGATGAATGGGAAGATCAATAACCTGTTTCAGCAGAGCTATCTGTCACCCCGTCCGGCATCGCCTACTTTGCAATTGCCTACACAGGGTATTGGTAATTGGTGTTATCCCCTGGTGCAGCCTGTTATTGATGACAGCGGCTTACGGCAACTGGCTGGTGGCAATAATGAGATCAACCTCGATCAACATATTCCTTTTGGTATTACCGGCGATACCAATACCAACAATATGGTGTTTACTTCCCAATGGGATAATTACCCGAAGGCCGCCACCATTCCCTTGACCGGCCGGGCTTCCCATGCTTACCTCGTGATGGCTGGCAGTACCAATCCTATGCAAAGCCGGTTGGTGAATGGTGAAGTGCGCGTACAATACACCGATGGATCGGTCGATACCCTGGTGCTGCGCAATCCCGAAAACTGGTGGCCTATTGAGCAGGACTATTATATCGATGGATATGCGTTTGCCACCAATGCCACAGCGCCCCTGCGGCTGTATTTAAAGACCGGTCGTATCGGAACGGCATCACGGGAATACACCACCCTCAAAGGCTTCAGTAACCGGGCTATTGAAGGGGGCGCCGCTACCATCCTCGATATGCCCCTCAACAACGACAAAGACCTGAAGTCGATCAGTGTACATGCCCTGGCTAATGATGTGGTGATCGGATTGATGAGTGTAACGCTGGTGAGAAATTAAAAAAGATTTGTTGAATTAAATAAAATATGTATATTTGATTCAACAACACCTGCCACGCCTCTGATTCAAGCGCACTTTGGCGGGTTTCTTTTTTAATATCCATGAAATACACAGATCCTCCGCTTAACATAGGGGAACAGCTTGCCCTGCTTCAACACAATAATCTTACAATAGACAATGTAGATACTGTCAGAGGAGTTTTGACGTCGGTCGGTTACTTCCGGTTGAACAACTACATGAAATACTTCAAAAAGGACAATAAATTCAGGAATGGAACTATTATCAAAGACATTCAGGGTTTGTATGAGTTTGATAAGGTACTGCGTATAAACTTATTCGACGCTATCGCTGATATCGAAGTCGCTATAAAAGCGTTGATCAATAATACCCTGGCATGTAAGTATGGCTCACATTGGTTGGAAATTGCTGAGATCTTCAAACCTGGTTTTTCCTACTATCATCAATCGTTATTAACCGAGATAACGGAGTATTGCAAAAATAATCCGGATGAACACTTTATAAAAAAATATAAACAAACTTATAGCGACCCTGTTTTACCTCCCTCCTGGATGATCATGGAAGTGTTGTCATTTGGAAAAGTATCAATGGTTTATGATGGTATCTTGAATACCGATGACCGGGTTAGTGTTTCGGCCTATTTAAAAACACATGACAATATCCTCTCCTCCTGGTTGCATTCATTTACCTACGTCCGCAACCTATGTGCTCATCATGCAAAAATTCTGGATAGAAACCTGACCATTAAACCTACCATGCCTGCCCGAAAGAAAAACCGTTTTTTACTGGATGTCGATGAACTGGATGTGTCCAAAATATATTCGGTCCTATGTTGCATTCAATATTTATTGCTTACTTTAAAATCAAACTCCGGGTTTAAGGAAAATATAATCAACTTAGTGTCCGGCAATCCGGTAATTAAGGCAGATGCCCTGGGCTTTACCAGTAACTGGACACAGGAGAGTATTTGGAAATAGAAGGCTTTCTGTTGGTAAAAATTGATAACTATAAATCCTACGCTTTATATATCTTGCCTACCTGCCGCGTCAATCAGGCAAACCTATATGAAAAAGTTCTTTATCACCTTTTGCTTACTTGTCCAATCTGTTTTATTGATTGCTCAATCTAAAGAGCTTGTTTATATTTTCTCCTACTTCAAAGGTAATGGTGAAGATGGATTGCACCTGGCTTATAGCCAGGATGGCTATACCTGGAATGCGCTGCGCCACGATAGTTCCTTCCTGAGACCCACGGCCGGTAAAGACAAACTGATGCGCGATCCCTGTATTGTGCGTGGCCCCGATGGCACATTCCACATGGTGTGGACCGTAAGCTGGAATGAGAAAGGCATTGGTTATGCCAGCTCCAAAGACCTGGTGCACTGGAGCGATCAGCAATACCTGCCTGTAATGGAACACGAGGCAGGTGCCCGCAACTGCTGGGCTCCGGAGATGTTTTATGATGCCGGCAAAAAGCAATACATGATCTATTGGGCCACTACCATTCCCGGTAGGTTTGCCCAGGGCGATACCGCAGGCGATGACAAATACAACCACCGCATATATTATGTGACCACCGAAGATTTTGTGAACTTCAGTCCCACGAAGCTTCTGTATGATAAAGGGTTCAATGTCATCGATGCTACCATTCAGCAAAATGGCAAACAGTATGTGATGTTCCTGAAAGATGAGACAAAGAAACCACCGCAGAAGAACCTGCGCATAGCGACCAGCAACAGTTTGGCAACAGGCTATTCCGCTCCTTCAGCACCCATCACCGGAAAATACTGGGCCGAAGGTCCTACAGTTATTAAGATCAAAGGCAACTGGATCGTTTACTTCGACAAGTACACAGAGCATAAGTACGGCGCTATCAGTTCTACTGATCTAAAAACCTGGACAGATATCTCCGACAAGGTTTCTTTCCCCAAGGGGCTGCGGCATGGAACTGTATTTACCATCACCAAAGAAGAACTGGAGCGATACATGGCCCTCCCATAACCTATAGTAGTCGTATATAGTCGAATCAGGTAATCTTAGTGGATTCTGGTCAATACCTACCCTATAGATTAGGGTCTCCTTTAATTCCTAAGTACGTTTGTTGGGAATTAATGAAGGTAATTGCAAGGGAAGCTGTAGGGTAGTCATAGGGTAGTCGAAGCGTAGTAATAGGGTGCTAATAGCGTTTATCATTAAAACAGCCATTTTTACTTAAAACGGCAGGGCCCCTTAATGCTCATGTGTATTTGTTGCCACTGCCCCAACCACCTACCAACCTGGCCTCATCCATGTACCATCCATGTGTCAAATGGGGGTGTTCTCCAATGTGTCTTGTACTGAAAAAACCTTACAGTTGGGCAGGTCAATACGGTTTTTACTTTACATGCTTAGGCAATAATACGGATATCGCTTTACAGGTTAGGAACTTTGTTGGTCACCCGGATTGTTTTTACGTTTCCTGGGCTTCCATCTTTTTTTCAATTTTCCCTCTCTAAGGTGAGCCTGATCAGGTGTAAGGTTATCACAGCTCATGTGTTGGCGCAGCCGGTTATACAGGTCAATGGCGTTATGGGTAACGCTTGTTGCCTGGCTATAGCCTTCAAAAACCCTATCCAAATCCAGTTCTGTTTTAAGGATGCCGTTTACCCTTTCTGCAACCGGATTTTCATACGGACTCCCTGTCTGGGTCATACTGATGCGGATCTGATTTGTTTGTAATACACTTACATACTGGTCACAGCAGTATTGTATCCCTCTATCTGAGTGGTGGATAAGACTTTGGGGTACATAGTCTTTTAAGGACCTGATAGCTTTGTTCAGGGCTATCAGACATCCCTGGACCCGCAGGTTCTGGCTTACATGATAACCGACTATTTTTCTGGAATAGGCATCCGTTATCAACGACAGGTACATAAATCCCTTTTCTGTCCGCAGATAGGTAATGTCGCTCACCCAATGTTGCTGAGGCTTTAGTACTTCCAGTCCTTTGATCAGATTGGGCCATTTTCTATAAGGGTGGTCGGACCAGGTGGTACGTGCATGGCTCCTTTTGCGCTTTTGCAACATGTTATGCTTTTTGAGTAACTTAAAAAAACGGTCCCTGCCCATCCTGATGTTATGCGCCTGCAGCGCTGGTCGCAGAGAGCCCAGCAATTTCACAGCGCCTTCTTTCTTTAAGACTTTGCGTGCTTGTGTTGCCAGGTCCAATACAAGTTCTTCCCGCAACTGCCCGTTGGCCGCCTGCCATCCATGTTCATAATAAGCCTGCCTTGTTTTACCAAACAATGCGCAAAGTGTGCCTATCGCTGCCTGAGGATAGTGCTGTTTCACTTGCCGGACTGTTTGGTACCAAACTTTTTTACAATGTCCACTCCCAGCTCCTTACCGGCATTTTCAAGTAACATTTCCCAGGCTGCTACTTTGAGATTGGCCTGTTGTAATTGCTTTCTGAGTTCTTCTACTTCACTGGTTGTGGCAGGCTGCTGCGATTGTTGTGTCGGCTGGACAGGTGGTATTTCTCCCGTGGGATAGTTTGCCTTATACCATTTTACAAAATGCCGGACTGTACTTGGACCAGGAAGACCATACTTGATAGCCAATTTCATATAGCCCAGATCACTACTTAGATACTCACGGGCTACTGCGATCTTGAGGATGTTGTCATGGACAGGATCCCGACCGCCCTTGTTGTTTGAACTCATAATGGGTAAATTTAGGTTTCTGTATACTTACTACCCATTTATGTAAGGAGATTTCAGGAACGAGACAATGAACGGTACATGTTTGACACATGGTTCACACCTGGTTTGCATAACTTTCGTACTTGTGTTGATTGATAATCAAATCGGTAGACCTGGTTCCCAGGCCCGGTAAATGGCTGGGTTGTTTACATTTCGCTGTAAATTAATTACTTAGGGTGCCAGGAAACACAATCAGGTGTTAACTTGCCTGAACTTTATTACAAGACCAGCGTATAGCTGCCGGGTTTATAGGCTGTATGAACTGCTCCTCATTACAGTGCCCTTTAAATGCATTACGGATCTTTTAGGACTGTGTTTGCATTTGGTTTATGGAATCCTTCTGTTTTCAGCATCATGCTAAAAAGCGCGCATGAAACAATCTACACGGCATTCGGCAAAAATGGTCTTGAAGGCAGTCACATTGGTCATACTCTCGGTTGCTTTCTCTTTGCAGGCATCGGCTACCGCCCAATACCCCGATAAGGTATGGTACAACGGGAAGGAATATGCCATGCACACCAATCCGCTGGAAGTCTTTTTCGAAAAGAACCCCGGCAGAAAACCCAAAGATGGTGTTCAGTCAACCGCTTTGTGGAGGGGCTATGTGGCCACTTTTGAAATAAAAGACAATCAATTGTTGCTGAAGGATATTGAAATTCAAATTGTTGATACAGCCAGGGAACATAGCTATAAGTGGATGAGTGTACTCAACGAGGTTTTTCCCGATCAGCGTGTGATCAACATCGACTGGTTTACAGGATTGCTGGTATTGCCTTGCGGCAAGCGGATCAATTATGTGCACATGGGTTATGGGTCAACCTATGAAAACTATATCCTGCTTGAAATTGGCCAGGGAAAACTGACCCGGGAAAAGAAGCTCGGACACAAGGAATATGAAAAATTTAAAGCGCAGCAATTCCAGGCATTTAAAGAAACCGACGAGTATAAGAAGCTAAAAGAAAGCCTGAAAAAGGATGGCAGCACGAACGCATTTATTGATTCCTTCTTAAAGGATTTCATCACTGAGTATTCGACAAAAATATTGGTCGATAATTAATTTGACCCCATGAAGCACTGGACCATTTTATTTGCACTCTTTCCATTACTGACGGTTGCTCAATCAACCAGTCACCAAAAACTGGTAGATAGCCTGAAGTTGGTGGCAGATATGCCTTATATCTGTGAAGTAGCAGATGGTTGTGGCGACAAAATTTTCTGGCGGGTAGTGCAACAAAAGCAAGCCATCATTCCGCTGCTGATAGATAAACTATCCGATGTCTCTACGACCAGGGCAGTAGTCCCTAATTTCGGCGGACAATGGACTGTTGGCGATATCGCCTATAGCGCCTTGCAGGAGATCATACAGGATATTCCCACTTTTGAACTGCTGGGTGTTAAGTTTGACCAGGCTGGCTGCGGCTATTGCTCCTATTGGAACCATTTGCGGAGAAGCAGGCAAAACAGGATACGGTTCCAGGCGGCTGTCAGGAGTTGGTACAACAGGAATAAACAAAACTTAATATGGGTGGTCAGCAATGATTTCACAACCTGTGACTGCCAGGGGCTACACCCTAATGGGGGACATTTTGCTTTGAAAAAGTGAGGTCCACCTCTACAGTCATTTTAAGTTGACCACCACTTTCAACTTCTATGCCGGCTGGTGGGCCAAATGGATCATGAAAGATATCCAGAATAATATATTGCAAGTGGAAAAGAAACGGGCTGAAGAAATCCCATGACAGTACAGGATAGCCAACTGTGAAGGATACGCTAAATTTAAATACTTGCTTGATCTACACTAATTATTAAGACTGCATACAACATGCAGGTACACTCCCCGGCTTTCAACTCTCCCCTGGGGCATTATCAGCTTGTTATAGTAAACGTAAATCGTGAGAAGACCCCCTCACGCCCGGCCTCGTTTTCCTTAACCAAACATATGCCATATGAAATGTTCTCTACCTTATTCTGTAGAGGGTGCCTGCCTGCGCCCCCAACGGAACCGCTTTACCAGCCGCAAGTTATCTTTTCTCCTTTCCTTTTTATTGATCAGTAGCACCATGCAGGCCCAATACCAGATGGAATACCTGGGCCGGGGTGTAGTGGCCGTACGCACCAGCAGCAGCGAGGTATACGTTGGCTGGCGTTTACTGGGCACCGATCCTGCGGGTATCAGTTTTAATGTATACCGCGGTACCACTAAGATCAATGCCAGCCCCATCACAGCTTCTACCAACGTGGTAGACAATATCACCACCAATAATACCTATACCGTACGCCCGGTGATCGGTGGTGTAGAACAAGCTGCCTCAACAGGCGCAGGCGTTACCACGCAGGCCTACCTCAATGTGCCGCTGCAAATACCAGCAGGTGGTACCACACCCAGCGGTGAAGCTTATACCTACACCGCCAATGATGCATCCGTAGGCGATCTTGATGGTGATGGAGAGTATGAGATCATCCTGAAATGGGACCCCACCAATGCAAAAGACAATTCACAATCCGGCTATACCGGCAATGTGTACATCGATGCCTACAAGCTCAATGGCACCCGCCTGTGGCGCATTGACCTGGGCCGCAACATCAGGGCGGGCGCACACTACACGCAGTTCCTGGTGTATGATTTTGATGGCGATGGCAAAGCGGAAATGGCTTGCAAGACAGCCGATGCCACCCGCGATGGAGTAGGAACTTATATCGGCAGCTCTTCTGCTGATTACCGCAATACCAGTGGTTATGTACTCACAGGCCCGGAATTTCTCACCGTATTCAATGGGCAAACAGGTGCAGCCATGGCTACTACCAATTACCTGCCTGCCAGGGGAACAGTTTCATCATGGGGTGATAACTATGGAAACCGGGTAGACCGCTTCATAGCCTGTATGGCCTACCTCGATGGACAACGCCCCAGCATGGTATTCGGACGTGGATATTATACCCGCCTCGTGCGCGTAGCCTGGGATTGGCGCAACGGATCACTCACTCAACGCTGGAACTTTGACAGCAACAACTCAGGCAACAGCGCCTATGCAGGCCAGGGTAACCACCAGATGAGTGTAGCCGATATTGATGGCGATGGCAAACAGGAAACCATCAACGGTTCCAGCGCCGTCAACGACAATGGTATCGGCTCCTGGGCCAATGGTATGGGCCATGGCGACGCTCTGCATGTAAGTGATATGGACCCCGACAGGGCAGGTCTGGAAATATGGCAGCCTTATGAAAGCCCGGGTAGTAATGGACAGGTAGGCGCCGCCCTCGTAAACGCCGCTACCGGCGCACGCCTGTGGACAGTGGCCGAACCTAGTGCCGATGTAGGTCGTGGCCTGGCAGCAGATATTGATCCGCGTTACAAAGGATACGAATGCTGGGCTTCCCGCGGCGGCCTGTATACCGTAAAGGGTGTACAGATCACGACCACCAAACCCTCTATCAATTTTGCCGTGTGGTGGGATGCTGATCTTTCCCGCGAATTGCTCGACGGTACCACCATCAGCAAATGGAATTATACTTCTTCTACTGTCAGTACTTTATTATCGGCCAGTGGTACAGCATCCAACAACAGCACCAAAGCCACACCGGCCCTGAGCGCCGATGTATTGGGCGACTGGCGGGAAGAAGTGATCCTCCGCGCTTCTGACAACAGTGCACTAAGGATATATACTACTACCATCCTGGCCACCAACCGCATTTACACCTTAATGCATGATCCGCAATACCGCATGGCCATTGCCTGGCAAAACGGAGCCTACAACCAACCGCCGCATCCGGGATTTTATCTCGGTACAGATATGAATACGCCGCCCACGCCCAACATTGTGATGGTAGGCGCTCCGCCGCCGCCCACTGGCAACGGTATCACCATTGAAGAAAATACCACCGGCTTCTGTAGTGTGGATGGAACGGTAGACAATAACAATGCAGGGTTTACCGGAACGGGTTTTGCCAATGCCAATAATGTGGCCAATAGCGGAGTCAACTGGCGCATCACAACACCTGCTGCCGGATCTTATACCCTTAGCTGGCGTTATTCTAATGGCGGTGGCGCCGACAGGCCATCCAGGTTATTGGTGAATAGCAGCACTGCTGTGGCCAGTATCAGTTTCCCGGCTACTGCCGACTGGACCACCTGGACTACCGCTTCTGTAAATGTTTCCTTGCCGGCAGGTACCGTCAACCTGCGGCTCGAAGCAGTCAATGCTACAGGTCCGGCCAATATTGATAATATCACCATCACAGGCAGCAATCCGGTGGCGGTCGCTTGCGCCAGTGCCAGGATAGCAACCAATACAATCCCAACAACTGAGGAACGTATTAAAGTAGCCGTATTTCCCAATCCTTCCGCCAGCAGCTTCCAGTTAACAGCCCCGGGTGCTTTTGAATACGAAGCCTATGATGCAGCAGGACGCCTGATTGAAAAAGGTACAGCACAAAGCAGGAAACAATTGGGTGCTTCCTGGACTGCAGGATGGTACCTGGTGAAGATCAAATACAATGACGAAACGATTACGACGAAAGTGACGAAGCAATAGGAAAAGCTATGAGATTCTAGCCTCGAGCTGCGAGCAACGAGTTTAGAGCAATGAGCCCAAATATCAGGCTCGCAGCTCGTGGCTCATGGCTCGCAGCTTCTTTAACTTCAGAACAGTACAGGATGGAGAAAACTTGATAGCATGCTACCTTTTCAACCGCTATATGAAAAAGAATCACCTCTTGCTTTGTCTCCTGTTACTCTATACCTTTGAACCGCTTACCGCACAGCGTCAAATGGAATGGCTTGGTCGCGGTGTACATGCTGCCACCCAACCCGATGGACGTATTTTTGTAAGCTGGCGCCTGCTGGGCGATGATCCCGATACGATCGCTTTTAATGTGTACCGCACAGCGCAAGCCGGTAAGCCTGTTAAGCTCAATAAACAACCCATTACCAGTTCCACCTCTTTTCAGGATACCAATCCCGATACTACCAAAAGCTATACGTATTTTGTAAAGTCCATTATTAAAGGAAAAGAAGGAGCCGCCAGCCAACCATTTGTACTGAAACCTGGTACACTGCCCTATGTTTCATTGCCTTTACAAACACCAGCCGGTTATGCACCCAACGATGCTTCGGTAGGTGATCTCGATGGGGATGGCGAATACGAGATCATCTTGCACCAGACCAGCCGCGCCAAGGATAACTCCCAGGCGGGTATTACCGATCCGCCCATCTTTCAGGCTTATAAAATGGACGGCACTTTACTATGGACCATTAACCTCGGGAAGAATATTCGTGAAGGCGCCCACTATACCCAGTTCATGGTGTATGACCTGGATGGTGATGGCAGGGCCGAGATCGCTATGAAAACGGCTGACGGCAGCATGGATGCCAAAGGAAAAATAATTGGCGATTCTTCCAAAGACTGGCGTAATGAACGTGGTTATATATTAGCTGGCCCCGAATACCTCAGCATATTTAATGGACTTACCGGCGCAGTCATGGCTACTACCGCCTATATACCTGCCAGGCATCCATCTTCCCTTACGCCCACTACCGAAGAACTGAAATCTATTTGGGGCGATGGATACGGCAACCGCATGGACCGTTTCCTGGCTTGTATTGCTTACCTCGATGGCGTGCATCCCAGCCTGGTCATGTGCCGTGGTTATTATACCCGCACTGCATTGACAGCCTGGGATTGGAAAAACGGGCAACTTACTTCCCGCTGGGTATTTGATACCAACAATGGAAATCCCACCTATGCTGGTCAGGGCAACCACAATTTAACCGTAGCTGATGTAGATGGCGATGGAAAAGATGAGATCGTCTACGGCGCCATGACGATCAATGATGATGGAACAGGGTTGTACTCCACCGGCCTGGGGCATGGTGATGCGTTGCATGTAACCGATCTCGATCCTTCCCGCCCGGGTTTGGAAGTGTTCGATATCCAGGAGCGATTTGATGATGCAGGGGCTAACTTCCGCGATGCGCGCACAGGAGAAGTGCTTTGGAAGAAAGCATCTGTAAAGGCGGGAGAGGATGGGGAAGGACCGGGCAGGGGACTGGCACTGGACATTGATCCCCGCTATCCAGGGTACGAATGTTGGGTGGCCGGTGCCGGCATTACCGGTATGTTTGATTGCAAAGGAAACAAGATAGCCGACAATACACCGGCCTGCAATATGGGCATCTACTGGGATGGCGATGTGCTGAGTGAAATACTGAATGGTACCTCCATTGATAAATGGGATTATCAGAACAGTAAGACCAGCCGATTGCTGGAAGCTTCGCAGTACAATTGCGTGCGCAACAATGGCACCAAGTCCAATCCCGTGTTGAGTGCTGATATTTGGGGCGACTGGCGCGAGGAAGTGATCTATCGCACGGCAGACAACAATGAATTGCGCATCTTTTCTACCACCATTCCTACAACACACCGTTTTTATACACTGATGCATGATCCGCAATACCGGCTCAGCATCGCCTGGCAAAACGTAGCGTACAACCAACCGCCCCATACCGGTTTCTTTATGGGAGAAGGCATGAAGCCTCCACCGAAACCGAATATTAAAATGTCTCAACTGAAGTAAGATATAATCATATGAACACGAAACTTAGCAAATACCTCAAGCTGTCTGTCCTGCTTTTTACAGTAGCGGCCACCATGTCATTTATTATATGGCAACAACAAAAGCCTACCTTATACATCATTGGCGATTCAACCGTGCGCAATGGCGATGGCAGTGGCAGCAACCAGCAATGGGGCTGGGGCAGCCTGATAGCGCCTTTCTTTGATACCAGTGCTATCAGCGTACGCAACCATGCTATTGGTGGCAGAAGCAGTCGCACCTTTATCAATGACGGACGCTGGCAGCGGATACTCGAAGAGCTGAAGCCGGGAGACTTTGTGATCATGCAGTTTGGGCACAATGATGCCAGTCCGCTCGATGATACTGCCCGCGCGCGGGGTACCATCCGGGGTACAGGCGATGAAAGCAAAGAGATATACAATCCCATCACTAAAAAGCAGGAAGTAGTGTATACCTACGGCTGGTACATGCGCAAGTATGTGAATGAGGCCAAAGCCAAAGGCGCTACCGCTATTATCTGCTCACCGGTACCCCGCAACAATTTCAAGGATGGTAAAGTAAGCCGGGCAGATGATAGCTATGGCAAATGGGCGCGGGAAACGGCCACCACTACCGGCGCCTGGTTCATCGACCTCAATAATGCCATTGGTGAAGAATACGAGAAGCTGGGTGCCGATAAAGTAAATACCTTCTTTCCCGCTGATCACACCCATACCAATCTGGCTGGCGCGCAGCTGAATGCAGAGATCGTGATCAAAGGCATACAGGGACTTAAAGACTGCAGACTGAATAAATATTTGAAGAAGTAATCTTGTCATCCTGAGCTTGTCGAAGGATGCCTTTGAAAGTGTTTGGTTAATAGTTCAATGGATCATTATGAAAAGAAAGCTTGTTGTTGCCGTATGGATATTGGTAATGGCTGTTGCGGTACATGCGCAAACCGTACCAAAGAAAAAAGAAGTATTGAAGGCCATGACCCTGGCCAATAAATATTTTATGCAGAAATGGCCCGACCCGGGCAAGTCCATCATCACCAATCGGGAGCGCCCCAGCAATATCTGGACCCGCGCCGTATATTATGAAGGATTGATGGAGCTGTACCGTACGGACAAAAAGAAAGCCTATATTGATTATGCCTACGAATGGGGCAACAAACACAAATGGGGATTGAGGGATGGCATCGGTACCCGCAATGCAGACAACCAATGCTGCGGACAAACCTATATTGAACTATTCCTGCACAGCAAAGATTCCACCCATATCCACGATGTCAAAGCTTCCATTGACCTGATGGTGCAAAGTGACAAACAAGATGACTGGAACTGGATCGATGCCCTGCAAATGGCCATGCCGGTATTTACCCGGCTGGGAGTAATCTATAAGGATACGGCTTATTTCAGGAAGATGTATGACCTGTACAGCTTTGCCAAATACAAACACGGCACCAACGGGCTCTACAATGCCGCAGAAGGCTTGTGGTGGCGCGACAAGGATTTTGTGCCTCCTTATAAAGAACCGAACGGCGAGGATTGTTACTGGAGCCGTGGTAATGGCTGGGTGGTGGCGGCGCTGGCCCGTACTATGCAATGGCTGCCGAAAAATGATCCGCATTATACCGAATACCTCCAGGATTATAAATCCATGCTGAAAGCCTTATTGCCCATTCAGCGGGCTGATGGTTTTTGGAATGTGAGCCTGCACGATTCAACCCATTTTGGTGGAAAGGAATTGTCCGGTACAGCCTTGTTCATCTATGGCATGGCCTGGGGCGTCAACAATGGCATCATTGATAAACAAACTTATTTGCCTGTGCTCCTCAAAGCATGGAACGCCATGGTGAAGGATTGCCTGCATGAGGATGGTATGCTGGGCTTTGTGCAGGGCACAGGTAAAGAGCCCAAAGATGGCCAACCTGTTAGTTATACCAATATTCCTGATTTTGAAGATTATGGTCTCGGCTGTTTTCTCCTGGCCGGATCTGAAGTATACAAGCTGAAGAAATAGCGCTCCCATCATTTATGAAATACATCCTTACATCGTTTTTGCTGCTGGGTATTACCATTGCTGCAGCGCAGAGAGTTAAATACAATTTCAATAGCGGCTGGAAATTGAATGTTGGGGACATTACCGGTGCGGAGGCCTCCGGCTATGATGACGCCTCCTGGAAAAACATTACCCTGCCCCGCGCCTGGAATGAAGATGATGCCTTTAAAAAGGATATTGTTGACCTGTCTACCGGCATTGCCTGGTACCGCAAGCATTTTACCATTCCTGCCATACACAAGGGACAAAAAGTATTCCTCGAATTTGAAGGCGTGCGGCAGGCAGCAGATATCTATGTAAATGGCGTTCATGTAGGATTGCACGAGAATGGCGTGACCGGCTTTGGTTTTGATATTACTGACCTGGTAAAGACTGGTGCAGACAATATCGTGGCAGTGCGTACCGACAATAGCTGGGAATATCGCGAAAAAGCGACCAATACCAAATACCAATGGAGCGATAAGAATTTCAATGCCAACTACGGAGGTATCCCTAAAAACGTCTTCCTCCATATAATGGGCAAAGTGTACCAGACCTTGCCGCTCTTTTCCAACCTGGGCACAACCGGAGTGTATATCTATGCCGACAGTTTTAATATCCGCGGTAAAAGTGCTGTGGTACATGCAGAGTCGGAAGTGAAAAATGAAAGTGGACAACCCTCCACTGTCCAATATGAAATAGTGATCAAAACCAGGCAAGGCAAACCCGTGAAAACTTTTTCCGGTGAGCGCATCACCCTGGCACCCGGAGCTACCCGTGTGCTGAAAGCTTCAGCGCCTGTACAAGGCCTGGAGTTCTGGAGCTGGGGATATGGCTACCTGTATACCATCGAAACCATCCTGAAGGTAAACGGCAAGGCAGTAGACCGGGTGACCACCACTACCGGTTTTCGCAAAACAGCTTTTAAGGACGGTATGATCTACCTCAACGACCGGGCGATCATGGTGCATGGATATGCCCAGCGCACCTCCAACGAATGGCCCACTATTGGCCTGAGTGTGCCTGCCTGGTTGAGCGATTACAGCAATAAACTCATGGTGGAAAGCAATGCCAACTTGGTGCGCTGGATGCACATCACCCCCTGGAAGCAGGATGTAGAAAGCTGCGACAGGGTAGGGCTGATGCAGGCCATGCCGGCCGGTGATGCGGAAAGAGATGTAGAAGGAACACGCTGGACCCAACGCACACAAGTAATGCGTGATGCCATTATCTACAACAGGAACAATCCCAGTATTGTCTTTTATGAATGCGGCAATGAATCTATCAGCGAACAACATATGGAGACCATGAAAGCAATCCGTGATCAGTATGATCCCTATGGTGGAAGGGCCATTGGCAGCCGGGAAATGCTGAACAGTAAAGTAGCTGAATACGGCGGCGAAATGTTATACACCAACAAAAGCGCCCATATCCCCATGTGGGCCATGGAGTATTCGAGGGATGAGGGCCTGCGTAAGTATTGGGATGATTACTCTCCACCCTATCACAAAGATGGTGACGGTCCGGCATACAAAGGTCAATCGGCAGCAGAATACAATCGCAACCAGGAATCACACGCCAAAGAAAATATTGCCCGCTGGTACGAGTTCTGGAAAGAAAGACCCGGCACAGGAAAGCGGGTTAGCTCAGGTGGCGTGAACATTATCTTTTCCGAATCCAATACCCACCACCGTGGGGCAGAGAATTACCGCAGGAGTGGGGAAGTGGATGCGCTTCGTATATATAAGGAGAACTACTTTGCCAACCAGGTAATGTGGGATGGCTGGGTAGATATAGAAAAACCACGCATCCATATTATCGGACATTGGAATTATACGCCGGCAGTTACGAAAGATATCTATGTAATATCATCAGCCAATAAAGTAGAATTATTGGTGAATGAAAAGTCGCTGGGTTTTGGAGAACAAAGCAACCGCTTCCTCTACACCTTCAAAAATATCCATTGGCAGCAAGGTGTTATCACTGCTGTGGGATACGATGAACAGGGTAAAAAAATTTGTACTACCCAAAAGACAACTGCGGGAGTACCCTATGCCATTAAGCTAAAGTCCCTTACACATCCCGCAGGCTTTAAGGCCAATGGTCATGATCTGGCCCTGGTAGAAGTGGAGGTGACCGATGCTGCCGGACAGCGTTGCCCTACTGCCCTGGATCTGATCCACTTTTCCCTGGAAGGTGCAGCCGAATGGCGGGGAGGTATGGCACAGGGGCCGGATAATTATATTCTATCCAAAGACCTGCCGGTAGAATGTGGGGTGAACAGGGCATTGTTGCGCAGCACAACCAACGCAGGCAAGATCGTGCTCACTGCCCGGGCAGAAGGATTGAAAACTGCTACACTTACATTGACCACCTTACCCGTAATGGTGAATGGAGGATTGGGCACTGCATTGCCCGGCAATGACCTGCCTGTTAGCCTCGATAGAGGACCAACACCTTTAACGCCCTCCTTCACCCGCAAGCGGGAAGCATTGGCCATTGTAAAGGTCAATGCGGGCGCTCATGCCGATAGTGCTTTTGAAAGTTATGATGACAACGAACTAACCGAATGGAATAACGGCAGGCAATTGGCCAATGCCTGGATAGAATATGAATTGGGTAAGGATGCAATAGTGAAAGAAGTAACGATGAAGCTGAATAATTTCCGGAGCAGGTCGTACCCCATCCGTATCTCCGTAGATGGCCAGGAAGTGTTTAAAGGGAATACCGAACGTTCACTGGGCTACTTTACAGCTGTGTGTTTACCACACAAAGGGAAGAAGGTGAAAATAGAATTACTGGGCAATGTTACCACTCAAGATAACAATAGTGTAGAGGTATCGGGCAAAAAGCTGGATGATGGGGTGGCCCGCAATGATGCCACTGCTACCGGTACCCTCAGTATAATAGAAGTAGAGATCTATCAATAAACGGTGATTATCAGTGCCTAGGGCCCATATGGTTGATTATTTACCATCTTATTAAACCTGTGGCCAATTAGCCAGTCTTACCGGGTGGCAGGAAAGATGCCCTGAAAGAGTATTGGCTTTAAAATGCCCATGCGCAAAAAAATCAGCTTCCCCCTGCTGGTTTTGAAAAGGGGTGTCGTCCAATGAATGACACACATCCCAAAATCAACGCATGAAATTATTTACCCTGGCCCTATTGGTATTACTGACAGGTCATAGCCTTTTTGCCCAACAAAAAGTAGCTGGCAGTATTAAAGGTAAAGTAGTGGATGTGTTGAATAACCTGCCCTTGCCCGATGCTACTATCACGGTGATGAGCAAGGAAGACTCTTCTGCTGTTGGCTTTTCTGTAGCCGATAAAACAGGCGCTTTTGAGATCAAAAACATTCCCGGAGGTTCTTACTTACTTGGTATCAGCTTTACCGGCTATGGCAACTTCATGCGTTCTATTGATATTACAGCTGCTAAACCGGATATTAACCTGGATACGGTAAAGCTGCGTACCGATACCAGCCTCATGACTACGGTGTTTGTAACGGCGCCACCCATTACCATCAAGAAAGACACCGTAGAGTTCAGGGCCAGCGCTTTCAAAACAAAGCCCAATGCCACGGTGGAGGATCTCCTGAAAAAACTGCCCGGCGTAGAGGTAGATAAAGATGGCAACGTAACCTCTCAGGGTGAGAACATTCCCAAGATATATGTGGACGGTAAAGAATTCTTCGGCAACGACCCCAAGCTGGCCACCAAGAACCTTACGGCCGAGATGGTGGAAAGTATACAGGTGTTTGACGACATGAGCGATCAGGCCAAGTTTACAAAAATTGATGATGGCAGCCGCCAGCGTACCATTAATATTAAATTGAAGAAAGACAGGCGCAAAGGTTTGTTTGGCCGTACCACCGTAGGCGGCGGCAGTAGTGATCGCTATACCGGCAACCTGTCCATGAATATGTTCAATGAAGATCAGCGTATATCCATTGTGGGTGGAGCCAACAACCTTAACCGGCTGGGCTTTTCCGCCAGTGATGTTGTTAGCTCTATGGGAGGAATGGGTGGCTTTAGTGGCGGCGGTGGAGGTGGCGGAAGAGGTGGCCGCGGTGGCGGCGGAGGTGGCGGCGGCAGTGCCGGCAATGGCAATACCAAATCCTGGAATGCCGGGGTGAACTACCGCGACAACTGGGGCAAAAAAATGGAGTTCAATGCCAATTACTTTGTATCCAAAACCAGTACTATCAATCGCAGCAAGAGCTTGCGTCAGAACCTGTTTAGCAATGATTCCACTTCCCTCAGTGATGAACAATCCTACCAAAGGAATGATAACCTCAATCACCGGTTTGGCTTTCGCTGGGAGTATGCCATTGATAGCATGAACTCTATCCTGCTTACCCCCAATATCACTATCCAGCAGTCAGAGTCCGAAAGTTTTGATTCCATATTGACTATTGCCCGCACGCCCAAATACAATTACAAAGCGATTGAAGGAATCAGCTCAAGGACCAACCAGCGTGATGGAGTTAGCTTTAGCAATAACCTATTGTTCCGTCACCGGTTTAAGAAATTAGGCAGGACCTTTACCATCGGCTGGAATACTGCGGTAAATGACAGCGAAGGAGATGGTTACAATACTTCTCCTTATAATTATTATAATCCCGATAGTACATTGAGCCGTACCAGGGATCAACGGCAGCACAATGAACAGCTCACCAATTCCTTCAACAATACGGTGAGCTCTTCCCTCACTGAAATGCTGGGGGAAGGCAAGATACTGGAATTGAATTATGCTTATACCGTCAATGAAAGCACCAGCGACCGGAAAGTGTTTGATTATGCACAGAATACCGGGGCCTACGACAGTGTGAATAAGAACCAGACCAATTATTTCGAGAACACCTTTATCTCCAGCAGGGTGGGGACCAACTTCCGGGTGAAAAAGCTGAAATATGATTTCCAGTTGGGCGGCGCTGTACAGTTTGCCACACTGAAGAACATGAGCCACCGCGCTATGACAGGCAAGGACAGTACCATGAGCCAGCGGTATACCAACTTCTTCCCCAATGCCAACTTTAATTATAACCTGGGTACCCGCAAAAGTATCCGCTTTGGTTACCGTGGTAGTACCCGTGCGCCCAGCATCAGCCAGTTGCAGGATGTGGTAGACCAAAGCAACCAGCTGGTATACCGCACCGGTAACCCCAACCTGAAGCAGGAGTTTACCAATAACTTCAACGCCAGTTATAACACCTTTAATGTTTCCAATTTCCTGTTCTTCAACATGAACCTCAATGCATCCGTGATTAGCAACAAGATCGTGAACAGCATGGAGAAGATAGGTGGCACTACCCAATTGATCCGTCCGGTGAACCTGAATGGCTCCTGGAACATGTCGTTTTCCGGAACAGTAGGCATTCCCCTGGTCAAAGTAACCACCGGTAAGCGCAGCCCCATGAATGTGAACCTTACCAGCAGCGTTCGTTATAACCGCGATATCAACCAGCAGCAAGGAGTTATTGGTTTCAACAAGACCATCGGGCTGGGGCAGCGCATCCGGTACGATTACAATATTCCCGATAAGCTCGACGTGGGCGCCAGCGCCAATTTCAATTACAATGACGCCAAATTTGATCTGCAGGAAAATGCCAACAACCGGTATTTCAACCACAATTATTCACTGGATATAACCTATACTTTCCTGAAGCGTTTTATGCTGAGCAGTGATTTTGATTATTATGTGAACAGCGGGCGCGCAGATGGATTTAACCAGCCCATTCCTTTGTGGAATGCCAGCATAGCCTGGGTAATGTTTAAAAAGCGGAATGGTGAGCTGCGCTTTAGTGTAGTAGACATCATGAACCAGAATAAGAATATTGACCGCACCATCGATCCCAATTACATCGAGGATACTTTCACAGAAACCCTGCGCCGGTATTTCCTGGTTACCTTTATGTATAACCTCAACCGTTTTGGCGGCAGGAAAAATGGAGGCCAGAACAGGGGCAATGGGGGTGGTATGCAAAGACAGGGTGGTGGTGGAAATGGAGGCGGCAACCGACGTTTTTAACAGGGAGGGTGGGTCGCCTTCTAAAGGCGGCTCACCCGACACACGTTTTTAAAGTGCATGAATTATAACAAGACAAACCTGGTGGCTGATGCTACCAGGTTTTCTTTTATATTGCAGATGGTTTAACTGAAACTCATGAAACATCTTGTTCCTGCGCTGCTTTTACCCATACTTCTCGCAAATTCCGGAATCACACAAGCTCAGCAAAAAAATACCCGCAACCGGCAGCCCAATATAATTTTGATCGTGGCAGATGACCTGGGCCATGGCGATGTAGGATGTTATGGCCAACAGAAAACGACCACACCCAATATTGATCAACTGGCTGCTACTGGTATGCGGTTCACCCAATTTTATTCCGGCACTACCGTATGCGCCCCTTCCCGCGCCAGCCTTATGACAGGCCAGCACACCGGTCATACACCCATTCGTGGTAACCGGGGTTTTCAACCCGAAGGCCAGTTTCCTTTGCCCGACTCTTCCCTCACAATAGCCGAGGTATTGAAAAAGGCAGGATATGTAACCGGCGCCTTTGGTAAATGGGGTATGGGTTATCCCGGTTCTACCGGAGAACCCCTGAAGCAGGGTATCGATCGTTTCTATGGTTACAACTGTCAGTCCGAAGCACACAACTATTACCCGGATCACCTGTGGGACAATGACCGGCGTGTTGAATTTCCCGCCAACCGCACCGGCGATGTGATGTATTCCGGCGATAAGATACATGCCGCTGCCATGGACTTCCTGCAACAGAACAAGCGTAAACCTTTCTTTCTTTTCCTACCTTATACCTTGCCTCATGGCGACCTGGATGTACCGCGCGACAGCGTATACCAGCGCTATGTAAAATTGTTCAACGAACAGTCTTTACCTGTACCAACCGGTCCCATCAAAGGACGCTTTGAGCCTTATCCCCATGCAGCCTTTGCCGCCATGGTCAGCAGGCTCGACAGGTATGTGGGAGAAGTATACCACTATGTACAGCAAAATGGCCTGGCCGATAATACCCTTATTATCTTCACCAGTGACAATGGTCCGCACCGCGAAGACGGCGGCGATCCCAAATTCTTCAATGGCAATGGCGGCTTCCGCGGTATCAAACGCGATATGTATGAAGGAGGTATCCGTGTGCCCTTTATTGCCAACTGGAAAGGGACCATCAAAGCAGGGGTGACCAATGATCAGCCTGCCGCCTGGTGGGACCTCTTCCCTACTTTTCAGCAACTGGCCAATATCCTGGTATGGAAAAACATCGATGGCATTTCCATTGTGCCTGCGCTAACCGGTCAGCCGCAGCCATCCCATGAATACTTCTATTGGGAGTTTCATGAACAAGGTGGAAAGCAGGCTGTGCGTTGGGGCGACTGGAAAGGGGTGAGACTGAATGTATCAACTGTAAAAGATGGCCCGATTGAATTATATGACCTCAAAAATGATCCTGCCGAGCAGAAGAATATAGCTGCTGATCATCCGGAGGTGGTGAAGCAAATTGCTACCTATATGCAGCAGGCTCACGTATCCGATCCCAACTGGCCAGTGCTGGTGGGGGAAGTAAAACCCTAAAGGTGGTAAAGGGTGGACCACCCTGCAGCGCTGCAAAGGCCGCCCAGCAGGGTGACTCACCCTGAAAAAAATCATTCAATCCTATACACTTTAACCTCATTAATCACCTGCCTCGACCCCGTGGAGCGAAAACCAAAATATCCGCTGGTCAATGGCGCGGCATCTTTGTAGGTGAAGTAAGGAATACCGTCTACTATAAACTGCGTGATGCCATTGTATACAATGGTTTGTATATGGTAGGTTTTGTTGGGCTGTAGCAAGTGCGCTTTGTCCAGGTACTCCTGTACCAATGGTTTTTGCCCGTCACCATGATATTTGCGAAAACGGGTGGTGGTGTTTGTATTGCCGCCCACACCTGCATAATACAGCTGCAACGAATCATAGGATTCAAATACACCCGTCCGCGTAAACAGGTTAGCATTCCGTGGATCTGTTGCCATCCAGAATTGGTTCAGGTCAGATACCCGGTCATGCATCCCGCCATCCAGCAATACCGTACGATTATATTCTATTAAGATATTCCCTTGTAAGGGCTTGTTCAGCCAGGTGGTTACACCTCCTTTGATATCCAGCACCAGTTGCCCCTGCCGTACATAAACGGAAGAAGTACCCTGGGTATCTATTTCCGATCTCCAGGCAGTCGTATCCAGTCCTTTGCTGAAATCATCCTGAAAGAGTAATGTTTTCTTTTTGAAGGTAAGGAGATGCTGCACCTGCATGCCACCTGTGGCCTCCTGCGCAAGAACGGGCAGCAAACTCCATAGCAAACAACAAAAAAGAAAGGATCGTTTCATACAGGATACAAGTAGGGTAAGTTACCATATCTGTGTTGTCAACTATCCTGTAGCTACAGGATGGTTGTACCCTCAGCTTCTTTTACATTGCAAACCACCAATTAAGGTATCTTCATTAAAGTAACGATTGCATGTATAACAGAATTTTGTTATTGTTGGTCATTCAGTGTATTACCCTCTCTCTGGCAGCCAATACCGGTATCGGCGATATCAAAGGCAGCTTTAAACGTAAAGACAACACTTTCCACTTTACCGCTTCTAATGCAGATGTGCAACTGGAATTTTGTACACCGGGCATGGTACGCATCCGTAGTAGCTGGACAAGGACCTTCGAAGCCAGTGAACCCTGGATGGTGGTGCAATACCAATGGCCTGCCGTCAGCGTGCAGGTAAAAATATTGCCGGCGTATTTCTTATTGACCACGACTCAATTGCAGGTAAGACTTTATAAAACAGCTGGCCGTATAGATATCTATTCTGCTGCAGGGAAACTCTTGTCTTCAGAAAAAGTAACCACAGGCCAGGGAGGCATGCAAAGCCAGGCTGATACAGTAAGCTGTACCAAACAATGCCTGCCCGATGAGCAGTTCTTTGGTTTTGGTGAACGCATGGATTTTCTGAACCAGCGCAGTAAAAAACTCAACCTTAATGTAGGGCGTGGCAAAGGACTGCCCCATGCTGTGGGTGCTTACAATATCCTGGAAGCAAATTATTCGCCCATACCTTTCTTCCTGAGCACACAGGGGTATGCTATCTTTTTCCATAACTCCTTTGCCACTTCCTGGGACATGGGCGCCACGCACGACGACGAATACCGGTTTGCTGCACCGGGCGGTGAAATGGATTATTATTTTATCTATGGCCCCCAGTTCCCCACTATCCTGGATCAATATACAGCCCTCACCGGCCGCTCACCCTTATTGCCCCGCTTTGCCTTAGGATTGCATGTGGGTACTTATTCCGGTGGTACCTGGGGATATGAGCAAATGAGCTCCGACAGGTATGTAATAGCACTGGCCAGGAAATTAAGAGAGATGGGCATACCCGTAGACTTGCTTTGGCTGGATTCGACCTGGCGCATCTTTGGAAAAAAAGGCGGCAAAGGCGCCACCTCTTTTGAATGGCGCGAAACCTTCACCAATCCCAAAGCCATGTTTGATAGCCTGTATGCCATGGGTTACCAGATGGCAGGCCTGCACCTGCGGCCCCGCTTCGACAATGGCAACCAGATACGTTTACTCGATACAGCCCAGCAACTGGGTTATACCTATAAAGAAGGCGACTATGCCGGCGAGTTTGTCAATTACTTCGATTCCAATGCCGTGAACTGGTGGTGGCAGCATGGCGTAATGCGGGTAGCATCTATAGGAGCTAAATTCTTAAAGACAGATGAAGGCAGCGCCTTTGGCGCACTGGCCAATGAAAGCGATAAAGTAGGACCAACCGGGAAAGCCGTACAAAAATTGCACAATGTATTTCCCATCGCTTACGCCAAAGCCCCTTTTGAAAAGTTCCAGCAATACAATGGTGTGCGCGGTTTGAACCAGACCCGTGAGGGTTATGCCGGTATCCAACGTTATCCTTACATCTTTGCCGGCGACTGGCCCAGTGAGTGGCAGTATTTCCCGGCTGTGATCAAAGCCGGATTGAACATTGGTCTTTCCGGTGTGGGTTATTGGGCCCATTGTATGGGAGGTTTTGAACACAATGCCGATCCTGAATTGTACATACGCTGGTGCCAGTTTGGACTACTGAGTCCGATAGCTACCGTATTCGGCATGGACCATCCCGGTTATAAAGAGCCCTGGAATTATGGCGCTGATGGTCTGCGCAATTTCAAAAAGTATGATTCCCTGCGCTACCACCTGCAGCCTTATTTATACAGTACCACCTGGACACAATACAAAACCGGTATGCCGCTGATGCGGGCGCTGGTGCTGCATTATCAGGACGATAGGAATGTATACGATATTGGCGACCAGTACTTGCTGGGTGAAAGCATCATGGTATGTCCCGTGACCACCAAGGGTGCTCAAACAAGGACCGTGTACCTGCCGCAAGGCGATTGGTACGATTACTGGACAGGTAAAACTTACACCGGCAAACAATACATTCATGTAGTAACGCCCCTCGATACCATGCCGCTATTTGTAAAGGCAGGCAGCATCATTCCTTCACAGCCGGTGATGAACTATACCGGTGAAAAAGAAGTGGATCGACTAACACTGGATATATATCCTGGCAAGGGAAACTTTACCTTGTATGAAGATGATGGGAAGAGCCTGGATTACCAACAGGGAGAAAATGCCCTTACGAATATGCAGGTGACCGCTACGGGCAAGGAAATAAAGCTGACCATTGCGGCGGCTGCAGGTACTTATACTTCCAGCGTCAGCGAATACTTGCTTGCCTTTCACTTGCATAAGCAGCCTTCAAAAATTACTGTAAATGGCAAGGAACTGATGATCGGTCATCCGGATGAAGTGTTGGATCAAACCAGTTATTATTTTGATCCTGCTACAAAGAGATGCCGGTTCCTCATCCCTAAAAATAAGGCCGGGACACAGGGCCAGCATTTGAATGCTACAGAAGTGAAAGTATTTTTATAAGGCAGCGGCTGTCGGTCAGGATGGGGATTGCTTAGGCGGCTTGCCTTTGGGACCTGCTTGTTTACTTTGACTGGCTTTTTCCTCCTGCTCATGGATCACATAGACCGCTTCTATCAATGTTTCCACTTTTTCATAGAAGAAGAACAGGTTGCTACGTTCTTTCCCTTCATCATAAATGCTATGGCTTTTTCCAAGGGCAGTAACCAGCCAGTCCCATAATATTTGTTTTACTTCATGCAGGTGATAGGAATCACAGAAATCTGACAGCACCGGTAAAGGTTGTAACTTTTCTTCTTCTTTCAACCTTTCTTTGGTGGGTTTTGTAATACGCTTATTACTTTTTTGCATGGACAAAGATTTAAGAGAGGGTACCGTTTAAATTAATTTTATCCGCAAGCACGGTAAATGCTCTATATTATTGGATACCTGCCTCAACACTTCGGCACGGATGATCTCACATTGTATATAGCCTTCCGTTTTCTGCCATATGGCCAACCAGGTGAGGTCATCTTTTAGGTGTGACTGATGCTTTTTTACAAACCGGAAACAGCCGTCCCTTGCACTGGCATACAGAAAATCCCGGATGGCAGCTACGCTATAGAATCTTTTCCGCTCATCCCATAACTTCAATGCTACCTGTTCTGTAATATGGGCTGCTGCCCATTCATCGCCGGTAAGCCGCGTAGCAAAAAAGCAGAGTGCCGGCGAAAACTGATCAAGGATAAACTGGTAGGCATGAATATTGTCTGCCCGCAGTTGTAAGGCAATCGCATCATTAGCCGTAAATGTTTGATAGTCCATGATACGAATCATTAAGTGGTAAAAAAAGGGCCCACCCACCTCTTACTGTAAGATGAGCCCCCAGAGCCTTACCAGGTAGTGATAAAAGAAAAGCGCGATAAAAAGCCCGAAATATTATATTGCTGCAATAAATGGCCCGGCCATGGACATACTATCAACAGCAAATTGATGAGAAAAATCAAATTATGATTTGTGAATTGGTTGGGTGCTCTGAATATTGAATCCTTCTGCAGAATATAACTGGATCAAATATACGGCATATATCACTAAGCGGTATCAAACAACCGCAATTTTTTTAGGAAAAAACCCTTGCCTGGCCAAATAACCCCTCTTCCAGGAGCATCTTAACAGGCAGGCATACCGTATATATGGTATATGGCAGCTAGGGAAGGCCGGTATTCCTGGCTTTTGAACGAAAATGTACCTTATCTTTAGAGGGATATTAAAAGTTATGGCTACACAAACACAAAAAAAAGTAACCAGTAAAATGAATGTTCGCTTTGGCGAGCACCTGCATGCCCTTCGTAAGGCCAAAGAGCTTAGCCTCCGGGAAATGGCAGAGCTGTGCAGTCTGGACAACAGCAACATATCAAAGATCGAGCACGGGAAATTTGATATTCAATTGTCTACTATTGTAGAACTGGCCAAAGGCCTGGGTGTACATCCCAGGGAACTGCTGGATTATGATTTTGAATAGCTGACTTACCCCCTTACATCATTTTCTTCACCAGATTGCCCAGCGTTTTTAATCCTTTCTCTACTTTATCATCCCAGGGACTTCCATATCCAATGCGCAGGTAATTGGAATAATTACAACTGTTGGAGAAGATACGCCCCGGCGCTACCGATACCTGGTGTTTCAGCGCTTCCAGGCATAATTTATAAGTATCCACTTTCTTATTCAGTTCGATCCACAATACAAAGCCTCCCTGCGGGCGCGATATCTTGGTATCTTCCGGAAAGTATTGCATCACCCCTTGTATATAACGCAGACATTGTGTATGCAGGGCTTTGCGAAGGTTCTTCAGGTGGTACTCATACCGGCCGATGCTGAGGAAATGGGCGATGGCCACCTGCGTAAGGGTGGGGCTGCTGATCGTATGCATCATTTTAAGCGCACTTACCTGCTCCAGGAATTTACCCGGTAATATCCAGCCTACCCGGTAGCCGGGCGCCAGCGATTTGGAAAGGGAGGAGCAGTGCATCACCAATCCTTTGGTATCATAATATTTACAGGTTTTGGGACGGTGCCTGCCAAAATACAATTCACCGTAGATATCATCCTCGATCAGTGGGATATTGAGCCTGGTGATCATCTCTACCAGTTTTTTCTTGTGTTCATCCGGCATACAACTGCCGGAAGGGTTATTG
Organism: Paraflavitalea soli; assembly: GCF_003555545.1. Classification (GTDB taxonomy): domain Bacteria; phylum Bacteroidota; class Bacteroidia; order Chitinophagales; family Chitinophagaceae; genus Paraflavitalea; species Paraflavitalea soli. The sequence goes on along the minus strand of NZ_CP032157.1, from coordinate 5,040,146 downwards.
AAGTTGGGCACCAGCAGGCAGGCCTTTATAGGCATATCGTTGATCACCTGCTGCAGGCAGTCAAGATCGGCGCCTGTAGTGGGATCAGAAGGTATTTCCACTACTTTAAGTCCCAGGTTTTCAATAACCTGGTAAATGCCAAAATAAGCAGGTGCTTCTACCGCTACCGTATCACCGGGTTGCGTGACTGCCCGCAAACACAATACGATCGCTTCCATACAGCCCGAGGTGATCACCACTTCTTCAGGTCTGACCTTGCCGCCCCAGTTAAAAGCAAGCCGGGCGATCTGCTTGCGCAGGTCCGCATTGCCTTGTGTGTTCTCATAACCGATACAATGGTCTTTTCCATTGCGCAGGGCATATACTACCGACTTATTCAGCTTGGCAGCCGGCAATAATTCCAGCGCTGGCGCAGCCAGCGTAAAATTGACCATATCATGGGCGTCGATATCCCTCAAAATCCGCATGATCATTTCCTGCACCGTCACCTCACTCGTTACCGGTTCCGGCTGTATTACATTGGGTACTGCCGGAAAACGGCGATGATTGAAACGAACATAGTAACCCGATTTGGGCCTTGCTTCTATCAATCCCTTTCCTTCCAGGTGATAATAAGCCTGGAAAGCAGTGCCCATGCTGATGCCGTATTCTTCACTCAGCACCCGTACAGAGGGGAGCTTGTCGCCAATCCTCAATACCTCTTCTGCGATCATCTGTTCAATGCCACCGGCCACCTGCAGGTAGATATGATCTTCTGATGTAAATTTTGCTTTGCCCATACCCGTATAATCTGATATAGTCAAATTTAACAAAATAAAATCTAATCTACTCCAGACTCCTTCACCGACCCATCGGGATAACCTATGATCGTACAGGTAGCCATCTTGATAAACAGGCCATTATCTACTACACCGGGTATGGTGTTGAGGGCAATATTGAGAGCGGGGGCATCTGCTATCTGGTTAAAATGGCAGTCGAGGATATAGTGACCATGGTCTGTAACCAGGGGTTGATCGTCCTTTGTACGTAAGATGCTTTTGATGGAATACAAGGCTTCAATATGCCGTTGTACTTGCTTCCATCCGAAAGGAATGACTTCTACGGGCAGGGGGAAGACGCCCAGTTGTTTTACCAGCTTGGTATGATCGGCAATGATCACCAGTTGTCGGGAGGCGGCAGCTACCATCTTTTCCTGTAGCAGTGCTCCACCGCCGCCCTTGATGAGTTGTCCTTGCGGATCGATCTCATCGGCCCCGTCAATGGTAATATCAATAACAGCTGCATCATTGAGTGCTATAAGGGGAATTTGCTGTTCGCTGGCCAGCTTGGCTGTTTCCCGGGAAGTAGGTACACAACGGATATCCAGTCCCTGGCGCACTTTTTCACCCAGCGCCATCACCAGCCAATAAGCTGTAGAGCCTGTGCCTATCCCCACTGTCATACCCGGTTGTACCAGTTCAGCCGCCTGTTCTCCTACCTTTCTTTTGATCTCATTAGCCGTTAACATGCCTGATGATTTAGGAACTAAAGGTAGTAAGCTTATTTACAATTGCGCCAGTATCTCTGCCACAGCCGGGCGCTTGGTATAGTCGCTATTAAAGAAACGGTATATGATCTTCCCTTTCTTGCTGATCACGTATACTGCAGGAACAGGCAGATTTGTGCCGTTGCTGCCATTGACTTCGTTGAAGTCTATTTTGTATTGCTTGTATTGTTCAATTGTTTTTTCGTCTACGGCATAGTTCACCCCGTACTGTTTCATGATCTTCAAACCTTCGTCATGCACTACTGCGTAAGTAGCTTTTGTTTTATCAATAGTCCGGGCGATATTCTCCGGCTTTTCGGGCGTGATGGTCACCAGGCTGGCGCCTTTGCCGGTGATCAGTGACAGCGAGTCTTCCAGCTTTTTTAAGTAACGGTTGCAATAGGGGCACCAGTACCCACGATAAAAGACCAGTACAACCGGCCCCTTTGTTAATTGATCTTTTAAAGAAACAGTTTTGCCAGCCTGGTCTTTGCCGGTAAACAAGGGAGCGGCATCGCCGGCTGATAAGCCGGTTGGCTTATCCTGGCTATAAGAACCCTGAGCGATAAGGAATACCAGTAAGAAGGATAATAGCGTACGCATGGTGTGATTTTTTACAAAGGTATTGGCCACGATGGCTAAAGACTGTCAGCCAGGTGACAATCAGCAAAAGAGCAGGATGTATATTTTTTACCACATTGTTCTTAGGCAATGGGTTTCAAGGCGATAAGGATTAGGATGGAAGACTGTATGAGGAAATGCAGGTGTGAATAAAAACAAAACCCGCATCCGGAGCGATTTCCAGCGGAATTTATTATCTTGTAAGTATTCAAATTCAACTGCATGGAACGAGTGTACAAAAACTGTCAATCCTGCGGAATGCCGATGAAGCGGGATGACCACGGTGGAGGCACCAATGCCGATGGCAGCAGGAATGTGATGTACTGTAGCCATTGTTACCAGGATGGCCGATTCACCGTACGCAACATTACAGTTGAGGATATGAAGGTGCAGGTAAGGGGCAAATTAAAAGCCGTTGGCTTCCCGGGTTTTGTAGCCAGCTTTTTTACCCGCAACCTGCACAAACTGGAAAGATGGAAGATCCACACCATGGCTGTGGAATAATGTATGAAACGATCCTCTTCAATTGGTTGCATCCCTTTATTTATACTGCGCTCGCAAGCAGCCAGACCTTCTATTGCGTTAACCTATAGTAACGAATATCTCATTGCTCACTTATAGCTGACTATGTTCCTCGCCTGGCCTTGTGTTGCTATAGAAGGAGTTTTGCAGGGCGGTGCATATATTGTCGTAATTTTGTGTACTAGATAATTTTGAATTATGGGCGTACTGCGACAATTGGCCGAATACTTCTACATAAAGAAAAGAGATCCCAATGCTCCTCATACCAAATGGATGCAATACATGCATGGCATCAACCGCATTTCCCTCTTCATGTTCCTCGTAGGGCTTATCATTATCATACTTAAATTGTTTGTTTTCAGAAAGCATTAAATCCTCACTCAATATATTAATCTGTTTTTAATTACTTATTAATGTCGATGGCATTCGTTTTGATGTCTAACATTTTAATATAGACGAAAGCATCTTTGTTTCATTTTATTTATTACTTTTGCCCCCACCCCCTTTAAGTCAACTCTTTCATCCTGATATCCCTTGTATTATACTGGCTACTTACAATCTAAGTCCAACTGAAATCCTCCGATTAAAAATCCACATCTCCGCTTTTGGCTACAGCCATTAAGGCACAATTAAATGTATTCCAGATGAAGACTTTGTACAAATTATTATTTGTTGCAATAGCATTGCTATGCACCTACGCCCAGCTAACTGCTCAAACATTTCCTGCCGGTTTCCAGGCCACTAAAGTGGCAGAAGGATTGAATCCCACCGATATGGAATTCTCCTCCGACGGACAATACCTCTTTATTGCCGATAAGACCGGCAAGGTCTTTTTAGTGGAGAATGATGTGTTGTTGGCCACACCCCTGATGGATATTTCAGCAGCTATCATGACCGATGGCGAAATGGGACTAACCCATCTTTGCCTTGATCCGGATTTTGCTACCAATCGCCACCTGTATGTGTATTATACCATGCCCAATCGAAGGAACAGGGTCAGCCGGTTTACTTTTGATCCCGTTGCTAAAACTTTGGGATCAGAATATATCCTGGCCAACCTATATCCAATGACTGGTGATATCCACACCGGCGGGGCCATGAACTTTGGCAAAGACGGAAAGCTGTATATCGCTACCGGCGAATCCAGCCATCCTGAATGGGCACAGGACATTTACAACCAGCTGGGTAAAGTGTTGCGCATGAATAAGGATGGTTCCATCCCAACCGACAATCCTTTCTATAATGTATTGACCGATAGTTTACGGTATATCTACGCCCTGGGCTTTCGCAATCCCTTTGCGGCAGATGTGCATCCCGTAACAGGTCGCTATTTTATTTGTGATGTAGGTCAAAATACTTACGAGGAAATTAATGAAGTAATAGCAGGCGGCAATTACGGCTGGGCTACCGTGGAAGGCCCTATACAATCCGGCACCACTCCACCCGATAATTACCAAAATCCTATACTATATTATTCCCATGATGACGGGTGCGCTATTGTAGGAGCAGCATTTTATGCACCGGCTCAACCAACCTTCCCCGTACAATACCTCGATAAATTTTTCTACAGCGATTATTGTAACCAGACCATCCGGTATATGGATCCTGATTCTTACCAGGATCTTGGTGTATTTGGGTCCAACCTGAAGCGACCTGTAGCTTTTGCAGTAAAACCTTCAGGCGAATTTTACTATCTCGACAGGGGTGGTTTGCCCCAACATGGAGAGGAAGACCTGGACGGCATTCTCTGGAAAGTGGAATATACCGGCTCACTCGCTCCTGTAATAGGCGCCCAGCCACAAACCATGATCACTTCTGTTGGCGGAACTGCTTCTTTTTCCGTGTTGGCCAATGGTCTGGGAATTACCTACCAGTGGATGCGGAATGGGGTGGATATCCCCGATACCGATTCTTCAACCCTCGTTTTGTCTAATGTATTATTGGCCGATAGTGGCACTGCAATAACCGTCCGGGTAACCAATAGCTTCGGTACCGCTACCAGTAATGCGGCCATCCTGCGTGTCACTTCAAGACTGCCTCCTGTGCCTGTGATCGCTCAACCGGCGGACGGTTCAACCTATGTTGCCAATTCATTCCTGGCCTTCAGTGGCTCGGCCACAGACCAGGTTGATGGCGTGCTGGCTCCCAACAAACTCACCTGGAAGATCGACTTTCACCACGATGAGCATTACCATCCCGGTCTGGATGCTACCCCGGGCAATGCAGTCACCGGGTCCTTTTTCCTGGCGCCCAATATTGAAGTGTCTGATACCGTATGGTACCGTATTTACCTGACTGCAGAGAACAGTCTGGGTCTTAAATCCACTGTGTACCATGAAGTATTTCCTCAAAAAGTGACCCTGCACATCAGATCACTCGTAGCTGGCAGGATAGCCGCCATTCCGCTCAACCTTGATGGCACGATCACCGGCGCGCCTGTTGACAAGCTAAGTGTAAAAGGTGTGATACGTAATATTGTAGCCCAGACTTCCTATACAATAAATGATACCTTATTTACCTTCCTGGGCTGGGGTAATGGCAATACCAATCCTTCACTCTCTATTACAACACCCAATACGGATACCACCATCACCGCTGTGTATGATAAAACGGCCATCTTTGTGGGTGAAGGGCTCAGGGGAGAATACCGTAAGAATTCCAGTGTGTTTACAGGTACTGCCACAGTAACCCGTATAGATCCAGTCATTGATTTCTCCTGGACGGGAGAGCCGGCGCCCGGTGTAGGTACCCAGAATTTCTCGGTGCTCTGGGAAGGATATGTACAGCCCAGAACAACGGGTATGTACACCTTCTACCTTGATAATGCTATCAGTACTGCTGTGCTGTACCTGGACAACAGGAAGTTTATTGACAGAAGCAATGGTGGTGTCGTTGGCGGCACTGCCAAAGACACCCCTTTAATAGCAGGTAACAAATACAAGATCCGCCTGGAATACTGGGCCAATTTTGGAGCCACCTCCACCATTAATTTAAAATGGAGCGGACCCCGCGTATTTAAACAGGTGATACCAATGTCCTCTCTCTATGCCGATGCTGCCCTGCCCGTGCGCTTTACAGAGTTTGTCGTCAAACCCCGCAATGAAGCATTGCAGCTTACCTGGAAAGTGGAAGACCTGGGCAATGTAAAGGGGTATGCTGTTGAAAAACGCAAATCCGGCGCTGCAACTTTCGAGACCATTGCGTTCATCAATACCACTGGCAGCAATACCTACACCTTTGGCGATGCGGCCGTGAAAACAAATACTTTGTATGAATACCGCATCAGGCAGGTGGATCTGGATGGCAGAGCCGTGTATTCTTCCATTAGGATGGGCAGGCTAAGCGCACAAGCCGATTTCGATTATGTGATCGTACCCAATCCGGCAGATGTGAACCGGCAGGTGCAACTGATTTTTACCCAGGCCATTGGCCAGGCAGAGATCCTGCTGATCTCGCCCGAAGGCAAAACAATGTCCCGCCGCCGGGTTACTTCAACCGGTCAAACCCTGGAGTTACCCCTGAAAGGTATTCCGGCTGGTACCTATTATATCAAAGTGATCCAGGGACGAAGTGTACTGGTGAAGAAATTGTTAGTACAATAAGTAGTAGCATTAATAAAAAGGGTGGGCCGCTATTAAAAGCAGCCCACCCTTTTTTATTAATAAGTAATTTAAAAATATCGTTATAGCCGGATGTAGGCCAGTAATCAATAATTAATAATTCTCAGGCGCCTCCCTTCAGGAACTTTACAATACTCGCCGCTGCCTTGGCCGAAGCATGGCCGCCTTTTCCTAATAGTTCTTTTAAAGCCGCATAATCCGTTTGCAATTGTTGCTGCCTGGCTGGGTTGTGCAGCAGCTCATTGAGCTCCTGCCGCAGGTTGTCGGGAGTAAGTGCATCCTGTATCAACTCCTTCACTACCAACTTATCCATAATGAGATTGACCAAAGAGATATACTTGACCTTAACCAGCCGCCTGGCTATCTGGTACGAAATAGCACTCCCTTTGTAGCAAACCACTTCCGGCACACCAAAGAGGGCCGTTTCCAGCGTAGCTGTTCCGGAGGTTACCAGGGCTGCTTTCGATTGCAGCAGCAACGTATACGTCTTGCCACTCACCGAAGAGACATTGGGATAACCCTGCAGCAAAGTATCATAAAAAGCAGCATCCTGACCCGGTGCTTTCGCAACCACAAACTGCAGATCAGGGAAGTCCTTAGTGATAGCCAGCATAATGGGCAATTTCTTCAAGATCTCCTGTTTTCTGCTGCCAGGCAGCAAGGCCACAATGGGCTTTTCCTGTTTTCCTCCTTCTGTATTCTGTATTCTATATTCTGTATTCTGGTATTCCTCCACCACCTCCACCAACGGATGCCCTACATATTCCACTTCCCAGTTCCATTTATCCCGGTAATAGTCTTTTTCAAAAGGCAGGATCACCAGCATTTTGTCAATGCATGTCTTCATCTTCTTCACACGGTTCTCTTTCCAGGCCCATACCTGCGGGGAAATATAATAGATCACCGGGATGCCCTGTTCTTTGGCCCATTCTGCAATACGCAGGTTGAAACCGGGATAATCGATCAGGATCAGTGTATCTGGTTTGTATTGTAAGATGTCTTCCTTGCACAGTTTCAGGTTGCGCAGGATGGTGCCCAGGTTTTTGACTACCTCCAAAAATCCCATGAAGGCCAGGTCACGGTAATGTTTTACCAGTTCAGCGCCGGCTGCTTCCATCAGGTCGCCACCCCAGCAACGGATGGTGGCCGCCTCGTCCAGTTTTTTCAATTCCTTGATGAGATTGCTTCCGTGCAGGTCGCCCGAAGCTTCTCCGGCTATCATATAATAACGCATACAGTTCTTTACATTTCGGCCTGCAAAGTAACTAAAAGAAGCCAGCCGGCGAGAGGGTCTCCTCCGGACAGTCCTTGTATCGAAACCGGACAGCTTAAGCAGTCAGGTGAAATAACAAAAAATTGATAATCAATTTCCTATAGAAGAGGTACGATTCTGGTTCAAAAAGCAGCTTACCGGGCATCATTAACTCCCTGTAGCACTTCAATCACCAGGTATGTTTAAACACTTTTGCAGGATCGGTTGGCGCAACATCATCAGGCATCCCTTTTATGCCATGGTGAGCATAGCTGGCCTCTCAGTTGGTATTGCCTTTACGTTGGTAATAATGGCTTTTGTGTGGAATGAATGGCAGGTAAACAGCCAACTGAAAAATTCAACCCGCCAATACATCATCCAAAGCAAGTGGAAAGATGCCAACCAGGGCTTTGAGTTGGCTACTTTTGGCCCCCTGGCAAAAGCCCTGCGGGAAAACTATCCCGGCCTGGTTGCCAATTATTACCGGTTTGACGGCGTTACCACCATCGTATCGAGGCAGGATAAAAGCTTCCGGGAGAAATTGCAGATTGGCGATAGCACCCTGTTGAGCATGTATGGCTTTCAATTACTGCACGGTGATGAAGCAACAGCCCTGCACGATCCGTTTTCTGTAGTCATCACCACCGAAATAGCCCAAAAGTATTTTGGCAAGACAGCCGTTGTAGGAGAGACCATCACTATTGAGAATTTTGCCGGGTCCAAACATGACTTTATAGTGAAGGGCGTATTGAATAAATATGGCAGGAATACCGTTACCCGCCTCACCGATGATGGCAACAACCAGGTGTTCTTACCTCTTACCGCCCTCCCTTTCTTTGGGCGCAATATGGATTGGAACAATCCTTTTATAGTGGGAATGGTAGAATTGCAGCCGGGCATACAACCAGCCCAGCTGTTACAGCCTATGGCGCACCTGCTCAAACAGAATGTCTCGCCCCAATTGGCCCAGGGTGTAACTCCTTACCTTACCACTTTGAACAACTTTTACTTTTCGTTTAATAATGGGCTGATCAAAAAAATGCTCTATGCGTTATCCGGAATAGCTTGTTTTATCCTGCTCATGGCTATTATCAACTTTATTAATATGTCCGTCAGCCGGTCATCGGCCAGGATGCGGGAAATAGGCGTGCGTAAGGTTTTGGGCAGCCTGAAAGGGCAATTAACTATCCAGTTCCTGGCAGAATCCATCCTACTCGTATCCTTGTCCACCATACTGGCCTTATTCCTGTATGCGCTGACCGCCGATCTCTTCACCCATATCCTGGGTAAGGAATTGCCGGCATTGCATGAATTCCCCTTGTATTTTATTGGAGTGATGCTTGTATTGATATTGTTTGTTGGTCTGTTGGCAGGCGTCTATCCTGCTTTCCGGTTATCATCCCTTCCCTCTGTTGATTCCTTAAAGGGCAAGCTCCAATCTGTAAAAGAGAATAGCTGGTTCCGTAGATCCCTCGTGGCCTTCCAGTTTGCTACCGCCATAATCGTATTTAGCGGAGCCACGATCATTGCCCGGCAGGTCAATTACTTCTTCAGTCGCGAGTTGGGCTACAACAAAGATTATGTGGTATCTGCCCAACTTCCCCGCAACTGGTCTCCCGAAGGAGTTCGCAGGATGGAAACAGTGCGCCGCGATTTCACTGCGTTGCCACAGGTGGCAAATGCTACCCTCTCATATGAAATTCCCGATGGGGCCAATATTGGCAATATTACTTTTCACAAGCCAGACGCCAATGCAGCCGCCTCAATTTCTTCACTGGTGCTTACCACCGATGAATATTATGCCGGTGCTTACAATATACCCGTTGTGGCAGGGGAGTTTTATAGCCTGCCAGGCAACTATACCGATTCCACCAAAATAGTGATCAACGAAACCCTTGCCCTGGCATTGGGATGGTCCGATGCGAAACAGGCAGTAGGCAAGCAGGCCGCATTACAGGACGGCGGGGGATTTGCTTATACAATCGCCGGCGTAGTGAAGGATTACCATTTTGGCTCCATGCAGACAGCTATTTCTCCGATGGCCTTTTTACATGTAACGACTACCAACAGGTATCGCTATATGTCGTTCCGGCTCAGGCCCGGGAATATGGCCGATGTCCTGGCCGCCTTGCAAAAGCAATGGGCAGCCGCCATGCCCGGCGCTCCCTTCGAATACAAGTTCATGGATGAAACCTTACAGTTTGTGTATCGTTCGGAAATTCAGCTGAAGCAGGCATCCTATACCGCTACCGTGTTGGCTATCATTATCGTATTATTGGGCATATTAGGACTTGTTTCACTCAGCATACAAAAGCGCACCAAAGAGATAGGAATCAGGAAGGTGTTGGGTTCCTCCATACAAAATATCATCATGCTTTTCCTCAAAGATTTTGCGCCCCTTATGCTGATCGCAGCGCTGGTAGCTTGTCCCGTTGCATGGCTGCTCATGAAGCAATGGCTCAGCGATTACGCTTATCGTGTCGATATAACCGCAGCCCCGTTTACCCTGGCCATCGTAGCCCTGGCTTGCCTTACCGGAGCGCTTATTTTAATACAAACCATCAAGGCCGCCTTGGTTAATCCCGTTAAGAGTTTACGAACAGAATAATGATGTTGGCTGGTCGGAGAGCTGTTCTTGCTCCTTCAGGGTATCGCTTGGTAGGGTCATGAAAAAGGTATTCTTGCCCCTTTAGAGACCACGCTTTGTAGAAATGAATCCAGGCAAGTTCTTTTGCCCCATGGGGGCTACCCGAACGAAAAGAAGCGTGTCACAGCCCGAGAGCCGCCTCGTTGCCTCAATGCCTTGCTGCCTCGTTGCCTTTTTACAACGCAAACTTCAGCAACAATGCACCAATAGCGTAAATGAGCGTGATGGCAAAAACACCCTTGGCTGTCTTGTCCCGGTGTGTATTAATGTAAAAGGTAAAAAGGGCAATATTCAGTATCAGGCAGGGAACAGAGATAGCAGTAACCTGGTTCTTGTTCTGCGCTACAAAACGGAAGAAGTCACTAACTGAATAGAGTGGGTAAAACTTAACAAAATAATAAATGACCAGGCTAAGCAGGGGAGCTATAAAGCCGATCAGCATACCAAAGCGGAGGTTATCTTTCTTGAACATCAGAATTTCCACATTTTTTGCAGTTTGTCTTTTAGAACGTAATTCGTCAGATCAAATTGTACAGGCACCAGACTCACATAATTATTTTCCAAAGCCCATACATCCGTATCCCTTCCCTTGTCAAAATTGACGAATTCGCCCGTTAACCAGTAATACTTCCGGCCATTCGGATCATTGCGCTCCACAAAGTCTTCCTCATATTTGGCATAAGCCTGCCGGCAGATACGGATCCCTTTAATGAGCGATTCGTCTACCGCCGGTATATTCACGTTCAGTACCGTGTGTTTGTCCACCTTTTTCTTCAACATCTGCTGTACGATGATGCGGGCATATTTGCGGGCCCCGTCAAAATTAGCTTCGATGCTATGGTCCAGGAGAGAAAAGCCGATGGAGGGAATGCTTTCGATGGCTGCTTCCACGGCCGCCGACATGGTACCAGAGTAAATAACATTGATGGAATGGTTGGCCCCGTGGTTGATACCGCTGATACACAGATCCGGTTTGCGGTGCAATACCTTGTCTACCGCCAGTTTAACACAATCTACAGGCGTGCCTGTACACTGGTAGGCTTCTACACCTTCAAAATATTGAACTGAAGTGAGCCGTAAAGGTTGGCCGATAGTGATGGCATGCCCCATGCCCGATTGCGGTTTATCAGGCGCTACCACTACTATCTTTCCAAGGTCTTTTACCGCTTCTACCAGGTTGCGGATACCCGGTGCAGTAACGCCATCATCGTTGGTAACCAGGATTACAGGTTGTTCTTTTTGCTTCGCTTTGGCCATAATGAATATTGAACGAGTAACAAAAATGCTAAATATTTCATTCAGCGCAAAAAGAAAGAAAACTACCGCAAGCAGGAACCGTTGGAAACACCTACATATATCAATTACGGACAGGGATAAACTTTATGGAAATGCTCAGGCAGGTTGAAGCACTAGCGGGTGCTGACCAACTTGCCTGATCTCTGGCACGCTATACACCATGGAGGTGGGGGACGCATGGCGGGTGTGGTATATACCAGCGTAATAGAATTGGGACACTGGCTCACACTCATATATATAATGTTGTACATGGGCCTGTACGGCAGCGATGGCCCCCTCCCGGACCGATACTCCATCAATTTCGCGGAATTCCTGCTTTTTTCGGGGAGAGGGATGGGGTACCCCCACCAGGTGCATAAATAAGGCTCCTGCCGGTATCTTATCCAGGTAACTATTGGCATCCGGGGCATTGCCAATAACAGGTTCGCATCCTGGGGGTAGTTTATGAGCTGACTGCTTGCGAACCAACGCTTTAATCTCATAATCACCCCCTTTTGCCAGGGCTTTGATGAGCCGTTTTCCAATATAGCCGGTTTCTTATCCCATTCCATACCGGAATTTTCCACAGCGGGATGGAAATCCGGACGCTATGCGCTACCTTTGCCGCCGATTAAAAAAGGGTCAATGTTGTCCTTAAAACAACGTTTTTTTTAAAGCAAACTTTTCAACCCTCCATACATGGCAGGCCAATTAAAAGAAGTTCGAAACAGGATCAAGTCGGTACAGAATACCCAGCAGATCACAAAAGCCATGAAAATGGTGAGTGCTGCCAAATTGCGTAAAGCACAGGATGCCATCATCCAAATGCGTCCCTATGCACGCAAATTGCAGGAAGTGCTGAGCAATATCGTGAGCAGTGCAGATGGTGAAGTAGGTATCAACCTCGCAGTAGAAAGGCCTGTTGAAAAAGTATTGCTGATCGTGATCACCAGCGACCGTGGTTTAAGTGGTGCTTACAACGCCAATGTGATCAAGCTGGCCAAAGCGACCATCGCTGAAAAATATGCTGCCCAGGCTGCCAAAGGCAATGTGCACATCTGGAACATTGGTAAAAAAGGCTTTGAACATTTCTCCAAGAACAAGTTCAATGCTGATGAAACATACAAAGATATTTTCCTCCACCTCACTTTCGAAAATGTACAAGCCTGCGCCCAGGCCGCTGTAAAAGCTTTTGAAAGTGGACAGTTTGACGTGGTGGAATTGGTATACAGCGAGTTTAAAAATGCTGCTACCCAGCATTTTACCCTCGAGCGTTTCCTGCCCATCCCCAAAGTGCAGCAGAAAGAAGGCGCTAAAAAAAGCGACTTCATATTCGAACCTTCCCAACAGGAGCTCATTGCAGAATTGATGCCCAAGATCCTCAATACCCAGCTGTTCAAAGCAGTGTTGGATGCGCATGCTTCCGAACATGGCGCCCGCATGACAGCCATGGATAAGGCTACCGAAAATGCCAATGAGTTATTAAAGAGCCTCAAGATCTCTTACAACCGTGCCCGCCAGGCTGCTATCACTACCGAGCTCACAGAAATCGTGAGTGGAGCTGCCGCCTTGCAGGGATAATAGTTTATTGTTTATTGAATGTAGTTTGTGGTTATACCAGATTACAGCAACCAGTAACCATAAAGCAAAAAACATAAACTGCCAGTATGGAAATCGGACATCTTATACCACACATTGAGGCCCTCATTTTTGCCAGTGAGAAGCCATTGACAGGGTTGGAGCTTACAGAGCTCATCAACAATGCCTTTGGTTTCATGGAAGATAAGATCGTATTGGACCAGGTGGAGTCTGCTTTGGAAGGTATCGTAGAAAAATACAGGTCAGAGTTTTATCCCTTTGAAGTGCGCGAAAGCGGCGGCGGCTGGCAATTCCTTACCAAAAGAGATTACCATAAAACAGTAGCCCAGCTCAATGGCGATAAGTTCCTCAAACGCTTATCCACGGCTGCCCTCGAAGCCCTTTCCATTGTAGCTTACAAACAGCCCGTTACAAAAGCTGAAATAGAAGCCATTCGTGGTGTGAGCAGTGATTATGCCATCCAGAAATTACTGGAAAAAGAACTCATTGTCATCACAGGCCGCAATGAGAAAATGCCTGGCCACCCCCTGGTATACGGCACCTCCAAGAACTTCATGGACTACTTCGGTATCAATTCGGCCGAAGACCTGCCCAAACTCAAGGAAGTGTTTGACGAAACCATGGTCAGCGCTACCAATGTCACCGACGCCATTGCAGAACAAGCTGCACACGATACTGCCAACGCCGCTGAAGCGGATGCAGAAGGAACAGACGATGCCTCTGCACTGGCAGTAGCTGAAAATGGCGAGTTGATTGAAGGTGTAACGGAAACAGCCGAAGGCCACCTCAATGGCGAAGTTGTTGATTTTGTGGCTGGTGAAGAAGATACAGAAGCAGCCGGCGAAGAAACGCCTGCTACAGAAGATAGCCCTGAAGAGCCCGAAGAAGAGGCCGGCGAAGAAGAAAGCGATGATGACAGTGACCAGGAAGAAGGAACAGAAGATGAAGAAACCAGTGACGGGGAAGAAGAAGAGGGAGACGACGAAGAGGACGGAGAACAAGACGACGAGGACGCCGATGAAGAAGAGGAAGATGAAGAAGAGGGTGACGATGAGGACGAGGATGACCTGTACGAAGAAGAGGACGGTTCAGAGGACGAAGCAGGCGAAGAGGAAGAAGGTGCAGAAGACGATGAGGACCAGGACGAAGAAGAGAAACACAAGTAGAAGCAATATTGTTTTTTGAGATACAAATGTCACAGCTTAGGCTGTGACATTTTTTTTACCAGTATATTCGCACACTATGTCACAGCATCTTACAAAAGAATATTTAACCCAACTGGCCGCAGAATTCGGCACTCCACTGTACGTATACCACGCAGAAAAGATCAAAGAGCAATACCAGAAGCTCACCACTGCTTTCAATAAAAGCAATACCGTATTCTTTTATGCCTGTAAGGCACTGACCAATATTAATATTCTTAAATATATATGTTCTCTCGGCGCCAATGTAGACTGTAGCTCCATCAATGAAGTGAAGCTGGCCCTCCATGCGGGTTTCCCGCCGGAACGTATTCTGTATACTTCCAATGGAATCGCCTTCAGTGAAATAGCAGAGGCCAAAGAGTTGGGCATCATCATTAACATCGACAGTCTTTCCAATCTCGACAAATTTGGTCAGCAATACGGCCATAGCTATCCTGTAGGCCTTCGCCTCCGTCCCAACATCATGGCGGGTGGTAACCTCAAAATATCTACCGGCCACGATAAAAGCAAATTCGGTATCCCCGTCGATCAGATCGACGAGATACTGGCCCTCGTAAAAAAACACAACCTCCGCATCAGCGACCTGCACATTCATACCGGCAGCGAGATCAAGGATGTAGAAGTGTTTGTAAAAGGTATTGAAGTATTGTTCGATATCGTTCCCCAGTTTAAAGAGCTGGAATTCATCGACCTGGGCGGTGGCTTCAAAGTGCCCTACAAGGACGGTGATGTTGAAACCGATATCAACCTCCTGGCACAAAAAGTAGGGGAAGCATTTGCTGCCCATCCCAATCCAGGTGGCAGGCCTTTACAGGTTTGGTTTGAACCTGGAAAATTCCTCGTAAGTGAGTGTGGTTATTTCGTTACGCAGGTGAATGTGATAAAGCAAACTTCTGCCGCCACTTTTGTGAGTGTAGACAGCGGTTTCAACCACCTCATTCGCCCTATGTTCTATGATGCCTACCACCATATTGAGAACATCAGCAATCCTGGTGGTGAAAAGAAAAAGTACTCCGTAGTAGGTAACATTTGCGAGACCGATACATTTGCCTGGGACCGTACCCTCAACGAAGTACGCGAAGGCGATTACCTCGTGTTCAGGAATGCCGGCGCTTATGGTTTTGAAATGTCTTCCAACTTCAACGCCCGTTACAAACCTGCTGAAGTATTGGTGATCGATGGCAAGGCCCACCTCATTCGCAAACGCGATGAATTTAAAGACTTGCTGCGCAACCAGGTGGAAGTAATATAGCTCAACTCGGAACTCCCGACTCAGAACTTCCGACTATAAACAACAACGGGTCTCTCTTCCTACGGAAAAGACCCGTTGTTGTTTTCAGATCATATACTTTCCCTCATTGCCCTGGTGCCTCGTTGACCCAATGCCTTCTTACCCCACATAGGTATAATCAATCCTGATGCCCCTCAGCAGGCGTACATCTTTCTCACTGGGTTTGCCCGTTCCGTATACTTCAATGAAGTATAAATATTTGTCTTTGATCAATCCACCTGCATCAAAGTGATCAATAAACTTCGCTACAAAATTATCCGGGGCTAAAGTGGCTGGCGGTAAGAAGTCGATGGTAACTTCTACCTCACCACTGGGGCAATGGTGATCAATGCTTTTCTTCAATATGAAGAACTGCATATCTTCTGTGCTGGTATTCTTATAATAGACAGTCACTGATTTTATCACAGCATTCACCGGTAAAGGAAGTGCTGCTACCAGTGCCGTTCCCGTTGTTACCGTTTGCCGGCCTTCCTGAAAATGATCTATATATCCCAAATTGCTTTCAGATGGAAAGAAGAAACGTGAATCTATATACACTACATGCGAACCTTTGCTTCTCAATACTGGAGCTGTTTTAATTGCTTTGGCAGCGGCTTTTACTGCTTTTTTGGGTGCAGCGGCTTTGGGGGGCGGAGCTTTTTTTACCGCCTTTTTGGAGGTTTTCTTTTTTAGAGCCATGGTACTTTTTTTAGGTTATATGGTGACGATGAAGCGGCAAGTTACCTCCTTTGAAGTACGCGTAAAATACCACGATGTGGTAAAAAATACGTCCCAACAGCAGTCAATACATGCCTGAGACGCACCTCTCTTTATCTAAAAACCGGTTGGTTTTCTTCCTCCATTGTTCGTTGCCTCAATGCCTTGTTGCCTTCACTCCTTTGCATCATTCTTTCAAAAACCATAGCCCCACCGGAAATCCGGCAACCGTTCTTTTTCGTACATACCCCTATAAAGCTTTTCTGGAATAATGATCTTTACTGCTGGGTTTTCAGAAGAACTGCACCTTAATCGTGTGGTTCTTTTTTTTATATAAACCCAATCAAAGCAAACGCATCACAGCCTCAATCCACGCCGCCCACACTTCCACTCGTGCATTCCACTTCCTTTGCGCGATACCTGTCCGTGAAATCTGTATTATCCATCCGCTCCATCCGCGATTTTCTTGTTACTTTTAATATAGAACCAAAATTTACTACATATGCCTATACGTATGACCGATGATCCACAGGATCAACAAGATAGTAGTAATGACAGCGGCGGCGGTGGCGGCCGTTCCAATTTCCCCGGTGGGGGAGGAGGGGGTGGCCTGTTGGGGCTCTTACCCCTGCTCCTGGGCCTTTTCAAAGGCAAGGGTATTTTGTTTTTACTCGTCATCGGTGTAGGCGCTTACTTCCTCCTGGGAAGAGGCGGCGGTGGCTGCAACCTGAGCCAGGTGGCACAATTGGCTACCGGTGGATTCCTGGATCCCCGCCAGTTTGAAAAGGCAAGTATCTATGAACCCCTCGCAGAAGACGATAACAAAAATCCCCTTCCGGAAAGCGCCAACCTGCAAAAGTTTGCGCCCGCTGTAGGTAACCAGGGTCAGCAGGGTAGTTGCGTAGCCTGGAGCAGTGCCTATGGCGCCCGTACCGTACTGGAAGCAGCCCGTACCAACGAACCGGGCGACAACCTGCGCTTTAGCCCTGCTTTCCTTTACAATCAGATCGGTCTCCAGGGCTGTCAGGGTTCCTATATCATCAGGGCCATGGAATACATGACCAAACAAGGTGCTGTAGCGTACGATAAATTTCCTTATTCCGACCAGGATTGCACCCGGCCACCCAGCCAGCAGTTGATCCAGGAAGCAGCCCAGTATAAAATGCGCGGCTTTAACCGCCTTTCCCAGGGCGATCGTACAGATGTTATTGATATACGGGCTATCCGGGAAAATCTTTCCCAGGGAGCCCCTGTGGTGATCGGTATGATGGTAGGGCCCAGCTTTATGCAACCCATGCAGGGCAGGGACCTTTGGGAGCCCGAACAAGGTGACCAATCCATGATGGGCTTTGGTGGCCACGCCATGTGCGTGGTAGGATACGATGACCGTAAATATGGTGGCGCCTTTCTCCTGATGAACAGCTGGGGTCCCGAATGGGGCAACAACGGATTCGCCTGGGTACGTTACGGCGACTTCAGAACTTTTGTACGCGAAGCATATGGATTGGAGCCCATGGCTAAAATGGGCGCTGCCGCCAACCAGCCTTTTGAATGTGAGATCGGGCTGGTGCCTGTAGCAGAAGAAAATGGGAAGATGGTGCCCAAAGGGTATGTTCCCCTCAGGCTCACTGGTAATAATGTTTTTGAAACCACTGCTCCCTTACAGCCAGGCAGCCGTTTTAAGATAGAAGTAAAAAACAGCACCGAGTGCTATATTTATGTATTCGGCAAAGAAACCGATGGCACCAGCTACACCTTATTTCCCTATCCAAGCAAAGACGATCCGAAGAAAACAAAATACGCACCTTTCTGTGGCATCACCGGCTATCGGCTTTTTCCAAAAGATAAAAGCATGACACCCGATAGCATTGGCAAACGTGATATCATGGCCGTGGTGGTGAGCAAAGAACCCCTCGATTGGTATGCGCTCAACGAACAGATCAGCCGCAATCCACAATCAGATTATGCCACCCGGTTAAATACCGCTTTGTCCGGCCGCATCGTCCGGAATGTACGTTTCGACAACACCGACAAAGGTACCATGCACTTCAATGCAGGCGGCGATGAGAACAAAGTAGTCGCTACCATTGTTGAAATAACCAAGTGATATGCCGTCTACCGCCCAAACGTTTATACAACTCATGAAGCATCCTGTGAAAAGCAGGATGTTCTTATTGGCTAAGCTGCCTGCAGCCTTTTTTTCAGGCGTACGCATCAGGGAAGTGAGCGAAGCGAAGTGTGCGGTAACAGTACCGTATAAATGGTTTTCACAGAATCCTTTTCGTTCCACCTACTTTGCCTGCCTGGCCATGGCTGCCGAACTGTCTACCGGCGCCCTGGCAATGATACAGGTGTATAAACGCACACCCGCTGTTTCTATGCTCATCGTTAAGATGGAAGCCAGCTACTTCAAAAAAGCTACTGGCATTACTACCTTTACCTGTGCTGATGGAATGGCATTAAAAGCAACCGTTGAAAGAGCCATCGCCACCGGCGAAGCTCAATCCCTCGTTACCCGTTCATCCGGCGTTAATGACCAGGGAGAATCCGTAGCTGAACTTTTATTTACATGGTCCTTTAAAACTAAAAAATGAAGATTGCATTCCATGGCGCTGCCCGTACCGTTACCGGTTCCAAACACCTGTTGTCTTTAAATAATGGAAAAAAATACCTCCTCGATTGTGGTATGTTCCAGGGTATGGGCCACGAAACCGATGCCCTCAACAGTACCTGGGGTTTTGATCCCAGGGAAGTTACCCACCTCATTTTATCCCATGCCCACATAGACCATAGCGGGTTGATCCCCAAACTGGTCAAGGATGGCTTTAATGGAAAAATATTCTCCACACCCGCTACCAAAGATTTGTCAGCCCTCCTGCTCGAAGATTCTGCAGGCATACAGGAAAACGATGTTAAATATGCCAATAAGAAAAGAGCCGCCGAAGGACAGCCCTATATAGAACCACTCTATACCAAAGAACATGCCTGGGCTGCAATGGACCTTTTTGTGACTGTGGATTATGGCGATTGGTATACCATTGATGAAAATGTGGAGGTGATGTATACCGATGCGGGCCATATCATTGGCAGTGCTGCCGTGCACCTCCGCATTAAGGAAAACGGGAAAACCACCCGCCTTACTTTCAGTGGCGATGTAGGCCGCTACCGCGATGTGATATTGAAATCTCCCGCCAATTTTTCACAGGCAGATTATATCCTGCTCGAATCCACCTATGGCAATAGCCTTCATGATGAACAAACTACTACCCCCGATCAGCTATTGCAATGGATCGAGAAAACCTGCCTGCAAAAGAAAGGCAAGCTCATCATGCCTGCCTTTAGCGTGGGAAGGACCCAGGAACTCCTGTATGCATTAAACCAGTTGGAGCTGGAGCGTCGTTTGCCTAAGCTGGATTATTTTGTAGATAGCCCACTCAGTATTGAGGTCACCGAGTTGTTAAAGAAATTCCCTCAATACTTCAATAAGCATATTCAACAGGTATTGCGCACAGATAGTGATCCTTTTGCTTTCACCGGCCTGAAGTATGTAAAAACAGTGGAACAATCCAAGCTGCTCAACTTCCGCAATGATCCTTGCGTCATCATCTCCGCCAGCGGTATGGCCGAAGCAGGCAGGGTCAAGCACCACATCAGCAACAATATTGAGAATAGCCGCAATACCATTTTGCTGACTGGTTATTGTGAGCCTATGTCCCTTGGCGGCAGACTTATGTCAGGGGCAAAAGAGGTAGGTATCTTTGGCGTACGTCATGAAGTGAATGCCGAAATAGGCGCTATCCGCAGCATGAGTGCCCATGGCGATTATGAAGACCTGAGCCAGTTCCTCGCCGGCCAGGATCCTAAGCTCGTCAGGAAATTATTCCTCGTACACGGAGAATATGAAGTACAGCAGGCATTCAAACAAAGATTAATTAGAAAAGGATTTCTGGATGTAGAGATTCCCGAACGCCATAGTGAGATCGGGTTGGGTTAGTCTGTCCGGTTAACCTTATCGGTTGTCAGCTGAGCCTGTCGAAATTCACTTGTCAGGCTGAGTTTGTCGAAGCCATACTTGTCCAATCTAAAGGAGCCTGCCGAAGCCTGTTACTGCCGTGAACTTATCAAAGGTGGGTCGCCTTCCCAAGGCGGCTCACCTTTTGTCTAAAAAAAAGCATCCCTTCCTCTTAATCCAGGTCCGGTTCACACAAAAGAAAAAGCTGCTTCACGGAGCAGCTTTAAAATTCTTTACTGTGGGTCGTCAAACGTTCTTACTTAACCTGTTAAGCCTTATAAGGGTTCATCGAATATTGAATGTGTTGGCCATCATAGACATTGGCAGAGGTTTTCCTTCGAGGAGATTACATGCTATTCATCAAGTCTTTCCAGGGATGGTTGGATCGGGTGGCGACCCCGTGTGGCCGGCCTGAGATGCAGTCCCGGGGCAGGTCTCCGGGAGCTTTCAACAAAACAAAGATGCAGATTCTTTTTACTTTAACCTATTTTTTTCGCTAAAGAGTGGTGTAACGTCGTTTTTTGGAAGTAAGACTTGGTTGGACAGCCTATAAAAAGAAGCAACCGAACCAGGTGGTTCGGCTGCTTCCAATGAAATCCTGGGTAGATGGGTAAAGGCTGGAGCATTTTACCCATTAGTTTTCATACTGTACGGACTTCATTTGCGTAACTAAGAGTATAGAGATAACCGTCGCAATTAATATCTTTTACTATAAACAGTTGCTTTTGGCTGGTGATTTAGTGTTCCGTTCTTGCTGATACAAAGGTGTAAAAGGAATGGCAGGGGGGGAAGTTTTTTAGTGTTTTGGACCCTTATAACCGGCGAAATGACCCAATTCTTCGATAAGTAGAACCGGGGCAACACGACCCGAAATGGTCAAAATAGACTAAGGAGCTGATTGCTAATTGATTGCCCTTTCGAACGGAGTATATTACTCCAAGGTTGTCATTTCGAACGGAGCGCAGCGGAGTGAGAAATCTGTTATCGAAGCACACCTTGTCCCGCTCCGCGGGACGTGTATTTTGCTAATACCTAAAAGCTAACACCTAACCCCTAAATAATATTCAACCGCTTCATCACCTCGCTGCGGTGGGCTTTACTGATGGGGATCTCATTACCCTTAATATAAAGGTCATTTTCGCGGATATCGTCAATCTTCGTGATGTTGATGATGTAAGAGCGGTGCACTTTAATAAAACAGCTCCTGTTCACTTTCTCTTCCAGGTTCTTGATCGTATTGTGCGTTACATACTTTTTATCACCTGTTACAAACTTCACATAATCTCCCATACTCTCAATGTACAGGATATCATCATTATTGAGCCGTACCAGTTTCCCGTCACTTTTAATGAATATATGGTCTGTGGCTGTACTGGTAATATTATTCTCTGGTGTGGCAGTGGTAAGCTTTTGTAAAGATTCCAGGAAACGCTGGTACGTAAAGGGCTTTTTCAGGAAGTCCGTTACATTGTATTCAAATGCGTCATACGCATATTCCGATTTTGAAGTGGTAAGCACTACTTTGGGGAAATAGGCCAGTTGATCCAATAGCTCAAAACCCGTGGCGCCGGGCATTTCTACATCGAGGAATAAAAGATCTACTGCATGTTGGTTAAGGTATACCAGCGCTTCCTGTACATTGGGGAAATGCGCCTGTACATCTATTTGTCCACTTTTCTCGCAGCATTTAGCCAGGTAGTCGGCAGCTACCTGCAGGTCTTCAACTATTACACACTTTAAGTTCATAGCGGATTGGCATTAAAATCTTTCAACTTGCGATACTCTGCTTCTAAAACCAGCTTCCCTTCTTCTAAAGAGGCGATCAGGTTTTTATATCCTGCTTTTAGTTCATCTTTTTCCGTCGCTTCCTGGCAGGCGTCTTCAAATGCGCCACAGATCTGCTGAATATCAGTAAGCCCCACAAAACCAAAGGCCGGCTTCATCTTATGCACCCCCTTCTTCAGATCAGTAATATCACCCCCTGCATAAGCCACCTGGATGGATTCAAAATCCTGGTCAAAATGCTGCAGCGTCACCGAAAACACTTCTTCTATATAAGAATAGTCATCTGCATACAGGCTGAACAGGTAATCACTGTTTATTTTTTCATTGAAAATGAATTGCTTAGATAGGGTGGGCTGGTTCATAGGAAATAGATTTTCGATTTTTTCGTTACATAACAAGTCCGGAAACCCGTTTTGTTACAAATGCCTAATCCAATAACTCTATGAAGCAGAAATTATTATATCTGGGGTGGTCAATTTACCGGGATATTGTGTTTTCAGGCCTGCAGGAGGGGATCACCAAAGACCAGCGTAAAAAGATCATCGGCTTCAACCAGTTTATCCTCCTGGCATTACTCGTTAACTTCTTTTCCGTTGTCTCTTACTTTTACCACAAATTATATATCAGTGCCCTGATCAATATTACATCAGCCTACTTTTTCCTCCTCGCCTTTTATTTTGGGTCCCGGCGAAAACTAGAGACAGGTCGTATTATAGCAGTCGTAAACCTCAACCTTTACCTCATTGTCATTAGTTACATCGAAGGACTCAAAGCAGGTGAATATCTTTTTTACTTTCCTTACTTCCTCGTGCTCACTTTTGTGGTGAGTATACGGCGCAACTCCAGGGAGTTGTTCATTGTATATACCATTACCGTTATAGCCTCGCTCATCTGTCTTAAACTATCTCCTTATACCAACACCGTACAGGTCATCAATGATGCCTTGTACACCCGTTTGTACAGCAGTAACCTTGTTATATCCCTGTGCATGACCATCATTTTCTCTTATTCCATCCTGCGTGTCAACAAGGATAATGAAGTAGCGATCATGCAGGAGAAGAAATTCGGAGACACTATTTTCAATACCTCACTCGATGGCGTATTCATTATATTCAGCCAGTCAGGCATTATTGCCAGTTGCAACCACCGCGCGCTTGAACTCTTTGATGTACAGGAAAAACGCGAGATAGAAGGTTCCCATGTAGAGAACTGGTTTGATGAAGACCATGTGCGTCGTTTCAACTCCATAGAAAGGACCGTATCCGATGGTACCCAAAGCTGGCAGGGAGAGCTTGCTTTCACCACCCAAAAGGGCCGTACTTTTCACGGTTATGTTAGCCTGGCGCCTTTTTCTTACAAGGACATTCGCTATACCAAGATCAGTATCCTCGATGTGTCGCATGTGAAGATGACCGAATTTGAATTGATGAAGGCCAAGGAAAAAGCAGAAGTGGCAGCCAAGGCCAAATCGAGGTTTCTGTCCAATATGAGCCATGAGTTGCGTACTCCTTTAAACGGGATCATTGGCGCTTCCAATCTCCTGGTGCAGGAAGAGCACCTGCCTTCCCAAAAAGCCCACCTCGATATCCTGAAATTCTCATCCGAGCATATGATGATGCTCATCAATGATATCCTCGACTATAATAAAATAGAAGCAGGTAAGCTGGAGTTGGCAGAAGCACCCGTCAACATCAAAGAATTTATACAACAGGTGTCTACCCAGTTTGCTTCACAGGTGAAAGCCAGGGGACTCGAATTCAAAACAGATATTGATGACAGGCTCAATGCCGAGTTCATTACCGACGAAACACGCCTCAACCAGGTACTGAGCAACCTCTTGTCCAATGCCATCAAATTTACCCATGCCGGTAAGATCACCCTCGCCGTGCGCAAGTTGTTTGCATCCAGTACCAAAGCCACCATCCAATTCATTGTGATGGATACCGGTATTGGTATCCCCAGGAATAAACACCGTGAGATCTTTGAGACTTTTACCCAGGCCGATGTAAACACCACCCGCAAATATGGCGGGACCGGGTTGGGCCTCGCCATTACCAAAAAGATCGTCAACAAGTTCAACAGCGATCTCCTGCTCGAAAGCGAAGAAGGTAAAGGCAGCGCCTTTCATTTTACTGTCGAATTGAAGATCAACGAAAGCAGGCCCCGCTATATCCATGAGGAAAACATCAGCCAACTTACCCAGTTGCCAGGCGTTAGGGTTCTCATTGCAGAGGACAATCCTGTCAACCTGGCCATCGCCAGGCGCTTCCTCGCCAAATGGGGCATCGAGGTAAGCGAAGCTGCCAACGGCAGGGAAGCTGTAGACAAATTCCGGAAACAGGAATTTGACCTCCTTCTCATTGACCTCGAAATGCCCGAAATGGATGGCGCTACTGCACTGCGGGAGATCCGCAAACTCAACAACAATATCCCCGTGGTGGCATTTACCGCCGCCGTATACGATAATATGCAGGAAGACCTGCTCCAAAAGGGCTTTACCGATTTCATTCACAAGCCATTCCGCCCGGTCGAACTACATGCAAAAATAAATTACCTCGTTGCTGCTTTGAGGGCTTAGCAGTCCCAGCGATCTCATTCCGATCCTTCGGGTGCCAAATTGGACAGTTCAACCAATAATTCTAAGGGTCCATCCAAGTGCTGTTTTGCCACCCATCCATTAACTGCATATTGCAGTATATACCTGTTTTCCGGTAGTCCGTAGGCAGGTGTTCATTAGCGGTATTCGGTTATCCTTTTGGGTAAACCTGTGCCTGAATTATCATTTTGTTGTCATGATAAGTTAATAGGCGTTTTCCTATGCAAGCGGTTAAAAAAAATGATCAGCGCAGCAGCACAAGACTATTTTCATGCCTCTTAATATAGGCCAACTAACATTTTAGCCATCTAAAACACTTCTTATGAGGAAAATCTTATTGCATTTCCTTGCAATGTTCATTACTATCTACTCATTCGCACAATCAAAGAACATTAATGGGCGTATCGTTGACGAGAAGGGAGAGCCCGTAGCATTTGCCTCAGTAAAAATTAAAGGCGCACGTACCGGTGTGGCAGCCGATGCTGCAGGAAATTTTACAATTCGTGCCGCCATTGGCGATGTTTTGGTCATTTCTTCCGCCGGTTCGGCCGATAAAGAGGTAACCGTTACCGATGTGCCGTTGATCAATGTTCAACTGGCGCGTGGCCAGGGCGCTCTCACCGAAGTGCTGGTAACTGGGTATAGTACCCGCTCAAAGCGTGCTTCGGCCGGTTCGGCCAGCGTCGTAGCCATAGATGAGGTCCGAACACAGCCTGCCGCTTCTTTTGATCAGTTGCTGCAAGGCCAGGCCACCGGTGTTAATGTGAGGAGCGGTACCGGCCAGCCAGGCGCTGCCGCCGAGATCCTGATCCGTGGCCGTGGTTCCATCACAGGATCTACCGCCCCACTATACATAGTGGATGGCGTTCAGATCAACTCAGCCGATTTTGCCACCCTCAACCAGGGCGACTTTGAAAACATTTCCATTTTGAAAGATGCTGCCTCTACTTCCATCTATGGCTCGCGTGGAGCAGGTGGCGTTGTAGTCATCACTACACGCAGAGGACGTGCCGGGGCCGTTCGTTTTAACTATGACGTACAATACGGTCAAAGCAAATGGCCTCGTCAGAAACTTAAACTGATGAATACCCAGGAAAAGCTGGCCTATGAAATAGATCGTGGTAACCCCAACGGTTGGTCCCAGGCCGATTTTGACAGTTTAAAAAATATCAATACCGATTGGGAAGATGTTTTCTTTCGTACCGGTATTACCCAAATGCACCAGTTAAGTGCTTCCGGAGGTAATGATCGTACCAGGTTCTACGCTTCTCTCGGGTACTTGAATCAATCTGGTGTGGTACAAGCTACTGATGTGAAAAGATATACCGGCCGCATCAACCTCGAAAGCGGTACCGAACAGCTCCGTTTCGGGATAAATGCTTCTTTTGGGTACTCTATCCTGAACAATACTTCCGAAAATAACCAAAGCATCGTTTCTCCACTCAATGGTATCCGCTGGTCATTGCCTTATTTCACCCCCTACGATAAGGATGGCAAATACCTGCAGGATCCTACCCCTTCGGGTCAGCCCAATCCTTTGCAGGAGCTGCTGGAAAACAAACGCCGCTTCCCTCAGTGGAAAGGGGTAGCCAATGCTTTTGTTGAATACAAACCCACCTTTGTAAAGGGATTCACCCTGCGCACCAATTGGGGCTTTGATTACACCCAAAATGAAAGAGAGGTCTACAGCGCACCGGGTACCAGTGCCGGTAAACAGGCCCAGGGAGGTCAGGGTAGCTTGCTGCGCTCGTTCGACCGCAATTTCCGGTACGTGGGTACCAACTCTATCAATTACAAAAATACTTTTGGCGATCACGACATCAGCGCCACCATTTACCAGGAAATACTGGAAAACGATTTTAACCGGTTCAACTTTACGGGCTTTGGATTTACCCTGCCATTCCCCAATGAAGCAGGTATTACCGATGGAACAAGAGATAATGGATATATCCCTGTAGTGGCAGGAACTGGTACCAATAATTCATTGGTATCCTACTTTGGTGAAGCGACTTATGGGTATAAGAACCGCTACTTTTTCCAGGCAGGCTACAGGCGTGATGGTTCGTCGCGCTTTGGTACCAATAACAAATGGGCCGATTTTTACAATGTAGGAGCCAGCTGGATAGTTTCCGATGAATCTTTCTTCGAATCCTTGAAAACAATCTTTGACCAGGTCAAAGTAAGAGCCAGTTATGGTACCGTGGGTAACCAATCTGGTATCGCCGATTTTGCTTCCAGGGCCTTATTCGGTAAGATCAATTATGGCGGTACTACCGGATTGGGGCTGGCCTCACCCGGTAATCCCGATCTCCGGTGGGAAACCAAGCAAACCCTCAACCTGGGTATTGAGTTTGCCCTGTTGAACAACCGCATCAGTGGTTCAGTAGAATATTACAACAGCCTTACCAAAGACCTGTTTTATAACAAAACGGTGTCTATGACTTCTGGTTTTGCCACCGTACTCTCCAATGCAGGCCGTTTGCGCAACAGAGGTATAGAAGTAAGCCTGCGTGGTGTTCCTGTTAGCACACGCAATTTCAGCTGGACCATCGATGGCAACTTCACCTACAATAAAAACACCATTCTCGAACTCGGCGCCGGCGGCGAAGACAATGTATTGGTGAATGATGGCGTCAGCGTATTAAAAATTGGCAAGCCCCTCAATACCCTTTATTTGGTTAAATATGCAGGTGTTGATCCCGCCAACGGCGATGCCCTCTATTATGACAAGGATGGTAAAATAACCAAAGACTTTACAGCCGATAACAACACCTACCTTGGTACCGCTGATGCCCCTTACTTTGGTGGCATTACCAATACCTTCCGGTACCAGGCCCTGGAACTTCAGGTGTTCTGGGTATTTGCATTGGGCAATGAGTTGTACAATAATGACCGGTTCAACGTAGAATATCCCGGATATCCCGCTTCCAGCCTTTCCAAAGACCTGTTGCGCGAATGGCGTCAACCAGGCGACAGGACCGATATTCCACGTGCTGATGCCAGCGTGTACAACCTCGATAAAACCACCCATTTTGTAGAAAATGGCAGTTACTGGCGGTTGAGAAATGTGCAGCTCGCTTATAATTTTTCAAAAGGATTGCTGAGTAAAATAAAGATCAATAGCCTGCGTGTGTTTGTACAAGGCCAAAACCTGTTCACTGGTACCAAATACAGGGGGTATGACCCTGAAGCCCCGGTTTCAGGAAGCTCGGTGCTGAATGCAGGAGCCCAATACCCTTCTCTCAAAACAGTAACAGCAGGTATCAACATTGGCTTTTAATCAACAGGAATTGCTCAATTAAAAAAAACAGTAATGAAAAATACCATCAATAAATATATCACTTGCCTTTTCTCCCGTTTGGAGCAAATGCCCCGCAGCTCGCAGTCCCTGTCCCGACACAGCATTAGCGGAGTCGGGATCGTAGCTCACAGCTTGCTGCTGGTCCTTCTGTTCTCGGCTTGCGCTAAACAGATCGAAATTAAACCCGAGTACCAGTTGGATGGCAGCAGCCCATTGGCCACCATTACAGAAGCGGATAATGTATTGACCGGTGCTTATGACGCTTTCCAATCCGGCGATTATTATTCTTCAGCTGGCATTGGCCCTTTCTCCATCGCCCCCGATATCTCAAGCGATGACCTCATTGAAACCCACGAATCCCTGGGAAATGAGCAGGCCACTGCCGAATGGACCTATATCCCTACCGATAATACCGTAAGAACACCCTGGCTCGGCGCCTATGGCATTATTTCAGGTGTTAACATCATCCTGCGGGATATTGATAATATTGCTTCCCAGGATCCCAAAGCTGCACGACGTATCAAAGGACAGGCACTCGCTATCCGCGCCCATGTTCATTTTGATCTCCTGCGCCTGTATGGCGAGTCACTGGATGGTAATTCCACCGCCAAAGGTGTTCCGTATGTGACCACTTTCGATGTGAATGCAAAACCCGGTCGTAATACCGTAAAAGAATCCTACGATAAGATCCTGGCCGATCTGTCAGAAGCGGCTACTCAGCTCTCAGGCGAATTGGACAAACCTATTAATACAGCTACTGATAAATCACGGGTTGACTGGCTGGTGGTAAAAGCCATGCAGGCACGCGTATATCTCTATGCAGGCCAATGGCAGGCTGCCGCCGATGCAGCTACCGCAGTGATTAGTCGCAAAGCATTAAGTACTATTGATGAGTTTCCCGCTATCTGGAATGATGAGTCGGTCGCTGAAGTGTTGTGGTCCGTTAGCTTTGAAAGTGTTGGCGATGGTGCAGTCTATGATAATGTATACTTTGCCCGTGGCAACCGCAGCGCCTATCGCCCGGCACAGGGTTTAACCACTTTGTACGACCAAAGCAACGACGTGCGGTATGGTGCTTATATGGCTACAGTGGGTGATCTGAATGGTACTCCCCATTCACCGCGCCTGATTGTTGTTAAGCATTTGGGAAAAGGGAATAAAACAGATGGCGTAGTAAATTGGAAAGCCTACCGCGTGGCCGAATTGTACCTGATAAGGGCCGAAGCCAATTTCAAACTTACCAAAGAATCCAATGCATTGAGCGATCTGAATACTTTAAGGGAAAATCGCATCGATGGCTTCACGCCCGGCGCAGAAACCGGTACTGCTTTGTGGAATGCTATCCTTACCGAAAGAAGAAAAGAACTGGCTTTTGAAGGAACCCGCTTCTTTGATTTCAAAAGGTGGAACAAAACAGCCATTAACCGCTGTGCTTCCAATACCGATAGCCCTAGTACCATTTGCTCTTTGGCGTCCAACAACAAGGGTTGGGCATGGCCCATACCCTTCAACGAAACCAATGTAAATCCCAACCTGAAGCAAAACGAAGGGTATTAAACGCAAATTAAACCAAGATGAAAAAGATAACCATTTTCTATAGTTTTCTCCTTGTATTACTCGGTACATCCTGCATCAAGGAAGCATATAAAATTGATTTTGACGACAATACCAGGCGGATCATTACCGAGTTTACAGATGCAAAGAATGAGGTCAATACTTTGGCATTGGATTATAAGGACCAGTTCATTGAGACCGATCTTACCGAGTTGCAAATTTTCCGGTCGGACTTTAATTCCGATGTACAGGTAAAAGTTGCTTTGAACAAGGCTGTTGTTGATACCTATAACCAGGCGCATCCTGGTGGTGAGTTTGACATTCCTCCTGCAGGCTCTTTTAACCTTGTAGCTACCGACCTGGTGATCTCACCGGCAACCCGCAAAACCAAGGTACGCATCCGGATCAAACCTTCCGCCATCACCGGTGGTGCGTATGCCATTGGCTTATCCATTGCACAGGTAAGCCAGGGAGAGATCAGCCCTATTTACAAGAACGTCCTGATAGAAGTTAAAGTGAAAAACGATTATGAAGCCTCTTACACAGCATCAGGATTACGGACCGCCTATGGTGGCCCTACAAATGCGGCGCCTGTAACAGGTCTATTCGACATTGAAGGCAGCAAATACCTGTATACCATTGATCTTAACACGG
Source organism: Paraflavitalea soli (assembly GCF_003555545.1). Lineage (GTDB taxonomy): Bacteria > Bacteroidota > Bacteroidia > Chitinophagales > Chitinophagaceae > Paraflavitalea > Paraflavitalea soli. The sequence continues at coordinate 5,009,991 of NZ_CP032157.1, read as the reverse complement.
TGGAAGCAGAAGTGGCCGACCTGGGCGCCAGCGCCTGGATGTACCTGGAAATTAATCCCACTACCCACCAGGTCACAGTACTGCCCAGTGCTGGCGGTCCTAGTTTTGCTTCTTTGCAAAACAATGGTCCTTGCACCTATGATCCGGCTACCAAAACCTTTGAATTGAATTATAAATACCTCAATGCCGCCGGTAATTTGCGGGAAATAACCGAAACACTGGTGCTTGAATAATTAACTGGTGTTGCAGTTCGAGGGCAAAAAGGCTGCCACCAGGTCTCATGGCTATACAACCCCGGTTCGCCGGGGTTTTTTCTTAACGTTTTTCTAACCATTCTTTCACAAAACTTTATTGACGGTGAAGCAGCTTTTTGCGTTAATAATAGCACCCTCACCGTCACCATGGTGGATGCCAAAACAGATCATACCATCTGGCAGGGTTGGACCACCGTTGAGGTAGCCAGCCGGAATGTGACGCAGAAAGATATCCAGGCCAGCGTAAGATCCATCTTCAGAAAGTTCGACGTAGTAACAAAATAAACGGATCGGGTCATTAGTGAAAAACCTGGATGCCGGCGCCAACACAGGAACTTACCACCTGTTTGGTTGCCGGCATTCTTATTGATATCAATGACTTACGAATGTTTTAAACTCCTATTTGATGAAAGCTGACGAGGACATATAGAGGACTTCACGAGGAATTATTGAGGACCTGAAGAGGATCTGACCGTAGGATCAGCCGGGGATTACCCCTGGATTATCAATGGATTACCTGCCTTTGAGGTATTCCAGATCGTCCTGCGGCCCCCTCCCCACCAGTGAGCGATCCGGCAATTTGCTCTCCGCTCTTGACCTGCCAACAGTGAGCAAGCTCCAAATCGCGGCAGCAATCCTAAATCCTACATTCTAAATCCATAATCCTCCTTTCTTCACTATTTTAGCCCCTCAAACAGATTTTCCTCATCTCCCAGCCAAACTTCAATATGAAAAGATCCTTCCTTAGCCTTGCCATTCTCGTCCTTGCCCAATTCGTCTATGCCGATGTTACCCTGCCCCGCATATTTGGAGACAATATGGTGCTCCAGCGCAATAAGCCCATTCCCATATGGGGTTGGGCCGGGGCCAACGAAAAGATCACCGTTCAATTTAATAAGCAGGTAAAGACCATCAAGGCCGATAAGACCGGTCAGTGGAAACTCACCCTCGATCCCGAGCAGGCAGGCGGCCCCTGGCAGCTGACCGTAAAAGGGAAGAACAACCTTACCATCAACAACATCCTCGTGGGAGAAGTGTGGATCTGCTCTGGTCAGTCCAATATGGAATGGATCGTCAATAACACCAACAACAAAGACGAAGAGATCAGAAATGCCAGCTTCCCCCATATACGTCATTTTAAAGTGCCCATTAAGACCGCTACCACACCACAGAAAGACATTGCAGGCGGCGAATGGAAAGTATGCAGCCCCCAAACCGTAGGCGACTTTACAGCCGTAGGTTATTTCTTCGCCCGCGACCTTTACCAGCAATTAAATGTACCGATAGGGCTCATCAACACTACCTGGGGAGGCACCATGGTAGAGACCTGGACCAGCAAAGAAGCCTTTGAGGCCAGTGAGGAGTTTAAAACATTGTTTGGAAATACCCCCATTGCCAACCTCGAAGCAGCCTTGAAACAACGGGCGCAGCAATTGGTGCAGAAGATAGAAGCCCAACAAGGTTCCCTCAAATCCATTACTGAAACTGACAGTTGGAAGAACGCCACCTTCAATGATGACAACTGGGCCCACATGAAACTCCCCAATGCCTGGGAAACCCAGGGTTATGATGATATGGATGGAGTGGCCTGGTTTCGCAAGACCATTGTGCTCAATGAAGCGCAGGCAGGAAAAACCGCTACCCTCCAGCTGGCGCAAATTGATGATATAGACGAAACCTGGGTCAATGGCACCAAAGTAGGTGGTGTTGCCCAATGGGATGCTCCCCGCAGCTATACTATACCCGCAGGCGTTCTGAAAGCTGGCAAAAATGTGATCGCCATCCGTGTCACCGACAACGGCGGCGGAGGCGGTGTGCATGGTGATCCGGCTGCTATGAAACTTACCATTGATAATGCTTCCCAGTCATTGGCGGGCGATTGGTTATTCAGGGTCGAATCCATCCGTATATCCGATGCTATCGGCCCCAATAGCTATCCTGCTTTGCTGTTCAATAGCATGATCAATCCCCTGATCCCTTACGCTATAGAGGGAGCGATCTGGTACCAGGGTGAGGCCAATGCAGGCCGTGCTTACCAATACCGCAAAGCTTTCCCCCTCATGATTACCGATTGGAGAAAACGTTGGAACCAGGGCGATTTCCCCTTTTATTTTGTACAACTCGCCAGCTTCAGTGCCGCCGATGGTAATACACAGAAAGGAAGCACCTGGGCCGAATTGCGCGAAGCACAAACCAATACCTTGTCATTGCCCAATACAGGCATGGCCGTAACCATTGATATCGGTGAGTCAAAAGACATCCACCCCCGCAATAAACAGGATGTGGGAAAGCGGCTGGCAGCCATTGCCCTCAATAACCTCTACCAAAAGAGCGGCGAGTATAGCGGTCCTTTATACCAGGGTATGAAAACAGTGGGCAATAAAATTGAATTGTCATTTACCCATGCCGCTAATGGGTTCGCAGCGAAAGATAAATATGGTTACATCAAAGGATTTGAAATTGCAGGCGCCGATCACAAATTCTATTTCGCACAGGTGCAGGTAACCGGCGATAAATTGATTGTCTACAGCGACAAAGTACCGGCACCCCTGGCTGTTCGTTATGCCTGGGCCGATGATATGCCCGAAGCCAACCTGTACAATAAAGAAGGTTTTCCGGCAGTTCCATTCCGCACCGATAACTGGAAAGGCATTACCGACGAGGTGAAATATGAAGTAAAGTAACCACTTGCTTTGCCAGAACAGGGCTGCCCTGATTGCCTGTTAACACCAAATTATCCGGTTCTTAACAAGAATGAACCAATAATCATTAATCAGTAATGAATATTTCTTTCTAATTCTATATTGAGTCCCTAAACAGTTCCATGTTATGAGAAAAATACTGCTATCCGCATTCCTGTTATCGGTTGTTGCTGCCTCCTTTGCGCAGCAAAGACAAGGTGGTCCCCCAAGGCCATCCGCAGCCGCCCCTGCTCCCCCCGTCGTAAAAGAAGAGAAGCAGGCGCCTTCCAAGCCCCTCATCGATCCCGATGCGTCTGTGGTGACTAATCATGAAGTGACCATTAAAGGTCAGCGCATACCTTACAAAGCAACAGCAGGCACCCTGCCCGTGTGGGATGAGGAAGGAAAGCCGATCGCAGGATTGTTCTATACCTATTACGAAAGAACAGACATTAAAGACAAAGCACCACGCCCCCTCGTTATATCTTTCAATGGTGGTCCCGGTTCAGCATCAGTTTGGATGCACATTGCCTACACAGGTCCCGTGTTATTGAATATCGATGATGAAGGGTATCCTGTGCAGCCTTATGGCATCAAAGAAAATCCGTACTCTATCCTCGATGTGGCCGATATCGTGTATGTAGATCCTGTAAATACCGGCTTTTCACGACCCATGAACAAAGATATACCCGGCTCCAAATTCTTTGGTGTACGCGCTGATATCAAATACCTCGCCGATTGGATCGGTACTTTTGTTACCCGGCAAAACCGTTGGGCTTCTCCCAAATACCTGATCGGTGAAAGCTATGGCACTACCCGTGTATCAGGTCTTGCCCTTGAATTGCAGAATGCACAATGGATGTACCTCAATGGGGTGGTGCTCGTTTCGCCTACTGAATTGGGTATTGAAAGAAGCGGTCCCGTAGAAGCTGCTTTACACCTGCCGTATTTTGCAGCCACTGCCTGGTACCACAAAGCATTGCCTGCCGAGCTGCAACAGAAAGACCTTACCGCCATGTTGCCCGAGGTGGAAGACTTTACCGTTAATGAACTCATTCCTGCCATTGCCAAAGGAGGTTACCTGCCCGAAGCAAAAAGAAAAGAGATCGCCGGTAAAATGGCGCGCTATTCAGGCTTATCAGAGAAAGTGATATTGCAACACAACCTCGATGTGCCTACCAATTTCTTCTGGAAGGAATTGTTGCGTGATAAAGGATATACAGTGGGCAGACTTGATTCCCGTTACAAAGGTATCGACAGGCAGGACGCCGGTGATGGTCCCGATTTTAATGCCGAGCTTACTTCCTGGCTCCATTCATTTACTCCGCCCATCAACATGTACCTGCGCAATGACCTGAATTATAAGACCGACCTCCGCTACAATATGTTTGGTCCCGTGCATCCCTGGGATCGCAGTGGTGATCAGACCGGTGAAAACCTGCGCCAGGCCATGGCCCAGAATCCTTACCTCCATGTATTGGTGCAATCAGGTTATTATGATGGCGCCTGCGATTACTTCAATGCAAAATATGACATGTGGCAAATGGATCCCGGTGGTAAACTCAAAGGCCGCCTCAGTTGGGAAGGTTACCGCAGTGGTCACATGATGTACCTGCGCAAAGAAGACCTCGCCGCCAGCAATGAACACATCCGTGAGTTCATCCGCAAATCATTACCCAAACCCGGCGAACCGGCGAAGTATTAAAGTTTGTCAGGCTGAACTAATATATGTCAGGCTGAGCTTATATATCGGGCTGAGCTTGTCGAAGCCCCTCCTGAATAAATTCCTTACAGCGTCTCCCACAGCGGAGACGCTGTTGTTTTAATTCTCTTCCCTTCGAAGCAACAGCCACTCACCGCTCGCGGCTTTTGTATTCCCTCGTTGCCTCTTTGCCTTGTTGCCTCGTTGCCTCGCTGCCTTGTTGCCTTCTCTCGCCCCCGCCCTTTCACCCCTAACCTCCCGGTGAAATAACGCCTGCCAAAACAGTTCTTATACCCTTGATGCCCCCCTGCCACCTGGTGATATTTGTGCCGGCAATACACCAAAACAACTCATCAAAATGCACCAGTCATGAAACTGATTGATCCCATGGATTTTTCAAATGACCCGTTACTGTCAAACATACAAGGCAATATCCTGAAAGGTCATGGCAGGGATTACACCACACACATCTTCTTACAATTCCAGAAAGGGAAGGAGAAGACCGCCAGCGCCTGGATTGGCATTTACCTGGCAGAGAAAGTTACCAGTTTTAAAAAACAACTTTGGGAAAGAGAACGATTCAAAAGGAACCGCGTGCCTGGAGGCATCTTTACAGGGCTTTTTCTTACCGCCGCAGGGTATGCGTATTTAGGAATGCCAGAGGTAGACACAAAGCTCGATGACAAAGCTTTTCTGGACGGCATGAAAAAGAGATTACCCATTACCTGCGATCCCGACCCTAAGGATTGGGAACAGGGTTTTCGGAAAGAGGCCCATGCTATGATCTTATTGGCCGACGATAATGTGGCCCGCATGGAACTGGCCGCCCGGGAGATCGTAGAATTATCCGAAGGTTTTGCCACCGTGGTGGCCGTGGAATATGGTAATGTAATAAGGAATGAAAACGGCGATGGTATTGAGCATTTTGGGTATGTAGATGGTATTAGCCAGCCTCTTTTCCTAAAAGATGAAGTAGACGAATGGATGAAGTTTCACAATGCCGATCCCAAAGCCCCTAAAGACCATCCTTCAAGCCCTAAGTTTGATCCCACTGCCGATACCGACCTGGTGCTGGTAAAAGATCCCTACACAGACGAACCCGATTCATTTGGCAGCTATTTTGTTTTCAGAAAATTGGAGCAGAACGTAAAAGGCTTTAAGGAAGCCGAAGAGGACCTGGAGCTTGGCGAATTGGGAGGCGCTTACCTGGTGGGGCGTTTTGAAGATGGCTCGCCGGTAGTCCTTACCGATGATGAAGGCCTCATAGGAGCGGGCAATTACAACAACTTCAATTATGGAAATACACCGCAGGCTGTAGTAGCCTCGGCCAGCCGCTGCCCTTATTTTGCCCATATACGTAAAACCAATCCCAGGGATAATAAGATACCTGACGGCAAGCGCGTGCTGCCTGTTATGGCAAGGCGGGGTATCCCTTTTGGTCAGCGGGATAAGAAAACAGCCATAGCACCGTGTAAAGAAGAATTTCCTGAAAAGGGTGTGGGCCTCCTGTTCATGAGCTACCAGCGAAGCATCGAAGATCAGTTTGAAGTGATACAGCACAATATGGCCAACAACCCTGATTTTCCCAATCCAATTCCCGGCGCTCCTGGTACTGGTGTCGATGCGATCATAGGGCAGCTAAAAGATCAGCATCCGGCCAAACATGAATATCAGTTCCCCGCCCACTATGGCAAACCTGCGTTAACAGCCAGGCTTCCTTTTACCCAGTTCGTGACCATGAAAGGCGGCGAATACTTCTTCACCCCCAGCATCCCTTTCCTCAGATCATTGAAACCCTCATCAGCTAACCATTAAATAAATACACCATGCTAAACCGCATTACTTTATTGACAATAGGCCTGGCAATGGCGACTTGCTCCCTGGCACAACCGGCCAGGAGAACACTCGACTGGAAAGATTTTACCAAAAGCATATCCGAAACCATCATTGCCAGGCCCGTAAGGACAGGTGAGTTTACCATCTTCGAAATTACCAACATCAATAAGTTTCTGTACAAAGTAGAAATGCAGGGTAAAGTATTTGAATTACAAACGCCGATCCCTACAGAACTGCAAACCCTGTTCAGGCTCAATCCTACCGAGCTGGCCAATACCGCCAATAGCAAGAAAGCGGAAGAAGCGGTAGGTAAGATATCCGAACAAGTACCTGTTATGAAAAAAATTGCAGAGTCACCAGCTGCCAAAACCGATATTGCTAAAACTCCTGCAGAGAATGAATCTGCCGAAGAGTTTCAGAAAAGCCTCGATCTGGTAGTCACCAAATGCCTGAAATACCTCGATAAATCAACATTGGTGGCTGGATACATATTCGATCTGAGGAAAGTGAGGAATGAGTTCATATCAATTGCCCAAATGGATTTACCCTATGCCGATATACAATCGAAAACAGAAGTGGCCGCCGCAAAGATCCCGGCCGTCGACATCAAAAGCCAGTACTTCGAACTAAAGAAGCTGTACCATGAAGTGGAAACCCTGTACCGCGATGCGTCTGCAAAAGCTGAAGATGCCAATGCAACAGCCAAACAGAAAAAACAGATTGAAGAAGCATTGGAGGAGATCGAAAAAGCCGATGAACTGATCGATGAAGAAGGATTATTAGGTCTGCTGGATGAGGTTAGCTTCCTGAACGATGAACTGCGCAACAAGAAGAATTTCCTGGCAGTGGCTCCGCCTGTTCAGATGGATGGGGATTATGTGGCCTACCAGGTAACCATCACGCCCACCTATACAAAAACTGTAGGGGCCCATAAGAATCCCATCAACTTCAAATTCGATATTCCCGCCAAAGGGGGCTTTAAGGCCGATTTCAGCGTAGGCCCCGTAGTATCATTTGGAAGTAATGCCAAAGACGAAACCTATTTCTTAAAAGAAATACCCGGCCAGGATTCCGTGAGCCTCCACAAGCAGGATAATAACAACGCCATCAGTCCGGGTATCGCTGCTATGATGCATTTCTATCCCCGCACCGGAAAGGATTGGGCCTTAGGCCCCATGTGTGGCGTAGGCGCAGGATTCCAGTCTGTAAGCGATGTGAACTTTAGCCTTTTCTTAGGCGCTTCCCTGATCCTGGGCAAACGCCAGAAGATTATCGTTAGCACAGGCGCCAGCTGGCTGCGGGTCGAAAGACTGAAATCACCCGAATTTAAAGACGGCAGTAAATATGCTGTTTCAAAAATTACTGTTGGTGATGTTACAGAGAAAGTGTTCAAGCCATCCGGTTTCATCTCCATTTCTTATAATCTTACCAACCGGGTCGACATTAATTAAAAAAACCGGCATAGATAATTAACCCTTACCAGCTATTAACCTTAAAAAAACAGTAGTAATGAAAAAGTACACAATCTTCTTATTAATTGCCCTGACAACCTGCTGTGCAACCTCCTTTGCTCAAACCATCGTGGTGACCGAATTAAAAAGACCCATAGAATCCGCCAGTGAGGTCAAATTCGATGCCAGCGAGATCACGTTGACCAATGTGAAAATTAACTGTGAAACCCTGCTCATCACTTCAGTAGTTACCAAGATCAACATCATCGGCAGTGTGGAAATAACATGTAAGAAACTGGTGGTTCCCGCTGCCACCAGCGTGGAGATTGTTAAATCAGGTCCTAATGAGGCCACCTTTACTGTGTTGTATGGAGCTTATGCCAATAACACGTTAACACTAAAAGCGGGTGCCGGAGAGGTGCAGATCACCTGTAAGAAAAAATAAAAAAAGAGCGGTCATGCAGAACCGCTCTAAATTCGCCTCGAAACCTGCCTGAAAAAGTTTGTGTTACCTGGGGGCTAGTCCTATCCATGTCTTTACGTCCTGTATACTCCATTACCTGCAAACCCGTGAAACCAACCCGCCTACTGAAGTATATTATTGATAGAGGCTATTTTACACTTAAATAATTAACCTAATTTCGTTAATAGTAGGGCCAAATAGGTGCATTTTTGTACTTATTTGTAGCACAATTGTACCCTTTGTTTCCGTTTTTGGGAGAAGAAAACTAACTTCAGAAAGCCAAAATAGTAACCATGCCTGTTAAAAACTACATCCATCAGATTGAGCTTACGCCGCCTGAACAACTGGATACCCTCGTTGAGAACAGGCGTGTATTTAATCTGCAGAATTGTGAGTTCAACGTATTCGAAAGCTACCAACAGGCATACAGGGTGCCACTCCGTTTCAACGACCTCGTGATCAGCAGCATGGTACGGGGAAAAAAAGTAGTCCGCATCTTTGATGATCCCGCTTTCGAATACCTGCCCGGAGAAACGGCGATCGTTCCCGCCAATGAGCCCATGTTCATTGATTTTCCCGAAGCCCGGTTCTCCGATCCTACCCAATGCGTTGCTCTCACCGTCGATTCCTCTTATGTGGACCAGATACTTCGCTACCTCAATGAGTATTATAATTGCGATAAATATGAATCGAATGAATGGACCTTGCGGTTCAACCAATACCATTTTACCAACGACAATGAAATATCCGGTATCATCAACAAACTGATCCGGATCTGCAGCAGTGGCGACAAGACCAAGAACATATTTGCCGACCTGAGCCTGAAGGAACTCTTCATCCGGCTCATGCAAAGCCAGCGCCTTACCCAGGCAACCCTTGAAAGCGCAAACAGTACCAACAGTAACCGTATGCAATATGTGCTTCACTACATCCAGGAGCACCTGCTGGAAAAAATCGCCATTGATGAGCTTAGCCGCAAGGCCTACCTCAGCCGCAATATGTTCTTCAAATGGTTCAAAGAACAATTTGGCATCACCCCCCTGGAATACATCACCCGCGAACGCATCCGCCTTGCCCGCCAGCTATTGGCCGATAAACAGAACTCCGTCACCAGCGTAAGCCAGCAATGTGGCTTTACCGATGTTAATTACTTTATCAGGGCATTCAAAAAAGCCGAAGGCATCACCCCTAAAAACTGGCAATCCACCATCACCGACTAAGGAAACGAATGTCAGCCTGTCGAAGCCTCTAACCCCGAAGCGGTTAATGCTGTGCAAATCCGCATAAGAAGAAGCACTTAATAATAAAACGACCAGGAACAGGAATATCCTACTCATCCGGTTTATTGTTAAGATTGTTAATAGTAGAATACAGAAAGAAAGAGATCTACCGGTAAATGATCAGGGCATCCAATGCCCGGTTAGTCTTCTCCACCGTCAACCCCAGCTTTTTCAGCGCAGCCAGCATATCTTCTGTCGTGCGCATCACATTCTCTGTGGTGATATCATATTTACCTGTCAACCCCGTTTCGTCTATTACAGGAAGCTGGAGTTCATTGGCTACATAATCAATAAAGGGTTTCAATGCAATACCGGTACCTTTAAACCCGCGACCACTAAAACTGGATTCACTGGTGGTAGCGGAAGACTCCTGCCAGGCGGCATCCGGTAATCTGCGCAATACATATACCGGCATTTCCTTTTTTTCGAGGCGATACTTTACCGGCAATAGCTTGCTCAACACCTGCTCCATAATGATATAGAGACTATCTTTCTGCTCCGGCTTTACCAGCAGGTCAAAACAAAAAAGCGAATTCTTATCTTCCCAGTCACAAACACTTTTTTTCGGCACTTCATACAATACCTGGTTATAGGATACCTTGTAAATATCCATTAGGATATTGCTGGGACACACATTCATATAAGTGCGCCGCCGCCCTTCAAAAGCGGTTTTAAGATAGGTCTTCGACATGCTGCCCACCCCCTTCCGGTAGCCGCTCCAGGTAAGCTGATAACCCAATGAACTGTCTATTGCAAAAGGATCAGCCTCCACATCCATCTTATTGCCCGTCTCTGCCGATGAACGTATTTTCTCCTTACGGATAAGTTGATCGATCAGTTGTTGGTTGATCGAGTCCGTACGCACCAGCGCCACAATGCGATGCTGTTGATCCAGTATCGCCGATTGCCCTACATAGTTAAAGCCAAACTGGCTATACAGCCAGGAAGCCGTGTCCGACACCAGCCATATGCCCGATGGCTTCCGTTGCAGGTATTTTTGTAGCCTGTCGGGCGTTTCATTTGAAATGGCAATTACCTGTATCCGGGCACTATTGCTGGCTTGCAGTTTGGCCAGGCTATCCATCTCAGGCAGGCAGGGGCTGCACCAGGTACCCCAGAAATTCAGGATCGTGAATTTGGAGGTGCTTTTACGCGCCTCCAACTCCTTCACCGGCGCATTGATGATATTACGAATGATCATGTCGGGAAACAGATCACCCGTTTTCAATAGCGGCTGACCATTTGCCTGCAAGCAAACTATGATCATCAAAATAGCAAGGGAGATACGCATATAACAGTGTTTTTGACAAAGCTGCCTAACCTTTGCCAGCAATCAGGTTATCCATTCTGTTAGTCTTTGTTAATTTATGTTAATGGAATGGCCGGTGTTGCCCCGGGTACCCTACATTTGAAGCTTCATGAACCGCAATACCCGCCTCGTTTTTATAGTATGCCTTACTGCAGTGTTCGGAGTGATCGTTTTACAATCACTGTGGATCCGCAATTATTACCAGGTCAACAAAGAACGGTTCGATAAAGAGGTCAACCTGGCTTTTGAGGATGCCATCAAGACAGAGTTCAGATTGCGCTGCGATACCCTGGAAAACCTGATGTGCCAATTCCTGATGGATACCACCCAAATGACCATCACCAGTAAATGGAGCGAAAAGGACAGCACACATGTTTACTATGTGACCAACAAAAAAGACCCAAAGGATAGTTACAACTTTTCTATTAAGCTCCTCAATCTTCCGATAGTTCCCCAAAACGATTCTGTAAAGCAACTGGTGGCCCGCCACTATGCACGTGCTTACCGGGAAGAAGACTTCGACCGGCATGTTATTTACTTCCATACCCAGAACCTCGGCAAGTACATAGGCGCCCGCGCAAAGGAGTTCAGTTTCGATACCCTGCGGCTTCGGCCCATCTATCAGCAATTGCTGGCAGAGCGTGGTATCCGGGAGTCCTTTGTGTTTTATATGCGCGATGAGGATAGTACCGTAAACAGGAGCAGGTTTCCTGATAGCCTGCTAAGCAGGTATTCCCTCATCACCAAATCTTTTCCTACTTACAAAGTAGAGAAGGGCGGCAATTATATCCGGGCTGCTTTCCCGTCCCACGGCAATTTCCTGTTTGGTAAAATGATAGGGATGATCATTGCCTCTGCCGTATTGCTGGCCCTGGTGGTACTGGCCCTATTATACCTGCTCCGCATCATCAGGCGCGAGAAGAAACTGTCTGCTATTAAGAATGATTTCATCAGCAATATTTCTCATGAACTGAAAACTCCCATCGCCACCGTAGCGGCAGCAGTGGAAGCCCTCGAAGGTTTTGATGCCTTGAAAGACCCCCAACGGACCAAACGTTACCTCCATATCTCCCGCACCGAATTACAAAGACTGGCCGATATGGTCAATAAGATACTGAACATAGCTGCCTACGAACGGCAGGAATTCGAACTGAAACCCGAGCGTGTTAACATAGATGCCATCATAGAGGAGTTGACCAGCCAATATCCATTACCTGCGGCAAAGAATATTTCCTTTCAGTACAATAACCAGGCTGGCACCAGCAGCGTAATGGCCGATCCCCTCCACCTGCACAATGTGATCAGCAACCTCATCGACAATGCCGTGAAATATTCCGGGCCCAATGTGGCCATCGATATAAATTGCTATATCGAAAAGCAACATTTTATTGTCACCGTCAAAGATGATGGTATAGGCATTGCCGCCGGTGACCTGCCCTATATCTTCGATAAATTCTACCGCGTGCCATCTGGCAATATACATAAGGTAAAAGGCCACGGCTTAGGATTGAGTTATGTAAAGCACATTATGGAAAAGCACGGCGGCTGGTGCCTGGCAGAAAGTCGTCCCGGTAAAGGCAGTATCTTTAAAATAGGACTACAGGCATGAAAGGGAAACCCATTACCATCTTATTTGTTGAAGACGAGCTCAACCTGGCCGAGATCGTAAAGGAAAGTCTCGAAAGCCGGGGATTTGAGGTTACCCATCATCCGACAGCCACAGCGGGCCTCGAAGCCTACTATGGACAAAGACCCGATATTCTTATACTGGATGTAATGTTGCCCGATGCCGATGGTTTTGCCCTGGCCCGCCAGATCAGGGCTACTGACATGGATACCCCCGTTATATTCCTTACCTCCAAATCACTGCCGCAGGATGTGGTAACCGGCTTTGAAAGTGGCGGCAATGATTACCTGCGTAAGCCTTTTAGTATGGAAGAACTGGTAGTACGCATCAAAGCCCTTACCAGCAAAAGCCGTACGCTGTTTGCCGAAATGACCGATCCTGATGCGCCCATTGCTATTGGCGCCCAATATTCCTTTCATTATCACCAGGCCCTTTTGAAACATAAGGAGAAGACCGTTTCACTCACCGCCCGCGAAGCCGAGCTCCTGAAACTCTTTTTACTCAACCGCAACCAGGTCATGGACCGTAAGTCCATCCTCCTGCACATCTGGGGTAATGACGATTTCTTTACCGGCCGCAGCCTCGATGTCTTCATTACCCGCCTGCGCAAATACCTCAGCCATGATCCCGAGGTCAGGATCATGAACATCCGCGGCATCGGTTATAAGCTTATCGGATAATAGGGGGTATTGGTCCAAAGGATTCCGGCTAATGTGTTGCGCTCGTAGCTCAAAGCTCGCAGCTTAAATAATGTGCAGTTGCGTAGCAATCCTCACCAGCGAAGCCGTATTCCTGGCGTTGAGTTTACTGAGCAGGCTTTTGCGGTGTGTATCGACCGTCGTGCTGCTGATGAATAGTTTTTCCGCCACTTCATTATTCGTCATCCCTTCCGCGATCAGCGACAATACCTCTTTTTCCCGGCGTGTAAGCACCGGCAGACCAGATTCATCGGGCGAACGGAGCGATCGGGCCGCTTCATGACTGAGGTAGATCTTTCCTTTCACGATCGTAGTAATCGCTTCCACCAACTCCTCACGCGTTACATTTTTCAACACATAGCCGCTGGCCCCGTTGTCCATCATCTTACGGATAAAACTTTGCTGGTTAAAAGTGCTCAGGCCCAGGATAAAGATGCCGGGGTAAAGTTTCTTTATCTCCGCGCAAAGGTCAATGCCGCTTTTATCTGCCAGGTTGATATCCATGAGGATTACATCCGGCCGCTGTTGCAGCAGGTACGACAGGCAGGAATCGACCGACATGGCATGTCCCACCAGCTCCATATTGCTTTCGTTTTGCAACAAGGCGCGGATGCCTTCTATCACCATGTAATGATCGTCTACTATAAATACTTTTATACTCATTTAAACAGGTAGTTCAATTAATACAGAAGTGCCTTTTTGCGGCGTTGATTCAATATCCATTTTTCCATTCAGGTAATCTATCCGGCTGTGGATATTACTCCAGCCAATCCCTTTTGATCTTTGCAGGATCGCCGTATCAAACCCTTTGCCGTCGTCCTCTACCGTGATGGCGATGCCCGTTTCATTTTTGATGATCTGTACCACCGCCGTGGCGGCGCCTGCATGCTTCAATACATTATTCACCAGCTCCTGTACGATGCGGTAAACCGTAATGGCCGTATTGGATTCGATCTCCACATTTTCCAGGCCACTCGATTGGTATTGCAACTTCAGGCTGCCCGATTGGTTAATATCATGGCAGAAATCCCGGAGTGCTGTATCCAATCCAAACTTCACCAGCGCTTCCGGCATCAGGTTATGCGCCACACGCCGCATCTCATTGATCGAACTGTCGAGCATGTCAATGCCCCGCTCAAATGCCTGCAGGTTCTCTGCTGTCATGATCAGATTTCCTTTCATAGTATTAAATGAATATTTGATGCCCGACAGCATGCCTCCTAGTCCATCATGAAGGTCTTTTGCCAGGCGTGTGCGTTCCTGTTCTTCCCCTTTCAATACCGCTTCCGTAGCCGCCAGTTGTTTTTCCGTTTGCAGCTCATTGATCCGCTTTTGCTGCAAAGCCTGTTTCTGCCGGTAGTTGCGATAAGTGAGCAAGGCAATAAAAGACAAAGTAGCAGCCCCGCCGATGAGAATATAGTTGATGATGTTCTTTTGCCGTATCCGGAGATCCTGTACCGTTTTCTCCGCCTCCAGTTGGTGGATGCGGCTTTCTTTCTTTTCAGTCTCGTATTTCTTTTCCAGGTCCGCCGACTGTTTCGAGATCACTTCTTTTACCATGCCTTCCAGCTTGGCATACATCGTATCGTCATACAGCAACCCATGCTCAAGATCTTTTTCAGCATAGCCAATACCCGAGAGTAGCCGGTACAGCGACAGTTCCTCCACCTTGTAGTTCCAGGTTTTGCTGAGCGCCATTGCCTGGTGGGCATATGCTTTGGCAGTGGCCAGTTTGCCTTCCTGCAGGTAAGTGACCGCTATTGTACGTAAGGCCGTTGTTTCACCATCCGTGGATCCTATTTTCCGCGAAAGGTCCAGCGTTTCTTCTGCATATTTACGCGTCAATGCATAATCATGTTGCTTCAGTGCAGCGCCCGCCAGGTTCTGGCGCACGACCATCAGGATACGGTTGTCTTGCAGTTCCTGGCCGATCTTCAGCGCCTCTTCCAGTACTGCCATCGTTTTTTTAGGCTGGTTCCTGTTTTGATAACTGAGCGACACATTGATCAGGTATTTACCAAGGTATTCCTTCATACCCAGTTTGCGCGCCAGCGCCACCGCCTTTTCACCATATACAATAGCCTGGTCATAATTCGTGCGGTTATAATACAGCACCTGCAGCGCATCATCTACCTGCATTTCCAGCTTTTCATTACCCAGCTCATCGATGATCTTACGGCCACGCAGACAGTATTCGATCGCCTTTTCAAAGCTCGACATTTCCCGGTAGCTGATACCAATATTGAACAGTGATATGCCAATGCTCAGCGAATCCTTCATTTTCTCAGCCATCGCCAATGCCTGCTGCTGGTAATACAACGACGAATCATAATTGCCCTGTATAATGAGCGCATTACCATACAGGTATAGGTATTTATACTCACCCGCATCATAATGCAGTTTCCGGCTCAGGAGCCCTGCCTGCCGGAAATATTGTTTGGCTGTCTCTGGCTCGTTATTCTCAGTAGCTTCTCCAATGGCGCAGAGCAGCAATACTTTGGCCGTATCTTCTTTACTTTTCCCCAGTTGTTGGATCAGGCTGTCGCGCTTATTTACCTGCGATAACGTAGGTAAACAGGCCATTGACAGCAGTATAAGTATCGGGTAAATTTTATGCATAAAGAAATATAATACAGGGTGAGGGTTCAACAAATTAACAAACTACCGGCCGTTTGGGGCCTCCCTTTTTTCCATGATTTTTAGCCTCCCGCAAATCTCCTGTTTTTAGGGGATAGGAAGCCGGAACCGGGCAGGATACTTTTACCGCCTAAAATCAAAAGATATGAAATATTTGTCCTTATTGGTCCTTGTATCAGTAATTAGTGTAGCAAGCCAGGCTAAAAGCTGGAGAGTGAACAACAATGTAGGTGTAGTGGCAGACTTTACGTCGCTCGGAGCTGCTATCAACTCTGCTACTGTAGCAAGCGGTGATACCGTGTATGTAGAGCCCAGTGCTACCAAATATGATGCCTCAGGCGCTATTCTTGGTAAGAAACTCGTGGTCATCGGGCCCGGTTATTTCCTCGATCCGGCCAATACCACCACACCCGGTAACCCCGGATTGCAGGTTGTCCCCTACGAAGCCTCAGTACCCTATATCTATGTAACGGCAGGAGGCAAGGACAGCAAGTTCATAGGTATGAACCTGGATGGTGTTTATCTCCGTGCCGCCAGCAACCTGGTATTTGAGCGTTGCCGGTTTACAGGCACCTTGCAGTTTGAGCAGGGAGCAAGTTCCAATATTACTGTGCGGAAATGCTTTTTCAATAGCTCGTTTAACTATGGTGGCGTTTCTACAGCCAGCAACCTGATATGCGAGAACAATATCTTCGCTCCTGGCTGTGTGATGAACTTGCCTATGCTTACCGGTAGCGGCAATATTGTGCGCAACAATACTTTCTACGAAACGCCCAATGGCAGCACCATTGTGAATGCTTATTTTGTTAATAATATAGTAGGTTCCCTGGTCCCGTTCACGCTTACTGATTGCACTATTAAGAATAACCTGTTCAAGTTGAACCAACCCCTGCCTGCTACCGCTACCAACAACCAGGTCAATGTGAACATGCTGGCAGATGTATATATGGGTACCGGCAGTTATGATGGAAAAATGATGCTCAAAGCTACCTCACTGGCCAAAGGTGCCGGCCTTACCGTAGGTTCCGTAGTGAATCCCGATTGTGGCGCCTTTGGTGCTACCGATCCCTATGTACTTTCCGGCATTCCCAACGTGCCCACCATCTATACCTTTACAGCGCCCACTTCCATCCCCTCCGGAAGCGCCACGATGAATGTAACCTTCAGCACACGCAACAACAACTAGTGCTGCGCTCATCGAAAGTGTAGTGACTTACCACCCTCATTCACTATACCATCAATGATAAAGAGATAAAGGATTGGTATGTCCCAACGGGCATGCAGGTAGTGCTATGTACTACCCGGATGCTGTAACACTTTGAGCAATGAAAAAATATTTATATACACTTTTTTTATGTGCATTGGCCATGCTGGCCTACGCACAAGATCCGGCCTATCCGCCTTCGCCGGCGCCGCCTTTGCATGTCACCGCGGCGGAGTATTTTGTTGATACCGACCCGGGAGCAGGACTGGCGACGCCTATTGTGCTAACACCCGGCATGAATATCAACAACCTCAATGCCGCTGTCAATGTAAATGGCCTCAGCATTGGTATTCACCACCTGTATATCCGCACACGCAATGCAGAAAGCGCCTGGAGCATTACCCAAACAAGGGAATTCCTGTACGACCAGGATTATGCTTACACTGCACCTCCTCCTGCACGCCAGCAGGTAGTGGCGGCGGAATATTTTATTGATACCGATCCCGGTGCCGGCAACGGTACTGCGATCGCTTTTACGCCAGGTACCGACCTCAATAACCTGCCTGTTGCTGTAAACATAAATGGTTTATCCAACGGTATACATCATTTATACCTTCGCACAAAAAGCGCCGAAGGGCGCTGGAGCATTACCCAGGTAAAGGATTTTCAGATAGACTTTGATCCTGTTTATCCTGCCGCTCCCGTAGCTGCACAAAATATTATCGCCGCCGAATACTTCTTCGATACCGATCCCGGTACCGGCAATGGTATCAGTATTCCCATTGCTGCAGGTACTAATTTGAGCAACCTTCCTGCTACCATCAATACGGCCGCACTTACCATCGGTACCCACCGCCTCTACCTGCGCACCAAAGGCCAGGAAGGCCACTGGAGTATTACCCAGGTAAAAGAATTGGTGGTAGATGCTGATTTCAACTATCCCGTAGCCCCCGTAGCACCACAAAATATAGTGGCCGCCGAATACTTTATTGATACCGATCCCGGTATGGGCCATGGTACAGCCATTGCCATTACACCCGGATTGGATTTGAGCGATATCGCCGCCAATGTTACCACCGCTGGTTTGCCATTGGGTACCCACCGCGTATACCTGCGCACTAAAAACCAGGAAGGACGCTGGAGCATTACACAGGTCAACGAATTTGTGGTCATTGCCGATATCCCTTATCCACCCGCGCCTCCAGCTCCTTTGAATATAGTAGCTGCTGAATATTTCATCGATACCGATCCCGGCGCCGGTCTCGGAACTCCCATTGCCATTACACCGGGCACAGATATCAGCAATATACCCGTGGCAGTCAATACTGCGGGCCTCAGTGACCCGGCTTTCCACCGCCTGTACATCCGCACTAAGAACCAGGAAGGCCGTTGGAGCATTACCCTCGACAGCTCATTTTACGTAGGCACACTGGTGCCCAGTTGGACACTGGAACCAGCCGGTGGGCACGATTATGAGCATGTAGCCGTGAATACCACCGCCAATTACAACTTTACAATACGTAATACAGGAGATGCTGCCATCACCTTGAGTGGTGCTACGATAAGCGATCCTGCCTTTACGCCAAACTTTACAGCAGGTACCGTGATTCCTGCGCATGGTACCCTCATCCTGAGAGTGGCTTTCAAACCCACCACTGTGGGCGCCTTCTCAGGTGAACTGAAAATAACTACCACTACACCCGGTGTAGATCCCGTCACCACCAATGTGCGTGGTAATGGCTTTACACCTGCCACCCCGCCCGTGTTGCAATATGTAACAGCGGCCCCTTATGGTGGAACCAAAGGTGTTGATCCTGCAGTAGGTCAGCCAGGTTTGTATACCTATAAGATCGTATATAAGTCTGTCGCCAATAAAGCACCCCAAACCGGCTTCCCGAGAGTAGCCATCGACCTCAATGGCGACCAGGACTTCAACGACCTGGGCGAAGGCATCTTCAATATGCTGAAAGAAGAAGCCGGCACCGATTATACAGTGGGCGTTGTATACAGCTATACCTTCGACCAGGATGTTATCGGCAACACCAAAGGTTACCAGTTCTTTGCTACCGATGCAGATGGTAATACCGCCAACTCTGCGTATACATCCGGTCCCGTGGTAACCTTCAACCAACCCGATCTGCGCATTTTTGCAAACGACATTAGTTTCAGCAAGAATAATCCCTTACCGGGTGAGGCGTTTACCGTCACAGCAAAAGTGAGCAATAGTACCGCCAACGCAGCCAATAATGTATCTGTGAAGTTCTATCGCGAGAATACACCGATCGACAGCCTTATCATCCCCGTGGTCAATGGAAACTCCAGTGCCAGCGTCACCATTCCTTTGGCTTTCGAATACGATGGGTTCTTCCCCATCAAGGTATGGATCGACAGCAGCAATAAGCTGGGCGATATCAACGTCCTCAACAACTATGCGATCAGACCCATTACCGTAGGTAGCCCCAGTTTACCCGGTGGCATCAATGTAACCACCGACATCAAGGTGCAGAGCTGTCCCCAGGTACGTGCCCTCATCAGTGGCAAGGCTGTTTATTTTGGTACAGGTACGCCAACACCCGTGGCCGGTGCTGAAGTGACTATCAACACAGGTACCCTGGTGATCAGGACCACTACCAATGCCAATGGTGATTACAGCTACTTATTGCCCAATACCATTTGTGGCAGCGGTTTCATTTATACCGTAAGCGTTACCGATTTCACCTTCACCAGCAGCTTGCTCACGAAGGCCATGCCGATTCCTTGTACGCCTTCAACAGCATGTCTGCCTCCTCCTGATCAGGGTGGAGCAAGGGCAACCGTAGATATGTCGCCTTGTAAGAACGTGGTGGGCGGTAATACTGCTTTGAAAGTGACCTTGAGATTCCGTTCCAGCGATCCCAATAATATGTGGCGAGGCAGCGATGAGATCAAGTTCGACACCCTGCGCATCTTTAAGAACGGTGTGCAGATAGCCCAATATGTTTCAGGGCCCAATACATGGGCGCCGGGTAATGAGCGGATCGTAACCGAGTTTGTTCCCCTCACTTCCACCGATCCCGTGACCCTCAAGGCCGTAATGACCTATACCTACGTGGAATACCTGCAGATACCTGGTCCTACTTACTTTGGCCGCTGGACAAAACACACCGTTTCCGATAGCGTGACTTTTGTTCCGGAGTCCAATAAGCCCGACCTCACCATGCAGAGCTTCCGTCAGTCAGGGTTCACCAACTTCAGCTTCCAGGATGCGAACATTAAATGTACTGACGCCGGAACGCATACCGTAAAAGTGTATGATTCCATCCCGAATGGAATGTCCACCCTGGTGTATACCAAAACGGTAACAGGTGTTGAGAAAGGTGCTTCTGAAGCATTGGGCTTCAGCAAGCCCGATATGACATCCGGCACCCATATCCTGAGGATCATAATTGATACCGATAATGCAGTGGATGAACAACAGGAAGGTAACAACGCGTTTGATGTAACCGTAGTAATACCCAAATCAGACCTGATCGTTACTTCCTTCAAACCTTCCATTTCTGCTATCCCGGCAGGCACTCCGGTTACCTTCCGGGCCACCATCAAAAACCAGGGAAGAGCAGCAGGCGCATTCAAAGTTGAATTCTCCGTAGGCGGCGTTCGACTGGGAGCAAAGAAAACAGTTGTTTCCCTGGCCGAAGGCGCTTCGTTGAACCTGGTCTCTGATCCATATACCGTAACGACCGATGACAAAGCCTGCGGTATTACTGTAAAAGTGGTAGCTGATAGTGACAATGAGGTCGATGAATCCAATAACAATAACAACGGTGAGACCCTGGTATTAGGTACCGATCTGAAGCCTTATCAAAAGTCCGGTGAATTGGGCTCCGTTACCAACCCTGCGTTGGTGCGCGTAAATAAAGAAGGACAGTTCTTCCCGTCTATCCGGAATATTGGCACCCGCGATGTAACAGATGTTACCGTTCGCTATACGCTGAATGGTGTACGCCTGAAAGGCGAAGAGATCCCCGTGGTGAAAGCCGGTGAACTGTATGCCGGTGTAGGCAGCTTCACTCATATGTTTACCGTACCGGGTGATTATGTTGTACAGGTGGAAGCCGATACCAATAACGTGGCGTGCGAAGTACTGGAGAACAACAATACCGGCAATTTCTACATCCGTGTGGTCGACAGTAAAGAAGACCTGGAAGTATTGAGCCAGTATATTTCTCCCAGCAGCCTCAATCCGGCCTCTGGGCAAACCGTTACCCTGGTAGGCACCGTCAGGAACTCAGGCGGCAAGGCTTCACAGCCCAATGTACTGCGCTTCCTGGTCGATGATATACAACTGGGTAATGATGTGCCCATCAACAGCCTGCAGCCCGGCCGTGATACTACCGTAGCGGCTACCGCTACTTATTCCTCACTGATCACAGGTGTGAAAGTGATGAAGATCGTGGTGGACCCCGCTAATACAAACGTAGAAGAAAGGGAAGACAACAACCTCGCTACACGTACCATGATCGTAGGCGCTGCGCCTGACCTGGCTTCATTCGGTACAGGTGCTATTAGTTTCAATCCCCAGGGATTCAAAGCTGGCGATAGTGTGACCATCTCTTATGCCATCCGGAATAAAGGCACACAGGATGGATCAGCCTGGGTAAGGTTCCTTATCCTGAATCCCAATGGTGGCCTTACAGCGATCGATAGTGTAGAGGTAAGCCTTACAGGAGGAGCCAGCACCACAGTGAGCAGGAAGATGCTGTTCAGTATCGAGAAGGGTAAAGTAGTGGCAGAGATCGTAAGTGCCGCACCTGTGGAGTTTGACCTCACCAACAACAATGATGAGCTTGATTTCAGCACCATCATTCCGTTGGCAGCCAATATCACCGTCAATGGCGACCTGGACATGAAGAACGGTCTGCCCGGTCAGCTGCCAGGCTGGATCGGTGGTAAGCTGGTATTGGGTGATCATGACCTCGTGATCAATGGCCGCATGAAGAACATCGATGCCGATCACTTTATCGTCACCAATGGTACCGGTAAACTGAAGATCGTGAACAACGATGCCGAGAACATTTATCCTGTTGGTATTTCCGAAGGCAACAGCAATTTCGTGAAGATCAACAATGCCGGTACGCCCGATCATTTCTCAGTAGGTGTATTGCCTTATGTACTGAAACAGGGCATGAGCGGTGACACTGTGAAGACGGCCTTCGTAAACCGCACCTGGCTCATCGAAGAAGAAGTGCCCGGAGGCAGTAATGCCACCGTTACCTTCTACTGGAATGCCGCTGATGAAATGCCGCTCTTCGACCGCGACCAGGCCCGCACAACCCATTACACCACCTCCTGGCAACTGGGCGATATGGGCATGTCCATACTGGATTCCATTGGCCGGTACAGAAGGTTCCAGGCTGGCTTCAACAGCTTCTCACCCTTCTCCGTCACCAGCAATAGCGCCATCCTGCCCGTGAGGCTGCTGCAATTCAACGTAGCCCAGAAGGGCAAGGCCGCCGAGCTGGAATGGAAATCAGATGGCGAAATAAACAGCAAGCACTTTGTAGTGCAGCATAGTACCAATGGTCTGCAGTTTGAGGACATTGGTATTGTCAACACCAACAACAGTGCGGGTGTGCATACCTATCGCTTTACCCATCCGGCATTGAGCGATGGTACCCATTATTACCGCCTGAAGATGGTGGATATCAACGAGACCTTCACCCTGTCTGCTATCAAATGGGTGCAGATCAGCCATCAGGAAACCATGCGTGTTTATCCAAACCCTGCACAGAAACTGATCACTATCACCGGACTTGAAGCGAATGGCACCGTGCGCATAGTGACCATGGATGGCAAATTGGTAAAACAACTGCGTTCCCAGGGCACTACACTGGTAACAGATGTAAGCAGCCTGCCCCAGGGCATGTATGTATTACAATACAATAACCATGGTATTCAACAACAGCTTACCTTGATAAAACAGTAAGCAGATTGTGAAAGAAAAGGGCCGTCTCTTAATTGAGGTGGCCCTTTCTTTTTTATCATTTTAAACGAAGTGACTATCTTCCTTGTTTGCCATCTCGAAAGAAGCTCCTATCTCTCTTTTGTCATTTCGAACGCAGCGAAGCGCAGTGAGAAATCCGCTATCGAAGCAAGCGCCTCAGGGCTCACAGCTCGTAGCTCACAGCTCGAAGCTTGTATTAAGGATGCGTACACTCATGAAAACTATCTCCCGCCGGATAGCTGAACGTATTCACCAGTTTCCAACGGGCTTTATACAATCCCAGCGAGGTGTTTGTATACACGGCTGCCCCATTAATATCCAGTATCCGGTCCGTTCTCCAGGTCTCTCCTCCATTGCCGTTTGCCTGTGCGATGATCGTTTGGTAGCCTGCAGGACCTGAAGAAACAGTCTTCACAGCACTGATCGTTTTAACGAGTGTAAAGACCCCCGTAGTTACGTTGAACTTATAGATATGTCCCGAGTTGGTGAGCCAGAGGTCTGTGGTGCTGCCATATACCGGAAACAGGTCGTGCGCATTCCCTTCGGGCATTGTGTAGGTAGTATCCGGCACTAACCTGGGGGCGCTGCAACTGTTATTGTAGGTAAATACTTTCAGTTTGTTCTTCCCGGCTGCATACAATCGTTGCCGGGCGTGGTCCCATACCACATTGTGCACATCTTCAAAAGGGATGGGCGCTGTTTGTGCCGACTCGTCGTTGATGTAGGAATCCGTAGTAAAGATCATCAGGTAGCCGCCTGTAGTAGAGGCCGTCACGATATTGCCGTTGGGCAATAGCTCCGCCGAGTGCGTATTACCTCCTGCATAATCAAACCAGATGGCTTTTTTAGATGATACATTGATCAGCGCCACCCCGCCGCCCGAAGCCGTGGCCAGCACATATTTGCCATTGTATACCAGTTTGGCTTCGCTGAGGTTGGAGAACCAGCCCTGTGCGCCTGAGCGGATCATGGCATAGGCAGCTGTGGCTTTCCATTCCCAGGTGATCGCATTGCTATTGGCAATATCTACCATAATGATACGGGCGTTTTTCTGGTCGCAGATGATGATCTCTTTGGGCGTGGCGGCTGCGGCAGCTGTGGTGGTGGTCTCTCCAGGGAGCGCAGTGTCCGTAATAATGCCTGAATGGTCGCGCTTGCAGGAAAGTGCAACCAGCAAGGAGGCCGTCACAAAGAATGATCTCATAGATAAAAGGTTTTTGGTGATAAAAGTAAAAACACAGCACCATAACGGTGATGTATAGGAATATAACGATAAAGATCGTATCTGCCTCCTTATTCCAATATTATCATTGTGATTGCAACACCCCTTGCAATAGCAAACGTTTGCATTTCCTTTGCGTTTTTCTGCATGCTCACGCGCGCCCTCAAAGCAACGACTGCCACCCCTTCGAAGCAAACGACTGCCGACTGCCGACTGCCGACTGCCGATTGCCGACGACCGATCCCCCTTCAAATCAAACCCGCTCACATTTCCCGTACCTTGCTTACAATATTTTCCCGGCTCATTCGTCTACCGGGTCAGAGAAATACTAAATAGTCAGATTATGGCACGACGCAATAGCGGATCCAGAGAAGACATGCCCAAGGCCAAGCTCACCATGGCCAACCTGCGGGAAACCCTGCTCATCTTTTCCTATGTCCGGCCTTACCTGGGAAAGTTCATCACCGGCCTGGTTTTCATTACCTTGTCCTCCCTCACCACCATGTCCTTCCCTTATTTATTGAAGCAGCTCATCGACACCGCCAACGGCGCCAAATCTCCCTTTGGCACTTCCGGCGCCATCGTTGGCTGGATGTTTGCTATCCTCACCGTGCAGATGCTCTTTTCCTTCATGCGTATTTACCTCTTTACTTCCGTGGGTGAAAATGCCGTGGCCGATATGCGGCGCGATATCTACCGCAAAATGATCACCATGCCCATGGATTTCTTTGCCCAACGGAGAGTAGGTGAGTTGTCCAGCCGCATCAGCGCCGACCTGTCACAGATCCAGGAGGCTGTTACCTCCCTGCTGGCGGAAGTATTGAGGGGTATCCTCACCCTCATAATAGGCATTGGCCTCATACTGTATATCTCACCTCTTTTGACAGGTGTTATGTTATCAGTCATACCCGTCATCATCATCATAGCCATCGTATTTGGGAAATTCATTCGCCGCTTTTCCCGCCAGACCCAGGACCAATTGGCCGATTCCAATACCATTGTGCAGGAAACCCTGCAGGGTATTAGCAATGTAAAGTCATTCACCAACGAATGGTTTGAGATCAATCGTTATACCCGCAGCCTGCAGCAGGTAGTGAAAATGGCCATTAAAAGCGGACAGTACCGCGGCATGTTTGTCTCCTTCCTCCTGTTCAGTTTGTTTGGCACCATTGTGCTCGTTGTGTGGTATGGTATTGGCCACCTCAATTTTGGCGACCTCACCGCTTTCGTAGTATATACCGCTTTTGTGGGTGGCAGCATGGCCGGCTTTGCCGACCTCTACGGCCAGTTGCAAAAGACCCTGGGCGCTACCCAGCGTGTGCGTGAATTATTGAAAGATATACCCGAGCAGGTGTCTGAACAGGACGAACCTGTACAGCCTGAACACGTTTTACACGGTCAGGTAACTTTACAAAACGTAGCATTCAGTTATCCTACCCGGTCCGAATTGCCCGTACTAAGAGATGTTTCCGTAACTGTGATGCCGGGCGAACAGGTAGCCATCGTGGGGCCCAGCGGTGCCGGTAAATCAACCATTGCTGCCTTGCTCCTGCGCTTTTATGAACCCGGCAGCGGACAATTATTGTATGATGGCAAGCCCGCTACTACCATTCCCCTTACCCAGCTGCGCAAGCAAATAGCCCTGGTGCCCCAGGATGTATTGCTGTTTGGCGGCACCATCCGGGAGAACATCTTATACGGTAAACCCGATGCTTCCCAGGAAGAGATCGAGCAGGCCGCCAGGCAGGCACATGCCCATGAGTTCATTGTTAATTTTCCCGAAGGTTATGAAACAGTAGTAGGAGAGCGGGGCGTGAAATTGTCCGGTGGCCAGCGCCAGCGCATTGCCATTGCGCGCGCCATTCTTAAAAATCCTGTCATACTTATATTGGATGAAGCCACCAGCTCACTCGATGCCGCTTCAGAATCCCTGGTACAGGAAGCCCTCGACAACCTCATGAAGAATCGTACTTCCTTCATCATTGCCCACCGTTTATCTACCATCCGGAGCGCCGATAAGATCGTTGTGCTGGAAAAAGGTGTGGTGAAAGAATTGGGCACCCACCAGGAATTACTCAACTTACCCGATGGATTGTACCGGGAACTTAATCGTTTACAATTGGAAATTACAGGCGTGGAGTAAGCTCTTTTGGCAAAATAAAAAGCTCAATTGGCATGCCCTCATACTTTAATGAGTCTCTAATCTCTTATTTATGTATTTTGGAAGGCTAAAGCATAAATCCCCTACTAAATGTTTAATAACGATTATTCCAGGAGAAGATTCTTAAAGCAGGCCATGCTGGCTTCAGCAGCTGCGGCCGTACCCGGTTTCTTATTGGCCAGTGAAGGCCGTGCCCCCCGCAAAATAGCACCCGGGGAAAAAGTAAACCTCGCCTGTATTGGCATCGGCAATCGTGGCGGTGAGATCATCCAGGCATTACATAAAACAGGACTGGCGAATATTGTCGCTTTTTGTGATGTGGACATGGGCGCCCCTCATACATTGGCTACCTTAAAGCAGTTTCCCGATGTACCCCGGTTCCAGGATTTCCGCGTGATGTTTGATAAGATGGGCAAGCAGATCGACGCCGTATCCATTGGCGTGCCCGACTTTTCCCATTTCCCCATTACCATGATGGCCATGGCCCTCGGTATACACGTGTATGTAGAGAAACCAATGGCGCGCACCTTCAATGAAGTAGAACTCATGATGAAGGCCGCTAAGAAGTATCCCAAAGTGGTCACACAAATGGGCAACCAGGGTCACTCCGATGCCAACTATTTCCAGTTCAAAGCCTGGGTAGATGCCGGTATCATCAAAGATGTGACCGACATCTCTGCCCACATGAACTCGCCCCGTCGCTGGCATGGATGGGATCCAAAGATCACTTCCTTCCCGGCTGCCGAAAAACTTCCGGAAACATTGGATTGGAATATCTGGCAAATGGCTACACAGGGCCATACCTACAACAAAGACTTTGTGAATGGCCAATGGCGTTGCTGGTTTGATTTCGGTATGGGAGCCCTGGGCGATTGGGGCGCGCATATCCTCGATACAGCACACCAGTTCCTCGACCTGGGATTGCCTTATGAAGTAGATCCTATCAAACTCGATGGGCACAACAACTTCTTCTATCCCATGTCAACCACCCTTTCTTTCAAATTCCCCAAGCGCGGCACCATGCCGCCACTGGAAGTGAAATGGTATGATGGGCTGGACAACCTACCTCCTATTCCAAAAGGATATGGTGTTTCTGGTCTCGATCCCAATATTCCACCGCCCAGCACAGGAGCCATCAAGCCAGCCAAACTCAATCCCGGTAAGATCATTTATAGCAAAGAACTAACCTTTAAAGGCGGTTCACATGGCAGTACACTATCCATTATTCCTGAAGAGAAAGCAAAGGAAATGGCCTCCAAACTTCCGGTGGTGCCTGAAAGTCCGTCCAATCACTTTGCCAACTTCCTGAAGGCTTGTAAAGGAGAAGAGCAAACGCGCTCACCATTCTCTATTGCCGGCCCATTAAGCCAGGTATTTTGCCTGGGCGTATTGGCCCAATGGACTGGTAAGACCATTAAGTTTGACAGGGATAAAAAGATCATCACCAACGATAAAAAGATCAATGAGCTCCTCGTTGGCCCTCCTCCACGTAAAGGCTGGGAGCAATATTACAAAGTGTAGATACTATAAGGTTGTCAACCTGAGCGTTGTCACCCTTGTCGAAATCGTTGTGTATTAATGTATACAAAAGCTGTCTCCCGAAAACAAAGGAGGCAGCTTTTGTATTTTCATGCAGCTTTATGTTGGATCGAACGGTCTAAGTAATATATTTTTGCTTTGAATACAATGTTTTCACCCGTTGTATTGATTTGTTTATCAGGGAAATATTGTCGCATATTTTGATATATAACCAGTATTTTATCTATCTTGCGCCCTGATAACCCCAGATTCCTTTCCGTCTCATTCCCCTGAGATCCTTGCCTTCCCTGTATGCCCATCGTAGAATTTGTAATCATTAATTGGTTAGACCAAAGATTTAATCAGCATAGATCATTGTCATTTCCTTCACTGTGATAATGATTCATAGATCCCGGTAACCTGCTGGTTGCCGGGATTTTTTCTTGATGAATTATAGGGCTGTTTCCTGATTTAATGTTATCAACTATGCTTAACAAACTAATAGCCTTCTGTGCTAACCTGGCTTTTCTTTTTGGCGGGCTCTTACTCAATAATATTTAGCTGCTCGATAACCGATGTATAATACCGCCTGCTAATGGGAACGGATTGACCGCCGATTTCTAATTGATCCCTGTCAACCTTATCCATAAAAAAGATAGAGACAGCATAAGCGCGGTGAACTTTTATAAACATTTCCGGGGGTAATTTTTTTAAGATACCCGTTAAAGTGGATCGAACCAGGTAATACCTTTTATGCGTAAGAAAGAGCTTGGTATAATTTTTTTCTGCAACGAGACATACGAGTTCTTCCGGGTTAATACGTATCAATATTTTATTTTGATACACAAAAAATGGCTTCAGCATATTGGATCTTGCGTTTAAATAAAAGATAGACTGACAATATAGAAAAAATATTTATATGAGCAATGGGTGCTGATAATTTTCCTGCTTATTTTGCTCCCCCTATTTTGTTGAACAATGGAGGTTGGAAGTTAGACAAGACCGGTGTTCCGCCTCAATGGTACCTCGATGAGTCCTAACATCCTCCTCTTTGGCTCCTCATTGCTTCCTCGGGACCCGAGGAGGCAATGAGGAGGAATTGAGGAGAAACCGAGGAAGCAAAGAGAAGAAACCAGGGTAAATGTGTCATTCGTCCCAAAACATATGCCGTTCGTCCCATACGCATTGTAGTGTCGTCCCAATTTTGAAGGTGTTTTCGTATAGAAAGTGCACTTCGTCCCAAAACCTATGTCATTCGTCCCAACGGTTAGACAATCCGGAACCTTTTTTTAAAATAAGGGATGATAACTGGTTTAGATTTGTTTTATCGATCACTGCCAAAGGAGTTTTCACTTAGGGATAACAGGAAGAGTGAACTTGCTAACCCTCTCCCTCGGCAGCGACCGGTACAAAAACAAAAATTAATCATCTTGAAAATTTATTACCATGGCACATTCAAATAATAGTATCGTAAGCGGTAAATTCAGCGGAACCCTCGGCAAAGAGATCGTGTTCCGCGATTGGGATGGCAAAACAGTAGTTGCCAAAGCCCCTAAAAAAAGAAAGGGCGATCCATCGGCTGAACAGGTGGAAATACAGGAAAGATTCCTGCTTGCTTCGAGGTATGCACGGGGTGTTGTAAAAAATCCGGATCAGGGCATGGCGGAGGCTTATGCCGCAAATCTGCGACCAAGGCAAAACGTGTATAGCAGGGCAGTGGAAGATTTTATGAATTCACCTGAAGTTAAAAACATCAATACACGCAATTACACCGGGGCCAGTGGCGGCAAGATCGTTGTTCGCGCCGTCGATGATTTCCGCGTAGTGAGTGTATGGGTGGAGATATATGCTGCTAACGGCACGCTGCTGGAAGCGGGTAGGACTGTACAAGAACTCAATGGTCTTGACTGGACCTTCACTGCTTCGATGGCCAACAGCACGCTGGCGGGTAGTAAGATCAAAGCCATAGCAACCGATGTTCCGGGCAATGAGGGCACCCTGGAAGTTAGTTTGTAAGGCACTTACCAGTAAGGTGTTCCTGCTGAGCAGGGACACCTTACTTCTTTCTTATTTTTTTAATTATCTACAAAACGAATTATATGAGCAAATTATCAAAGCGTCATTTCTGGGAGTGGTTTAAACGCCATCAACAGGAATACCTTACGCTGAACAAAAAGCCTAAAAAAGAAATTCAGTACTGGCTGCGGGAAATGAACACCCATGTACGGGCCTATTATAAATTCTTTGGGTTCAGCCTGGTGTTGCCCGATGAAGGGATCGCCCGGTTAACCATTACAGTAAAAGGAAGGGAGAAGCATTTTAAAAAGGCGGATGCGTTTGTGGCTCTGGCTCCCGATATACCGGGTTGGAGCATTCACTCCCTGGAAGATCCAATGCCTGTTGATCTTTTATTAGAAAAGCAATTGGAGGTGGAAGGTATCGACCCATGGGATTTCCATTTTTCTATTCTTGGTGAATGTGCGGAAGATACAATTGTCATCATGTATCACCCGTTGTACACGGAAGATCGCGTAAGTCTTTTTTTGGAGATGGCTTATGAAACAGTCTATCATTTATTGGGTGAGCGTTCATTCGGCACGGATATAGACCGCGTGGCAGTGGATAATCTTTCCTACGCCGATCCGGAGGAAGTACACGCGCTGGAAGAATTGGCTACTCAAATTGGCCTTCGCAGCTCTTCTATGGTGGTAGATCATCATGGTACATTGATACGTATGCATTAAGGAATTAATGGTTGGTTTGTTTCCCCTTTGATTTAGCCATTTTGTTTTTAAATTGTAAATTTAAACGCCCTGCATATCCATGCGGGGCTTTTCAATTACGCAACAAAAAATGGCCGTATATTAGTGGTTGAAGTCGCTGCATATGAAAAAGATATTTTCAGTAGTCTTGTTGGTACTTGCATTCGTCATGGGATGGGCCCAGCCCGTGAAGGAGAACGGCCGGTTGAAAGTTTCCGGTGTATATCTCCTGAATGAAAAAGGAGCGCCCGTGGTCTTGCGCGGCATGAGCTTTGGATGGCATAACTGGTGGCCGCGGTTTTATAATGCAGGGACCGTAAGCTGGTTGAAAAACGATTGGGGTTGTACCGTGGTACGTGCCGCCATGGGTGTTGAGCCCGACCAGGGGTATATTAAAAATCCTGATTGGTCCATGGAGAAGGTCAAAGCGGTGATCGATGCTGCTATAAAAGAAGGGATATACGTGATCGTCGACTGGCATAGCCACAACATACGGCAACAGGAAGCAAAACAGTTCTTTACCGAAATAGCCACCACTTACGGTAAGCACCCCAATATTATCTATGAGATCTTCAATGAGCCTGAACGGCAATCCTGGGCCGACGTGAAAGCCTATTCCATAGAGTTGATCAAGACCATCAGGGCTATTGATCCCGATAATGTCATTTTGGTGGGTTCTCCCCACTGGGACCAGGATGTTCACCTGGTGGCCGATGATCCGATCAAAGGGTATGATAACCTGATGTATACCCTTCACTTTTATGCCGCCACCCATAAGCAGCCCTTGCGCGACAGGGGCGATTATGCCCTGAAAAAAGGCTTGCCCCTTTTCATTTCCGAATCGGCCGGCATGGAAGCCACCGGCAACGGTCCCCTCAATGAGGCGGAATGGAATGAATGGATCAGCTGGGCCGAAAAAAATAAGATAAGTTGGATCACCTGGTCGGTATCTGATAAAAACGAGACCTGCTCCGTCTTACTACCTACCGCTTCCTCTTCCGGTAACTGGACGGCGAAAGACCTGAAGCTATCGGGTATAAAGACCAGGGAATTGCTCAGGAAATACAATTCGCGACCCTGAACTGCGAAATATTGGCAAGAAAACCGAACAGAATCAGATTATCCTCTTAAAATTGTACATTTGGGTGTGGAAATCACTCAATCCATACAGCAATATGCGGCTTATCCTATTCCTCATCATCTGATGACATGGTTACTAAA
This sequence comes from Paraflavitalea soli, assembly GCF_003555545.1. Classification (GTDB taxonomy): domain Bacteria; phylum Bacteroidota; class Bacteroidia; order Chitinophagales; family Chitinophagaceae; genus Paraflavitalea; species Paraflavitalea soli. The sequence goes on along the minus strand of NZ_CP032157.1, from coordinate 4,977,982 downwards.
GGAATACAAGGAACCCAATGACAAAATACATTATTTAGTCAGGAATGGCATTTTGCAATCTGTAAAGAAAGGACTGTATGTTGCAGGGCCAAAAATTACTTCCCTGAAGCCCGATCCGTTCCTGCTGGCTAACCATATCCTGGGGCCAAGTTATGTTTCACTGGAAAGTGCATTGTCGTACTATGAGATGATCCCGGAAAAGGTATATGAAACCACCTCAGTAACAGTGAAGGCAAGCCGAAGTTTTGCCACTCCATTGGGAAGGTTCAGCTATACGAGGTTGCGGTTACCTTATTACAGTTATGGAATACGAAGCGTGGAGATAAGCAAGCAACAGCGCATTCTTATGGCGACTGCTGAAAAAGCTCTTTTTGATAAGATCATTACTACAGCAGGAGTAGAATTTAGAAGTAAGGCAAGTGTACTCACTTATATAGAAAATGATTTGCGCCTGGACACCGACAGGTTAAAAGCACTTGATGTATCGATGATGCAGGAATGGATAAATACCTCACCTAAAAAGGCATCCTTATCTACTTTGTTAGAAACAATCAGGCAATTATGATAAAAGAATGGCTCGAATCGTACAAGCCCGCCAACAGAGAGGAAGCAACGGCAGCATTAAGGGAAATTATGCAGGAGGTGGCGCTTGCCGGTTTATATCGAAGTGCCTTCTTTGAGAAAGCGGCTTTTTACGGAGGTACTGCATTGCGCATATTTTATGGATTGAACCGGTTTTCAGAAGATCTTGATTTTTCTTTACTTGCCGCTAATCCGGATTTTTCCTTTCAACCTTATATGGAGGCAATCATTACGGAGTTTAATGCTCAGGGCATGCAGGTATCTGTAAAGGAAAAGAGTAAGACAGTGCAAACAAATGTAGAATCGGCATTTTTAAAATCAGAAACTATCTGGAAAGAGCTTGTACTTGATGGAATCCTTCCGGAACAGGGGATGGGTGAAGTAGCCAGGATAAAGATCAAGATAGAGGTAGATAAATTACCGCCATTAGGATTTGAAACAGAGGAAAAATTGTTAACAAGGCCATTCTCCTTTTATGTCAAATGTTTTTCTTTACCAGATTTGTTTGCCGGTAAAATGCATGCGCTGCTGTTTCGTAAGTGGCAAAATAACGTTAAGGGACGTGACTGGTATGATATGGAGTGGTATATTAAAAGGGGAACACCTTTAAATCTTTCCCATTTTTTATTAAGGGCCAAGGCGAGTGGCGATTGGAAGAATGATACAATCAATGAAATCGAGTTCAGGAACTTATTGCAACAAAAAATAGATGTAGTTAACATGGATCGAATCAAGGATGATATCCGACGTTTCATTCCCAATCCTCAACAACTATCCATTTGGTCGCCAAAATACTTTCATGACCTTGCAGCTAATTTAAAAATAGAAGGGTAGGCAACTTGATCCCTAAAACTTGGTCCTAAAAACTGCTTAAACGAACTCGTTTGAAACCATAAAAAAAGGAACAGATAACAATCTGCTCCTTTTTTTCCCAATCGGTTAGTACCGCGTACGGGATTCGAACCCGTATCACCACCGTGAAAGGGTGGTGTCCTAACCCTTAGACGAACGCGGCTGCTGATGTCCAAAAGTTGGATTGGGAGTGCAAAGGTAATAGCCTGACTATTTCCCTCCAAATAAAAGTCAAAAACTTCGCAAAATATTTTTAAGCTGCCTGGCCTATCTACTTAACAATTACCCCATTACCACCCTCCAATAGTAACTGCGTCAGTATCTCGCCAATAGCTCAATAGTTCCCATCATGCCGCCCGGGAAAACTGCCATATTACCCCAAAGTTAACGGCCCACTGCTCAATGCCTGTCCGCTTGTCTGCAGCTAGTGGCTTACGCTAAGACCCTGATCCATACTCATTGGACGATCTGTTTCAAATCCTGGATTCTAAATTCTGTATTCTGTATTCTCTACACAATATTGTAACTTCACGCCGCATTTGTAAACCTATAAATAAAATCTTGACAATGAGCACAGTTAAAGTGGCCATCAACGGGTTCGGACGTATCGGCCGGTTGGTATATCGCCAGATCTACAAAATGGACGGGATTGATGTAGTAGCAATTAACGATCTCACCAGCCCCAAGGTGTTGGCTCACCTCCTCAAATACGACAGCGCACAAGGTCGTTTTGATGCTGATGTAAAAGCTTCTGAAAACTCTATCATAGTAAATGGCGACGAAGTAAAGATCTATGCCCAAAAGAACCCCGCTGAAATTCCCTGGGGAGAACATGGCGTAGACGTAGTACTCGAGTGTACCGGCTTCTTCACCGATAAAGACAAAGCCGCCGCTCACCTTACTGCCGGCGCTAAGAGAGTAGTGATCTCTGCACCTGCCACAGGTGATCTGAAAACCATCGTTTTCAATGTTAACCACAATATCCTCGACGGTTCTGAAACCATCATCAGCTGCGCTTCCTGCACTACCAACTGCCTGGCGCCGATGGCTCATACCCTCGACAAAGACTTTGGTATCGTGAACGGTCTCATGACCACCATCCACGCTTATACCAACGACCAGAATACACAGGATGCACCACACCCCAAAGGCGACCTGCGCCGGGCCCGTGCCGCTGCACAGAACATCGTTCCCAACAGCACCGGCGCTGCCAAAGCAATTGGCCTCGTATTACCAGCGTTGAAAGGTAAACTGGACGGTTCTGCACAACGCGTTCCTACCATTACCGGTTCTTTAACTGAATTAACAGCCATCGTTTCCAAAAAGACGACCGTTGCTGAATTGAACGCCGCTATGAAAGCTGCTGCCAACGAAAGCTTTGGTTATACAGAAGACGAGATCGTGAGCACCGACATCATCGGTTCTACTTTCGGTTCTTTATTCGATGCCACCCAAACCCGTGTACAAACAGTAGGTGACTCCCAACTGGTACGCGTAGTAAGCTGGTACGATAATGAAATGAGCTACGTGAGCCAACTGGTGCGTACTGTAAAGTACTTTGCCGGCCTCATCAGCAAATAAGTTTAGTATAGATTTCTATACCCATAACCGCAAAGAAAGCTAAGAAACAGAACGCGCAATCTTGAATTATTCACGATTGCCGATTGACGATTCACGGCGCCCTTTGCGGTTACCTTTTTAAATACACCACCATATGTCTACTTTCAGCCAGCATAACTTCAAAGGAGAAAAAGCCCTCATTCGCGTGGATTTTAACGTTCCACTCGATGATAAATTCAACATCACCGACGATACCCGCATCACCGCTGCCATCCCCACCATCAAAAAAATATTGAACGACGGCGGCAGCGTGATCCTCATGAGCCACCTCGGCCGGCCCAAAGACGGTCCCACCGATAAGTATTCTCTCAAACACCTCATTAAGCACATCAGCGACCTGCTCGGCGGCACCACCGTATTATTTGCCAATGACTGCATTGGTGAACAAGCCTATGTAACAGCCGGCATGCTGAAGCCAGGGGAAGTACTGCTCCTGGAAAACCTCCGCTTCTACAAAGAAGAAGAGAAAGGCGATAAAGCTTTTGCTGAAAAACTGTCCAAACTCGGCGATGTCTATGTGAACGATGCCTTCGGTACCGCTCACCGCGCCCACGCCTCCACAGCCGTGATCGCTCAATTCTTCCCCGCCGATAAACGCATGTTCGGTCTACTCATGGAAGGCGAAGTGGCCAGCGCGGAAAAAGTATTGCACGAATCCCAAAAACCATTTACCGCCATCATTGGCGGCGCTAAGGTTTCTGATAAAATACTCATCATCGAAAACCTGCTCGAAAGAGCTACCGATATCATCATTGGTGGTGGAATGGCTTACACCTTCATGAAAGCCAAGGGCGGTAATATTGGTAAATCATTGTGTGAGGACGATCGCCTCCAAATGGCCCTCGACCTTCTTGCTAAAGCCGAAGCCAAAGGGGTGTGCATTCACCTGCCTTCCGACTCAGTGATAGCCGATAAGTTTGATGCCAATGCAGAAACTTCTGTGGCACCCAGCAATGCCATCCCCGATGGCTGGATGGGACTGGACATCGCTGAAAATGCCTGTGGACAGTTTTCCAACGTTATCAAACAATCCAAAACCATTCTTTGGAATGGCCCCATGGGTGTTTTTGAAATGGAGAAATTCCAACACGGCACCAAAACAGTTGCCGAAGCAGTAGTAGCGGCAACTGAGGGCGGCGCTTTCTCCCTCGTAGGCGGAGGCGATTCTGTAGCTGCGGTCAACCAGTTTGGCTTTGCTGATAAAGTAAGCTATGTGTCAACCGGTGGCGGCGCTATGCTGGAATACTTCGAAGGCAAAACATTGCCTGGTATTGCAGCTATTAAAGGTTAATAAAAGAGATCATATAGTAAGGGGGCTGGCACTTTCAAAAGAGGTGCCGGCCCTTTTTGTTGCCCGGATCATGCCCGGTAACGGTCATTAATGAGCTAAACCCGTCCAAACCCGAATCTTTTTCGTACTTTTTAGGGGTATTTGAGCTATGTCAATAACCACCCACTTTCCCTTTTCAACAACAGCCTTCACCATGCTGCTCCTGGTACTATTCGGTATACCGGCAGCCCATGCACAATCTTACTCAAAAGCCGATTCCATAAAGATCTACAAACTCCTGGCTTCGGCTGATGAAGAAGCCGTTACCGGCTCCCTGGACAATGCCATGCGCTTTACCCAACAGGCCCTCCAATGGAGCAAAGAAAAGAAGATGCTGCGCGGCGAAGGTTTTGCCCGTCTCAAAGAGGCCGATATCACCATACAACAATCCACTACCGGTAAAATTGATCACCTGGTCAATGAAGGTATTCAGATTGCCACCCGGTTAAAGGATAGCTTTATGCTGGCATTGGCTTTTTATCAGCAGGGGCAAAGCCTGATGTATAACGAACAGCACGCCGATGCTGAAAAACTCTTCCATAAAGCCCTGGCATTATACTTTGAAAAGAATATATCCGGATATACAGGTCTTGTGTACAATGACATGGGGTACATGTTTGGTGTGCAGGGCGAATTGGAAAAACAGGCACATTGGATACTGAAAGCAATACGCGTGTATGACCAGGTGCAGGACCTGTCGGGCATGGCCACTGCTACCAGCAACCTCGCGGCCGTTTACCATGGCCTGGGCAGATCTGTAGAGGCCATCCGGTATACCAGGCAGACCATTGCCATGCGCGAGAAAGTGGGCGATATAGCCGGCCTGGCTACTTCCTATGCCAACCTTTCCCTGTTCTTAAGACAGCAGTCGATCGACTCCGCCATCAAATACCAGGAGATCTCTACCCGGTATGCAGAAAAGACCGGCGTAAAAGCAAGATTGGTACCCGGTTACGACAACATGTCCGTACTGATGAACATGCAGAAAAGAAAAGTGGATGCCCTCGAATACATTAAAAAATCCATTGCCATTTGCAGGGAAATGAATGATAAACTCGGCCTGGCCAATAAGACCAGGTGGGCTGCCTTACTATGTGGTGACCTGAAAGATACCACTGCTGCAATGGCTTATTTTAAGGAATCTTATTACATTTCTGCCCAACTCAATAACAAAACCCTCTGGCGCGATTTCTACGGCAGCAAAGCTGCCTACTATAAAAACCAGGGCGATTTTACAAATGCCTATGAGGAATTAAAAAAATACCACCTGTACAAAGACAGCATCGTCAATGAAGCTACCCAAACCAATATCGCCGAGCTGCAAACAAAATACGAGACAGAAAAGAAAGACCAGTCCATAGCAACACTCAATGCAGAACAGAAGATCCGCAAGTTGGAGCTGGAGAAACAAAAAGCCGTTATTGCCGGCAACAGGGAAGAGGCAAAACGGAAGCAAAATGAAATTGACCTGCTGGTCCAGTCAAAGCAATTGCAGGAACTCAAAATAAAACGGCAGGATGAAGAGCTCGAAAAACAATTACTCCTTTCACAGGCCAAAGAGCAAAAACTGCAGCTCGCTGAAAAGGAAAAAAGCTTACAGGCACACGAGCTTCGCGCACAGGCCCAGTTACGCAACGCCTGGATCATAGGCACCATACTCCTGCTGTCGCTCGTAGTCATGCTGTTCAATCGTTACCAGCTTAAGAAAAAGTTGGAGCAACAAAAAGAATTGGAGAAGATCCGCAACGATATTGCCCGCGATCTTCACGATGATATTGGTTCTACCCTCACCAGTATTAATATCCTGTCAAAAGTGTCGCAGAACAACCTGTCCCGCGATATCAATAAATCAGCTACCATCCTCGAAAACATCACCGAACAATCACAGCAGATACAACAGGCCATGAGTGATATTGTATGGACCATTCGGCCCGATAACGATAAGCTCGAAAATATGGTGGTCCGCATGCGGGAATATGTAAACCATACCCTCGAATGCAAGAACATTGACGTTGTTTTTGATGTGGATAATGACATCCTGCAGCAAACCCTGGCGATGGAACAGCGGCGTGATTTCTTTCTTGTGTTCAAGGAGGCAGTCAATAATGCCGCCAAGTATGCACAGGCTACTACCGTTGCTATCCGGCTAAGCCGGCAAAACAACAGCCTGCAATTGACCGTCAGCGATAATGGCAAAGGATTTGATACTGGCCGTGTCACTTCTACCAATGGTCTTAGAAGTATGCGTGAAAGATCAACAGCGTTGGGCGCCACACTCAATATCCAGTCAGCGCCACAGGCCGGTACTACCATCACCTTGCGCTTCCTGCCTAGTCTGTTGTAGAGATCTCTACAATTTTATCATTGTTGCCATTGCCCGTACACACATATACCTTTCCGTCGGGAGCAATACATACATCCCGCATCCTGCCATACTTATTCGTTAAAAAATCATTTGTTGCTGCAATACCATCATGCCCATTGTTGAGCTGCAATTGCACCAGCCGGCTGTTTTTCAACGTAGCTACCAGCAGTGAATTCTTCCATTGCGGGATCAGGTCCTTGTCGTAATAATCCATGCCACTTACCGCGATCGTAGGTGTCCAGGCTTTTAAGGGTTCTTTTACATTGTTCGTAGAACAAAAGTTCTGTTCACTGCCTTCACAAAAACCTTTCACATCCGGCCAGCCATAGTTCCTGCCTTTCTCAATAATGTTCACTTCATCATCTGAGTCCGGACCATGTTCCGAACTATACAGTTTATTATTGGCGTATACCAGGCCCTGCGCATTGCGGTGTCCATAACTCCACACCGGGTTGCCGGCTATTGGGTTGTCGCCGGGAATCGAGCCATCCAGGTTTAACCGGAGTATCTTGCCATTTACCACACCTGTATTTTGCGGCAAGGATTGGTTGGCCGCATCACCCGTACTGATGAACAGCTTATCGCCAACAATTAACAGCCGACATCCGTTATGAATATTGGAAGCGGCAATATTGTCTATAATAATAACCGGGTTGGTGAGCGTAGTGCCATTGTATTGATACCGCACGATCTTTTCCCGGTAGTTCCCGCCACTGTTGTAATTGTAAGCTACATACACCTGTGGCGTAGTGTTGAAGGAAGGGTGTAATGCCATGCCGAGCAGGCCACCCTCTCCCTGGCTGCTTACCTCACTGATCGTGATCAGGGGTGTAACCGCGCCCGATGCCGGGTTTACACGGCTCACGCGGCCGCCTCGTTCTGTCATCCAGATAAAATCATCCGGACCCCAGATGATCTCCCAGGGTTGTGTAAGGTTTTCTGTTAAAACACGGTCACTGATATCAACAGGTGTTGCATCCTTATCGTCTTTTTTGCAGGCCATACAGGCAACAGACAGGCAAAGGGAAAAAATAAGGTTTTTCATGTAATATATTTTAGCAGGTATACACTAATGAATACGAAAACCATGCCCCGAAGGGTTGGGGCGTATAAAGCGTTGAATTACACAATAAAATTTATAGGCCCTGTATTGCAAAAGCGTTAATTTTAATACGTAATCAAATCTTAAACAAATGAAGTCGCGTAATCTCGTTCTGATCGTTGTTGTTCTATTCATTCTCATCCTCGGTGGTTGTGGATGCAGTGGCTACAACAAAATGGTAAACCTTGACGAAGATGTAAAAGCAAAATGGGGCAATGTACAAAGTGACTACCAACGCAGGTCCGATCTGATTCCCAACCTGGTGAATACAGTAAAAGGCGCTGCCAACTTTGAGACAGAAACCCTGACCAAAGTAATAGAAGCCCGTTCAAAAGCTACTTCTGTTAATATCAATGCCGGTGACCTTACACCTGAGAAAATGGCCCAGTTTCAACAGGCACAAGGTGAATTAAGCGGTGCCCTTAGCCGTTTATTGGTGACTGTCGAAAAATATCCCGATCTGAAAGCCAACCAGAATTTCCAGGACCTCCAAAAACAACTGGAAGGAACCGAAAACCGTATTAAAGTTTCACGCAATGATTTTAATACTGCTGTACAAGGTTACAACTCCACTGTACGTAGATTCCCCAACAACCTCTTTGCAGGCATGTTTGGATTCAGAGTACGTGACAGCTTTAAAGCTGATCCAGGAGCTGAAAGAGCACCGGAAGTAAAATTCTAAACTAAGCCTTATACCCTCATGGCACTTTTTCCATTCACCCGAAAAAGCGAATTCTTCTCCGAAGAAGAAAAGAAGCAGGTTGTTAAGGCTATTCAGGAGGCAGAACTGACCACCAGTGGTGAAGTTCGCGTATTCATAGAAAGCCGTTGCCGCTTTGTGGATCCCCTCGATAGGGCAGCAGAACTGTTCTGGAACCTGAAGATGGATTATACCCAGGATCGCAATGCCGTACTCGTGTATGTAGCTGTGCGCGATCACCAGTTTGCAGTTTTTGCCGACCAGGCGATACATGAAAAAGTAGGCAATGAGTTCTGGAATAAGGAAGTGCAGGCAATGAAAAGGCACTTTGCCCAAAACCATTATGCAGATGCGGTGACACAGGTGGTCAAAGATGTGGGTATTGCCTTACAGTTTCACTTCCCCTTCAACCGGGAAACAGATAAAAATGAACTACCGGATGAGATCATTTTCGGAAGCTGAAGCTGATCACAGAACAACCGGCCAATATAAAATAACAACGAACGGATGAAAAGACTGGTAGCTATATTCTTTGTACTGTTATCCGTAGTCACCTATGGTCAGAACATTGATGACATCATCAAAAACAAGCCCACAAAACTTGTTAATGATCATGCCGGCCTATTGGATCCAGCTGCTGCCCAGCAATTGGAACGTAAGCTCGTAGCATATGATGATAGTACTTCCACCCAGATCGCTATTGTATTGGTTAAGACCCTCGACGGCAGGCCAATTGAGGAAACGGCATTGTCCATCTATCGTAGCTGGGGCATCGGCAATAAGAAAACCAATAATGGTGTACTTATCCTCGCTGCAATCGACGACAAGCAGATCCGCATAGAAGTGGGGTATGGCCTGGAAGGCGCCATACCCGATATCACCGCCAATCAGATCATCCGCAATGATATTGCTCCTAATTTCCGGTCCGGCGATTATTATGAGGGATTGGACAAAGCCACCCAATCACTCATACAGGCCGCCCAGGGCGAATACAAAGCACCGGACGGTTATGGCAAACGCAAATCCAAAGGCAACGGATTCGGTAATATCATTGGTGGCATTGTGATCATCATCATCATTGCCATCTTTGCAGGTCGCGGTCGTGGCGGCGGTGGGGGAGGCGGTGGCTACATGAGCCGCAGGGGTTATGGAGATGTACTGACCCCTTTTATCATCGGCAGCTTGCTGGGTGGCGGAAGAGGCGGTGGCGGCGGAGGAGGAGGAGGCTGGTCCGGCGGTGGAGGTGGTGGCTTTGGCGGCTTCGGCGGCGGAAGCAGTGGCGGAGGCGGCGCCAGCGGAAGCTGGTAACATTTCCAGTCCCGATAATACAAATTGCCAATCAATATACTCAATGGCCCTTGCTTCACCGGTAAGGGCCATTTATCTTTACCACGCTTAAAAAAAGCACCTGACCACAACTATGCGTACCATCCTGCTCGTATCCTGCTGTTTATTGTTTGCAACCAGTCTTTTCAGTCAATCCGATTTCGAAACAAAGAAAAAGTACTATTTCTTCAAGACCTGGAACTACCTCAAATATTACCATCCCGGCATAGCCACCGGTAAAGTGCAGGCCGATTCCTTTTTTCTCTGCTATTGGCCCCTCCTCAGTAAGGCCAAAGACAACAAGAGCTTTAACAAAGTACTGCACCAGATGACCGGCGCACTACCCAAACTCCCTTCGGTAGATGCCGCCAGCTCATTGTCTCTCTCACCAGAAAAAATAATGAAGCAGAACCTGGACACCGCCTGGTGCACCAGCGATCCCTTCCTTACTCCCGCCATAAAAAAGCAGTTCCGGCAGGTTTTCATTCACCGCTACACCGATACCGGCCATTATTACCTGCCCGAAAAAAACTATACTACCGATGTTCCCCATGAACCCGCTTACCCGTTTGCCGATACCCTCAACATCCCCTATGAATACCGGATGCTGGCATTGGCCAAAATACAAGGCGCCGTTGACTACCTCTTCCCCCATAAGTATATCATGGACAGCAATTGGAATACCGTTCTCCTGCACTTCATTACCTTATTTACCAATTGCGATTCCCGCTTACAATACGAGAAACTCCTGCTCAATATTACAGCCACCTTCAATGATACCCATGCCTGGTATTTCAATGAAGACATGAAGAACAGGAGGCGTATATTCAGGAATACTTTCTATCCACCATTCGAATACCAGCTTTTCGACAATAAGATCCTCGTTACAGGCATCATCATCGAGGAGCTTTGCAGTAGAGCAGGTATTCAAAAAGGCGACCTGATCACCTCCCTCGATGGTATCAGCATTGCGGAAAAGATCAGGGAGCTATCACGACTCCTGTCCGCATCCAATACCAACGTGCTCTGGTATCGCCTCGGAAAATATAGTGACAATTTTCTCTTTGCAGCCGACAAACCATCCATCTCCATCCAGGTGGATAGGGCAGGCAGGACTAGCTCATCCGAATTGACCCTCTTTCAAGCCAGGGATACCGCCCTCGTGCGCCGGCTTGGCAAATATTTCAATGCCAAACCCAGCCTCAAAAGGCAGGATGACCAGTTCACCTATCTCGATAGCGGCGTTGTTTACTTCAACATCAACAATACCTTTCGTTTTATAGAACATGTTCCTGATGAGCGCGTGGATGCCGTCATGGATTCCCTCCTTGCCCTGATGGCCCAAAGCAAGGCCCTCATCTTCGATATGCGCGATTACCCCGACTGGCCCGGATTTGCCTTTACCTATCTGTATAAGAAGTTTGGGAAAAAAACCAATATCTATGGCTGGTATTATGAGGTTAACAAGCAATACGCGGGCACCTATACTCCCCTGAAGCATACCAACGATTATTTTCCGCCTGGCGTAACTCCCGAAAACTTTCCCTACAAAGGAAAAGTGTTCATCATCGTCAACCCTGTTACCCGCAGCATGAGCGAGTGGCATACCATGAACCTGCAAAAACTGTTTCCCAACAGCATTACCATTGGCCAGCAGACCGCCGGGGCCGACGGAGATTATAAGAAAATGAACCTTCCCGGCAATTATGCCATCCCCTTCACCGGCAATGCTATCTTTTATCCCGATGGCGGCCAGGCCCAGCGGGTAGGGGTGAGGATCGATAAGCCCATTTACCCAACCATGAAAGAGATATTGACCGGAGAAGACCTGCTGCTTAACAAAGCCCTGCAACTCATCAACGAGCGATAATACAGACATAAAAAAGGGTCGCTGAAAACTCAGCGACCCAATAATCAATAATTAATTATCAGTAATGCTTAAAATCCCGCTTTCTCTCCACCCAGTTTCTCCTTCACATAATCGATCTGCGCCTGCAGGGATGATTTGTCAGCAGCAATAGCTTTAGCCGCTTCTTTTTTGGTAACGATACCTTTCAGCCAGCCATTCACCACTGGTTCCAGGCCAAAGTTCTTCGTTTGCTCGCGGAAGTCTACAATGATGTCAACACCTTTCTTCAGGTTATCCGTATTGCTCACCTTCGCCAGGAAATCGCTGAAAGAAGGCAACAGGTTAAATTTAGCTTGCGACAAAGGCATATCACCCACAGCTTTTGCGATCGTGCTGAAGCTGCCTTCATCACCCGATTTGATCATCGTTTTCATCACTGCGCCTACCAGGGCTCCCTTGGTGGGTTGTGTGGCAAGACGCTTGGCTTCCGTGAAAGCAGCTGCACTGTCTATTTTGGCCAGCGCTTCCAGTGCATTACCTGCTACCGTATAGGAAGAATCATTTACACTTTTTATAAACAGCTCCTTATAGGCAGGAGTCTCATAATTGGACAAAGCCGTCAAGGCAGTAGCCCGTACAGTTGATTTGGGGTCATTTTTGGCAATAGCAGCGATCAGCGGCTCAAACTCTTTCTTATTACCCTGGTTTTTTAGGTTCAGGCGATTCAGCGCCAGACCGCGGATACCATAGTATTTATCCTTCAATGCCTCGGTCAACAAAGCGATGGCTTTGGGGTCTGTTTGATTCTGCGAAGCATACTCCACCGCTTCCCGGCGATCCAGGTACTGGCCGGCGTATTTGTACTGGTGTACATAATTGTCCATCGTCTTGCTGTCTTTCTTTTCTGCCAGCAGCGTTTTGTCTCCGTCTACATTCACCAGGTCTGGTTTGCTGGTATAGCTAAAGGTGAAAGTATCAACCTTATTCTCTATCCATACCTTATTACGCACCTTGGTGGCGCCATTATAGATATCAATAGCGATCGGCAGTTTGAATACCTTGTCGCCAGACTGCGTTTGCTTCACGATCACTTGCACCTTTTTGGCGGCATCATCATACACATAATCAATTGCCAGTTTGGGATGGCCCGATCCATAATACCATTGGTTCCAGAACCAGTTCAGGTCCTTACCCGTTACTTCTTCAAAAGCCAGGCGCAGGTGATGCGCTTCAGCTGCTTTGAACTTATTGGTGGTCAGGTACAGGTTCAGCGCTTTAAAGAAGGCGCTGTCCCCAACATAGCTGCGCAGCATATGCAAAATGCGGCCACCTTTATTATAGCTCACCGCATCAAACATCGCTTCCTTGTCCGTATAATAGAAACGTACCAGGTCTTTCTTATCACTGCCGCTTTGCAGGTAACCCGTCATATCAGTATAGTTCTGCGCATCCCCCGCATCTTTACCATATTTATATTCATCCCACAGCGTTTCACTATAATTAGCGAAAGATTCGTTCAGCGTCAGGTTGCTCCAGCTCTCAGATGTTACATAGTCGCCAAACCATTGGTGAAACAGTTCGTGCGCAATAGTGCTTTCCCAGCCATTGCCGTCCACCAGTTCACGCGCATCTTGTTGCGCACTTTCCTGGTGCAGCGTAGCCGTCGTATTTTCCATAGCGCCGCTTACATAGTCGCGGCCTACGATCTGTGAATACTTCACCCAGGGATACTCTACCCCTGTGATCTTTGAAAAGAAACCCATCATCTCCGGCGTATGTCCAAATATCTTTTTGGCTACCGGTGCATATTCCTTCTCTACATAATAATTAACCTCTTTGCCTTTATACGTATCCTTGATCACCGCATAATCACCTACCCCCATAAAGAACAGGTAAGGAGCGTGTGGCAGGTCCATATTCCAGGTATCCGTGCGTGTTCCGTCCGTATTTTTCTTTTGAGATACCAGTTTACCATTCGACAGCGTTACATACTTTTCAGGCACCGTCATAATCGTTTCCTGCGTGGCTTTCTGATTGGGCCTGTCGATAGTGGGTACCCATACAGAAGTAGCTTCTGTTTCACCTTGTGTCCATATTTGTGTAGGCTTGTCCTTTTCCTCTCCTTTGGGGTTGATGAAATACAATCCCTTGGCATCTGTGATCGCAGCACTGCCCTTTACTTCCAGTTCGTTGGGTTTGGCTGTATATTCAATATATACTGTGTACTTTTCTCCACCTTTATAGGATTTGTCGAGCTTCACATTCAGTACCCATCCATCGTAATCGTATTTCAGCGGCGTGGTAGCAGTGCCTTTTACAATCGCTACCTTTTTGATCTCCATTCCTTTTGCATCCAATGCCAGCGAATCCGTAGCATAAAAGTGTGGTTTCAGCGTTATCCAGGCCTTACCGTTCAGGTATGATTGAGAATAGTCGAACCGGGCATCAATTTTCGTGTGTACCAGGTCATTGATCATCGGTGCACTTTCCCGGTATAGCTTTTTCCAGGTCGTATCCTGGGCTGCCTCATGTGGCTGTGACCATAGGGTTTCAAAGGTTAGCAAAGTCAACATTCCAAATAATAGCTTCTTCATGAAATCAAATTTAAGTGCCGTAAAGATAAGTTCGCCTATCCTTAATATTTGCAAAAAAAGGTACAAGTGGCTGTTGACAACCATCAAATAGCTAGATTTGTCTTAATAAGTAACTTACACCTACATGAAGCGTATTGCTTTTGTTATTAGCTTGTTAACCCTCACCTGCTCCATCGCAAAGGCGCAGCAGGAGTATTTTATTTTCCTGTGGGCCGATAACCAACAGCCCTTTTATGTCCGCCTGGAGGAGAAAACATACAGTTCATCCGCCATTGGGCACCTTGTTATTTCCCGGCTCAAGGATTCTACCTATAGCCTGGTGGTTGGATTTCCCAAAAATCAGTTCCCGGAACAGGCTTTTGTCATCTCCTTCAATAAAAAAGACCTCGATTACCAGTTAAAATATACCTCCGGATCGGGATGGACACTATTCAATGCGCAAACATCGGAAATGGTAAAGCCCCGGCAGGACTATGTTGTGAAGAATACCATGGCCCCCCTGGGAGAGCGCAAAACCGGCGCCTTTGCCACCCTCATGTCGGGCCTGGTAAATGATTCCTCCGTCCTGTACAGGTCTGTCGCCAAAGCCGATCTGCCCAAGCCTGCCGCTGTAGCGGCAGCCAGCACCGATACCACTGCAGTCGTGAAGGAGCAACCTGTAAAAACCGATTCCTCCCTGGTGATCGCGCCTGCCAAAGACTCCGACAGCCTTCCCGCTACCCAGGCCATAGCATCCACCAATAAGACAGGATCACCTAAGGATTCCACACAGGCCCACGATAGCAGCCTGGTGGCAGCTACCGAAAATAAAACAGCGGCTCCCTTGTCTGTAGTTGTACAGGTGCAGGAATGGGGAAACGATAAAGGAAAGGGATTCATTTATTATGATAGCACCGCCGCCGGCACCGATACCGTATCTATCATGATCGACTTTGACAAAAATGCTGGCCTGGCCAGAACCGAGCAGGTGATTGCCGCCCCGGCTAAAGTCGATTCCATCAAAACTGGTCCTCTGACGCCCGATACAGCCGTAGCTCAAAAGGAGTTGCCTGCTGCCAAAGATCCGGTAGAAAAAAAGGAAACCGCCGTGGCCAAAATTACGCCCGACACCGTGGCGGCTGTGGCTGCTGCCCCCGTAACGCCTGTTGTTACTGCGGCTGATTCCGCTGCTAAGAATACCGCAAAAACCGTCGAAACGAAGACCATGCCCGATACCACGCCAGTAGTAGCAATCGTAAAAGCCGATCCCGTTGCTGAGAAAACGGACTCCGCAAAGGCAGACCAGGCCACTGCCAAAAAGCCCTTGCTCCTCATGAATTCCGATTGCACCAATTTTGCCTCCGAATTTGATGTCGATAAACTGCGGGTGAAGATGCTCAGCGCAGGGAATGTAGACGATAAGATTACCGCTGCTAAAAAGGTCTTCAAGACCAAATGCTTTGTTACCCGGTATATCCGCGGTCTTTCCGAGCTATTCCCCAATGATGAGTCCCGCTTTAAGTTTTTTGATGCCGCCTACCCGTTTGTATCCGATACCGGCAATTTCCGCCAGCTCCTGGATCTCTTTACCGATGAGCTGTACATAGCCCGGTTCAAATCACTGGTGCGGATGTAATGCTTATTTTCGCGCCATGAATCGTTACTTCCTTGAGGTCAGTTATAAAGGCGCCCGTTATGCCGGTTTCCAGGTGCAGGACAATGCTACTACTATACAATATGAGGTAGAGAAAGTATTGGCCACCCTTTTCCGGCAGCCCGTTTCCCTGACCGGCTCCTCCCGTACCGATTCAGGCGTTCATGCCCGGCAGAACTACTTTCATTTCGACATGGAGATCAATATCCCGCAGAAGGTGGTGTACAACCTCAATGCCATGCTGCCGCCCGATATTGCTGTAAACCGGCTGGTGCCTGTAAAGGAAGATGCCCATTGTCGGTTCGATGCCCTGGCCAGGGAATATGAATACTTCATCTACCAGTCCAAAGCCCCTTTTCTCAACGACAGGGCTTATTTCTTTCCCTTCACCCTCGATCTGCCTGCCATGCAGGCTGCGGCTGGCATGATCATGGAGTATACCGACTTCACCAGTTTTGCCAAGCGCAACTCCCAGGTAAGGACCCACAATTGTACCATCCTGCACAGCGAGTGGGTGGAGCGGGAGGGGGGCCTCACCGTATACAGGGTAAAAGCCAATCGTTTCCTCCGGGGAATGGTGCGCGGCCTCGTAGGTACGATGCTGCAGGTGGGGCGTGGCAAGCTCAGCCTCCCCGGTTTCCGGAAGGTGATAGAAGCATTGGATTGCAGTGAGGCCGATTTTTCCGTGCCCGGCCATGGTCTCTTCCTGGTGAAAGTAGAATACCCCGATGGCTATTTTACAGAAAAGAGCCAGGACTAAATACTTAAATATCAATTTCCCCGTTCATACATAGCGCCCTTCTCCTGGCGGATGAAGAGCTCATCAAACCTGGACCTCTAACCATTGCCCATCACTTAAAACCAATAACCAACAACTGCCAGTCAGTAATCCCCGCTTTTATAACACAGCACACACGAATAACAAATAACCAGCCTCCGCAAGAAGCTATCAACTTCCTGTGCTCCAACCCTTCATCGATCCTCCAAATCGGCTCAGATCCGATTAATTCATTGTTATTTCTACTCCCTTCCTGAAAAAACTTTTGCCCTCAAATCCGCTCCCATAGCCACTTTCAAAAAGCAGGTCAAAACTTCTTTCAAAAAGATTTGGAATGAGCTTGCGATCCCCCCTATCTTTGCGGCCCGCTTAGGAAAAAAAGAGGTACAGAAACGGAAGCGAAAAGAAGATCACTGCCAAGCGGAATTTGTCACTTAGCTCTTTGATTACTAATAAGTTGCAGGATAAAAGGAAAAAGAAAAAGTGAGAAAAAATTTGGTGGTGAATAGTAAGCCTCTTATCTTTGCAGCCCGCTCTAAAAAACAGGGCAAAAGTTCTTCGAAAAAGTCAAGTCAGACACGCGAGTAAGTAAGTGAAAGAGAAGGAG
Organism: Paraflavitalea soli; assembly: GCF_003555545.1. GTDB lineage: Bacteria > Bacteroidota > Bacteroidia > Chitinophagales > Chitinophagaceae > Paraflavitalea > Paraflavitalea soli. Next base: position 4,960,644 of record NZ_CP032157.1, on the reverse strand, counting down.
AAAGGGAGAGAAAAACTTGCGAAAAAAGTAGAGAAAAAGTTTGTTAGTAATAAAAAGACTGATACCTTTGCAACCCCAACGAAAACGGGGCGACAAAAAGGGAAGGAAACTTCTGGTAGATGTCGAAAAGATCTTTGAAAGTTTGGAAGCAATAGCACATAGATTGTAAGATTTATGGTAAATCTGAAGCGAAATCATTATTAGATCAAACGTTAATTTTCCAAGAGAAAATTAGCTAGGTCAAAAACTCATTTACAATGGAGAGTTTGATCCTGGCTCAGGATGAACGCTAGCGGCAGGCTTAATACATGCAAGTCGTGGGGCAGCACAGTGTAGCAATACATGGGTGGCGACCGGCAAACGGGTGCGGAACACGTACGCAACCTTCCTTCAAGTGGGGAATAGCCCGGGGAAACCCGGATTAATACCCCGTAATACTGTGAGATGGCATCATCTTACACTTATAGCTCCGGCGCTTGAAGATGGGCGTGCGCCTGATTAGGTAGTTGGCGGGGTAACGGCCCACCAAGCCTTCGATCAGTAACTGGTGTGAGAGCACGACCAGTCACACGGGCACTGAGACACGGGCCCGACTCCTACGGGAGGCAGCAGTAAGGAATATTGGTCAATGGACGCAAGTCTGAACCAGCCATGCCGCGTGGAGGATGAAGGTCCTCTGGATTGTAAACTTCTTTTATCTGGGAAGAAACCCACGGTTTCTACTGTGGTTGACGGTACCAGATGAATAAGCACCGGCTAACTCCGTGCCAGCAGCCGCGGTAATACGGAGGGTGCAAGCGTTATCCGGATTCACTGGGTTTAAAGGGTGCGTAGGTGGGTTGGTAAGTCAGTGGTGAAATCTCCGAGCTTAACTTGGAAACTGCCGTTGATACTATCGATCTTGAATATCGCGTAGGTAAGCGGAATATGTCATGTAGCGGTGAAATGCTTAGATATGACATAGAACACCAATTGCGAAGGCAGCTTACTTCACGATCATTGACACTGAGGCACGAAAGCGTGGGGAGCAAACAGGATTAGATACCCTGGTAGTCCACGCCCTAAACGATGGATACTCGACATTAGCGATACACTGTTAGTGTCTGAGCGAAAGCATTAAGTATCCCACCTGGGAAGTACGACCGCAAGGTTGAAACTCAAAGGAATTGGCGGGGGTCCGCACAAGCGGTGGAGCATGTGGTTTAATTCGATGATACGCGAGGAACCTTACCTGGGCTAGAATGCGGTTTGACCGTGGGTGAAAGCTCACTTTGTAGCAATACACAGATCGTAAGGTGCTGCATGGCCGTCGTCAGCTCGTGCCGTGAGGTGTTGGGTTAAGTCCCGCAACGAGCGCAACCCCCATCATTAGTTGCCATCAGGTAAAGCTGGGAACTCTAATGAAACTGCCGTCGTAAGACGCGAGGAAGGAGGGGATGATGTCAGGTCATCATGGCCTTTATGCCCAGGGCTACACACGTGCTACAATGGAGAGGACAAAGGGCTGCCACTTGGCGACAAGGCGCTAATCCCAAAAACCTCTTCTCAGTTCAGATTGGAGTCTGCAACTCGACTCCATGAAGCTGGAATCGCTAGTAATCGTATATCAGCAATGATACGGTGAATACGTTCCCGGACCTTGCACACACCGCCCGTCAAGCCATGGAAGCTGGGTGTACCTAAAGTCGGTAACCGCAAGGAGCCGCCTAGGGTAAAACTAGTGACTGGGGCTAAGTCGTAACAAGGTAGCCGTATCGGAAGGTGCGGCTGGAATACCTCCTTTTTAGAGACTGCTCGGATTTTTTAGTTATTGCTTCTTCTAACTTTCAATTTTTATCACAAACATTAAGTTCTTTCAATAGTAACCCGAATAGAGGTGCTACCTAGATCCGTAGCTCAGCCTGGTTAGAGCACTACACTGATAATGTAGGGGTCAGCAGTTCAAATCTGCTCGGGTCTACTAAATTAACTACTGGGGGGTTAGCTCAGTTGGCTAGAGCATCTGCCTTGCACGCAGAGGGTCATCGGTTCGACTCCGATATCCTCCACATAACACAGTAGGGTGGTTAGCTCAGTTGGATAGATGCATCCCGGCTTACAGTCGGGAGGGTCATCGGTTCGACTCCGGTATCCTCCACAGTTTTTAAGTATTACAATTAGTTCTTTCAATATTGGTGTGACATTATGGTCTGAAGGTTCATAACCTTAACATCAACATCGTTTTTTTGGTAAAGGGAATGTATTAATTATCAAATTGGCACATTTTCGAATTATCAAATTAACAAGCTCTTTGACATATTGGGTAGTAAATATTTAAGTTGTAAATGACGAGTAATAGTAATAACTCTTTTAAAGCACTTAAGGGCGTATGGTGGATGCCTTGGCTCTGAGAGACGATGAAGGACGTGGTAAGCTGCGATAAGCTTCGGGGAGCTGCACACAAGCGTTATATCCGAAGATTTCCGAATGGGACAACCCAATACACTGAAGGTGTATTACTCCGCAAGGAGAGTCAACCCTGGGAACTGAAACATCTAAGTACCAGGAGGAAAAGAAAACAATAGTGATTCCCCAAGTAGTGGCGAGCGAAAAGGGAATAGCCCAAACCGGTGTAGCGTGCTGCACCGGGGTTGTAGGACCACATTTAGAAACCAATTTCAAGTCGAACCTTCTGGAAAGTTGGACCATAGCAGGTGATAGTCCTGTAGGCACAAATAATTGGGGACGCGTGGTATCCTGAGTACGGCGGGACCGGAGGAATCCTGCCTGAATCTGCCAGCACCATCTGGTAAGGCTAAATACTCCTCAGAGACCGATAGTGAACCAGTACCGTAAGGGAAAGGTGAAAAGCACCCTAAACAAGGGAGTGAAATAGTACCTGAAACCGTACGCCTACAAGCGGTCGGAGCCTGGAAACGGGTGACGGCGTGCCTTTTGCATAATGAGCCTACGAGTTACTCCTCACTGGCGAGGTTAAGTTCTTAAGTAACGGAGCCGTAGCGAAAGCGAGTCCGAATAGGGCGACTAGTCAGTGGGGGTAGACGCGAAACTTTGTGATCTATCCATGAGCAGGTTGAAGGTGTGGTAACACACACTGGAGGACCGAACCCGTTAGCGTTGAAAAGCTTTGGGATGACTTGTGGATAGGGGTGAAAGGCCAATCAAACTGAGAGATAGCTCGTTCTCCCCGAAATGTTTTTAGGAACAGCCTCGGATATAGATGTTTGCTAGAGGTAGAGCTACTGATTGGGCTAGGGGGCTTCACCGCCTACCAAACCCTGACAAACTCCGAATGCTAGCAAATTTCTCCGGGAGTGAGGCTGCGGGTGCTAAGATCCGTGGCCGAGAGGGAAATAACCCAGATTAGCAGCTAAGGTCCCTAAGCGTATGTTAAGTTGATCAAACGAGGTGGGATTTCTATAACAGCCAGGATGTTGGCTTGGAAGCAGCCATTCATTTAAAGAGTGCGTAACAGCTCACTGGTCGAGAGATCCTGCACGGAAAATAATCGGGCATCAAACATACCACCGAAGCTCTAAATTCAACAGCAATGTTGAGTGGTAGGGGAGCATTGACATCTGCATCGAAGGTGTGAGGCGACTCATGCTGGAGCGTTGTCAAAAGAAAATGTAGGCATAAGTAGCGATAAAAGTAGTGAAAAACTACTTCACCGTAAGACTAAGGGTTCCTGATCAACGTTAATCGGATCAGGGTTAGTCGGGTCCTTAGGCAAAGCCGAAAGGCGCAGCTGATGGAAAACTGGTTAATATTCCAGTACCTGCTTTAGTTCCGATGGGGTGACGAGGTAGTGAAAAGTCCGCGGGGCAACGGATGTTCCCGTTAAAGGGTGTAGTTATATCTTTTCCAGGTAAATCCGGAAGAGATGGCGAACCTGATAGTACAGCAAAGCTTCGGCAGCGCTGATAGTGACTCTAATCAAACCTCCGAGAAAAACCTCTAAGGTGTGGCTAAAGCGGCCCGTACCGCAAACCGACACAGGTAGTCGAGGCGAATAGCCTAAGGTGCTCGGGTGAGCCGCGGAGAAGGAACTAGGCAAATTGATGCTGTAACTTCGGGATAAAGCATACCACCTTCTGGGTGGTCTCAGTAAAATGGTTCAACCAACTGTTTAACAAAAACACAGGGCCCTGCAAAATCGTAAGATGACGTATAGAGCCTGATACCTGCCCGGTGCTGGAAGGTTAAGGAAGGGTGTTCGGCGCAAGCCAAAGCTCCTGACTGAAGCCCCAGTAAACGGCGGCCGTAACTATAACGGTCCTAAGGTAGCGAAATTCCTTGTCGGGTAAGTTCCGACCTGCACGAATGGTCTAATGAGTTGAACGCTGTCTCCTCCGCGAGCCCGGCGAAATTGTAGTATCGGTGAAGATGCCGGTTACCCGTCACGGGACGGAAAGACCCCGTGAACCTTCACTACAACTTTGCATTGATTTTGAGCAAACAATGTGTAGAATAGTTGGGACGCTTTGAAGCGGTGCCGCCAGGTGCCGTGGAGCGGTCGTTGAAATACCAACCTTTGTTTGCTTAGAGTCTAATCCCTACCGGGAAACAGTGCATGGTGGGTAGTTTGACTGGGGTGGTCGCCTCCTAAAAAGTAACGGAGGCTTGCAAAGGTTCCCTCAGTACGGTTGGTAATCGTACGCAGAGCGCATTAGTATAAGGGAGCTTGACTGTGAGACAGACAAGTCGAGCAGGGGCGAAAGCCGGCTAAAGTGATCCGGTGGTTCTGTATGGAAGGGCCATCGCTCAAAGGATAAAAGGTACTCCGGGGATAACAGGCTGATCTCCCCCAAGAGCTCATATCGACGGGGAGGTTTGGCACCTCGATGTCGGTTCGTCACATCCTGGGGCTGGAGAAGGTCCCAAGGGTTCGGCTGTTCGCCGATTAAAGTGGCACGTGAACTGGGTTCAGAACGTCGCAAGACAGTTCGGTCCCTATCTGTGATGGGCGTTAGAATATTGCGTGGACATGACCTTAGTACGAGAGGACCGGGTCGTACGGACCGCTGGTGTATCTGTTGTGCCGCCAGGTGCAATGCAGAGTAGCTACGTCCGGCCAGGATAAACGCTGAAAGCATCTAAGCGTGAAACCTTCCACAAGATGAGTATTCTTTTAAGGGTCGTAGGAGACTACTACGTTGATAGGCTACAGATGTAAAACTGGTAACAGTAAAGTCGAGTAGTACTAATTGCCCGTACGCTTTAATTTTTTTTAATCAATTTCAATGTTAATATTTTAATTGTTTGTTCTGTTGCTCTCATTTACAACTTCCCAATATGTAATCTTATTGACTGGATAAAATCCGGTATTAACTTCTTATGGTGGTTATACCGAGGGTGTTCACCTCTTCCCATACCGAACAGAGTAGTTAAGCCCCTCATGGCCGATGGTACTGCACCACAATGCGGGAGAGTAGGTAGCTGCCATATTTATTACAAAACCCCTTGCATTCACTTGTAAGGGGTTTTGCTATTTATGAGAGCCTACCTTATTCATTAACCTTAATCACTGCTCTTCGCCCCTTACAAGGCAAGCATCAGTTCCTTATCGCAGGCACCAGGCTCTAACCAAACACACACAAAGACCTGCAACACTACATCCCTTACCGGATACACACTGCTCGAAAAACAGCCATCTTAACCGATACGGTTCTTCGGCAAACAAGTTCTTCTAAATATGTTCCCCACTGATTCCTGGAGTTAATCTTTGAAAAAGTAAAGAATAAATTTGGTGAAACAATAGCGGCCCCCTACCTTTGCAGCCCGCTCTAAAAAACAGGGCAAAAGTTCTTCGAAAAAGTCAAGTCAGACACGCGAGTAAGTAAGTGAAAGAGAGGGAGAAAGGGAGAGAAAAACTTGCGAAAAAAGTAGAGAAAAAGTTTGTTAGTAATAAAAAGACTGATACCTTTGCAACCCCAACGAAAACGGGGCGACAAAAAGGGAAGGAAACTTCTGGTAGATGTCGAAAAGATCTTTGAAAGTTTGGAAGCAATAGCACATAGATTGTAAGATTTATGGTAAATCTGAAGCGAAATCATTATTAGATCAAACGTTAATTTTCCAAGAGAAAATTAGCTAGGTCAAAAACTCATTTACAATGGAGAGTTTGATCCTGGCTCAGGATGAACGCTAGCGGCAGGCTTAATACATGCAAGTCGTGGGGCAGCACAGTGTAGCAATACATGGGTGGCGACCGGCAAACGGGTGCGGAACACGTACGCAACCTTCCTTCAAGTGGGGAATAGCCCGGGGAAACCCGGATTAATACCCCGTAATACTGTGAGATGGCATCATCTTACACTTATAGCTCCGGCGCTTGAAGATGGGCGTGCGCCTGATTAGGTAGTTGGCGGGGTAACGGCCCACCAAGCCTTCGATCAGTAACTGGTGTGAGAGCACGACCAGTCACACGGGCACTGAGACACGGGCCCGACTCCTACGGGAGGCAGCAGTAAGGAATATTGGTCAATGGACGCAAGTCTGAACCAGCCATGCCGCGTGGAGGATGAAGGTCCTCTGGATTGTAAACTTCTTTTATCTGGGAAGAAACCCACGGTTTCTACTGTGGTTGACGGTACCAGATGAATAAGCACCGGCTAACTCCGTGCCAGCAGCCGCGGTAATACGGAGGGTGCAAGCGTTATCCGGATTCACTGGGTTTAAAGGGTGCGTAGGTGGGTTGGTAAGTCAGTGGTGAAATCTCCGAGCTTAACTTGGAAACTGCCGTTGATACTATCGATCTTGAATATCGCGTAGGTAAGCGGAATATGTCATGTAGCGGTGAAATGCTTAGATATGACATAGAACACCAATTGCGAAGGCAGCTTACTTCACGATCATTGACACTGAGGCACGAAAGCGTGGGGAGCAAACAGGATTAGATACCCTGGTAGTCCACGCCCTAAACGATGGATACTCGACATTAGCGATACACTGTTAGTGTCTGAGCGAAAGCATTAAGTATCCCACCTGGGAAGTACGACCGCAAGGTTGAAACTCAAAGGAATTGGCGGGGGTCCGCACAAGCGGTGGAGCATGTGGTTTAATTCGATGATACGCGAGGAACCTTACCTGGGCTAGAATGCGGTTTGACCGTGGGTGAAAGCTCACTTTGTAGCAATACACAGATCGTAAGGTGCTGCATGGCCGTCGTCAGCTCGTGCCGTGAGGTGTTGGGTTAAGTCCCGCAACGAGCGCAACCCCCATCATTAGTTGCCATCAGGTAAAGCTGGGAACTCTAATGAAACTGCCGTCGTAAGACGCGAGGAAGGAGGGGATGATGTCAGGTCATCATGGCCTTTATGCCCAGGGCTACACACGTGCTACAATGGAGAGGACAAAGGGCTGCCACTTGGCGACAAGGCGCTAATCCCAAAAACCTCTTCTCAGTTCAGATTGGAGTCTGCAACTCGACTCCATGAAGCTGGAATCGCTAGTAATCGTATATCAGCAATGATACGGTGAATACGTTCCCGGACCTTGCACACACCGCCCGTCAAGCCATGGAAGCTGGGTGTACCTAAAGTCGGTAACCGCAAGGAGCCGCCTAGGGTAAAACTAGTGACTGGGGCTAAGTCGTAACAAGGTAGCCGTATCGGAAGGTGCGGCTGGAATACCTCCTTTTTAGAGACTGCTCGGATTTTTTAGTTATTGCTTCTTCTAACTTTCAATTTTTAGTTCTTTCAATATTGGTGTGACATTATGGTCTGAAGGTTCATAACCTTAACATCAACATCGTTTTTTTGGTAAAGGGAATGTATTAATTATCAAATTGGCACATTTTCGAATTATCAAATTAACAAGCTCTTTGACATATTGGGTAGTAAATATTTAAGTTGTAAATGACGAGTAATAGTAATAACTCTTTTAAAGCACTTAAGGGCGTATGGTGGATGCCTTGGCTCTGAGAGACGATGAAGGACGTGGTAAGCTGCGATAAGCTTCGGGGAGCTGCACACAAGCGTTATATCCGAAGATTTCCGAATGGGACAACCCAATACACTGAAGGTGTATTACTCCGCAAGGAGAGTCAACCCTGGGAACTGAAACATCTAAGTACCAGGAGGAAAAGAAAACAATAGTGATTCCCCAAGTAGTGGCGAGCGAAAAGGGAATAGCCCAAACCGGTGTAGCGTGCTGCACCGGGGTTGTAGGACCACATTTAGAAACCAATTTCAAGTCGAACCTTCTGGAAAGTTGGACCATAGCAGGTGATAGTCCTGTAGGCACAAATAATTGGGGACGCGTGGTATCCTGAGTACGGCGGGACCGGAGGAATCCTGCCTGAATCTGCCAGCACCATCTGGTAAGGCTAAATACTCCTCAGAGACCGATAGTGAACCAGTACCGTAAGGGAAAGGTGAAAAGCACCCTAAACAAGGGAGTGAAATAGTACCTGAAACCGTACGCCTACAAGCGGTCGGAGCCTGGAAACGGGTGACGGCGTGCCTTTTGCATAATGAGCCTACGAGTTACTCCTCACTGGCGAGGTTAAGTTCTTAAGTAACGGAGCCGTAGCGAAAGCGAGTCCGAATAGGGCGACTAGTCAGTGGGGGTAGACGCGAAACTTTGTGATCTATCCATGAGCAGGTTGAAGGTGTGGTAACACACACTGGAGGACCGAACCCGTTAGCGTTGAAAAGCTTTGGGATGACTTGTGGATAGGGGTGAAAGGCCAATCAAACTGAGAGATAGCTCGTTCTCCCCGAAATGTTTTTAGGAACAGCCTCGGATATAGATGTTTGCTAGAGGTAGAGCTACTGATTGGGCTAGGGGGCTTCACCGCCTACCAAACCCTGACAAACTCCGAATGCTAGCAAATTTCTCCGGGAGTGAGGCTGCGGGTGCTAAGATCCGTGGCCGAGAGGGAAATAACCCAGATTAGCAGCTAAGGTCCCTAAGCGTATGTTAAGTTGATCAAACGAGGTGGGATTTCTATAACAGCCAGGATGTTGGCTTGGAAGCAGCCATTCATTTAAAGAGTGCGTAACAGCTCACTGGTCGAGAGATCCTGCACGGAAAATAATCGGGCATCAAACATACCACCGAAGCTCTAAATTCAACAGCAATGTTGAGTGGTAGGGGAGCATTGACATCTGCATCGAAGGTGTGAGGCGACTCATGCTGGAGCGTTGTCAAAAGAAAATGTAGGCATAAGTAGCGATAAAAGTAGTGAAAAACTACTTCACCGTAAGACTAAGGGTTCCTGATCAACGTTAATCGGATCAGGGTTAGTCGGGTCCTTAGGCAAAGCCGAAAGGCGCAGCTGATGGAAAACTGGTTAATATTCCAGTACCTGCTTTAGTTCCGATGGGGTGACGAGGTAGTGAAAAGTCCGCGGGGCAACGGATGTTCCCGTTAAAGGGTGTAGTTATATCTTTTCCAGGTAAATCCGGAAGAGATGGCGAACCTGATAGTACAGCAAAGCTTCGGCAGCGCTGATAGTGACTCTAATCAAACCTCCGAGAAAAACCTCTAAGGTGTGGCTAAAGCGGCCCGTACCGCAAACCGACACAGGTAGTCGAGGCGAATAGCCTAAGGTGCTCGGGTGAGCCGCGGAGAAGGAACTAGGCAAATTGATGCTGTAACTTCGGGATAAAGCATACCACCTTCTGGGTGGTCTCAGTAAAATGGTTCAACCAACTGTTTAACAAAAACACAGGGCCCTGCAAAATCGTAAGATGACGTATAGAGCCTGATACCTGCCCGGTGCTGGAAGGTTAAGGAAGGGTGTTCGGCGCAAGCCAAAGCTCCTGACTGAAGCCCCAGTAAACGGCGGCCGTAACTATAACGGTCCTAAGGTAGCGAAATTCCTTGTCGGGTAAGTTCCGACCTGCACGAATGGTCTAATGAGTTGAACGCTGTCTCCTCCGCGAGCCCGGCGAAATTGTAGTATCGGTGAAGATGCCGGTTACCCGTCACGGGACGGAAAGACCCCGTGAACCTTCACTACAACTTTGCATTGATTTTGAGCAAACAATGTGTAGAATAGTTGGGACGCTTTGAAGCGGTGCCGCCAGGTGCCGTGGAGCGGTCGTTGAAATACCAACCTTTGTTTGCTTAGAGTCTAATCCCTACCGGGAAACAGTGCATGGTGGGTAGTTTGACTGGGGTGGTCGCCTCCTAAAAAGTAACGGAGGCTTGCAAAGGTTCCCTCAGTACGGTTGGTAATCGTACGCAGAGCGCATTAGTATAAGGGAGCTTGACTGTGAGACAGACAAGTCGAGCAGGGGCGAAAGCCGGCTAAAGTGATCCGGTGGTTCTGTATGGAAGGGCCATCGCTCAAAGGATAAAAGGTACTCCGGGGATAACAGGCTGATCTCCCCCAAGAGCTCATATCGACGGGGAGGTTTGGCACCTCGATGTCGGTTCGTCACATCCTGGGGCTGGAGAAGGTCCCAAGGGTTCGGCTGTTCGCCGATTAAAGTGGCACGTGAACTGGGTTCAGAACGTCGCAAGACAGTTCGGTCCCTATCTGTGATGGGCGTTAGAATATTGCGTGGACATGACCTTAGTACGAGAGGACCGGGTCGTACGGACCGCTGGTGTATCTGTTGTGCCGCCAGGTGCAATGCAGAGTAGCTACGTCCGGCCAGGATAAACGCTGAAAGCATCTAAGCGTGAAACCTTCCACAAGATGAGTATTCTTTTAAGGGTCGTAGGAGACTACTACGTTGATAGGCTACAGATGTAAAACTGGTAACAGTAAAGTCGAGTAGTACTAATTGCCCGTACGCTTTAATTTTTTTTAATCAATTTCAATGTTAATATTTTAATTGTTTGTTCTGTTGCTCTCATTTACAACTTCCCAATATGTAATCTTATTGACTGGATAAAATCCGGTATTAACTTCTTATGGTGGTTATACCGAGGGTGTTCACCTCTTCCCATACCGAACAGAGTAGTTAAGCCCCTCATGGCCGATGGTACTGCACCACAATGCGGGAGAGTAGGTAGCTGCCATATTTATTGAGCCCTGTAGTTTACTACGGGGCTTTTTTTTTGACCATACCTCAACCCAATCTCCCACAAGTCTGGCCCAATCACATCGCCCCGGCGAAGCAAACGACTACCGACTGCCGATTCACGATTGCCGCCCCGCCACTCCCTCACTCCATACCCCCTCCCTCATTCCCCGTCATTTTACCAGCCCGAATACCTAATTTTAGTAATTACCAAAACACCAAACAGCCTCCTTGCAAAGCACCAGCACATGCCGCCTGTTATGCCTCCTCCTGGTGTGCCTGTGCTGCTGCCAGGTAAACGCCCAACATGCCACTATCACTGAGGTGACCCCGCTTCACTACCAGTTTACCGAATTCTCCGCCCGCAACGGTCTCCCCTCCTCCGAAATACTCTCCCTCCACCTCGATTCCCGCCAGCTGCTCTGGATAGGCCATACAGCCGGTATCAGCCGCTTTGATGGCTACGGCCTCACCAACTACCTCTTTGCCCGCAATAAGCGTATTGGCCGCGTATTCTGCTTCCTGGAAGATACCACCCGCCATATCCTTTGGATCGGCTCCGTGGCCGGCCTTTTCTACTATGCCAACAAAGAAGTGGTGCCTGTAAACTTCAGCGAGGGCAATATCCCCGTCTATAGCTTACTCCTGGAAGGACAGGGCCTGTGGGTAGGTACAGGCAGCGGACCCGCCTGGCTCGAGGCGCCCGCCATCAAAAAGGCCACACAAAAAGATACCCTTACCATCACACCACGTATACTACCTGTCTGGCGCACCCTAAAGGATGACAGGCGTGTGAAAAGAATGGCCCTCCGGAAAAATGGCCACCTCCTCATCGGTAATGTTTACAATGCCTATGAATCTGATAGAAAGAGCCTGCAGAAGATCTGGGGCATGAGCCATTCCGCCGATCTGCTCAATGGCATCAGCGTTACCGAAGAGGACGAAGTGCTGATCTGTGCCAATTTCAGTGGCGTTAATTTCAGGAAAGACAACCAATGGAAGAAATTACCTATTCCCTTTCTCACCGGTATGGATTTTCACCAGGAAGGCGGCAACTGGTACTATTATAACTCCGAAGCCATTTTCCAGGTAGATGTAAAAACCAAGGCCTTCCGCCAAGTACTCAATATCCCGTACGATCACCGCGAATGGGGCTCCGTATTCACCTGCGACAAGGACGGCAACTTTTGGATCGCCACCCACGAAGGACTCCTGTATGCCCGCCCTGAAATATTTAAAAGCCATCTCCAGGAGGAGCCCGAGGGCTTTAATGAACTCTATAGTATTTACCAGCTGAAAGACGGAACCATTATTGCAGGCGCCAACAGGGGCCGCTTGTTTAAAAAGGTGAATGATCATTTTGAAATGGTCTGGCCCGGTGGCAAGACCATTTTCTCCCACGCAGAATTAAAAAGCATCTGTGAAATGCCCGATGGCGACCAATGGTTTGGCAGTGGCTACCAGGGACTGGCCCGGCTAAGCAAAACCGGGTTGCAATACTTTTATGAGGAAGGTGGTTCGGGCGACAAAACCTTTCTGCACATGCACTGTGGCAGGAATGGAGAATTGTGGACCACCGGCGATAAAAATGTCACTCGTATCAGGAAGGGGAAGAACGATTCCCTCGAATTTATCCAATATACTTACCGGCAGGAAATAACAGACAATCCCTTAATACGTAGCCTCGTCGAAAGCCCCGGTGGTAAAATATATGTGGGCAGCACCTGGGGATTGGCAACCATAAAAGATACTTACCTCGAACTGTTCCCTTTGCAAAAGGATCAATCCTTTTCCATTACTGATATGCAAATGACCCGGCAGGGCAAAGTATGGGTGGCTACACAGGGCAATGGCCTCCTGCTATGCCATTTTTTAAAGGACAGCCTGGTGATAGAAAAGCAACTCACTACCAACGATGGTTTATCCTCCGATATCTTCCTCAAGATACTCGTTGATAAAGACGACATATTATGGGCCGTTGCCTACAATGGCATTAACCGCATAGAACAATCCGGCAACGACCTGAGCATTGTAGCCAAAGACATTGACCGCAGTTTACTGAAAGGCGATTACCAGGGCGTAGACATGATCCAGGACAACCAGGGTACCATCTGGATGGCCACCTCTTCCGGTTTACTTTCCTTTGATCCCCTGGTGTATGCTAAGACCATCACAGCCCCTGTACTCAATATTGAAAACATACTTGTGATCCGGGATGAGCAGCGTACCAGCCTGCCCTTGCAGCATGATGTTTTTGCGCCAGCCTCTCTTTCTTATAAACAAAACTCCCTGGAGCTCCTGTTTACTGCTATTCATTACAACAATCCGGCAGCGGTAAGATATGAGTACCGGTTACTGGGGCAGGATACCACCTGGATCAAACTAAACCACACCAGGCAGGTAACCATCCGGAATATACCCGCAGGCAAATATACCCTGCAGGTAAGGGCTGCAGCGGGGTCTAACCAATGGAGCAATACTGCCGACTGGTCCTTTACTGTACAGGCCCCTTTCTGGCGCACTGGTTGGTTCCTGGCATGCGTGGTGGCAGCTATATCCGCCATTGTATACTTACTGTTGAAGCAACGCATTAAAACACTGCGGAAGAAAGAGGCCACCAGGAGAGATTTTGACCGTCAGATAGCCCGTGTAAAAATGAACATGCTGCGCGCCCAGATGAACCCCCACTTTATTTTCAACAGCCTCAATTCTATTAATAACTTCATACTAAAGAACGACCCACAAAACGCCTCAGGGTACCTTACCAAGTTCTCCCGGCTCATGCGCATGATACTCGACAATTCCCGCAGCGAGTGGGTGACACTGGAAAATGAACTGAGTGCCCTGGATCTCTATATACAATTGGAATCCATCCGCTTTGACAATGTATTTGAATACAAACTGATCCTCGATGAAGACATCGATCCGGCCCAGGTGATCATACCTCCCCTCATCATTCAACCCTATGTAGAAAATGCCATCTGGCACGGCCTGCTTTACCGCGAACATTCGGGAGGAATATTGTTACTGGAGATAAAACGGGTGGGCGAATTGCTCAGTATAAAAGTGGAGGACAATGGCGTTGGGCGAATGGCATCTGCAGAAATGCGCAGCAGGTCTGCCTTGAAAAAGAAAAGCCATGGCATGAAGATTACCGGCGAAAGATTGGATATTGTAAACATGACCTATGATGCCAATACCCATATCGAGGTTAAAGACTTCTATGATAAAGATCAACGGGGATGCGGAACCAGCGTACTAATCACCCTGAATTATATTCAGAATAAAATGGGTTGATACCATGAAAGCCATAATAGTAGACGACGAAAAACATTGCCGGGAATCCCTACAGTCCATGCTGCAAATGCACTGCCCGGATGTGCAGGTGGTGGCCGTTTGCCCCGATGCCATGACGGCGATCGCCACTATTGCGACCCACCGGCCCGACCTGGTATTCCTCGATATTGAAATGCCCAGGATGAATGCCTTTGACCTGCTGCAAAAGCTGACCCGTATTGATTTTGAGATCATCTTTACAACAGCCTATGACCAATATGCCATCCGCGCCATTAAATGTAGCGCACTCGATTACCTCTTAAAGCCTGTAGATGCCGATGAGCTGAAACAGGCAGTTGATAAGTTGAATAGCCGACCACGGCACAATATGGAGAAGGAACAGTTGCAGCAGGTGGTGAGCAACCTGAGCAATACAGCGCAACAAGACTTTAAACTGATCATCGCGACCCTGGATGGCAACTATTTCCTGCTCCCCGATGAAATTGTTTATTGTGAAGGCAATGATAACTATACCCATTTCCACCTCACCAAAGGGAGGAAACTGGTGAGTGCCAAAACACTGAAGGATTACGAGGAAATGCTTGCTGAGCAAGGTTTCCTGCGCATCCATAAATCTTACCTGGTGAATCTGAAATACGCCGTGAAGTTTTCGAAATCAAACTCCACCCTTATCCTGCAGGATTACACTACACTCGAAGTATCACGCCGCAAAAAAGAAGCCGTGATCAACGCCTTATTCAATAAATAATATGTCACTTTTAGTAATGTCATCCCGCTCCGCGGGAAGCTTGTCGAGGGGTGTCGAAGGGTTGTTGAAGGGTGGGTCGCCCTTGGAGGGCGGCTCACCCTTCAAGGCGGCTCACCTGGCCAAAGAAGCGCGTCGAAGCTTCGGCCAACTGCTAAATCCTAATAGCTAATGCCTCAAACTTATCCTTCCAACCGTTTCCTCATCCTTTTTCCGTTCACTCGCCTGATTAGGTTTGGCCTCGCCCCTTGTCTTTACTTTACGTTGTTATTCATTCCGACTGTTTGAATTCTTTTTTGAATCCTTTTTCCTGTTTCCCAGCATCATTTACCTCACACTTCTGATAGTAGCATAGCTCTATTGTTTTTATCATAACCTTAAAATATCAACTATGAAGTGTAAAGTTGTTTATCCGTTGTTATTATTACTATTGGCAGGAATGGCTGCAATAGCTCAGGATCTGTACACAGGAGTATGGCGAAAAGGCAATGGCAGCACCTACCTGTGGGCTGGTGTTAGCTGGGCCGACTTCAACAAAAAATGGAGTGAGCTGGCTAAACAAAACCTGCGTCTTATTGATATCGAGACCTATGAAACAGGCGGCAAACGATACTTCTCCGGTGTATGGGAAGGAGGCAGTGATGGATACGCCCTTACGCCTGCCGGCCTCGACTGGGCAGCTTTCAACAAGTTTTGGTCTGATTACAGCAAAACCCTCCGGCTCATCGACATTGAAACCTATACCGAAGGCGGCAAAAGATACTTCCTCGGTGTATTCAGGCAAGGGACCGGCGGATATGCCCTTACACCAACCGGGCTTGATTGGGCGGAGTTTAATAAGTTTTGGAGCGACTACAGTAAAAATCTCCGCCTTACAGATATTGAAACCTATACCGAAGGAGGCAAAAGATATTTCCTCGGCGTGTTCAATCCGGGCAACGATGCCTATGTGTTGTCTCCTTATGGAATGGACTACACACAGTTTACCAAATACTGGGATGACCGTGCAAAAGAGAACCTGCGTTTGATAGATATCGAATCTTATGTAGAAGGTGGTAAGCGTATCTTTTTAGGCGTGTGGCGGCAGGGCACAGATGGTTATGCCCTATGGCATGGCACCGACTGGCAAAGCTTTACGTCCAGGTGGGCAGAGTATAATGGTTCGAACCTGCAATTGGTAGACCTGGAAACCTATGATGGTGATTGCCCCGGTGGTTGTATGAACCAGGCTTTGATGGCCGATAATCCGGCTACATCGGGACGCGATAGTTATGATTATGGCATTTATGCCAGCTCACAGCACTGCGAAGGAGAACCCGGCAGTTGTCCGGCCAATCCTTCGTCCAGCAGCAGGGTATATTACCGCTGGCCCAACCTCAAACTGGGCAATGACTACTACGTACGCAACTCAGTGCTCTATGATGCAAAGGACAGGTTCCTTACCCTTCCTTTCAAAGAGAAAGCTTCTGATATGTCGAAGAATGGCTGGTTGTATTCTCCCGGCGCCTGGCACCATGCCATTGATTATTCGCGGAAAGATGGGAAAACATTCCAGCTGACCGCTGCCGCCGCAGGGAAAGTAATTTTTGCCGGGTACGATGAATGGTCGGGTAATACCATCATCATCAGCCACAATGTGGGAGGAGAAAAAGATGCTTACAGAACAATTTATATGCACGTAAGGAATGGCGCCGACAATGACTGTGCCGTGGCATGGAGCAAAAGCCAGCCCGCTTTGTCACAAGCGGCCAATGATCCTACAAGAGTTAAGTACGAGAATCATCTGAAGAATACAGGCTGCCCTCTGAAAACGTCAGACAGGAATCCGGACGCGGGGTGGTGGGGAACCAACTCACAAAAGATCAGTAGTGATTTGGTCGGCAAAAATGTGCAGGCTGGCGATGTGATTGGATGGGCTGGTAGTACCGGTCCGGGAGGCCAGGCAGCCAATCACCTGCACATTTTCTTCGCCCACCGCGACCCCAATGACAAACGCTGGTATTTTTTTGACCCTTATGGCATCTATGGAACCCCTGATTGTTATCCTTCAGCCGTAGATGGGGCCATTAACACCCCCTGCGCGCGCTATCCTGTTGCCTGGAAGAATGGCAGGCCGGATTATGCGCAATAGTATGGCGATTGCGGAATCGTTTGCATAAATTTAAGCGGGTTTCCTCATTCTGCAACCGGGCTTTATTTATATTTGTCCGGATGAGGAACCTGCTTATTTTCCTACCCCTTTTTTTGTGCGGCGCTGTTACCTATAAAGCACAACCCGTAAGGGCTTTTCGTATGAACGGATTTGCACAAGGCACTACCTGGCAGGTAACCTATTATGCAACCGATAGTCTCGTAACAAAAGGCCAGGTAGACAGTCTCCTCGCTGTTATTGACAGTTCTCTCTCCATTTACAAGTCTTACTCCCTCATCAGCCGTTTCAACCAGGCTGAAACTTCTATCAATATGGATGATCACATGACCCGCGTGATCGATAAATCCATAGAAACTTACCGTCAAACGGAAGGAATCTTCGATATTACCGTCCAACCATTGGTGCAGGCCTGGGGCTTTGGCCCCAAGAAGATCGACAAATTACCAGATTCAGCCACTATACGTTCTCTGAAACAGTGTGTAGATTCCCGGTTCTTAACCGTGAATGGTCACACGCTCAGTAAAACGAAACCCTGCGTTAAAATTGATGTAAATGGCATCGCACAGGGATACAGTGTAGATGTGCTGGCGGCCTTTTTGGACAAGCAGCACCTGGCCAATTATATCGTGGAGATCGGCGGGGAAATAAGGGTCAAGGGACACCGGCAACCAGGTAATGAGAAAATGAAGATCGGTATTGAAGCACCCGGTGAAGATGAATTCCAGTTGTCCTTATTGCAAAAGATCATCTCCATCGACAGCGGCGCTATTACTACGTCGGGCAGCTACCGTAAGTTCTATGAAAGCGCAGGTAAAAAGATATCACACATCATTGATCCCCGCACAGGGTATTCCTCCCAAAGCGAATTGATCAGTGTAACAGTATATGCCCCTGATGCTATTACCGCCGATGCTTATGACAATGCATTAATGGTGATGGGCGTACAGAAGGCATTGACATTTATAGAGCAACGGAAAGATATGGCGGCTTATCTTATCTTCCGTAAACCTGATGGCAAGATCGCTGATACGGCCAGCAGCAGGTTCTATACCTTCATCAAGGAACATTGAAAACAGAAATAAAGGGGAAGCTCACAACTAACCCGCACAACGAACACATATGAGCAGAAGAAAATTTATTCAACAGGCTGGTTTGCTTACGGGAGGTTTCCTCTTGCACAACCAGTTGTTGCAGGCTGTTAGCAGCCCCTACGCTGACAAAATAAATATTGCTATTATTGGTTGTGGTGATCGTGGTACCGGCATCATGTCCATTATCCGCCAACTGCCCGATGAATTCAACATTGCGGCCATTTGTGATGTATTGGATTTCAGGCTCGATAATGCCCGCAAGATTGCGGCGGCGTCAGCACCCAAAGAATACAAGGATTACCGACAGCTGTTGGACGATAAGTCCATCCAGGCCGTAGTCATTGCTGTGCCGCTCAATATGCACTTTCCCATTGCTTCCGATGCATTGAATGCCGGCAAGCACGTATTCCTGGAAAAGACCATGACCTACAATATCCCGCAGGCCATGAAGCTGGTGCAGCAGGTAAAGCAACATCCCAACCAGGTGTTGCAGGTAGGCCACCAATACCGGTATGTGCCTCTTTACTTTAAGGTAAAGGAGATGATCGAAAAGGGATACCTCGGTAAGATCACCCATATCGATTGCCGTTGGGACCGCAATTGGAACTGGCGCAGGCCCGTTCCCGCCGGTTATACCGACCAGCAGGTAAACTGGCGCATGTACAAAGCCTATTCAGGCGGTCTGGTGGCAGAGTTGTTGTCTCACCAGATCGATTTCATCAACTGGGCGTTCAATACCCATCCTGATGAGATCATAGGCGTAGGCGGCATCGACTATTACAAAGACGGAAGAGAGACTTACGACAATGTGCAGGTAGTGCTCCGGTACAATAAAGAGAATATGATCGGGAACTTTGGTTCTACCTGTGGCAATGCCCGGGAGGGCTATATATTCAAATTGAAAGGGACCAAAGGAACCGTAGCATTATTGGTCAATGAAGGTATCTTTTACCCCGAGGCAGCTGCTAAAAAAGAACTGGAAACAGTAGATGGTGTAAGCAGTGCTACCAAGATAGAATGGAATAAAGATGGTGGCATACCCATCATCAAGGAACCCATGAAAGATGGTACCTGGTATGCAGTGAAAGACTTTCACAAATGCATTGTGGAGAAGCAGCAACCCGTATCCAATGTGATCACCGGTGCTACTACCGCAGTATGTGTACACCTAGCCAATGAAGCAGCTTACACACACGGTACCAGACAATGGAAATCAGCGTATAACTTCTCATAAATATTACTGAGCGATATGAAAAAACTTCCTTTCCTTTTTACCCTGGCGATCCTTGCCCATGGCACTTTTGCACAGAAACAAACCAGCGGTTGGACAAACTTATTCGATGGTAAATCCCTCAATGGCTGGAAAAAACTGTCTGGCAATGCTGAATACAAAATAGAGAATGGCGCTATTACGGGCGTCACCTCCCTGAATACACCCAATACTTTCCTGGTAACGGAGAAGGAGTATGGCGACTTTATCCTGGAACTGGAAGTATTGATGGAAGATACCACTTCCAACTCAGGCATCCAGTTCAGGAGCCACCTCAATCCTGCCGGCAATAACGGCACCGGAAGGGTATATGGTTATCAGTATGAGATTGACCCTTCTTCCCGTCGCTGGTCAGGTGGTATTTATGATGAGGCCCGCAGAGATTGGTTGTATCCCCTGGGGCTGAACCCCGCTGCCCAGCCAGCTTTTAAGAATGGCCAGTTCAATAAAGTGCGCATTGAATGCATCGGGCACAACCTGCGCACCTGGGTCAACAATATCGAAGCCGCCTATGTGGTAGATACACTCGATGCTGCCGGGTTTATTGGCCTGCAGGTACATGGTATCAAAAATCCCGAGCAGGCAGGTAAGAAGATCTACTGGAAAAACATCCGTATCAAGACCAGCAACCTGGTACCGGCTCCCCATTTGAAAACAACCTATGTGGTGAATACCATTCCCAATACTTTGTCGGATGCAGAAAAGCAATCAGGCACCGTATTGCTGTTTGATGGGGTAAGCTCCAAAGGATGGAAAGGTGCTTACAAGCCCGGCTTTCCCGAGAAAGGATGGGAGATCAAAGATGGCCTGCTGAGTGTATTGGCGTCCAGCGGTGCTGAATCGACCAACGGTGGCGACATTGTTACCGTGAAAGAGTACAGCGCTTTTGATCTCACCTTCGATTTTAAGCTCACTACCGGCGCCAATAGCGGTGTAAAGTACTTTGTAACCTTGAAAGAAAACAATCCCGGTTCAGCCATCGGACTGGAATACCAGGTGCTGGATGATAAAGTACACCCCGATGCCAAAATGGGCCGTGATGGCAACCGTACCCTGGCTTCTTTATATGACCTGATCAAAGCGAATAAACAGGATCGTTTCACGCGTCCCCCCGGTCAGTGGAATACCGGTCGCGTGGTGGTATATCCCAATAACCATGTAGAGCATTATATCAACGGGTTAAAAGTATTGGAGTATGAGCGCGGTTCCCAGGCTTTCCGCGACCTGGTGGCCATCAGCAAATACAAGAAATGGCCCAACTTTGGCGAGGCCAAAGCCGGACGCATCCTGCTCCAGGACCACGGTAATGCCGTTAGTTTCCGAAGCATCAAGATCAAAGAATTGAAGTAGTACATGACAGCTTAGGCTGTAGGTCAGGTATAAAATAACTAAAACCTGGTATGTTTTGATGAGCGATCAAACATACCAGGTTTTACTTTTGTAGAACAGATATGAAAACGATACTAGCGATCTCAGGCAGCCTGCGGGCCAGTTCAGCCAATACCACCATACTCGAGATATTGGGCACCCTGTTTCCGGTGGACGTTCGCTATGCCATTTATGAGGGCATTGGCAATTTACCCCACTTCAACCCGGATATTGATAAAGATGGCCCTTTATTGTCGGTTAAAGCCTTGCGTGACCACATCAAAAATGCCGCAGCAGTGGTTATCTGTACCCCGGAATATGCCTTTGGGGTACCTGGTGTGCTTAAAAACGCATTGGATTGGTTAGTTTCATCAGGAGAACTCAATGAAAAACCCGTGGCTACCATCAGTGCTTCGCCGCTGTACAGGGGCGGGGATAGGGCCCATGCCTCTCTCTTATTGACCCTGGAAGCGTTGGGCGTACAGAAAATAGCAGAGGTTACCATCCCTGCCGTTACCACCAAACTCAATGAGCATGGAGAGCTGACCCACCCCGAAACGAAGCAGGAACTGGCCACCCTGGCCCAATCACTGGTGAAAGCCATAGCCAACTAACGGCAGGATAACTTGGAGCCCCATTGCATAATCGTGGAATGTTGTGTAGTTTAACAGCCATTTTGGTACTACATCATTTGTATGAAGGAAGATAAAGCCAGCAGAACTGCGCAATACATGGCCTTATTCAGGGCGCTTGAAACAGCCCGCCCCCTGGGCAGACGGTTGTTCAATGATCCCTATGCCATTTCTTTCCTCGATAAAGGCCTCAAAAGAGCCACCCAACTGTCGAAGATCCCTTTTATCAGAACCCTGGTCCACAATATCATCCACCGCAAAATACCAGGCGCCCTCTCATCCGGCCTGGCCCGTACCAAATACATCGACGACCTGCTGTTATATGCTGTCAACAATGGGGTAGAGCAGGTTTTGATCTTGGGGGCTGGTTTTGATACCAGAGGCCTCCGGCTCGGCTTCTTAAGAGATATTCCCGTAATAGAGATCGATCACCCCAATACCTCTGCCCACAAAGTGAATGTACTGAAGGGACTGGGGAGACTGCCTGACAATGTGATCTATTACCAGCTCGATTTCAACAAGGAAAGCCTGGATGATATGCTCGACTGGAATCCGGTCGATCTTACAAAGCCTACCGCTATTATCTGGGAAGGTGTTACCAACTACCTCACGGCATCTGCTATCGAAAATGTGTTTCGATTCCTCAGTCGCTTTGCAGGAGGTTCCTATATTATCTTTACCTATGTGCACCGCATGGTGCTCGATAATCCGCAGGCTTTTTATGGCGCTGAGAAATTACTGAGTGACCTGGAAAAGATAGAAGAACGCTGGACCTTTGGTTTCAAACCCGAAGAGCTAAGGGACTACCTCAATGATTTCAACTGGGCCTTGCTGGAAGACAAAAGCGCCGTTGAGTACCGCCGCAAATACATGCCCCGCAATACGGAAAGAGGCTATGAGTTTTACCGCGTAGCGTTTGCCAAGAAACGAAAGTATTAAGTGTTATAAATACAATGTGCGAATGTTGCTATGGATCATAGCCGCATTCGCACATTTGTTGTATCTGAACAGTCTTTCCCAAAGGAAAGGCCTGTATAGGTAGATGACAGATTAACGGTTGAAAGAATGGTTGCTGTTGAATCGCTTCTTGAAACCATTATTACCGTTCCTGTTGCCACCGCCGCCGGCTGACTTCTTTTGAATAGCGGGCTGGGGAGCGATAAACGTTTTGGCAGCAGGGAAAGGATGTTCTTCCACTACCGGGATAGATTGCTTAATGAGCTTCTGAATGTCTTTCAGGTAAGCCCTTTCTTCTGCATCACAAAAGGAGATGGCGATACCACTGGCGCCTGCACGACCAGTACGGCCAATGCGGTGAACATAGGTCTCCGGTACATTGGGCAGTTCATAGTTGATCACGTGTGTGAGGTTGTCTACATCAATACCCCTTGCGGCGATATCCGTAGCTACCAGGATGCGTATCTTGCCATTCTTGAAATTGTTGAGTGCATGTTGCCGTGCATTCTGTGATTTATCACCGTGAATAGCATCGGCTTTAATACCTGCACGCGTCAATGCTTTGGCGATCTTGTCGGAGCCGTATTTGGTACGGGCAAAAACGAGGGCGCGTTCGATGGTGGAATTCTCCAGCACATGGATCAGCAGAGAGCGCTTGCTGTCCTTATCAGTGAAATATACTTCCTGGGCGATCTTTTCTGCAGTAGAGGATACAGGGGTAACTTCTACTTTAATGGGATCTTTCAGGATCGTATTGGCCAGGCCCGCAATTTCAGGGGGCATGGTAGCTGAGAAGAACAAGGTTTGCCTTTTAACAGGAATACGGGCAATGATCCGCTTTACGTCATGAATGAAACCCATGTCCAGCATACGGTCGGCTTCATCCAATACGAATAATTGCAAGTGCTGCAGGTTTACGAATCCCTGGTTGAGCAGGTCAAGCAGGCGGCCTGGTGTGGCAATCAGGATATCTACCCCATTTCTGAGGGCGTTGACCTGACTTCCCTGTGATACACCACCAAAAATAACCATTTGGTTAAGGCCGGTATATTTACCATAAGTCCTGAAACTTTCTTCTATCTGGATAGCCAGTTCACGCGTTGGCGTGAGTACCAGTGCTCTTACGGCACGGGGGCCTCTTTGAGCAGGTTGCTGGCTATGCAATAATTGTAATACAGGGATTGCGAAAGCGGCTGTTTTGCCGGTGCCTGTCTGGGCGCAGCCCAACAGGTCTTTTTGTTGTAATACGATAGGGATAGACTTCTCCTGGATGGGAGTTGGGTTAGTATACCCCGTGTCCTTCAGCGCCTTTAATAAAGGCTCCTGAAGATTCAGTTGATCAAATGTCAAAATGATAGTTTTTAATAAATAATTTGTTAACTATCGGCTGCGTGGATGATAACGAAGGAGAGAGTTAACTGTTTGTCTCATCAACCTATGACTTGATGAGTTTTCTGTGTGGGGAAAAAAAATCCAGTCTGCTAAGAGTGAGAATGATGTGCAAAGATACTATAATTTTTCATATGTACTAATAACGTATTGTTAAGTTATTGCAATAGACTGGTTAGCAGGCCATACGCCCGCTTGCGCGGGGCGGTAAAAGTAACCGGCCGACACTTATATGCCGAAACAATTTTGTAATCAGCCGGGACCTGCTTAATTTAGTTGTAGCTACAACCAATATGAAACCGGAAGGCTTAGATCAGAATATTATCTTCTTGTGTGCGGAGTTTTCCCACAGGTTCGGCCAGGTACTGGCGGCGGCCTTCAAACAGCACAATATCGACGTTACTGCCGAGCAGTTCTCCATCCTGGTAGTGCTCTGGTACAAGGATGGCATCAGTCAGAAAGAGATCAGCGAACAGCTCAACCGTGATAAAACGACTATTACCCGGGTATTGATGAACATGAAGAAAAACAAGCTGATCAGGCAGGTAACAGATGCTGCCGACAACCGCTCCAACCTCGTTTACCTCACTGCCAAAGGAAAGGAGATACAAAAGGCAGGGGTTAAAGTATCCGGAGAACTGTACCTGAAGGTATTGAAGTCCATTCCCCAGGCCCAATTGCTTACCAGTATCAATGTTTTACAAAAGATGACAAACGCTTTGTAAATTTAAAATAGATGTATATACAACTTATTTAAACAGCCAGTTATGAATACCTCTTCTTATATTATGAAATTCTTGTTATTATTTACCTACCTCACCGCTTACACAAGCTTATTAGCGCAGGAAAGACAGGTGGCCGGCCACCTCTTTCCCAGGAAATACAAAGTGGGTGACCGGTACCGCTACCGGTTAACGACTGAGCAATCATACAATGGTAAATGGAATGCCACTACCGTGGTGGTAATGGAACTAACGGTAGTGCTGGATAGTGCGGGTATGCCCTGTGATGAAGTGCGCAGCCTTTCCAAAATGGTTTATATGCCTGGTGATACTACCAATAAAGATGCTGAAGCACTCGCCGTGCAGCCCTACCGTATATCCCTGCATCCGGATGGATCGATCGCGATCCCCAAAATAGAAGTGCCGGGCATGACCGGCCCCATCACTGACTTCATTACTTTTTTTGTGGCGGTGAGTCCGCAGTCGCGCATTACCACTTTAGAAAATAAAGGAG
The DNA here is from genome assembly GCF_003555545.1 of Paraflavitalea soli. GTDB lineage: Bacteria > Bacteroidota > Bacteroidia > Chitinophagales > Chitinophagaceae > Paraflavitalea > Paraflavitalea soli. The sequence continues at coordinate 4,935,525 of NZ_CP032157.1, read as the reverse complement.
ACAGCCTGGTGAAAAAGGAACCGGTAAAAGGCAACTTTGCCAATGGGAAGAGTATCCTCTACGGGGAAGACTGCCTGGCTATTACAGCCTATATAACCGATGTTGCCAGTCATGAGGTAAAGCTCCGTACAGCGTTTCTTCCTCCTGCACAGCCTTGTCTTGGCTTTCTTGTGGATGATATGGAGAAGCCGGTAGTGGCTGGTGTACGCAATAACTTTCAGATGGTGCAACCTGCCTCACCTGGCAAGTACAATGTACAATTTGGAAATGAACTGTTTTACATCAACAGCACAGTAAGCCGGAAGGATGGGAAGATCACGGCAGCCGATATGTCCAATACTCTCCAACTCAGTTTGCGGATCAATTGCGACAGTACGTATAAAAACTGGCAAACGGAAATACCCTTCCATATTCAGCGCAACCTGAAATTGGAATTGTTGCTTTAAGGATGGTCATCCTGTGTATGGTGAGCCGCCCTTTGAGGGCGACCCACCATATGAGAAATGAAAACGAGACAGCTTATGCAGGCTGTCTCGTTTTGTACTATCTCAAAAGAAATGCGCTTACACTTTAGGTTCCCAGCCTTTCTCATATTCTCTTCTCCAAAGCTTCATGGCTTTTTTATCGTTGAGGATATGTCCATTGGTGGGATCGGTGTGCAGTGTTCTGCCCGTACGCTGCGAGATATTGGCCAGCAGGCAAAGCAATACACTTTTGTAACCTTCATTAACAGGGGAGTTGAGTTTATCTTCACCCCGGATGCTGTTGACGAAGTTATTGAAATGATAATAATCCAGGTTGCCTGTAGAGCTTACCAGGTTGCCGGAATCTCCTTTTACATCTGACTTAACTTCCTTGATCAGTTTCTTATTGTTGTCGAAGATCTTATAGTTATCTGCTCCGTAATTGACCAACGTGCCTTTATCACCATAAATGATGAAGCCCCTGCCGGCGCCTTCCACGGGGAAGTCATTGCAGCTCCTGCTTTCCCAGGTAATGGCTTTCCCGGGGCCAAATTCAAAAGTGGCTACCTGTGTGTCGGGCGTTTCCCAATCGTCTTTAAAAGCATAACGGCCGCCGGCGGAGGTGACCTTGGTAGGGAAGTCTACGCCCAGGAACCAGCGGCAGCAATCAATCTCATGCGTGCCGTTGTTGCAGGTTTCGGAAGTACCCCAATGCCAGAACCAATGCCAGTTGTAATGTACCAGGTTGTCCTGGTAATCGCGGCGGGGAGCGGGGCCTTGCCATAGGTTAAAGTCCAGGGTCATGGGTACGGCTACTTTATTGCCATGACCAATAGATTTGCGATTGTTGGCATACCAGCCCTTGCCCAGGTATACGTTGCCAATAATACCTTCGCGTACTTCTTTCACCGCATTGATAAGCGTTGGGAAGGAGCGGCGCTGGTTGCCCATCTGGATCAGCTTCCCGTATTTATTCATGGCCTGTACCAGCAATTCGCCTTCATAGGGATTGTGTGCACAGGGTTTTTCCACGTATACATGTTTGCCGTGGGTAACGCCCAAAATAGCGGCAGGCGCATGCCAGTGGTCGGGGGCAGCTACTACCAGTCCATCGAAATCGGTCTTTTGTACCAGTTCACGGATGTCTTTGATAACAGTTGGTTTCCTGCTGGCCTGGGCAAATGGTTTCAGGCCATTCTGAATGGCTTTTTCTTCTACATCGCAGAGGTAGGCTATTTCCACATTGGGTATTTTGGAATAACATTCTGCGAGGTAAGCGCCCCGGCTATTGACGCCCATCACGGCCAGCACTACTTTATTGCTGGGGGCATTTTTGCCAAATACGGGGAAGTTGAGTATGGTGATGCCAGCGGCCGCTACCGAGGTGTTCTTAATAAAATCCCTTCTTTTCATGAAACAATCATTTAGTAGGTATATTAAAGTTGTTGGGTCGGTGATATTAAAATAACTTATCTTTTAAGCACATTCATTGATTGATTTGCACGCTGTATGATCCATTCCTTCAACATTGCCATCGTTTGCAATACCCTGGCCGGAAGTGGTTATTCCACTGTTCTCACCCGTCAACTGCAGGAACTGCTGGAAAGCCAGCACATTCCCTGTACGGTGTTTATGGACGACTGGCCAGCTCAATTTACCGGCTTTTCCGATGTCTTTATACTGGGGGGCGATGGCACACTCAATCATTTTATCAATCAGTATCCAAATATATCTATTCCCCTGTCAGTATTTAAGGGTGGTTCCGGAAACGATTTCGGCTGGAAGTTATACGGCAACCTTCCCTTCGAAGCCCAGGTGAGAAGGGCGCTCGAATCTGCCCCCAGCCCGGTGGATGCCGGCCGCTGCAATGGCCGTTTATTCCTGAATGGCGTAGGTATAGGCTTTGACGGGGAGGTGGTGAGATCGATGGGTAAGAAACGCATTATTAGCGGTCACCTGGCTTACCTGGTTACGGTGATCAGGAAGATCTTCTTTTACCGGGAAAAGGTGCTGGAACTGGCATACAACGGGCGTAAAGAGCAGGGCAAATACTTCCTGATCAGTATTGCCAATGGCTCGCGTTATGGAGGGGGATTTATGGTAGCGCCCCAGGCTGTCGTCAATGATGGCTGGCTCGACCTGGTGATCATCCGCAAAATACATCCCATAAAAAGGTTCTTTTACCTGCCCCGGGTAGAGAAAGGGAAGCACATCTCATTGCCCTTTGTGAAAGTAGAGAAGGTAACACAGGTAGTCATAAAGGCTGAAGAGTCCATTCCCGCCCACCTCGATGGTGAGTTGATAGAACACAATGAGTTTACGATCGAACTACTGCCGGGTAAGTTCCTGTTCCGGGGACAAAGAAGTGAGTAGAAAGTCAAGAGCAATGAACCGGGAGTTAAGCGTACAAATATACTGAAAGGTGGGCCGCCCTGCAGCGCTGCAAATGCCGCACAGCAGGGCGACTCACCTTAAACAACATGACACAATAAAAAAGCCCTGCCATATAGGAAGGGCTTACAAACCACTAAAAAAACGACTTAAGACGCTGAAACGCTTTCATTCTTCTGGTCAACCGTGATAACGGGAATATTTGAACCATAAGACAATATCTTCTTGGTGATCCTGCTCCACCAACCCGGTAAATGGAATTCTTTGAACGGATTGGCCATGATGAGGTCTGCATTGATCCTTTTGGAAAAATCAAGCGTACTCTTGGCCAGGTTCTTTCCTTCCAGCAGGAAGGACTGAACAGGTATGGTAGACAGGCTTTGCACTACTTCCAGTGCTTTGTCCATAATGTTTTCGGCTGCATTGCCATCTTTATCGTTGCGCAGCGATACCAGGTAAACCGTAGATTTAAAAGAACGGGCAAGCATGGTGGCCAGTTTGATGCGGTGCATAGGCAGCTCATCGGTCAATGGCAGTACGATCTTCTTGAAATGACTTACCAGGCCACTGGAACGGATAGCCAGTACAGGAACATTCGTTTTGCGCGCCAGCATGCTGATGGATACTGAAGAAAGTATCCGGTGTATCAGGTTGAATTTTGCCAATCCCACCACTACCAGGTCCATTTCATATTGTTGAATATATTTTGCCAGCTGCTGGCTGGTATTGCCCTGCAGGAGGCTGATCTCGATTTTGCCACCACCGCACAAATGCTGGCGGTACAAGTCTTTCAATGCTTCCAGTTTCTTGCTGGCATTGTTCATCTCGGCTGCACGGCCGGGCATGTTCAGGCTGGTCTCTATGGGCAACAACGGCAATAGGTTGTTGGATACCACGTGTACCAGGTGAATATTACAATGAAAGGTATTGGCCAGCTCTATGGCTTTGGAAATAGCCCATTTGTTCTTTCCGGTAAAATCTACCGGCACCAGGATATTGTAAAAGGCTTTTGGCATACGCGGCTTTTTTTAAGGTTTACAATTGAGTGATTGTTGTTTTTTTAGGCCATCGAAAGCAAGGGTTCAAAACTATTTTCACGAATGTTCTTCTGAGCAATTGATTCCAGTAATTCATCTTTGGTACAGAAAGCCACTCCTTTACCGGCATGACCCACCATACAACGGTCATCGCGGCTATCGCCTACGGCCATGCAGTTCTTCAATTGCACACTATACTTTTCACAGGCATACTGCAGGGCGTTGGTCTTACAATAGGAATGGCCGCAAATGCTGTCGGGTGAACCAAAGAAATAAAACGGCAGGTTTACTTCACCGGTAGCTTTGCCTTCAAAGAATTCAAGCTGGTTGGCATAGGAGAAATCGGCATCGATCTGCTGGCGCACATAATTGGTGATCAGTGTATAGCTGTTGCTGATGATGCCAATGATATAACCTTTCTCTTTGAGTTGTTTTACTACTTCTTTGATATCGGGTACCATGCTGATCTTACTGGCCACATTGAGCATATCATCCATGGTGCGGCCTTTTAGCAGCATGCCAATGCGCTTGGTAAGGATGATAGAGTCTTTTTCCTGTGCGCGCAGGTCTTCGAGCTTACCGGTGAACCCAAATTCTTTTGCAAAAGCATCGATGGTCCTTCCCATAAGGATGGTATCATCCATATCGAATACCACCATTTTGTGAAAGCCACTCAGCTTTTCGCGGAGCGTTTTGTTCATTTCACTGTTGATGGTTTCCAGGGAATGGATCTCTTCTTCGCTGATCTCTTCGGGATGCTGGCGTTGGGCCTTGCTGATGATGGCGCGGGATACTTCCTTGCTCATTTTGCCAAGGGCCTGCCAGGGCTTGCTCTTGTTCTCTATATAACCGATATTGACTTCTTTGATGCGGGCCTTCATGAGATACATGTCGATCAGGATACCGATGTCGACGCCGTAGTCATTGAAGAAATCAATTTTCCTGAAGTAAGATTTCTTACCGGCAATCATGCCGCTGAGGGGCTGGGAGAAATAAGAGAGGCCGGGATAGAATATGTTTAATAAAGGTTTTGCTACCAGTTCAGTTACCCTGCCTGCATTGCGGGCAAAGCTGCCTTTTACAAAATCGGCTTCATCATTGATCAATGGTGTTGCGAGACCTGTGATAGTGCCTTCGGGATAGGGATCAATATCGCCATCGAGGAATATAATGATCTCATTGGTGGCTTGCTGAATGCCATCTTTCATCGAAATGCCTTTACCGCGCACCTGGCTTGTGATCAACTTAGCGCCTGCTGCTGTAGCCGCTGCTGCCGTATTGTCTTCTGATCTATCATCTACCACAATAACTTCCGTTACCTGTGGCTGTTGCCTACAAAACTCAACAACACGGGCAATGGTTTTTTCTTCATTCAGAACGGGTATAATAACAGTTAGCACTAGTACCTCCTTTTGTAAATTCTACGATTATGATTAGTAAAAAATGCAGCTTTTATTCCACAAAAACAGCATGACTAACAAGGTTCACCTTATATTGACAAAAGCCATGCCCCGACTGTGTTGATTAGATTAATTTTCTGTGTCGTGAATATGTCTTAACGACCTGATTGAATTGGATTTCAAACGATGAATAATTTCAGCTTTGAATCTTTAGAGGCGATTAAAACGATATTAAAATGGAATTAAGAAAGCTGCGAGCGATGAACTGCGAGCGGAAAAGCTTTCGGTAAGAAGGCTGAGGGGAGAGGAGGATCAGGGAGTTATGGGCAATAAAAAATCCTTCTGAGTGATCAGAAGGATTTGTGTGTATACAAAGAGATTTAATTTGATTAATAATCCCTGTTGTAACCGCCGCCGCCGCCGCCGCGATTGAAGCCACCTTTTTTGTAGCCACCGCCGCCGCCGGAACCACCGCCGCCGAAGCTTCTTTTCTTGAAGCCGCCACCGCCGCCACCTTGAGGTTTAGGCTGTGCTTCGTTAACGATGATCTTTCTGCCGAGTACCTCTGATTCGTACAAGCTGCTCAGTGCATTTTGTGCTTCACCGTCTTCAGGCATTTCTACGAAACCGAAGCCTTTGCTACGGCCGCTTACTTTGTCCTTAACGATTTTTGCAGAAGTAACAGAACCATATTGTTCAAATAAGGTTCTCAGATCCTCGTCGGTCATTTGCCAGGAGAGGTTCCCTACGTAAATGTTCATTGTAACTAAAATTTTTAAAGTGCTGAAAAAAACCGATAATGACAATAGTTACTGCAATGAACTGAGGAAACCAGGATATTAGGTAAGACACTTCAGAACACGAGAACTAAGTACATTAATCAACTGTGAAGATAGTAAAATAATTATGTAACCAACAAAATTATTCCGCTATTCCTTTACTGGGGCGGATTTGGGAGGTTTGGCATATTTAAAACGCTGTAAACGTGGAGAAATTGCCCGATTCAGACGTATAGAATATAAATTCCATTGGGAATGCACAGAATGCACGTCTGCACTGATCTATATACGATTATTTACTGCATCATTGTTTTGGCCAACCGGCCATCGCGGTTATACACATCCTGCCGGAAATTGAGCTTGCCATCTGATGTAACAAAGGCGGTGAAATAACCAATAAATACAGGCATCGGATCTTTGAGTGTAACATACTGTTCCTTGCCGGCATTCATTGCCCTGGTGATCTTGTCGGTGGTCCATTCAGGTTGATGTCTCAACAGGTATTCGGCCAGTTTCTTAGGTTCGGCCAATCGGATACACCCATGACTGAAAGCGCGGTTCTCGCGCCCGAAAAGGTTCTTGGAAGGGGTATCGTGCAGGTAAATATTGTAACTGTTGGGAAAGAGGAACTTAACAAGCCCCAGGGAATTGGCAGGCCCGGGCTTCTGGCGGTAGGAATTGCCCACTTTCTCCATCCGGTGACTGGCCAGGTAGTTGGGATTGCGCCGAATGCCGGGCAACACCTCATTTTTGAGGATACCGGGCGGAATATTCCAGTAAGGACTAAATACTACATATTTCATTTCTCCGTAGAAAATAACGGTTTTGTGTACTGCCTGCCCCACTACTACATTCATGTTCCACAATGCGGAATCGTTGTTGAACACGTATAGTTTATAGTCGGGGATATTGATAACGAGGTATTCGCCCATTGGCCGGGCGGGTACCCAGCGGCAGCGTTCCATATTGACAACGATCTGCTCAATACGCTGGTTCACAGGTACGTTCATTTCCCTGATCACGGCTGGGCCAACTACGGCGTCTTCATTCATACCAAAACGGCGCTGGAAGCTCTTGATGCCCCGGGCTAGCGTTGAGTCAAATAGCGAGCTCCCATCATCCGGAGGAAGGTCGCCGGTAACGTGCAGGTACGCGCGTATCTGCTTAATGGCGGTTCCGGAATCACCCAACTGGTATTTCTTCTTATCGGCTTTGATGGTGGGCCACCCCCCCTGGCTGGCAATCGTCCGGTATTCTTTCAGCTGGTCTTTTAGTTTGTAATACTGGTAATACAAGGGCTCATCGGCTAGAAAGGAATCGGTAGGCGAGCGGAGCAGGGAATCGAGCAGGGCATCCTTTTCTATTTTTTTGCGGGGCAGAAACCAATCCATGGCCTCTACCTCTTTTTGGGGCAGGCCCTGCCACACATGACGCGCATAATAAAAATACTGGGCAGTGAGCATAAGCTCTGTATTGATATCAACAGAAGGGGCCGTGGTCCTGTCGTTGGTTTTATTTTGCTCATCCGCCACGAGGGTATCGAAAGCGCCCTTATACAATACTTTCTGGGACAGGCCTTCATCGGCAATATTTTCTATGCGATTGAGCAGGTTACCTGCCTGCTCAATAATACCCAGGCTATCGAACCAGGCATAGGAGAACTGGCGGCTGTTGTAGAACTTTTGAATATCGCTGCCATACTCTTTCAGCAAAGGGTATTGAGACAGGAACTGGCCGATCTGCGTGCTGTCGAAGCGCATGGAGCGCTGGGGACTGAAATTGCCGGGAATAGAAGGGTCAATATTGCTTTTGGCAGGAAGGGTGTCTTTGGCTGTTCTTACATAAGGTTTCTTTTGCGCGTCCCGGCAGGCGCCAGTCAGGCAGATCAGTGCAAGGTACAGGATACTGTAAATACGCATTGTGAAGGATTGTAATATAAATATACGGAAAGAAGCATACAGAAGACAGAATTTAGCATACAGAAGGGGAGGGGATGGAAAGGTGAGAAGTTGACAGGTTGACAAGGAAGGCAGGATAGGAAGGTATAAAAAAACCTTCCCGGATGGGGAAGGCTTTTTTAAAGAATGTATAAGACGAGGATTACTCGGCTACCACTTCAAATTCAACTTCAGTGCTGTTGCCATTACCGAAGTCAACGGTTGCTTTGTAAGTACCCAGTTCTTTTACTTCATCCACGATAGAGATCCTCTTGCGATCGAGCTCATATCCTTTTTGCGCACGGATAGCACGGCTGATCTGTAAAGAAGTAACGCTACCGAAGATCTTGCCACTGGTACCGGTCTTAGCACCGATCTTCAGTACGCCATCTTTCAGTTTGGCAATTACCGCATTTACTTCTTTCAGCATTGCCTCTTCCTTCTTACGGATCTGCTTCATCCTTTCTTCCAGTTGTTTCAGGTTGGAAGGATTGGCTTCAACCGCAAATTTCTGCGGGATGAGGAAGTTACGGGCATAACCATTGCGCACTTTCACTACTTCATTAGCGCCGCCCAGGTTGTCTACGTCTTGTATCAGGATGATGTCCATGATGTTGTTTTTGTTCACCGTTTCCCAATCTATCCCGACTTATAGGAGGGGACGACTGTCTACCCGTTCGTCACGGGATTAGGGTGAGGTTTACTTTAATAGATCCGTTACATAAGGCAATAATGCCATCTGGCGGGCTTTCTTAACTGCCTGCGCTACTTTACGTTGGTACTTCAGAGAGTTACCGGTAATGCGGCGGGGGAGCATCTTGCCCTGGTCGTTCAGGAATTTCTTCAGAAATTCTCCATCCTTGTAATCAATATACTTGATGCCATATTTCTTGAAACGGCAGAATTTCTTCCGGGGTTTCTCGGTTTTAATGGCGGTCAGGTACTTAATTTCATTTGCTTTTGCCATGTGTTATCCCTCCACTGCTTTTTCAACTCCTGTAGGTACACCACTTCTCTTTCTTCCATTATACTCGACGGCGTATTTATCGAGTACAGTGAACATGTGACGGAGCACATTCTCGTCACGAAGCAATTGAATTTTCAATTGCTCATTGAAGCTGGATGGCGCGTTGTATTCCAACACCCAGTACAAACCAGTGGTTTTTTTCTGGATGGGATACGCCAGTGATTTCAGACCCCAGGGATTGGTGTGCACAATTTGACCACCATTATCAGTAATGAAGGTGGTAAATTTCTTCTGAGCGGTTTTGAAGTCCTCTTCAGAGAGCACAGGGGTAAAAATCACCATCAATTCGTAATTGTTCATGATCCCTGTTTAATTGTTTAGAAAAAAATTGATTAAATCCCCGTCGCTACCGGATTTCAGCCCAAAGACTGATATTTTTTGCTAAGGGGCTGCAAAGATACAATGTTACAGGGACCTGGCAAAGCGATACTTAAAGTTTTGATGGGTTATAAAGGAATAAATAATTATTGATTGTCAACTGATTATGCCAGATTGGGCAAAGGTAGGTCTTTTAATCAGGCCATAAGCCCCTTTTCAGCCGCCTGGTGGAGTGTCCGTCCGCTCCTGTCGGCACGGCATGTAAAGTCACCGATAATCCTTCAGCTATAACCTTTTAGTACAGCAATAAACTTTATCTTACAAGGCCTAACGGATCCCTGACAATTAGAACTATGAGAACATTCCTGCACCCCTTTTTTTGTTGCACCTTATTGTTTTTTTTGTGTCTGCTGCCGGCTGCGCATGCTTACACCCCTTCCAGGCCAGCCGGCCTAAAGGTAGAATACCTGGTCAACCCCATTGGTATTGATGCTGCCCAGCCACGTTTTTCCTGGCGCTTGATAGATGAGCGTACCGGCGCAAAGCAAACGGCTTACCAGTTGTTCCTCTCCACGGATTCACAGGACCTGAAGAAGGGAATGGTATGGCAATCGGCCAAAATAAGCGGTGCTGCCAGCCTGGTCGCCTATGCCGGCAAATCGCTGCAGCCCTTTACGCGGTATTACTGGCGGGTGGATATTTGGGACAAGGATGGTTTGCAAGCAAGTTCCGCCATCGCCAGTTTTGAAACGGGTATGATGGATAAGCGCAACTGGCAGGGCGCCTGGATCAGTGATGTAAATGATGAGGCCGTAAAACCGGCCGGTCAGTTCAGGAAAGTGTTTGAAGCGCCTAAAAAGATAAGGTCGGCAAGAGCCTATATCGCAGTGGCGGGCTTGTACGAATTGTACATCAATGGACAGCGGATCGGTGATCAGCGACTGGATCCTATGTATACACGATTTGACCGGCGCACGTTGTATGTAACACACGATGTAACGACGCAGTTGCAAGCCGGTAAAAATGCCATTGGGGTATTATTGGGCAATGGCTGGTACAACCACCAATCTACCGCTGTATGGTATTTTCACAAAGCTCCCTGGCGCGCAAGGCCGGCTTTCTGCCTGGACTTGCGCATTACCTATGAAGATGGTTCTATAGAAACTATTACTTCGGGCAAGGATTGGAAAACAGCGCTGGGGCCTGTTGTTTTTAACAGCATTTATACGGCGGAACATTATGATGCCCGTCTTGAACAAGCGGGTTGGAATACGGCAAACTTTGATGATAGCAAATGGAAGGCTGTTCTGCTGCGTGCTGCACCTTCCAACAATATAGTAGCGCAGGCCCTGCATCCCATTCGTGCAGTAGAAGAGATCGCACCGCAATCGATGAACCGGATCAGTGATACGGTCTATGTGTTTGACCTGGGCCGGAATATTTCGGGTGTGAGCCGGATAAAAGTGAGTGGGGAGGCAGGTACTATTCTCCGGTTGAAACATGCCGAACAGTTGTATAGCAATGGCCGTGCTGATCTGTCTAATATCGATGTACACTACCGTCCTACTGATGACAAAGACCCATTCCAAACAGATATTTTTATCCTGGCCGGAAAAGGGGAGGAAAGCTTTATGCCCCGCTTTAATTACAAGGGCTTCCAGTTTGTAGAAGTGACCAGCAATAAACCGGTAACGCTTACCAAGGAAAGCCTTACAGGTTATTTCATGCACAGCCAGGTGCCGGTAGCGGGCCAGATCAAATCATCCAACAATACGATCAATAAAATTTGGTGGGCTACCAATAATGCCTACCTGTCGAACTTATTCGGTTATCCTACAGATTGCCCGCAGCGGGAGAAAAATGGCTGGACTGGTGATGCGCAGATCGCTATTGAGACCGGCCTGTATGGGTTTGATGGGATCACGGTGTATGAAAAATGGCTGGCCGATCACCGGGATGAGCAGCAGCCCAATGGTGTATTGCCTTCCATCATTCCCACAGGCGGCTGGGGGTATGAATGGGGCAATGGTCCCGACTGGACCAGCACGATTGCCATTATCCCCTGGAATATTTACCTGTTCTATGGAGACAAGAAACTGCTGGCGGATTGTTATGACAATATCAAACTGTATGTAGATCATATCAATGAACTGTATCCTTCGGGGCTTACTACCTGGGGCCTGGGCGATTGGGTGCCGGTGAAGTCAAAGAGCCCGGTGGAGTTTACCTCTACTGCTTATTATTTTGCCGATGCTACCATCCTGGCCAAAGCAGCTAAGCTATTGGGTAAGGAAGCGGACCATAAAAAATACAGTGCACTGGCCGCTAAAATAAAGGATGCATTTAACGGGAAATACTTCAATAAAGACAAGTTTACTTATGGCTCAGGATTACAAACAGAACTAAGTGTGGCTTTGTATTGGGGATTGGTGCCGGTTGAACATAAAAGTAAAGTAGCGGAGACGCTTGCGAAGCGGGTAGAGCAGGATAATTTCCACCTGGATGTGGGATTGTTGGGCACCAAGGCCATCCTCAATGCGTTGAGTGAAAATGGCTATGGGGATGTGGCCTATAAACTGGCTGCCCAGGAAACATATCCCTCCTGGGGCTGGTGGATCGTGAATGGCGCTACTACGTTATATGAGAACTGGGATATCAATGCCGGATCTGATCTTTCGCGCAACCATATCATGTTTGGCGAAATAGGTGGATGGCTGTATAAAGGAATTGGTGGCATTAAACCAGATGAAGGAGCCGCGGGCTTCAGGAACGTGATCCTCGAACCAAACTTTGTAGCAGGGCTGGATCAGTTTGAAGCGGTGCATGAGGGCCCTTATGGGAATATCATTGCTACCTGGAAAAGAAATGCCGGCATGATCAATTGGTCGGTAACAGTTCCTGCCAATTCAACGGCTACCATTTATCTTCCTGTAGCCGATGGACAGCAGTTGTATGAAAATGGGAAACTGGTCACGGGTGCGGGCGGTGTTATTCGTGGTGCTGGCAGGAATGGTTGGGGTAAACAGGTATACCAGGTGTCGGCGGGTACATATCATTTTGAGATCAGATAAGTTGTTGAAAATATAAAAGCAAATGGCCGGTTGGGGGGCTCACCCGTTACCGGCCATTTTTTATTGGTTGATCTATTTGATCATGATCTTCTCTGTCCTCGTGCCATCGGCTCCGCTGATCTTCAGGAGGTACATTCCTTTGGATAGGCTGTTTACCTTGAAGTCAACGGTTTGGCCAGTGGCTGCAGACAGGTTGCGCTGCCTGAGCAAACGGCCATTGAGGTCCGTAAGCTGGATGCTCAAGGGTGCAGGGTTGTTTTGGATATTAATGGTTAAGGTGTTGGTGACGGGATTGGGACCAAAACTCAGGGAGAAGTTTTTACCCATTACTAGTTTCACGATAGCAGATAGTTCTGCACGGCCATCGAGGTCTACCTGGTTAAGGCGGTAATAATTGTTGCCCTGCAATGGTTGTACATCTGTAAAAGTATACCGGATAGTGGTGGTTGTATTGCCACCTGCTTTTACTTTTCCGATCGCTGTAAAGTGAACGCCGTCTGCGCTTCTTTCTACAATAAACTCCTTGCTGTTGTTTTCCTGTGTTGTTTTCCAGTTCAGTTCTGCCTGATCGTTTTTCCTTACAGCCGTGAAGGCTGATAATCTTACGGGCAGTAAAGCACTGAGGTCGAAACGGGCTATTACAGGGTAGTGGTCGGAAGTAGTGATGGCATAATCGGTGATCACATCTTCCATATCCTTGCGCAGTTGTATGGAACCTGCTACAAATACTGCCTGCAATTCATTGGATACGACCATATGGTCAATCACATCACTATTGGCCTTGGTGCTCCGCAGTCCTGCCTTACTCAGTGGCAACGAAAGCGCTTTGTAGCTATCGGCATCGGTTGAATCGCTGATGAGTGTAGTGTAGGAAGAAACAGGTCCACCGCCGGCAGGAGCTGAGATAGAAATATCCAGGTCATCATTATAATCACCGAGTATGATCACATTGGCGGTGCTGAATTGGGCATCAAGGGTGTCTTTCAATTCGTCGATGCCGGCTTTGCGTGCATTGTAATCACTGAGTGCATCACCCGATTTTCCATGCAGCACAATGAAGTTGATATTCCGGGTAACACCATTGATGGTAGCATCTGCATTGACCAGGAAGGGAAAGCGACCACTGGCCCAATTGGAGCTGGCCGAGGGGCTTGATTGCATTAATCCGCGGGCGCTCACATTGCTCAGTACAGCTGTTTTGTACACGAGTGCCAGTTTTTGGCCGGTGGCATAGTTGCCGCTGCCGGGGTCGGGCGCAGAGGAGGTGTAGTAAGATATTTTATAAGCATACCCGGGCAGGTTATCTACCACGGCTTTCAGGCGCAGGGTATCGACCACTTCTTCCAGGGCATATACATCGGCGCCGAGGTTTTGCAGCACCTGCTGTACATTGGTTTGTTGAAGATCGTTATCCGTAGGGCCCTGTGAACCGCCAAACCATTCTACGTTCCAGCAAATGATATCCAGTGTGCTGGTTCCTGTTTGAGAACTGCCAAATACCGGGAAACTGCGGGACAGGCCGGTGGCATCCAGGGTGATCACGCCGGCATAGTCTGCATTGTTGGCAAGGGGCGCCAGGCGTGTGTAAAACGTATGGGCGCCGTTGGCCTGTGCAGGAGTTAATACAATGGAGCCTGAACCAGTGGTGCCATCTGCCGATACTTCAAAGCCTGCCGGAGCAGTGATGGTAAGGTTGTTGGTAATATCGGCTGCTTCATAGTCAATCGTTCTCCAGGGAGAAGGACTACCGGTGGAAGCTACCCCAAGGTTCTTATAATAGTTGAATACTTTGGCGTAAGGGACGGCTGCTGTGGCAGCATTGAAGATTTGCACATCATCAATGCTCCAGCGTGGGCCTTCCAGGGAAGTGGAAGTATACACCCAGGCCAGGTATACGCCTGCCTGTTTGTATGCGGACAGATTGATGCTGTCGGACAATGTCCATACATCGCTGTTCTCATTGGGGAATTTACCAGCCAGGCTGGTCCAGGTGGCGAGGGCGGGATCACCGGAACCACTATAATTGGTGGATACTTTTAATTGCAGGCCGGGCCCTTCAAAGCGGGTGCGGCTATAAAAGCGCAACAGCGGAATATTATAAGCAGTGAGATCGAGTGCGGGCGATATCAACCAATCCTGGTTGGGGAGGGCTGTAAGGCCGGCATTCATTTGCAGGGCTTTGCCACTGCCCCTGCCAAAATCGGAACATGCCCAGATAGAATCGGCGGCATTACCGGTCTCATAACTATATTGGGTAAACCCTCCATCCAGGGCCGGGTTGGCGCAGGTATTGAAAGAATAGCTAAAGCTGCCGCCGGGGCCCTGGGTTTGAAAACGCCAATAAGTGCTATCGGTAATACCACGGAATGCATTAGCTGCAAAGTCATTAAATACGCCACTATCCATTTTGATATAATAATCGGTAAGGGGAAGGAGACCGCTTACAGGGAAGGAGGCTTCGTTGCCGGTAACGGAAGCGCTGGCGGCGGGAATGGTTTGTACGATGCTGTTATCGGATGCCAGTTGAACATAAATATTACCCATACCCACTGCCACATTTTCAGTGAAGGCGATGGTAAATAGTCCGCTTTGTGGTACACCTACGGATCGATTCAAAGGGGTAAGCCTGGTGATGGTGGGAGGATCTGTATCAACACTAAATGTAAAAGTAAGATCGAGGCTGTCAATGGCCAATCCGTGGTCATTACCGGCATCGTTGATGTCTTCCCAGCGAAGCATGATCTCCTGGCCTGAGCCTACAGAAAGACCGGTAAGGGTAAAATCGAGGTTGGTAAAGTTGGCATTGCCGTCTACCGCGGCGGCAGTTGCGCCTGTGACGGGGCTGGTAAAGGTTAAGGCGGGTACACCTGTGTAGCCTGGTGCGGTAAGACTGGTGACGGTGGCACCGGAGAGCCAGGCGAAGCTGAGGGGTTGCGCAGCGGCATTGCCGCCATTGCGCCATTGCTCACCCCGGTATTTTACCCGGATGGAGCTGATGCTCTGCAGGCTAAAGTTTTTCAGGCGAACGCCATAGTACACGGTGCCTGTGCCACCCGAGGCAGCTGAACCCAGTGCTCTTTCGGGGTCGGTGCCGGTGCCAAAACTGTAGAGTGATCCGGTATTGGAGGTTCCGGCGCTGGCATTGTAAGTAGTTCTGGATGAATACCAACCGGTAATGGTGGTGTTATCGGTCCAGCCATTGTTGGTGCCGGAAGCAGCCAGGCCATCGAAATTTTGGGTGTAAGTGGTACTGGTAATACTTACCTGTGCCCGCAGTGGTTGGGTTGCCAGGCATAGGAATGCCAGCATGATCAAGTAGCTTTTTTTCATGTAATAGTTTTTGATTAACGGTGATGGGGTACTGACTGGAACAGGATCTATTCCACAGGATTGGATGGGGAGTTGAGGGTGGGTTGTACGCGTCAAAGATAATTGGGGGAACATTACCTTAATGTTATGGATACACGGAAGTTTTCAACAGTGCTTTTTTTCAGGTGATTGGGTATTGGTAGGTCTGGCGGAGGTTGGTGCGGGTGACCGACCTGGGGTCTACGCGGCTGATATACGGCAGTACAACGGCTTATAAGCGAAGGATATACGAAGGTATATCGCTATAAGGTCGCTAAAAGGTCGCTGTGAGGTCGCTGAAAGGCCGCTAAAAGTTCGTTGTGAAGGCGGTAAAACGTCCCTGTAATGCCGCTTTAATGTCGCTATGGCAGTGAGCGGCCGGTTGTTGCTATACCCAAAAGCAGGAATTGGCGGGAGGAAAATGATCCTGGCTGGTGAGCAACCTGACTGATGAAAGAAAGAGCTGATGACAAGTCTTAAGTTACAATAAATTTGCCGAATCTGATCTTTATCAAACTGACATTTTTACCGGTTTGGGTGGCTGGCATTTTCTTTGGTGGCTACTGAACAAAACCTGCTTATTATATGCAAAAAGGAACGATACGGGTACAAACAGAGAATATATTCCCCATCATTAAAAAATTCCTGTACAGCGATCACGATATTTTCCTTCGTGAGCTGATCAGTAATGCGGTGGATGCCACCCAAAAGCTAAAAACGCTTTCTTCCATTGGTGAGGCCAAGGGAGAACTTGGTGAGCTGAGGATAGACATCAAGTTGGATGCTGAGAAAAAAACGATCACGATCTCCGACAGGGGCGTGGGTATGACTGCCGAAGAGGTGGAAAAATACATTAACCAGGTGGCTTTCAGTGGCGCCGAAGAGTTTGTAAAAAAATACAAGGGCCAGAACGAGAACAATATCATCGGGAAATTTGGTCTTGGCTTTTATTCCGCCTTTATGGTGAGTGATAAGGTAGAGATCTTTACCAAAAGTTTCCGCGAAGGCGCTACGGCTGTACGCTGGGAGTGTGATGGCAGTCCTGAATATACGATCGAGGATACGGAGAAAGCCGACCGCGGTACAGATATCGTATTGTATATCAACGAGGAAAGCAAAGAGTTCCTGGAATCAGCAAGGGTTGAAGCGGTATTGCGCCGTTTTTGCCGCTTCCTGCCTGTGCCCATTTTCTTTGAGCCAAAGGCCGGGGAAGAAAAGAAAGAAGATAGTCCCGCACCTGCACAGATCAACAATACGCAGCCTGCCTGGACACGCAAGCCTTCTGAACTGACGCCCGAAGATTACCAGAACTTCTACAAAGAATTGTATCCCTATCATGAGGCGCCCTTGTTCTGGATCCATGTGAATGTGGATTATCCGTTCAACCTGACGGGTATCCTGTATTTCCCGAAGATCAAGCAGAGCTATGAAATTCAGAAAGACAAGATCCAGTTGTACAGCAATCAGGTATTTGTAACAGATGAGGTGAAGGACATTGTACCGGAATTCCTGATGCTGTTGCATGGTGTGATCGATTCACCGGATATTCCGCTCAACGTGAGCCGCAGTTACCTGCAAGGCGATCCCAATGTAAAGAAGATCAATAACCATATTACCAAAAAGGTAGCGGACAAGCTGGAAGAGATCTTTAATAAAGACCGTGCTTCTTTTGAAGATAAATGGGATAGCCTGGGATTGTTTGTGAAGTATGGGATGATGACGGACGACAAGTTCCAGGAGAAAGCCAATAAGTTTCACATTTTTGAAACTGCTTCTTCCACTGCCAGCGAAAAGAAATTCTATACACTGGAGGAACTGCGCCTGGCCACCGAAACCTTGCAAAAGAACAAGGATGGCAAACTGGTGATCCTCTATACGACCGATCCTGTACAACAGGATGCCTATATTAAAACTGCCGAAGCCAAAGGTTATATTGTTGTGAAGCTGGATACGATGGTCGATGCTGCCTTCCTCAACCAGATGGAGCAGAAATGGAGTGATGTACATTTCAACCGGGTGGATGCAGATATTGCTGATAACCTGATCGACAAGCAGGAAAATACAGCGTCTGTACTGAGCAAAGATGATGAAGGCAAGCTGAAAGACCTGTTCAATATACAGCCGGCCAACCTGCACGTAACCGTGGAAGTGAAAGGATTGAGTGTGGAAGCTCCTCCTGTGGTGGCTACCCGTCCTGAATTCATGCGCCGGATGAAAGACATGGCGGCCATGCAAGGACCCATGGGTGCTTTTTACGCCAATATGCCGGATGAGGTTACACTTACAGTAAATGGTAACCACCCGATATACCAGGGCGTGCTGGCGGAAAATGATCAGGAAAAGCAATCGAAGACAGTGCTTAACCTGGCCGACCTCGCCTTGTTATCCCAGGGATTGTTGAAAGGAAGCAACCTCACCAACTTCATTAACCGCAGTGTAGAACTGATGGGTGGAGAAAAGAAGGGGAGTGCTGTAGCAGAAGAAGCGCAGTAATGAATCTATTGCTTCGATAGCAGAACCTGTCCCGCTTTGCGGGATTTCTCCCTGCGGTCGAAATGACATAGAAGAGGTATGACATAGAAGAGAAATGACATAGAAGAGATATAAAAGAATGCCGGACGGGTAAGATCGTCCGGCATTCTTTATTTTAGTCGTTCCAGTTCTTATGCTTCAGAGAGCCTGAGGTCAATTACTTTTAGTTGTAAATGTTTTTCATCATTCCACACATTCTCATCGAGGGTGAAAACGATATCGAGTGGCTTTTGTTCCTGCAGCAGGTGGAACTTACGGGCCATATTGAACCCAATGCCATTGAACAGAATATTGTCCTGCCGCAGGGAGAATTTAATATGGTTGTCTTTCACCACTCTTGAATAACCGCTGTTCATTACATTTTTGGTCACCCATATCGGCTTCAGGTTATCCGGTCCGAAGGGCTCCATCTGGTGAATGATGTTGTAAAAAGCCGGTTTCAGGTCTTTGAATGGGATCTCCCCGTCGATGATGATCTCCGGGATCAGCAGGTCGGGGGTGATGGTAGCTGCCACTACTTCTTCAAAGCGGGCGCGGAAGGCATCCACATTGCCCGGTTCAAGGGTCATACCGGCCGCATAAAAATGACCGCCGTAGCCCAGCAGGAGGTCCTTGCACTGGTGAATGGCTTCATATACATTGAAGCCGGCCACACTGCGTGCAGAACCTGCCACGTATTCACCGGATTGTGTGAGTACGATGGTAGGGCGGTAATAATGATCGATAAGCCGGGAGGCTACGATACCTACTACGCCTTTGTGCCAGTGGGGTTGATAGATGACCGTTGACTTGCGTTGCAGGAATTCGGTATTGCCTTCTATAAGGGCCAGCGCTTCATCGGTAATGTTCTTATCGGCTTCTTTGCGGTTGGTATTGTCCGAATGCAGCATCTCGGCGTATTGATGGGCTTCTTCTCCGCTGGAAGCAATGAACATCTGCACTGCTTTGCGGGCATCGTCCATGCGCCCGGCGGCATTGACCCGGGGCGCTATCATGAATACGAGACTATTGATAAACAGGGCCGATTCCAGTTTGCTGAGCAACTTCAGGGCGCTGATGCCATAATTGGGGCGCTCATTGGCTTTCTTTAACCCAAAAAAGGCAAGGATCCGGTTTTCCCCGGTCATGGGTACAATATCGGCAGCGATGGCCGTGGCTACGAGGTCGAGGTATTCCTCAGCTTCTGCTGCCGGAAGACCCAGGCGTTGGGTGAGGGCCGAGATCAGTTTAAAGCCTACCCCGCAGCCACAAAGTTCCTTATACGGGTAAGGGCAATCCGATTGTTTGGGATTGAGGATGGCTACTGCCGGGGGAAGGATGGCATCCGGGGTGTGGTGATCACACACCACAAAATCAATCCCCAGTTCCTTGGCATAAGCGATCAGATCGACGGATTTGATGCCACAATCCAGGGAAATAATGAGGGTAAATCCGTTTTCGGCAGCAAAGTCAATACCCTGTTTGGAAATGCCATACCCTTCGCGGTAGCGGTGGGGGATATAAAAGTCTAGTTTTTCAGGGTCATAGTGCTTTTTCAGGAAGCTGAACATGCAGGACACGGAGGTGATGCCATCCACGTCATAGTCTCCGAATACCAGTATTTTTTCCTGTTGGTCAAAGGCAGTAAGGATACGGGTCACTGCTTTTTCCATATCTTTCATGAGCCAGGGATCATGAAGATCTGAGAGCTGGGGACGGAAATATTGTTTGGCGATGGCGAAGTCGCTTATACCACGCTGTACCAGCACTTTACACAAGGCGGGATGTATTTTCAGGGATTCGTATAACGCTGTTACTTTGCCTTCATCTGCTGTCAGTATATTCCATCGTTTCTGCATGATAAATAGCCCAATGTGTTAATCCCGCAGAAGCGGGACGGGTAATGAAAATTTGAAAATGACAGGCTCTGACAGCAAGGAAACTCCTAATCACGCCTAATTTGTTCCCTGCCAGCAGGCAGCTTCAAATTAGCTGATAATCACATTTTCAAATTAATACTTTCTGTCTGTGGTAAACCGGACCAGTTCTTCCAGGCCCTGCTGCACTTCCGGGTTATTAAATTCCTGTAATATACTCAAAGCCTCGTCACGATAGGCAAACATCTTTTGTTCGGTGTATTCGATACCCCCGGCCCGCTTGACGGTATCGATAACTTCCTGAACCTTCCCGGCATCCTTATTGTGGTTTTTGATAATGTAAATAAGCCTGCGGCGGGTAGTGGCATCAGAATTGTTAAGAGTGTATATAAGTGGCAGGGTGAGTTTTTTTTCTTTGATGTCGTTGCCGGTAGGTTTGCCGATGGAGTCGCTGCCATAGTCGAACAAATCGTCTTTGATCTGGAAGGCAATCCCCACTTTTTCGCCGAAAAGGCGCATTTTTTCAGTGGTGGTCTCATTTTGGGTGACCGACCAGGCGCCGGCAGCGCAGGCGGAAGCGAGCAGGGAGGCGGTTTTGCCGGTTATGATCTCAAAATAGACGTCTTCTTTAAGGTTGAGTGTCCGGGATTTTTCCAGTTGCAGCAATTCTCCTTCGCTCATACGGCGGATTGCGTCGGAAAGTATCTGGAGGATCCTGAAATCAGCATGGTCTAGTGAAAGGAGCATCCCTTTTGCCAGGAGATAATCGCCTACGAGCACGGAAATTTTGGTTTTCCACAGTGCATAGGTGGAAAAAAAGCCCCGGCGTTCCAGCGATTCATCCACCACATCGTCGTGTACCAGGGTGGCAGTATGGAGGAGTTCGACCAGGGAGGCTGCCCGGTAGGAGGAAGCGGTTACAGGGCCACATAACTTGGCGGCGAGGAGGACAAACATGGGTCTCAGTTGCTTGCCTTTGCGGTTTACAATGAACCGCATAATACGGTCCAGCAAAGGCGTTTGGCTTTTAACTGCTTCCCGGAATTGTTTCTCAAATTCAGCTAATTCATCGCGTAGTATAGCCTGTGATAGTTTCATTTATTGCAAAAGGAACGGCAAATTACTATTTTACTTCGTAAGTAAGACAGTAAATTGGCCATACATATAAGACCCTTATTGAATGATTGACAGCAAGATAATACAGGTGTGGTTGGGTAAAAAAATTTGGTATTTAGTTTTCAATTAATATTTTTGTGACTAATTTGGACATTGGTTTTCTTAATCCTTCACATAAACTTTAGTTATGGCAAGCAAAAAGTACACAGGTCTGTTTGGCTTACTATGCCTGCTCGCGTCTGGCTCGTTTGCCCAAATAGGCGGCAGCTACGATGTACAGGATTCCTCTGTAATACCATCAAAAAGACTACCTCAGCACAGTGAATTTATGGCAAACAATTATCCCTTTCCTGCTAAGCCCAGGAACCGTTGGGAAATTGGTATCAAGGGCGGCCTTGGTAATGTAATCGGTGACGTTCGCTCCAAATTTGGCTGGGGCGCTGGCTTACACGTTCGTAAGGCACTGGGTTATGTATTCTCTTTACGTGGTGATTTCAATTACCTGAACACGAAAGGGCTTAATTTCCAGCCTTCCACCAATTACACGAAGAATCCTGCCTGGAATGCTTACACCAACCAACAGGTATTCTACAATTACAAAACGAATATCTACGATGCGAGTTTGCAGGCTGTATTCACACTGAATAACATCCGCTTCCATCGGGCCAAGACCGGATTCAACGTTTACGCGTTTGCCGGTTTAGGCGGAACGATCTTCGATACGAAGATCGATGCCTTGAATAGCAGCGGAGCAGCTTATGACTTCTCCAGCATTTATGCTAAATACGGTCCTTCTGGCTACCAGTATAAAGACCGTAAGGATATCCGCAAGGATTTGAAGAATATCCTGGATGGCAAGTATGAAACAGAAGGTCAGGAAGACAATGGTCAGGCAAAACTGTTTGGTGAGCCTTTCCGTCCCAACCTCAACTTCGGTCTCGGTATGCAATTCAAGCTCAGCAAAACAATCAGCCTGGGTATTGAAGACAAGGTAACCCTCCCCAAGACAGACTTGCTGGATGGTAACCAATGGCAGGAAAACGGCCGTACCGCTACTGCTCAAACAAGGGATATGGATCTCTACAACTTCTTCTCTGTTGGTTTGAACTTTGCCATCGGTGGCAGCAAATCTGTGGAGCCACTGTGGTGGATGAATCCCCTGGATTATGCTTACAACGAGATCAACAAACCCCGTCACATGAAGCTGCCAAAACCAGTTTTGGATGATGCTGATGGCGATGGCGTTACTGATCAGTTTGATAATGAACCCAATACACCAGCTGGTGCACCGGTTGACTCTCATGGTGTAAGCCGTGATACCGATGGTGATGGCGTTCCTGACTACAAGGATAAAGAATTGATCACACCTACTCAGTGCCAGCCTGTTGATGCTGATGGTGTTGGTAAATGTCCTCCTCCAGCTTGTTGCGATGAGCTCCGTGAGGCCATGAAGAACCTGACAGCTAAGCCAGCTTGTAACGTAGGCAGCCTGCCAAGTGTTACTTTCAAGGGTAAATCTGTTACACTGAGCAACGATGCTAAAGCGTTACTGGCCAGTGCAGCTCAACAGATCAAGAGCAATCCTGATTGTAAGATCGCTGTAGTGGGTTACTGCTCTACCAACAAATCCGAGCAACAATTAAGCTGGGATCGTGTAAATGCAGTTATCACTTACCTGGTTGAAAAAGAAGGTATTAGCTCAGATCGTTTCATCTTCAAATATGGTGAAGCCGGTGGTGAATGCACTACTGTTGATCTGCGTGACGGAACTAACGAACAAGGTCCGAACACCGTACCTGCTCCACATCCGAACTTGCGCCGCAGAGGATAATACTTTTGCTGTCAACATTATAATAATAACCCCTCCTTGTTCAAAGGAGGGGTTTTATATTTATCTTAACGACTGGTTTGATCCCATTTTACATTCCTTTCCTATTTTGCAGCTAATACCTTAACTTTGCACACCTTTATGAAGTCAGCGCTGATAATTGTATTTTTCGCTTTAGGGATTGCATCCTGTTCAAAGTTTGCCAAAGTGCAGAAGAGTAATGATTATGATTACAAACTGCGGATGGCGGAAAAGTATTACGTAGCCAAGAAGTACAATTACGCCAAACAACTGTATGAAGAGCTGTTCCCCTTGCTGAAAGGGCAGCCGCAGTTTGAAGATCTTTTCTATAAGTTCGCCTATTGCGCTTATTACCTGCGTGATTGGATGAATGCCGAAAACCTGTTCAAACAGTTTGTAGAGGTATTCCCCAATAGTCCCCGGGCAGAGGAAATGGAGTATATGCGGGCCTATACGTATTACAAGCAATCGCCCAAAACTCCCCTGGACCAGACCAATACGCAGAAGACAATCGGGTTGATGCAGACTTTTATCAACACGCATGCTGGTTCCACGAGAATAAAAGAAGCTACGGAGATCATTGATAAATGTCGCATGAAGCTGGAAGCGAAGGAACACCTGAGTGCTGAGCTATATTATAATATGGGTAAATACCGGGCGGCTGCGATCGCTTACACCAGTTTGATGAATGACTTTCCGGATTCACAAAAAAGTGATGAATACAAGTTCCGGATCATCAAATCCTATTTCGAGTTTGCATCCAATAGTTACGAAGAAAAGAAACCAGCCCGTTTTGAACAGGTAATTACTGAATGCAACGATTTTGTGGACCGTTTCCCGGAAAGCAAACTATTAAAAGAAGTAGAGCGTTATTCTACCATATCGCGAAACAACATTAAAGAAATCAGTAAAGTCACTAAATAATGAGCAAGTTAAGAAGACAAATTAGCGCTAATACCGCTAACACAGCGGAAACCAAAGATCTGAACGTGATCAAAGGCAAAACCGGCAATGTGTATGAATCCATTGCCATCATTGCCAAACGCGCCAACCAGATCAATATTTCCCTGAAAGAGGAGTTGCATAACAAGCTGGAAGAATTTGCCAGCCATACTGATAGCCTGGAAGAGATCCACGAGAACAAAGAGCAGATTGAAATATCCAGGGCTTATGAGCGTATGCCCAATCCTTCTTTGCTGGCTACCCAGGAATTCCTGGATGACAAGATCTACTACCGTAAGAACGAAGACGACCTGTTTAGCTAATCAGATAGCCAGGTAAAAATAGTAAGCGATGGGATTATCCCGTCGCTTTTTGTTTTGAACCCGGTTAATTTGAAAATGTGGTAAATTGAGCATTTGAAAATAAGCCTTTTGTGCGGTGAACACCAACATTTTCAAATTAGCTGATTTTCAAATTTTCAAATTAGTTTTACCATATGTTCCAGGACAAAAAGATCTTGCTGGCCATTACGGGAAGCATTGCCGCCTATAAATCCATCCTGCTCACCAGGCTGCTGGTAAAAGCCGGTGCCGAAGTGAAAATAGTAATGACGCCCGCCGCACGCGATTTTGTTTCCCCTTTAACGCTCTCCACGCTCTCAAAGCATCCTGTAGTTATAGACCTCGCCAATAATGAATCCTGGTCCAATCATGTACAGTTGGGCCGCTGGGCCGATATCATGATCGTAGCTCCCCTGAGTTGCAATACCCTGGCGAAAATGGCGCATGGTTTATGTGATAATATGCTGCTGGCTACCTATTTGTCCGCCACTTGCCCGGTAGTGGTGGCGCCTGCCATGGATGAGGACATGTGGCACCACCCTGCAACACAGGCCAATTTGCAAAAGCTGGTGTCTTTCGGAAATAAAGTGATACCGGTAGAAAGGGGTGAACTGGCCAGTGGCCTGTATGGTGATGGACGGATGGCCGAGCCAGAAGGGATCGTACAGTTTATACAGGAGCATTTTTTTTTGAAGCAGGACCTGGTGGGTAAAAAGGCGCTGGTAACGGCCGGACCTACTTATGAACCTATTGATCCTGTTCGCTTTATAGGCAATCATTCCTCCGGAAAAATGGGTCTGGCAATTGCCGAAGAACTGGCCCGCAGGGGCGCTCAGGTACAGCTGGTGCTGGGGCCATCTGCAGTTAATACAGCCGTAGCAGGTATTAAAGTGGTGAAAGTGCAAACGGCCGACCAGATGTACCAGGCCTGTATGGCGGCTTTTGCCCAAACAGATATAGCCGTGATGTCGGCTGCCGTGGCCGATTTTACACCCACGGTCACCAACCCGGAAAAGATCAAAAAGACGGCTGGTTCGCTGACGGTAGAGCTAACCAAAACCAGGGACATCCTGAAAGCCCTCGGGCAGGAAAAGCGCCAGGGGCAATTGTTGGTAGGTTTCGCCCTGGAAACCAATAACGAACAGGCATATGCCCGGGAAAAGCTGGCCGGCAAAAATGCTGATATGATCGTGCTGAACTCCCTGAATGACGAAGGTGCAGGCTTTGGCTACGATACCAATAAGATCACTATTTTTGAGCGCGGCGGTAATGAAATTCCGTATGAGCGAAAACCCAAACAACAAGTGGCCCACGATATCGTTGATAGAATTGTAAACATGTTGTATGCGCAATAAACTTTTTTTACTGGTTTTACTGATCTCCGGGCTACAGTTTACTGCAGCTGCACAGGAATTGCAGGCACGCATTAGTATCAATGCCAGCCAGGTAAGCTCTCAAACCGATAAAAAGATATTCTCGACCCTGCAGAACTCCCTCAATACTTTCCTCAACAATCGTAAATGGACCAATGAGACCTTTCAAACCAATGAAAAGGTGGTTTGCCATTTCCTGATCGTTATCAGGGCAGCGCTTCCGGGCAATGTATACCAGGCATCCATCACGGTGCAGGCAGCCAGGCCGGTATTCAACACCAGTTACGAATCGCCCCTCATCAATTTCCAGGACGAGTCCTTCAACTTCAAATACGTCGAATACCAACCGGTGGAGTTTAATGAAAACCGTGTTTCGGGTTCAGACCCGCTGGTGTCCAACCTTACTGCCACCCTGGCTTATTATGTATATGTAATACTGGGCCTTGATTTTGATTCTTTTGCATTGCGTGGCGGGGACCCTTATTTTCAAAAAGCCCAGGCCATTGTGAACAATGCACCGGAGAACCGGGATATTGCCGGTTGGAAAGCGTTTGATGGGTTACGTAACCGGTATTGGCTGATGGAAAATCTTACCAACAACCGGTATACCCTGATGCATGATGCTATTTACAGTTATTACCGGCTGGGTATGGATGCCATGTATGAAAATGAAAAGGAAGGCCGTAACGCGATCCTCAACACACTGAATATCATCAATACGCTCAATACGGATATCTCCAATACGATGATCGTGCCGTTCTTTTTCCAGGGAAAGAGCAATGAGCTGACACGTGTTTTTAAGCGGGGAACTCCTGAGGAAAGACAAAAGGCCCGCGAGATACTTATGAAAGTTGATATCCAGAATGCCAATACGTATAAACAGGAGTTAAAATGATTGGAATGAGGAAACAGCATACAAAAGCGTTGATGGGAAAGGCTATTATAAAGTATGTGTTACTGGGCTGCCTGCTGGTCCTGGTGTTGATTGGCTGTACCAATAAGGATAAGATACCCGGTGATGTGTTGCCCCGCGAAGAAATGGAAAAAGTAATGTGGGATATGGTGCAGGCCGATCGTTTTTCTTCTCAATTCCTGGAACGCGATTCTATTGCCAGAAAAGACATCAAAACAGAGAATTTGAAGCTGTACGAAAAGGTGTTCCAGGTGCATAAGATCACCAAAGAGGAGTTTGTCCACAGTTTTCAATTTTATCTCAGTCGCCCCGACATCAATAAGGTATTGTTTGATACCATGGCCGCCCGCGCCAATCGCCGGAGAGCCGATGTGTACACCAATCCAGAGATGGCCCAATAATCCTGATTGTGTAGTAAGCTACCCATTTGCATGGTCGTAGAACAGGATCATTAACGATGAATCATACACTTTATGAATAAAGTTGTTGCTAACGCTGATGCTGCCATTCATGATATTCCCGATAGCGCCACCATTATGTTGGGTGGATTTGGACTATGCGGTATTCCTGAAAACTGTATTGCTGCCCTGGTGCGCAAAGGCATCAAAGACCTGACTTGTATTTCCAATAATGCCGGGGTGGATGATTTTGGGCTTGGCCTGTTGCTGAAGACCCGGCAGATCAGGAAAATGATGAGTTCTTATGTGGGCGAGAATGCAGAATTTGAACGTCAATTGCTGAGTGGCGAACTGGAGGTAGACCTCATACCCCAGGGCACACTGGCTACCCGCATACAAATGGCCGGTATGGGCATTCCCGCCTTTTTTACCCCTGCCGGTTACGGAACAGAGATTGCCAATGGCAAAGAAGTACGCGAATTCAATGGTAAAATGTACCTGATGGAGCA
This sequence comes from Paraflavitalea soli, assembly GCF_003555545.1. Lineage (GTDB taxonomy): Bacteria > Bacteroidota > Bacteroidia > Chitinophagales > Chitinophagaceae > Paraflavitalea > Paraflavitalea soli. The sequence continues at coordinate 4,907,924 of NZ_CP032157.1, read as the reverse complement.
GGCGCTGCCTGCTGATTTTGCCATTGTGAAAGCATGGAAAGGCGATCACTCGGGCAACCTGGTATTCCGTAAGACCACCCGCAATTTTTCTACCTCTATGGCCAAGGCCGGCACGATCACTATTGCAGAAGTGGAGCACCTGGTGGCACCCGGAGAACTTGACCCCGATCATATTCATGTAGCCGGCATCTATGTGCACCGGATCTTTGAAGGAAAGGAATATGAGAAGCGTATCGAAAGGAGAACGGTTCAGATAAGCTGATGATGATAAGGTTTTGGATAGTAGCTGTTAGCAACTGAATAAGTAATTGGTAGTTTCACCAACACAACAAATAGAAAACTATATACTATGGCATTGGACAAATTCGGTATTGCCAAACGTATTGCGCAGGAACTGCGTGATGGGATGTATGTCAACCTCGGTATTGGCATTCCAACCCTGGTGTCCAATTATATTCCCGCCGGCATCTCTATTATGATGCAATCGGAGAATGGGATGCTGGGCATGGGGCCATACCCGGTGGCGGAGGCAATAGATGCCGATCTGATCAATGCCGGCAAGGAAACGGTTACTGTATTGCCCGGCGGCGTATTCTTCGACAGCGCTGAAAGCTTTGGTATGATCAGGGCCGGGAAGGTAGATCTTACTGTATTGGGCGCCATGGAAGTGTCGGAGCAGGGTGATATTGCTAATTGGAAAATACCCGGCAAGATGGTAAAAGGCATGGGCGGGGCCATGGACCTGGTGGCCAGTGCTAAAAATATCATTGTAGCCATGATGCATACCAATCCCAAAGGCGAATCAAAAGTATTGCCTGCCTGCACACTGCCGCTCACCGGGGTACATTGTGTAAAACGTATTGTATCGGACCTTGCAGTAATGGATATACTGCCGGAGGGTGGGTTTAAACTGATCGAAAGAGCGCCTGGCGTATCAGTAGAAGAAATACGTTCCAAAACACTGGGCAGGCTCGTCATTGAAGGCGAGATACCTGAGATAAAGATATAAGATGGAAGAACCCCTACCTGGTTTACAGGCGAGTTCCTTCGATAAGATCATTTTGGGGCCGGGCGCTATAGGCTGCCACTATAAAAAAGGCCAAACGAATATCATTGATCACTGAAAGGAGGATCATTTTCTCCTGTTGTAAAGCCGCTGTTCCTTTCTCATCTCCCCCCACCAGCCCAGTCAGTAAAAACATACTGAAGTAGCAGATATTTCCGCCTGCTATCCAGAACATAGGCGATTGGAAAATAAACAATTGCTTATCCCTAATCAATTGCAGCAAAGCGGCTATGGCGATCACCAGCAGAATGAAAGCTGCCGTCATAGCCAGTCCGGATGCATGGGTAGCTGTGCCTCGTAGCGCAAAGATGGTAATGGCTACTGAGGCAAAGGCGATCAATACTGTATGGATCATTTCCCGTAGCCACAGCGGCTCAATAATGAGTTTGAAGAGGTACAGCAACAAGACAAATTCGCCAAGGCCAAAGATGCTGTTGATGAAGGTGGTATTGACGGGAACCAGTTTGGGAATGTACACCATCAGGTGCTGCATAAAGGCGAGCAGGCAGATGGTTCCCAGGAAGATCATCATGTCCTGCTGCCAGGTGCGCCGGATAAAGATGATCAAAATAGGGACAACAGGCAATAAGATTGCCAGTAAGGAGAGTACCTCGGGTATGCCAATACCGGTATTTACCATGGTGATAGGTTCGGAACCGGTTTTCCATAGAAGAAACCTTGCCGGTTAAGTGACTGATGTGGTATTGAGATTTCTTAGCTGTATATATCAGTGGGTTAAACGATCAGTAATTTGATATATGCCAGCAGCGGGGACTAAAATTAGTCAATTAAGTTGTTTTTTACCGCAAAGAAAACCAGTCCGGCCGTATTTTTTGCTCCAAACCGTTCCATCAGCCTGTCTTTGATGGCTTCTACGGTACGGGGACTTACTTCCAGTTTCTGGGCTATTTCGTGGGCGGTAAATTCCATGCAGATATACTTGATCACATCTCTTTCCCGGTCGCTGAGGGTGATCTCGCTATTGAGGGTAGGCACCACTTTCTGGCGGGCATGTGATTTCTTGAGTAATATCCTGTTTACGAAGTTATTAAGGTAGTACCCTTTGCTCATGACCTCCATGATGGCTTTCTTGATCTCAGCCGGGTCGGCGCTTTTCAGGAGGTAGCCATTGGCGCCAATTTCCATCATATGGCTTACAAAACGCTCATCCTCATACATGGTGAGTGCTATGACATGGATCTGGGGGTATTGTTTGGCAACTACTTTGGTGGTTTCAATACCATCTTTCTGCGGCATGCGCAGGTCCATGAGAATGACGTCGGGTTGTTCCGGGGCGGAGGGAAGTGTATCTAAAAGCTCCTGTCCGTTCTCTGCTTCAAAAACAAATTTGATATTGGTATAGGGACGTAAAGACAGGATAACACCCTTCCGGAAAATTTTGTGGTCATCAGCGATAGCAACTTTGATCGGTCCCATTGTTTTTATGATATTGGCAGCTCAATTTACTGAAAATTGTCCGTTATCACTACTCTCCTCCTTGCATATTCCGGAAGATAGCATTGATTGTTTTTCTTCAATACTCGCTGATAACGAAGCACAAATGTAATTAGATTTAATGCTTCAGCGTTTGATTATTATCGGTTGAAAATAGTAAGATCTATTCGCCTGCCGGCTCTTCTTCCAGTTTTGGTATCTCAATCGTTACCTTATAATAGGTTTGTGACATATCTTTTTCAAAGAATATCCGGCCTTGCAGCAGTTTCAGGCGGCTTTGAATATTCTTTAATCCCAGTCCCACATTGCTTTTATTGAGTTTTTCAAAATCATTCTGTGTGATACCCCGGCCATCATGATGCAGGCGGATGTATAATTTGTTGCCACCCAGGTTTTGGGTAAGGTGGATGAAGCTGGCATTACTGTGTTTGAGGATATTGTTGACCAGCTCCTGTATAACGCGGAAAATGATCAATTCCTGATCGGGATGGAGGCGTTCGCGGTAATCGTGGAAGCGGCAGCTGGCGTTCATGCTGCCGGAGCCGCTGATCTTCTGAAAAAGGTCATTAACGGCCGATTCGAGCCCGAAGTTCTTTAAGGTGGGGGGCATCAGGCTGTGCGAAATATTGCGGATCAGCTGTATGGTATCGTCAATGATCTGTTTGGCGTTGTAAATGCTCTGCAGCTGAGTGGTCTTATCGAGGTTGACCAGGTTCTCATTCAGATACAGGCGGGCGGTGGCCAATAAGGGGCCGGCATCATCGTGCAGATCGGCAGCAATGCGCTGGCGTTCTTCTTCCTGGAGGCGAATGGATGCATTCAGCAACATTTTTTGCTGTTCCTGCTCCAGTTTTTGCAGACGCATCTGGTAGCGGATCACCTTTCGTTGGTGGAATATAATAAATACAATAAGCCCAATGGTGAGCGCCAGCATGCCCACTGTACCAAAGAATAGTACCAGGGAAACAGGGCTGTCGGGGTTATTGATTTGCAGAAAGAACATGGGTGGCGCCTTGGGGGCGGGGTTGGTTTAATGGGTTAGAGAGCCGGCTTCTCGAATAGCTCATCGTCAAAAGGCCGTTCATCTAAAGGCCGCGGCTTATAATTCGGTATTATAAATGCTATGGTTAATAATATGTTTTTGATCAGGTTAGAGATCAGGTTGATGAACCAGTAAGCTGCTCTTTCCTCCTGGGATAAGAACACTGCTGAAATAAATAAAAAGAAGGTAGCCGACATATATACCAGGATGGCTACAATGATCCAAAAGGTTTTGGAAGAATAGATAAAGGATATTTCCATATCCCTGATCTGTTCAAAGAAAAAGCAAACACAGAAAATGATAATGAGAATAGATTCCAAAGAAGCCGGGATGGCGTCAAAATTTTTAGACTGATCCTTATTGACTATGGAATAGGCCACCAAAATATAAAATAAGGGGATGGCGCTCAGGATCAACACTTTTATCGTTTTCGATTTGAAGTTAAGATACAGGAATATTGAAAACAGTGTGTATTCTATTAACGTAAAAAAACTAAAGAAATAGAATTTTACCTGTGAATCTTTGGGTAAAGAACCATTCGTAATATCTGTAAGAAAAGATAGTACTACATATGCAAAAATTACCCATAGTTTCTTTTCATTATTCCTTTTAAGGAACAAAAGAAAAAAGACTATGGGCAAGATTGCCGAAAATCCACTTAATATTTTAAGTATATTTTTGGTAAACAAAGCCTTTTAAAGTTTCTCAAATATAAAAGGCATTTGCTTAATAGTCAAGTAATCAGGAAAAAAGAGTTTTTTTACCAACCGAAGATCCATTTCCACCAAGACTCGCCGCCGTCATCAGTACGGTCGCCTACAGTGCCGGCTTCGTTCGTAATATTACCTTCGTTATTTACAGCAGTGTATTCGAAAATGTTCTTGCCGTCTTTGTCGATACCTACGTAAACCAACGTTTTTTTACCATGCTCATTGATAGCATTGTAAAAATGGATGCCTTCGCAACCAGGTTGAGCCAGGATCTGCTCGATGATGTTTTTGCCAATCACATAAGAAAGTTGATCATTGGGGTTGGCATTCCGGAAGTTAGAGATGAATTCAGTGCCCAGTTCGTAACCAATTTCCTCACCGATAGCCGCCGTCGGGCGCTTGGTAATGAGTTCATTTTGGATCATAGTAGTAAGTTTTTAGAGGTTTAGAATAGTAGTTTGGAGCACCAAAAAACCTCCAAAAAAAAAAGGTGGACAACGGGTAGCATTCATGCCTAAAATGGTTTAAATTGCCTGCAATTCAATAGGGTAGTGGATTTGCGAGGAATTGAAGCGTAACTGTACGAGGCAAAAATGGGTAAAAGCGCGAAATATATCTAGTATTTTTACTAACGTATAATGTGCAAGAAGGGTAGGTAGAGTTACTAGATTGCGCGGGGTTATTAACAATTGGAGTTGAAATGTGGATAAGTGGGAACCCTATTTGAGAAATGGATTTTAAAAACGGGACTGCCAGGTCAGGATATGCTACAAATATTGTGCTGTTTTTTGCTTCCCGGCTTTTAAACAGTATTTTCCGGAAAAGATGATTATTTTTCGGTAGAATCAGAACCTAAAGGAAGGATACGCTCAACAACGGCGATCAGGGCAGCATCAACAAACAGGAAGAGAGAAGTTGACTGATATTGGATTTGACGGTGGTTTTCATAAGATAAATGGAAATTATTTCTGGACGGTAACTCAGGACATTGGATGTGAGAGGTTGCCTATCCATCGATCAATCAACTTCAAAACAAAAATAACCGGATACATTATAAGGGTCAAGCGCACTTTTGCTCATTTATATACGTTCAGTAATTACACGGTCGGACGTAGAAATTCAATATCCCGGTTCGAAAAACTCCGATTGATAATAATCAACTAACTATTGTTGTGCAGCTCAGGTAGTTTTTTTACACGAAATTGCCTGCACAGGGAAGCCTTGTGAGTTTGTAGCGGAATGCCCCCCTGGCAATTATAGTATTGTACCAAACCTGGATATAATGTAGCCTGATAACCCGTTAATAAGCCAAACCCGCCTACAACTATGAGTGCTGAACTGGTAATTAAAGTTTCACTCGCGGATGACCACAAAATCTTCCGTGATGGTATTAGAATGGCTCTGAAAGGTAAGGATTACCTAAAAATCCTCTGGGAAGCCGAAGATGGCAAGGACCTGATGCATAAAATGCAGCTTAAGAAACCCGATGTACTGCTGATGGACATTCGAATGCCCGAAGTAGATGGGGTGAATGCCATTGGAATCCTTCGCAAAGAATACAGCGACGTGAAGATCATTGTGCTCACCATGTATGATGACCAGGAAATGATCACCAAAATGATGGAAATGGGCGCCAATGCCTATCTCACCAAAACTTCTGATCCCGACGAGATCTACCAGGCTATTCTCACCTGCATGAACGATGATTTCTACTTTAATGACTTGGTCAACAAAGCAGTATTATCGAAGCTCCAAACCAAAAAACAGGTACGCCAGTTCTATCCCAATCCTGTTAAGTTTTCCGACAAGGAGATCCGCATACTGAAGTTGCTGGCCGAAGACAAAACCACGGAAGAAATATCCAAGGAGATCTTTTTAAGTCCACGCACAGTAGAAACCATCCGGCAGAATATGAAGTCCAAAGTAGGGGCTAAGACCATTGCAGGCCTCATTATGTATGGTATGCGTAACAAACTAATCGATTAAGTATAGACACTATTTACTCTTCTTTTCCTTAGCGTAAAAACAAAAGGTACAAGCTACAGTAACTGCAACTTGTACCTTGAATATTGTAAGCAATCTTCTTTTAATCCCTCCCTGCCGTTTTTGATCAGGCCTTAGGATTCAGTTTGATCTGTAATTCGTCCAGTTGTTTATTGTCAATTGTTGCGGGTGCATCCAGCATCACATCCCTGCCACTGTTGTTCTTGGGAAATGCGATAAAGTCACGGATGCTTTCGCTGCCACCCAGGATCGCACAAAGCCGGTCAAAACCGAATGCAATACCACCATGCGGAGGTGCACCATATTCAAAGGCACCCAGCAGGAAACCAAATTTGTGTAAGGCTTCTTCTTTACTCATGCCCAGGGCAGCAAACATTTTCTCCTGCAGATCGCGCTGGAAAATGCGGATAGAACCGCCCCCGATCTCATTACCATTCAATACCATATCATAGGCATTGGCCTTGATATTGGCATAAGGATGCTTCAGGTACTCCGCTGCATTTTCAATAAGCGGGTTATTGTTGATCATCACCTGTATCTGGTCGGGCTTAGGTGCTGTAAAGGGGTGGTGGCGCGCTACCCAGCGATTGTCATCTTCACTGTATTCAAACAGCGGGAAATCTAATACCCACAATAACCTGAACTCATCTTTTTTACGCAATCCCAATCTTTCACCCATTTCCAGGCGCAGTTCACTGATGGCTTTGCGTGTTCTTTCTTCCAGGCCTGCCAGTATCAATACCAGGTCGCCGGCTTTGGCGCCTGCTGCATCGGCTATGGCTTTCAGTTTATCTTCCGTAAAGAATTTATCTACACTGCTCTTGTACGTACCATCCGCATTACACTTGATGAATACAAGTCCCTGCATGCCGATCTGTGGCCGTTTTACCCAGTCTGTAAGCTCATCTGTCTGCTTACGGGTATATTCGGCGCAGCCGGGAACGGCAATGGCTACCACCGTCTCCGCATCGTTGAATACTTTGAAATCAGTACCTGCGATCAGGTCTTTCTTTGCCAACAGGGAATATTCTTCAGAGAAAGCTGATTTAATATTCAGCAGGGACATACCAAAGCGGATATCCGGTTTGTCATTACCATACTGCCACATGGCTTCTTCCCAGCTCATGCGCTGCACCTTATCGGTATAGTCAATTCCCTTTACTGCTTTGAAGATATGTTTGATCATTCCTTCAAACATGTTGAGAATATCCTCCTGTTCCACAAAACTCATTTCGCAGTCGATCTGCGTAAACTCCGGCTGGCGGTCTGCACGAAGGTCCTCATCACGGAAACACTTCACTACCTGGTAGTAGCGGTCATAGCCGCTAACCATCAGCAATTGTTTGAAGGTTTGTGGTGATTGGGGCAGCGCATAGAACTGACCGGGGTTCATACGGGAGGGCACTACAAAGTCGCGCGCACCTTCCGGCGTACTCTTGATGAGAAAGGGAGTCTCTACGTCCATGAATTGCTGTTCATGCAGGTAGTTCCGGGCGGCGCGGTTTACTGAATAGCGCAGCTCCAGGTTCTTTTTCACGGCATTGCGACGCAAATCGAGGTACCGGTACTTCATGCGCAGGTCATCGCCTCCATCGGTATCATCCTGTATGGTAAAGGGAGGTGTTACTGATTTATTGAGGATAGTGAAAGTTTTCACTTTGATCTCGATATCTCCGGTAGCCAGGTTGGGGTTCTTATTGGTACGTTCGGCCACCAATCCCGTTACCTGGATCACAAATTCGCGGCCCAGCGGTTGTTGATCCAACTGGCCATTCAATTCTTCTCCGAATAACAGTTGGGTGATGCCGTACCGGTCGCGCAGATCAGCGAAAGTGATGCTGCCGAATTTCCTGACCGTCTGTATCCAACCGGCGAGGGTTATTTCCTGGCCGGCCTGTGCTAACCGTAGTTCGCCACAGGTATGCGTTCTGTACATGCCTATTGTTTATTTTATGTTATGCTGTTTACAATGAATATTGAAGCAAAGCGTTGTTTACAAAACCTGTTACTGAAGCTGGTGTGTGCAGCCAGGTATCCATAAACAGTTAATAGTCAATATTCAAATTCAAAATGGTCACTTTTGATCAGTGAGCGGCAAAGGTAACAGAAAACAGGCATCCTTCCGCTGCTGACCATGGGGACCGGAAATGATTATTTTCACAGCTCATGCCGCAGGATTCTACTTATATATTCATAGGTGCCAATGGGGATACCTTTTACCTGCCATTAGAGGGGCCTGGCCAGGGTATAACCGTCAGCCCATTCAAAACAGTAAGGGCACCGATGGGGGAGCAGAAACAGGTGGCCGATTGGATGGGTAACTGGTTATTTGCCATTTTTATGAGTGTATTGCTGATCAGGTTGTTTTTCCCCCACATATTCCGGCGCTTACGCTTGTTTTTTTATTCGCATAAGGCCAAGGCCGTATTTGATGACCGACAGCCAGACTACCATGCGATACTTCTGCAATACATGCCTTATTATCGTAGTTTGCCGCCCGGGCAGCAGGAAAGATTTGTTCGCAGGACCGTGGTATTTATGACCACCAAGCAATTTGAATATGTTGAAATAGAACCTGAAGAGCGGATGCCTTTGCTGATCAGTGCTACTGCCGTGCAACTCACTTTTGGGTTGGAGCATTACCTGATGGATCATTTTGAGAAGATTTATGTAATGCATCATGACTATCACTTTGGTTTCAACAGCGTGCCTTTCCAGGGGCATGTGACTTCCGAAGGTATTTACCTGTCATGGGCCAATTTTCTCAAAGGGTACGACAACTACATGGATGGAGATAATGTAGGTCTTCACGAAATGGCGCATGCGTTGGCTTATGTGAATTTCAATGTGGACGATGGACGTGATGATGGTTTTCACAACAGGTTCATTCGCTTTTCGGAGACTGGCCGTGTTGTATTTGAAAATATGCAATCTGATGTTTCCGGCGGTTTCCTGGGTCGTTATGCTGCCAGCCGGTACGAAGAGTTTTGGGCCGTGTGCGTAGAGAATTTTTTTGAACGTCCTACCTCCTTCAAAATACAATTGCCTGAGTTATATGCAGCTATGTGTTTGGTGTTAAATCAGGATACATTGACTCGTAATATACTTCTTAGTCCGGTGGAAAATGTTTAAATTCAGGGTATTATAATAAGGCTATAAAATTATTTGCCAGGGCTTTCATTTATCAACTATTGTTTCTATTTTGTTCCCGGGTTAAGATACCCGCTTACGAATTGAACCCCCAATTGATCTTGTAACTTCCATCTCCCGAAAGACCGTTTTTTCTAATCCAAACTTTGTGAAACCAATCCGTGGCTCGCGTACCTATTCACAAAAAGAAAAAATGGACCCTTATGGAAATTCTGATCATTTTCCTGGTGGTTTCAAGCATCCTCATTCTCCATAATCCGGTGAGTGAATGGATCAACCGCCTGTTAGTTAAACGTCAGTACAAGACCTTTCTCACACAAGAGACTTTTTACCACTCGATTGTTTCCCGTTATATACGCTATTATAACAGGTTGAGCCTGGAAGAGCAACACAAATTCCTGTTTCGCACCTACCTGTTCCATAAGGCAAAAAAATTCCATTATATAGAGGTCAGCGAAAGCGCTGAAATGCCCATCCTGATCAGTGCAGCTTCTGTGCAACTCACTTTTGGACTGGATAAATATCAACTCAACTATTTCAGGGATATCTATGTGATCAAGGACGATTACCATTATGGATTTTATTCCCGTCCCTTCATGGGACATGTGGACTTAAGTGGTATTTATTTATCCTGGGATAATTTCCTGAAAGGCATTAAAGGTGAGTCACCTAATTGTAATGTAGGATTACATGAAATGGGACATGCATTGGCGTGGGTAAACTTCATTACGCAAACGGAAGAAGATAAACACTTTAAGAAAGAATTTAAGAATTTCTCCAAAGTGGCCCGTCCTATCTTTGAATCTATGCAGCAGGGCGCCAGAAACATGCTGGGTGAATATGCCGGGGTTAACTACCATGAGTTTTGGGCAGTAAGTGTGGAAGTATTCTTTGAGAATCCTATCCGCATGCGCCATGAATTGCCCGAGCTGTACAAAGCTATGAGCCTGCTGCTTCGCCAGGACCCCTGCGTGATAGTCAATGCTGCCAACAAAAAAATAGCCGCCTAGTGATCTGATCTTTACTTGCCTTCCAATAATTTAAACTTCTTCCGCTACAGGTGCTACCGATACCTGTAGCGTTGCTGTATTTTCTTTCTTGCGTTGTAAGGGTGCGTAAATAAGGTAATAATAAAGGAGTATTAAAATTCCCAGGGAGAAGGGGATAATGCAATAGGGCTTTACCTTTTCATCTACTGCATAAAACTCTGCGATCATCCAAATTGAATTGGCAGTGATCCAGATGGTAATGGCCAGGTTATGCGCGAGCTCCGCCACAATATGCCGGTTTTTCCAGGTGATCCAGATAGCTACCAGCAGGGTGGGAGCGATCATGACCATGCCCAGTGGTTTGAATGCCAGGCACCAGCAAAGGTCTTTTACCAGCCAGAAAAGAATGTGCAGGTTTTCCATCTTGCGGAACTTAGCGGGAACTACATAGAGTTCCTTAGACTCCTGTGACACGGCAATAAAGTTTAAATGACAAAGGGTGGTGAACGATGCAAAAATATAAAACGGTACAAATAAATAACCCCTCAAAATGAGTGATTGGTTATCTATTGTACGTGAATGACTTAAGGAGCGAGTGGGAGATTCATCTGCTTGTGAGTGGAGAAAGGCGCTCGCTTATCTGGCCAGCACCCTTTGAAACCGCTTCACATCGGCCAGCGGGTCGAGCGGCGTACCTTCTTTGATGGACTGCACCCACTGGTGAGCAAACCAGGGAGCTAATGAACAGCCCTTGGTGCCCATACCATTAAAGATCCCTACCGCAGGGTGCTGCGGGTGAAAGCCCACAAAGGGCCGGCGCTCCAGGGTGGCAGGCCGTACAGCCGCCATATGGTCAAGTAGCTTGAAAGGCAGCTTGATGGTTTGTAAGAGCCAGTTATGGGCAAACTGGCGGAAGCCCGGTGTAGGCAGGTCGTTGTCAAACTCCCAGAGGTAGGTAGACCCCAGCCAGAAGATATTGTCTTTCCAGGGTACCAGGTTAAATCCTTTTTTGAATATATGGGTAGTGGGCAGGTCGTTGATCTCCACCCATACGGCTTCGCCTTTATTGGGGGCAAAAGGCAGGTTCTTAAAATAAGGATTTTGAGCGGCTGCAATGCCATCGCTAAAGATGATGCGGGAAGCCGTAATGTCTTTATAAGTAATGCCATCGGGCCTCACCTGCAATTGGTCGGCTTCAAATAGTTCTTCTCTCAGCAATTGCTGTTGTTCCAGTTGTGCCCGGTAGGCAGGCAAGATATTCTGCAGTTTGATAAGATAACAGGGATTGATCTCTCCATAACCAAAATCATAGTTGAACAAAGCATGCCAGTGATAAAGGTCTGCCGGCAGGGATAAGTATTGGGGATCTTCTTCATACTTCTTCTCGAAGGCGAGCTTCATTTGGGGCGTTGCATAAAAATCAACGATGCTCTTCTGCTCGATGACCGTGGTGTTCAATGATGCGCCCAAGGCTGTATAAGCTTCCTGAGCAAAGGGCATCACTTCATCAATAAGCCAGGTTTTTACAATACGCCTGCCGGTAACAGGGTTGATGATGCCTGCTGCTACTTTGGAAGCTGTATTGGCCTGTGGCTGATCAATGATCGTAAAGGAATAGCCGGCCTGCTGCAGGTACCAGCTTAAAAAAGTTCCGCAAATGCCTTGTCCTACAATGAGGAAGTCTGTATACATGGTGCAAAAATAAGCAGGCCACCCTTTCAAAGAGTGGCCTGCTGGTAATAAGACTAAAATGTAAGAAGGTGGGCCGCCCTGCGGGACTGCTTTGCCGCGCTGCAGGGCGACTCACCTTTCGTTGTAGAGGTGACACCTTTCGCTCGCGTCGCAAACGAAAGGTGTCACCTCTAAAAGAACCTCTTGCATTTATTTCGGTTCTACATTCACCTTTACACCTTCCGAATGACTGGTAAATTCAGGGGCATACATACACTGGATACTGGTCACCCCATTGCTGAAGGTACCGGTATGGGTTACAAACAGGCTGTATTCAAATACCCAGGTGCCCTTGGGCAGGTAACCAAAGAAGAAGTTGGTGCTGGCATCTTTGGTGGTTTCATAATAACCCAGTCCGCCCTGCCATTTGTAGCTGCTCAGTACGTTGACCGGTTCCATGCAGGCGCCCCGCATATCCTTCATGTGCACATACTCCATATTGCGGTCGGCCCGCAACTCGATGCGCACTTTCACTTTATCTCCCACATGCAAGGCATCTCCTTCATTGACTGGTTGTAATACCGGCCCGCGATCAGTGAGTTTTTCTACAAACAGCTTTTTGCTCAGCTTGAGCGGAGTGGCGGCCGTAGTAATTTTATCCAGGTTCTCAAAGTACTGCCAGTACACAGCTCCCCAGGATACTGATTCGCCCGCAGCTGGTGCTGCACTTGATACCGCTACTTTGATAGTACCCATCTCTGGTTTTACGTCCTTGCCGTCGATCACTTTCTTGAAGTAACCCGTGCCCGCTTCCTGTACCTGGTCAGCACTGCGGATGGTATAACTGCCCAGGCTGATCTGCACTTCCGGGGTATTGGTAAGCCAGTCGGTACCTTGAAGCAGGAGCGCATAGCAGGCATCGGCCGTTGCTTTGGTCGTTTTCCAGTTCTGCGTTTGCTTCTGCTTCAGCAGCCAGGCTTTCATATCGGCTACCGCTTTGGCATCTTTGGTTACTTCCGTAAAGGTCTCTATCAGCAAGGCCTGGCTTTCGATAGGACTCTGGTACCAATAGTATCCGCCAGACAGGTCTTTCCAGTACATGCCCATCTCTTCATGCACCAGCGCATTTTGCTTCAGGGAAGCCACAATACCGGTGGCTGTTTTGGCATCGCCTGTGCGGTTGAGTGCCAGGGCGATCATGCCCTGCATGTACTTGCTTTGTTTTAACCAGTGCAGTTGCGCCTGCCTGCGGAAGTAGTTATAGGCTTTGGCAGCCTCTGCTGGTACCGCCATTTCCGGGAAGAAGCTGCGCATGTACAGGTATTGGATCTGTATGCTGCTGAGCGCTTCCACTGGTTCTTTCTGCTTATTGTTCTTCAGCAGGTCCTCATAATCTTTCTTCAATGCCTTGTCCAGGTAAGGAATGGCTGCTTTTATGATGGCTGCGATCTTATCATTACTCTTCAATGCCTTCAACTTATTGAGGTGCCCGATCCCTGTAAGGATGTACTGCGTAATGTACCGGTCATCAGGCCCGCCCTGGAACCATACAAAACCGCCATTGGAGCTTTGCATATCCTGCAGCTGGCCAAGGGAAGATGCTTGTTCCCTGCTCATCCTTACCATGTCAAACAACAGGGCGATATTCCTTTTTTGTTGTGCTTCGGTTTTTGCTTCCAGCACCCAGGGAGTCTCCTGGAGCAGGACTGACTTCAGTTCCTCATTCTTCTGCAGGTTGCTGAGCAGGGCAGCCGTGTCAGTCGTTCTCCAGCGATCAAAGATGGCTTTGATGCGGGGTGAGGAACCGGCAATAGAAGTAGCCAGTGTATTGGCATAATAGCGGTTGAATACCTGCTCGGCACACTCATAGGGATATTCCATGAGGTAGGGCAGGGCCTGCACGGCATACCAGGCCGGGTTGCTGGTAAACTCAACCGTCAATGCATGTTGATTGAGTGTTTCACTTGCTCCGCTTTTCAGGAGTTTATCGAAGGTGAAGTTTTTGGTGCCGATGCCGCGTACCGGCAAAGGCAGGCTTTCTGTTACCAGCATCCGGTTGCTGACTACGGGCAGCATGTTTTCTTCCCCATCACTCAGCGCGCTTTCATTGGCGCCTGCCTTGGTAGAAGCTACCAGCCGGTAGGTGACAGGCTTATTGTATTGATAAGGTATCTCCAAAGAGAAACTAACGGGAATACTTTGACCGGCACCCACAGTAAAGAACTGGTTGGGGAACACATTGCGGAACCAGCCATCCACCGATTGGTTGGTGGTGGGATCGATGAGCTGCAGTTCCACTTGTCCGGTGAGTTCCTTGCTGCTGAGGTTGACGATCTTACCGCTGAAGTCCATCCGGTCCCCTTCACGCATAAAACGGGGCGCATTGGGCTGTACCATCAGCTCCTTCTGCGTGATGATGTTTTTCTCACTGTAGCCAAACGCCAGTTCTTTGGTATGGGCCAGGGTCATCCACTTCCACTGCGTGAGTGCTTCAGGCATGGTAAAGGAAAACTCTACGTTGCCCTCCGCATCGGTACGCAGGTCGGGGAAGAAGAAGGCCGTCTCATTAAAGTTCTTGCGGGGCTGTACAGGAGGTGCTGTAGCTTTCTCCTTTTCTTTAGTTCCTGTTAAGCCTATCCCGCCCATCCAACCGTCCTTCTTTATTTCTTCTCCCTGAACAACCATTTCATCTTTCGCATCTACTTGCATACCAGGTACCTTTTTCATCATTGCGGCTACCGGTGCTGCCGCTGCTTCCATACTTAAATTCCTTTCAATGGCTGCATCATTTCTCATCGACTTAGTTCCCCTGAGTCTTATCTGCTGTCCGCCACCCATCGACATATCATTGGTGATCAGGTGATCATATGATTTGTCAAACCAGGCTGAGGTTACATCGCGATCATAGTGTTCCTGCGATTGTACCTGGCGGAAGCATACATCACCCGTCCAATAAGCCTGCTGGTTGTAATTACTCCATATGAATGGCTTTTGCCAGTTATGGGATTGAAACTGATCCAGCGAAGCATCATACATCGTCGTTAACATTTCAGCAGCCACCTGGTCGCCTTTATAACCACTGATCTTTACTTTCCATTTTTCTGTGCTACCGGGCAATGTTTTATCGCGGTAGGTAGTATAAGCAATCGTTAGGTCCTTATTACTATAAGGTACATTGAACTGCAGACTGTTGCTGTATACCCGGTTGTGCTTCACAAAAGCGATCTGCACACCCAGCCCTCCACGATCATTTTCTGAAATAGGTATTTCAAAAGAAGGACTGTTCTGATTAAGGGTGATGAACTTCCTTTCTTCTTTGGCATCTTTCCGGCCAATATCATGGATCATGAAAACATTGTCCAGGTTGCTCGTCAGTTGATAGCTGGCAGTTTCTCCTGGTTCGTAGGTTGTCTTATCTGCTTCAATACTACCAAACGCCAATGGGTTGGTGGCAACTGATTTATTGTACAACTGTACATATTGAATGTCTTTTACTACCTCTCCAAATTTATCCTTCGTAATAGCTTCTATTACATACCAGCCGGCAGGTAAGGAGGTTTTGCCCAGGACAAACTTTCCGTTGACGGTAGTGGTATCAGTAACCTCCAGTACTTTCTCCCCTTTAGCCCAGGTAGCAACCTCGTTTTCATTCTTGTAAATATCATAGGGGAAGGCTGCATTGTATTCCTGTTGTGTCATCACAAACTGGTCGGGCTGCTCCCAATAGCGGGTACGGAATATGCGGGTGGGCACTTTCAGTTGGTGGATAGTAAGGGTTACGGAAGCCTGCTCAAACAGGTTGTTGAAGTTGGTGGTATTTACCTTGATGTTCTTAAGGCTGTCTGCATACAGTTTGGCTGGAACGTCCACATTCAATTGGAGCGCCTGGTAAGCTACGGATACAGACGTGCTGCCACTTCTTGTTTCACCGTTGATATCGGTCACATCAGCACTTACTTCGTAATGGAAAGTAGGCTGGTCTTTTTTGTCAACGCTCAGGTCGGGCAGGGCTTTGAAAGTGATATCAAAGCTGCCGTCCGTTTTGGTCGTAGTAGTGCCATGGGCAATCTCTACTTCTTCACGACTGTACGGCGGCCATATTTTCCTGCCGTAGCCATATATCCACATCGGCATGATCGTTTTGCGCACCACGCGGTATTGTACAGAAGCACCATCTATATTGTTGCCGGCATAGGCTTTGGCTGTGCCGGTCACTTTGATGCTGTCGTTGAGCTGGTAGCTGCCGGCAGGTTTGGCGATCTCTGTTTGGAATTTAGGGCGTTTGTATTCCTCTACTGAAAAGTTATTGTTGCCATTGGTCTTCATATCCTGGATGCGGAATGAACCATTCAACACATTCGCGGGCAGGGTAAATTTACCGGAATAAGAGCCATAGGCATTAGTGGTCACCTTGATCGAGTCTACCTGCTGTCCGTTTACATCAAACAGGGCCAGGGTAGTAGAGAAGTTGGCCACGATGGCATTTTGACCGGATGCCTCCCGTTGGTTGATCACAATGCCTTTGAAATATACTATTTGACCAGGCCGGTAAATAGAACGGTCGGTAAACAGGTAGGTCTGGTTAAAGGCTTTAGCCGGTCCTTGTTCAGGCCGTTGGTAGTTATACTGGTATTCATCCAGTGATAAATGATCTTCTTTGGTAGATACCTCTATACGGAAATAATTATTGCTATTGGTCTTGGGAGGATACAACATAAAGTAGCCATTCTTGTCGGAGAACACATTTTCTCCCTGGCGTTCTACCTCTTTACGGGCATTGTAATCATAAGAACGATACCACACCTGTACGGCTGCCCGGGCAATGGGAGCGCCGGTTTCCCGGTCCAGTACAAAATAATCATTGCCTTTATTGATATAAGAAAGGTTGGATACATAAAATGATTGTACCGCCAGTGGGTTTTTGGTGAGGCTGAAATTGTTGTTGGCACTGATCAGGAAAGCATATTCCCCTACAGGAAGGCCATCTGCCTTGATCTCTGTGCGGTGTTGCTGGTAATCTTTGGTATCGGGTAAGCTTTGTGTGAAGGATTTGATCACCGGCAGATTGATCAGCTTTTTCCAATACTCATCATTCCAGGTATCCGTACCCAGGCTTTCCCTGGTCTTTTTATCCATCTTCACCACCCTGAAATGAAGCTGCGTTACATTGCGGTAAGTGACGAGTATCCTGAAGGGCTGGGCTGGTATATTTACCCGCTCCGTTTGCAGGTTGATCTCCTGGCGTTGTATGCTGGTGAGGAGGTTAATGCAATTGGCCTTGCCTTCGCTGGAATCTTTTTGCTGCACCACCTGTTCACAGATATCCTTGGCCTTCAAATAGGCAAAACGATGGGTGGTATCTTTTAAGGCATCATACTGGCCGGCTTCTGCGGCATAGGTATAGGCCAGCAGGTACCAGGCCTGGGCTGCGATCGGTAAGCTGCCGTGGGCTGTCGTGATCTGTTCCAGGGCTTTCCGGTATAGCGCTTCTTTGTTGTCCAGTACAGCGTAGCTGTTCACAAACACCAGGCGTTCGATGCTGATGTCTATCAGGGCATCGGGCTTGGCGTCATTGAGGTGAAATTGGGTCAGGCGCTGGTATAGTTGCAATGCTTTGGCATGGAGAGAGCTGCTGTCTGTGATGACGAACCGGTGTGTGGCAAATGACCGGGCATCTCCAAAAGCCGCGGGATCATCGATCTCAAAAGCATTGGCCGGTTTGGTGATATTCCTTTCATCTGTTTTGAAATAGTTGAGTGCATGGGTAGCCAGCAGGTCAAACAAGGTAGGACGCAGGTAACGGGCTTTCCCTTTTTGAATGATGGGATCAAAAGGCTCCAGTTTGGTTTGCTGTAGCAACTTTTCGTTCTTCAAAGAAGCCAAATACAGTTCGCCGATCTTCTTATGAAAATCATCAGTACTCCAGGTGGCGATATCGGCTTTATTGAAGTTGACGGTGGCTGTACGGTTGTAGAGCTTCCACCGGTTTTGCTGGAAATAGCTCCAGTACATGCCGGCAGTAATGCTTTGAATGATGGAGCGCGCCGGCTCTGTGGCTTTGGCTATTTCCGCTTCCATATCGGCAATACTTTTAGGGCCTGCCGCTTCTTCTTTTATAGCGCGCAACTGGGCACGGTATATCAGGGCTTTGATGAGCTGTGCATCGTTCTTTTCTTTTTGCGCTTGTGCATATACCTTATTCACTTCCGTGAGGGCAGATGCAGGCAGTCCTTTTTCCTGAATGAGGCTGTCGATTTTCTTCCAGGCTTTGTCGTAGGTATTCATTTTTTGCTGGGCGGTTACTGTAAACAGAGATAATGTGGCTAATACTAAGAGAAAGACCTTTTTAACAGGCATACCATCAAATTTTATACAAGTTATACAATCTGCAATATTTTGCACCTTTGGGCGTTTTAAACTGCGTGCTACCCTGTTATGATGCAGTTTTTAATCCAATTTCATACACCAAACGACCCTATGGCTGAAATAGCAATCCTTTAACATATTCTCGCTAAACGATCTGTGCGTCCTGGCATCAAACCCTAAACAACCAACAGGAGGTCTATATGAAAAAGATTTTTACCCTTGCTTTACTGGTGATTACCTATACCACTTTTGCTCATCCCAATGATGGAAAAGTGAGTGTTACCAATCTTAGCAGCAACCGCATCATAGTGGAAGTAGATGGGAAACAGGTCAGCAACCGTGCTAATGATGGTGACGACTTTTTGCTCATCCCGGCTGTATCGGCAGGTTTTCACGCCATCAAAGTGTATGCTGCTCCTATCAAAAGCTCAGTCAGTTATGGCATCAAAAAGCAAACCCTCATCTTTCAGAAAAACATGAATGTAAGGCCTCAATATCATATTGATATTGTGATCAACCGGTTTGGAAGGGTATTGTTTGATGAGTTGTCCATGAAAGATCCCAACTATGTGAATACGGACAACTATGATCAGAATAATGATCGTGACAGGTATCCCGGCCGCAATCCTGATCGTCCTGATCGCAACCCGGGCCGCGACCCCTACCCTGATAATGATAACAGGTATGGTCGTCCTATGAGCGATCAGTCCTTTGCAGCCCTCAAGGCCACCCTTACCAATGAGCGTTTCG
This sequence comes from Paraflavitalea soli, assembly GCF_003555545.1. Lineage (GTDB taxonomy): Bacteria > Bacteroidota > Bacteroidia > Chitinophagales > Chitinophagaceae > Paraflavitalea > Paraflavitalea soli. The sequence continues at coordinate 4,888,721 of NZ_CP032157.1, read as the reverse complement.
ACAACTCAAGGGTTACCATTGCCAAGCAGGTGATCGACCAGAATTATTTTACCGCCGACCAGGTAAAGCAATTGTTGCAGATGTATTCTTTCGACAACTATAAGCTCGACCTGGCCAAATATGCCTACAAGAATACCGTGAATAAACAGGATTATTTCATACTGTATGAAGTATTCTCATTCAGCAGCAGTAAGGATGACCTGGCCAATTTTATCCGGCAGTTCAAATAACTAAAGTTTCTACGTGTTTAAAGTGATGGATTAAATCGATGGCCCCGGCACTGTCCGGGGCTTTTGATATTACGGGGTATAGCAAAAGTAGAGCAATATATCAGAAAGGCAATGACAAGGAGTGAGCCACAAGTGCCAAAAGCAAAATGGTGGGTCACCTTTGCAAGGTGGCTCACCATTTTACTTATTGTAAGAAAGTTAATTTACTTCTTGATGATCCTGGCCATAGTAGCGCCAATATCTGCCGGGCTTGATACTACATTGATCCCGCACTCTTCCATGATGGCCATTTTTGCGGCAGCTGTATCTTCTGCACCGCCTACGATGGCGCCGGCGTGGCCCATGCGGCGTCCGGGAGGAGCGGTTTGACCGGCGATGAAACCTACTACCGGTTTTTTCACCTTTTGCTCTTTGTACCAGCGGGCGGCTTCTGCTTCCATGCCACCACCAATTTCTCCGATCATCACGATACCTTCAGTTTCTGGATCGTTCATGAACATTTCCAGGGCTTCTTTGGTAGTAGTACCAATGATGGGATCGCCACCGATACCTACTGCGGTAGAAACACCTAAGCCGGCCTTGGCAACCTGGTCAGAAGCTTCATAGGTAAGCGTTCCGGATTTGGAAACGATACCGATCTTGCCTTTTTTGAATACAAAACCGGGCATGATGCCTACTTTGCATTCGCCGGCAGTGATCACACCGGGACAGTTGGGACCGATCAGTCTTGTGCCGGTACTCTGCAGGAACAGTTTAGCTTTTACCATGTCCTGTACAGGAATACCTTCAGTAATACAAACCACGAGGCCAATACCAGCTTCAGCGGCTTCCATAATAGCGTCGGCTGCAAAAGCGGGAGGTACAAATATGATCGATACATTAGCGCCTGTAGTATGTACAGCTTCAGCTACTGTATTGAAAACAGGGCGATCCAGGTGGGTAGTGCCGCCTTTATTGGGCGTAACGCCGCCTACCACATTCGTTCCGTATTCGATCATTTGCGTAGCATGAAAAGTGCCTTCCGTACCGGTAAAGCCTTGCACCAGTATCTTTGATTGTTTGTTAACTAATATGCTCATAGTCGTGATTTATAAATTCAGGAGGGGCAAAAGTAAGGCATAAAGTGCATATGTAGGGAGGTAAAATCCCAGGCCCTGAATCGTAAATCCTACGCGCTTAAATACAGGCCCAAAGCCCTTTAACGGGGTGAAAGAGAGCCTGATAGGTCCGATATTAAGAATAATTTAATACCAGTGTTATGGCTGCCATTTATAGTCCTATTGATACTTTTTTACAGGTGATCAAGGGCAAGTACAAAGTGAAGATATTGATCTATTTGTCCGATAAGAACCGTCGCTACAGCGAGATCAGGCGAAAGTTTCCTCTAATGAGCGAGCGTATCCTGATCAAGCAATTGAAAGAGCTGGAAGGGGAGGGCATCATTGCCAAGGCGGTTACAGGCCACAAGCCGCCCCTGAAAGTACAGTATTCCATCACCCCTTATGGTGCTACGGTGTGTCCCATTATCAAACAAATGTGGTTCTGGGGCGAACAGCATGAAAACCAGCTTCGCTAAACCATCACCATTTGTTCGTTATTGCCCATCTTTTCCGCCGCCGGTAACTTTGCATCAAAAGGAAATTATGCTTACAGCAGTAGATCAGCAGTTGAAGATCGTGCCTTATGAGCCCGCACACCGGGAAGCATTCCGCCAGTTGAACCAGGCATGGATCACCCGGTATTTCCGCCTGGAAGAGGCTGATAACCGGGCGCTCAATGATCCGGAAGGATACATCCTTAACAAGGGAGGATTTATTTTCATGGCCCTTTGGGAAGGCGCTGTAGTGGGTGCCTGTGCGCTGATCAAGGTAAACCAGCGGGTATTTGAACTGGCCAAGATGGCGGTATCGGAAACGGTACAGGGTAAAGGCATTGGTTACGCACTGGGCAAAGCCTGTATCGATAAGGCCAAAGAACTTGGTATCAAGAAAGTAGAATTGTTGTCCAATACCCGTCTCCAGCCTGCCATACACCTCTATAAGAAACTGGGCTTTATTGAAGTGCCATTACCGCCCACAGAATATGAACGGGCTGATATTAAAATGGAGATCCACCTGCAGGACCTGATGAAGGCGGTGATGATCATTGCCAGCGATCTGCCGGCCGGGCTGGCCATTAATACAGCCGCTGTGCTGGGTGCATCATTGGGTAATAAACTGCCTTATATGATAGCAGAAGACCTGCAAAATGCTTCCGGCGGCAGGCATGCAGGGCTTACCTGGATTCCCCTGCCTATGTTGAAAGCTACCAGGGAGGATATAAAACGAATTTGTGGAGAAGCAAAACAGCAAGGTGGGCTGCTCGTTATTGATCTATCCGAAGTTGCACAAACAGCGCGTAGTTATGAGACCTACAAAGCTTCGCTGGAAGGATTGGAAGAAGCGGAGATCAATTACAGTGGCATAGCAGTATATGGTGATAAAACAACGATCAACAGGCTGACCCGCAAGCTGGAATTATATAAGTGATCATTTGATCATTTCATCCATATTCCTGTCATTATCGATCTTGCCGGTTTGTTCCAGCATACGCATGTCTTTGGCGTCCTTTAAGAATTCAGAAGCGAAGATGAATTCATTGAGCAATTCATTTTTACTGAAGATGATCTCTTTATTATTGCCTTCCCACTCTTTCTGCCCCTGGTGCATGTAAATGATGTGATCACCAATTTCCATTACGCTGTTCATATCGTGCGTATTGACAATGGTGGTAATCTCATATTCCACGGTGATCTCTTTGATCAGCTTATCGATGACCAGGGATGTTTGGGGATCAAGGCCCGAGTTGGGTTCATCGCAAAACAGGTATTTGGGATTGAGCACGATGGCGCGGGCAATACCCACCCGTTTTTTCATACCACCACTCAGCTCTGCCGGGAATTTCTTGTTGACATCTTTCAGCTTCACACGGTCCAGCACTTCATTTACCCGCTTCAGCTTGGTGGCATAGTTGTCTTTGGTGAACATGTCGAGCGGGAACATAATGTTCTGTTCCACCGTCTGGCTATCAAATAAAGCAGAACCCTGAAACAGCATACCGATCTGCTTGCGGATATCCTTGCGCTGCTCATCATCCATGGTGAGGAAGTTGATACCATTGTACAGGATCTCGCCTTCATCGGGTTCAAAAAGGCCTACCAGGCATTTCATGAATACCGTTTTGCCACTGCCGCTGGCGCCAATGATCAGGTTGCACTTACCGGCTTCCATTTTCACATTGACGCCTTTAAGCACCTGCTTTTCTCCAAAGCCCTTCTTGATATCTTTTACTTCTATCATATGCTAAAGATGAAACTGCCGGTTGCCCGGCAGTTCACCTGTTTACCTTTAATTGCTTAACAATAATTGCGACAATATATAATCAGCAAATAGTATAGAGATACAACTAACGACTACCGATTTGGTACTGGCCCTGCCGATCTCCAGCGCGCCGCCATTCACATGGTAGCCATAAAAAGCAGAGATGCTGGAAATGATGAATGCAAAAACATAGGCTTTTATCAACGCAAAGAACACATTGTACGGTACAAAAGCATTTAAGAGTCCAGTATCGAATTCCTGGGGAGAAAGAATGCCCGACAGGGTGCCTGCCAGCCTGCCGCCCCAGATGCCCAGTCCGCCTGCAATAATGATCAGCATGGGGATGGTAAGCAATGCGGCCACTATCTTGGGCAATACCAGGTAGGTCTTGGTATTGATACCCATGATCTCCAGTGCATCTATTTGTTCGCTCACGCGCATATTGCCCAGCTCACTGGCTATTTTACTGCCTATTACACCGGCCAGTACAATACAGACCAGGGTAGGAGCAAACTCCAGGATGATGGTATCACGCACGATCTGTGCAATGGTGCTCCTGGGGATAATGGGGCTTACCAACTGGTAAGCTGTTTGCAGCGTTGATACCGCCCCGATGAAGAAGGAGATCAACACTACGATACCCAGGGAGCCAATACCTATCTCACCGCATTGGTGCATGAATTCCTTCCAATACATCTTGCCGTTCTCCGGCTTGGAGAACATGCCTTTAATCATCAACAGGTAGCGGCCAAATTCGGTAAATAGTGTCATAGATTCTTACTACAATAATAAGCCAACTAACTGAGTATTGACCACTTCGCCTCGTTAAATGTGTAAGAATGCCCTTATGAGGGCGTCCTTGTTTATTTTTTTGCCTTCTTCCACCAATGAGGTTTTTGGCTGGCCTCACCCGCATTGCCCTTACATTTCAGTTGTGCATCGATCACCGTGATCAATGCCATATTGTAAATGCTCCTTACTGAGCTGCCCAGCTGCAGGATATGCACCGGTTTCTTCAATCCCAGCAGGATGGGGCCAATGGCTTCTGCACCCCCTACTTCTTTCAGTAAATTGTATGCCACGTTGCCGGCTGCCAGGTTGGGGAAAATGAGGGTATTCACTTCCTGATCGATCAGTTCACTGAAAGGATAGCTTTCTTTCATGATCTCCTGGTTAAAGGCAATACTGGCCTGCATTTCACCATCTACAATTAAACCAGGGTCTTTCTGCTTTACTATATCACGCGCTTTTGATACCAGCTTGGCTTCGGGTGAGTCACTGCTGCCAAAGTTGGAATAGCTGAGCATAGCAATGCGGGGCACCAGGTTGAAATTCCTTACTTCCTGGGCTGCCATCAGGGTAATATCAGCCAGCTCTTCCGCTGTGGGGTTGAAGTTGACCGTGGTATCGGCCATAAAGATGGGGCCGCGTTTGGTAAGCAACAGGTACATACCGGCAATCTTCTTTACGCCAGGCTCCGTCCCGATCACCTGCAGGGCCGGACGAATGGTTTCAGGATAATTACGGGTAAGGCCCGAGATCATCCCTTCGGCATCGCCGGTTTCCACCATCATGGTGCCAAAATAGTTGCGGTCCTTCATCATCTTGGTAGCCTCATACCGGTTTACACCGCGGCGTTTTCTTTTTTCAAAGAACAGGTCGCCATAGATCTTCCTGCGCTCCTCATAATCGTCACTGCGTGGATCAATAATGGGCATATCATCCAGGTCGATCTTCATAGCATTGGCAATGGCACGTATCTTTTTCTCATCACCCAGCAGTATGGGATAGGCAATGCCTTCCTCAAATGCGATCTGGGCAGCTTTCAGGATCTTCTGGTTATCTGCTTCGGCAAAGACAATACGTTTTGGATCGCGGCGGGCTTTATTGCCCAGGATACGCATTACCTGGTTGTCCTGACCAAGGCGTTTTTCCAGTTCAATAGCATAGGCTTCCCAATTGTCGATCTTTATCTGTGCTACACCGCTTTCGATAGCAGCTTTGGCCACGGCAGGTGCTACGGTAGATAAGAGACGAGGGTCAACCGGTTTGGGAATAATATATTCGGGGCCAAATGCCAGGTTGTTCTGGTTATAGGCCAGGTTTACAATATCGGGTACAGGTGTGCGTGCCAGTTCGGCCAGCGCTTTTACAGCAGCCAGCTTCATGGCTTCGTTGATCTGTGTGGCACGTACGTCGAGCGCGCCGCGGAAAATGAAGGGAAATCCCAGTACATTGTTTACCTGGTTGGGATAATCACTGCGGCCCGTGGCCATGATGATATCCTTGCGGGCGGAGGTAGCTGCTTCGTAAGTGATCTCCGGATCGGGATTGGCCATGGCAAATACAATGGGATTTTTGGCCATTGACTTCACCATTTCGGCACTGAGTACATTTCCTTTACTGAGACCTATAAATACATCGGCATCTACCAGGGCTTCCGTGAGGGAGAGATTTTTACCGGTACTCAGGAATTCTTTCTTCATATCATCCAGGTCCGTACGGCTTTCATGAATAAGCCCCTTGCTGTCAAACATCCGGATGTTCTCTTTCTTAGCACCCAGCGCTATGTACAGTTTGGTACAGGCCATGGCCGAAGCGCCGGCTCCGTTCACTACAAACTTTGCCTTCTCTATTTTTTTCTTTTGGATCTCCACAGCGTTGAGCAGGGCGGCCGCGCTGATGATGGCGGTGCCATGCTGGTCGTCGTGCATCACCGGTATCTTCATCTGCTCCTTCAGCTTTTGCTCAATGTAAAAGCATTCAGGCGCCTTGATATCTTCCAGGTTGATACCTCCGAAAGTGGGCTCCAGCGCTTTCACGATCTGTACAAACTTTTCGGGGTCTTTCTCATTGATCTCAATATCAAATACGTCGATATCGGCAAATATTTTGAAGAGTACGCCCTTGCCTTCCATCACGGGTTTGCCGGCCTCGGGACCAATATCTCCCAGGCCCAGTACAGCGGTGCCATTGCTGATCACGCCTACCAGGTTGCCTTTGGCGGTGTATTTATAAACTGCTTCCGGGTTGGCTTCAATTTCTCTGCAAGGTTCGGCTACTCCGGGCGAGTAGGCAAGAGAGAGGTCTCTTTGGGTTTTGGTCTCTTTGGTGGGGATTACTTCTATTTTACCGGGTCTTCCTTTGGCATGGTACTCCAGCGCCTGTTCTCTAATAAATTCTTTTTTCATACTTATATTTTAATCAGAGGGCTGGGAAGGGTGGTTTGGGATATTTGGTTGATTGGCCTTCCCGCCATAAAAACAGGCGTGCAATTTAAGGTAATTATAATAGACAGGTGTTAATCTGCCAGTTAGGTAAAGACAAGGCTAATATTGGTAAGCCCACTGGGTGGGTTTCTCCGGTCTTGAGCGCCCCTTATTCAACTCTTGTTTTGGGGTAAGTAGTAATTAATTTAATCTTAAGTCATAGCTAAGCCGTAGATAAGCCGTCTCTTAAAAGGACAGCTTATCTACGGCTTATATACAGGTTATATACGGCTTATCTACGGTTTATCCGTATACCAGAACCGGATATGGTACGAATCAAAAGACAATAAGGGAAGATCTTACGATGGCGGGGCCATACAGCTGGATAGGGTACAAGGCAGGTTCCTGTGTATTAAGATCTTACCTGGATAAAAATGAGTTAGTAGTCTTAATCGATTGATTGTAAATGCATAACACTGCAAATGGATAAACGGTAAGAGAAAATTCTAAAAAAGATTTGGAAGTTGGAGCAGTATTGGTATGTTTGTGTACTATTTAAGTAGTACACTAAAACACCAAACATGGTCAATATTCAACAATTGCACTTTGGCTACCGTAAGAAAAAGGTATTTACGGGATTGAGCCTGCAGTTACAACCCGGCCATATTTACGGCTTACTGGGCAAGAATGGCACAGGCAAGTCGACCCTGCTGCGCAATATTGCGGGCCTTTTGTTTCCCGACCAGGGCAGTATTGATGTAATGGGCTTTGAGCCGGGCAAGCGCCAGCCGGCCTTTTTGCAGGAAGTATTTATGGTACCCGAAGAGTTTTACCTGCCCAATATTCCCCTGCAGCAACTGGTGAATAACCTATCGCCCTTTTATCCCCGTTTCAATCAGCAACAGTTTGGCAAATATATCCTGGAGTTTGAGATCCCGGTCGATACCAAACTCGAGAGTATGAGTTATGGGCAGAAAAAGAAAGTACTCATCAGTTTTGGCCTTGCCTGCAATACTTCCGTGTTGTTGATGGACGAGCCAACCAATGGATTGGATATCATGAGTAAAAGCCAGTTTCGCAAGGTTATGGCCGGTGCTATCGATGAAAACAAATGTGTGATCATCAGTACCCACCAGGTAAAGGACCTGGAAAACCTGATAGACCGGATCACCATTATCGATGAGGGTGCGATCCTGTTTGACCAGACCATCGAAGATATCTCCCGCAAGTTGTCGTTCCGTATTTCATTCGACCAGGAGGAAGTAAGACATGCTTTGTACAGTGAAAGTTCCCTGCGTGGCAATGCGATCATTACCCCCAATATGGATGGTGAAGAGAGCAGGATAGATCTTGAACTGCTGTACAAGGCCATTGTTACTAACCGTCAACCCATTCAATCCGCTTTTAATTCTTAAACAACTATCATGAACCAGGTTTTTGATCTTCAACGCTGGGGGCTGCTGGTGCGTAAGCACTGGGGCGACAACCGGAATAAATATACGCTTTCGCTGGCAGCCATCGGCTCATTACTGTTGCTGTGGTATGGCTTCCTGATGCTGGTAGATGGAAGTGGAGCTATGAACCGTGAAGGCCAGATCATCACCTACTATGTAGGTCTTTTCCTTACCGGCTCACTCTTTGCCAGTATGCTCTTCAGCGATCTTGGCAATAAATCCAAAGCACTTAATTTTTTGGCCGTACCTGCTTCCCATCTGGAAAAGGTGCTGGTGATGATGCTTTATTGTATAGTGATCTTTTTTGTTTGCTACACCGTTATTTTCTATATCGTCGATTTTATTATGGTGCATGTGCATAATGCCATTCAACAGGCCAGGTGGGAAAAGGACCATTCGGAGGGTAGCACATTTAAGCCGGCAATCTTAGCAAATGTTTTTGGCAGATTTCAGCCACATGAAAACACTAATCCGTTCAATGCGTTAATGCTTACTTTGTTAATATTCTTTTCTGTACAGGGGGCTTATGCATTGGGCTCCATTTATTTCCCCAATTATAGTTTTATTAAGACCACCATTGCCCTATTGCTGATAATCCTGTTCTTTATCTTCCTGGTGGGGCAGATATTGTCAAACATATTACCAGAGGGCGGTTTTAGAGGCAATTTTACTGAGTTCAATTTACCAGGACCAGGTAATACATGGGGGCAACAGGTTATTATGCTGCCTTCCTGGACCGGCGATGTGTTTTTCGGTTACTTCAAGTATTTGTTGGCGCCTGTATTCTGGTTGGTCACTTACTTCAGGTTAAAGGAAAAAGAGATTTAACCAACGTAAACAAATTATTATGCAATTCAGAGAATCGCAAGCTATATACTTACAGATCGCAGACTATGTGTGCGAGAAGATACTGCTGCAGGAATGGAAGCCTGAAGAAAGGGTGCCTTCGGTTCGTGAGCTGGCAGTACAGCTGGAAGTAAACCCCAATACCGTGATGCGCACGTTCGAATTCCTGCAACAACAGGAGATCATTTACAACCAGCGGGGCATTGGTTATTTCGTATCACCGGGCGCCTTGAAGCAGGCCATAGCCTACCGCAAACTGGAGTTTACGGAAAAAGACCTGCCACAGCTTTTCCGTAATATGTACCTGCTGGGTATGACGCCGGAAGACCTGAAGCCCTGGTATGAAAAATATAAACAACAACATTTCGCTTAACCCGCATAACTCAGTAACATGAGAACGAGTAATAAAATATTAACTGGACTATTTCTTGTCACGATCCTTGTTTTTTGCAGCCTGTTTACGCTGGTACGGGTTAAATATGCCAATGGGAATACGGTAAAAAGAGACCCGGTCAATGACTGGAGTGATGTGCACAGGCTACAGGGAACTATTAAAAGCATTTCTATCAGCGAGTTGAATAATATCATGATCATTCCTTCCGATTCGGCCAGACTGGAGATCTGGAAGGGCGGTGAAGAAGAAGTAAAGTGGCGATTAGAGAATGGTGTATTGTATGTGGAAGCAGATACTTCCCGGAAAGATCGCAACAGCAAAACTCAGATGGCTTATGGTCATATTGAACTTTTTATTCCCAATGTAGACAGTATCCATGCTGTAAACAGCCATATAGTAGTTAAAAACATAGCCGACCCTGGCGCTTTGAAACCTGTTTATAATTTTCAACTGTCCGAAACAGACCTGGCCTTTGAAAATGGCCAGCGGGATGCAGATGCCACCTTCTATGATGCCATCAGGGTAAATGCCGGCCAGGGCTCTCTCTTGCGGTTTGATGGCTTTATACACGTAAACACATTAGAAGCAAACCTGCAGAATTCGAGGCTGGAAGAAGGTGAGGCCTTCTTTGGTAAGCTCAGCATACAAACGGATAGCGTTTCCACATTTTCATTAAAAGGCCATAACCTGCGCAAAGCAACCATTACTTCAACAGAATAACATGAGTAATTATATTATTGAGACCCAGCGACTGGACTTTTTGTTCCGGTCCGGGCAACCCATCCTTCAACAGTTAAGTTTACAGGTCCCTAAAGGAAGCATCTATGGTTTTCTGGGACCCAATGGGGCCGGTAAAACAACCACCCTGCGGCTGATACTGGGCCTGCTCAGGAAGCAGGAAGGTAGTATCACCCTGTTTGGAAAAGAACTGGCCCAACAGCGGATCGAGATCCTGCGCAGATTGGGGTCATTGATAGAGCAGCCGTCATTGTACCTGCACCTTACAGGCAGGCAGAACCTGGAAATGTTCCGTCTTTCTTACCAATGCCCGAAGAAAAGGATCGATGAAGTGCTGGAGATGGTAAGGCTTACGGATGCGGCCAATAAGAAGGCCAAAGCCTATTCATTGGGTATGAAGCAGCGACTGTCGATCGCTATTGCGCTGTTGCATGATCCGGAACTGTTGATATTGGATGAGCCTACCAATGGACTGGACCCCAGCGGGATCATTGAGACGCGTGAACTGATCAAAATGCTGAACCGGGAACAAGGCAAGACCATCCTTGTATCGAGCCATATGCTGGCTGAGGTAGAAAAGATGGCCACGCATGTAGGGATTATCAATAAAGGAAAACTGTTGTTCCAGGGGCCTTTGCAGGATCTGCAGCGATTGAAATCAAAGCAGTCGGCCATCGAAATAGAAGTGAACGATACGGCAAAAGCGCAAAAGGTATTGAACGGCCATTTTCCGGTGAAGGAAGTGAATGGCACCAAACTGCTGGTACATTTTGAGAGCAGGGAAAAAGTGGCGTTGTTGAACAGAACGCTCATAGAGCAGGGGGTGGAAGTATATCACCTGGGGCTTACGCAAAATGACCTGGAAAACTTATTTATTCAAATCACATCCGAATAATCATGGCCTCTTTTATTATCAATACGAAAGTGGAATTGTGGAAATGCCGTAAAACGGCTGCCTATTGGCTCACCTTGTTGGCCAGTGCCTTTGTATCCATTGTTTCCTTCCTGATGCTGGTATCTAAACCGGAACATTTTGCGCAAAAGTTGAAGACAGATGCATGGCGTAGTTATATGAATATGAGCTGGCAGCCCGCTGCTGCTTTCTTTTTGCCCATGTATGTAATACTGGTGACCAGCCTGGTAGTGCAAATTGAATACCGTAACAATACCTGGAAGCAGGTGTACGCCTCACCACGCAGTTATGCAGATGTCTTCTTTTCCAAATTCCTGGTTATTCACCTGCTGATTTTGGCCTCCCTTTTATTGTTTAATTGCTTTATGATCCTAACGGGATATACTGCCAATATAGTGGTGAGCGGCTATACTTTTTTCGATACGGCCATTCCCTGGAAGGATATGTTGATCATAACGGGCAAGATGTATGCTTCGATCCTGGCTGTGACGGCTATTCAATACTGGCTAAGTCTGCGCCTGAGGAATTACATCGCTCCGGTAGGTATCGGGCTGGCCTTGCTGATCACTGCACTCATGATCATTGAGTGGGAAAAGATCCATATTTATCCCTATGCCTATACGGCGCTTACCTATTTCAGAAACCTGAATAAAGGGGATCAGACACACCAATATTATTCTTATGTATGGTTTGTGGGCGTGCTGTTGCTGGCCTTCTGGGATACGGTGAAGCGGAAGGAGAGGGGGTGAAAATTATCAGGGTGAGCCGCCCTTTAAGGGCGACCCACCCTTGTGGCCCTTCGACAGGCTGACAGCTTAATCATTAAAAGGTTTGTTATGAGATTCCTGGTTCTAATTGTTGTATTGCTGGTGACTTCCTTTTTTGTGCCACGCGGTGCGAAGGAGGAACAGGCAGCAGCCGGACCGGTCCACTATGAATATTCTGCAGGGCAGATGGAGACAGCGGGTGCAGTGGAAAGAGAAAGGGACGATGATTATGATGGGATCATTGAGTCGTCGGGTATGCTAAACAGGTTGGAACTGCTTAATTTTTGACCTGCCATAAGGCCTGTTTGTCATGCCGTTGGCCGGGTTGGTGGAAAGAATTCCCTGGATTCTGGAATATGCTGTAACCTACATCCTGAAATGATTGTCTCAGCACACAAATTGATATACAACCCGGATGCCGGGGCACCCTTGATACACTAAAACTAAAAGTATAGCCATGAAAAAAATGCTCCTTTCACTTGCCATTCTTCTGCTGGCTGCCACAGCCGGTATCGCTCAATGCGATAAGAAAGTTACGTACACTTCCGACAAACAGGAAATGATCAGCCCGGAGGGCGAGGTAGTCAACAATAAGACGGATGCGCTGGTCATTGATTTTACCAAAGAGAGTATCACCATTAATGTAAATGAGCGGATGAGCGCCATGACGGCCACGATCAAGAGCACTACCTGCGAATGGAAAGAGATCTACAAAGAAGGTAAAGCGGTCTATAAAGTGGAGTTTCAAAAACCGGATAGCGGAGAAACCTCAGAAGGCAGTATGACGATAGAAGCCAAAGAGGGTAAACTTCAGATAATAGTGGAAATGGCCCGCCTGGATGGAAAGAAGATAAGGGTGCTGGTCAATAAATACGAAGAAAAGTAGACCTGGCGTATTGTCGCATGAGTAAGGTAATCACATTGCCTGGTACGGTCGCCAGGTTCATCTTAAAGCATATACAGCATGAAAAAAGAAATTGTAGATCACATCGGTTGCCTGCTGTTTGGCAGCCAGGTTCAGCATGGAATGAGGGAGCCCCTGCACCTGCATAGTGAAAAGCAGTTCAGGGTAGGGCCTGGCGGCAAGCTGGAAAGTACCGCTTCGGTGCTTACGGATATCTGGGTAGACCAGGAGACCATTTACCTGCATTATTTATTGCCCGATGGGCAGGAAGTGCGTTTTGCCAATAAGGTGAAGCAGGTCGATTGCACCATGAACAGTGATTATACGGTACGCAGTATTGTGTATGAAACCGAGCCGGTGCAAACGGGGCAGGAGCGGCAGCGCTTATTGTTTACCCTGCAGTGTGAAGAAGATAGCGTGAAATTTTATGAAGCCAATGAAGGAGAGGCAGGGCTTGCCAATAAGGTGATGTTTGAAATTTGTTAAGCCGATAAACGATTTATTTCTATACGCAGTTGACTTTTGTTAACACGGGGGAGGTCTTTACCTGCCCCTTTTTTTATGCTTTGTGCGGCCTGGGGGTGCGTCCTCTACGGGCCACCCGTTTAAGGTGAGTCGCTCTGCCGCCCGGCGTATGCAGCGCTGCAGAGCGACCCACCTTGGTGCCTGTCAAAAGACCATTACTTCATCACTGATAGTTCAATGTGTGAAGGGAACTGTGCCGAGCGGTAAATGGAATGGGTAGCCGCCTGAAAATCTGTTTCTTTGGCCTCAAAAATATTAGGCACATATTTTTGTGGGTTGCGGTCGATGATGGGAAACCAGCTGCTTTGTACCTGCACCATGATGCGGTGCCCTTTCTTGAATACATGGTTGATGGTGTGCAGGTCGATATTATAGGTCTCGACTTTGTTGGGGACGATGGGTTCCGGGTGCTCAAAGCTTTTGCGGTAACGGCCACGGAATACATCGTTGGACACCATGAACTGATAGCCTCCCATTTTACGATCCTGGGGATATTCAGCAGGATATACATCAATCAATTTCACCACCCAGTCTACATCGCTGCCAGTAGTAGCAGCAAACAATCTGGCCCATAACTGACCAGTGATGGCCATGTCTTCCTGTAATACATCCGTTTGCCAGCTCAATACATCGGGACGATTGTGCACAAAGCGCTGGTCTTCGGTAAGCCAGGTGCGCCAGCGTGAACCGGGGCCATAGGTTTGCTCTATTGGTCTTGAGCGATAAGGTACGGGATGGGCGGGATCAGACACATAGCTGTCAAATGCTTTCGGGGCCGATGGCTTGTCGAAAGAAAGCTGTCCGTTGGGATGGAAATAGAGGTTTTGTTTCACAGCTTCTGCCGGTGGCCAACTGGTATAGTTCTTCCACACATTGGAGCCGGTCTGGAATGTGATAGCTTCTGCAAAATTGCCATCTCCTTTTCCTTTGAGGTGGTAAGCAAACCAGCGGGCCTGGATGTCTTTGCGGAAGGTAGGGCCGGTCTCTTTGTCGAAGTTGATATTGCCGAGGGTATTGCCGGGGCCGCCTGCCCAGCCTCCGTGATTCCAGGGGCCAGCTACAATATAGTTCTTGTGACTTCTGTCTTTTTTCTCCAGTACTTCATAGGCTTTTTGCGGACCATAAAAATCTTCCTGGTCCCACCAGCCGGCCACATGCATGGTGTACACGCGCGGCGAATCGAGCCGGTAAGCCAATGATTGTTTTTGCCAGAAAGCATCATAATGGGGATGGCTGGCAAAATCATTCCAGGTGGGAATATGGTTATGGAAATACTTTTTGTTGACATTAGCCAGGGAGCCCAATTGCAGGTACCAGTCGTAGAGGTCATGCATGCCGAATGCGAACAGGCTGTCGGTTTTGGCAGCTTCTTCCATGAAGGCATATTCAAAGCCATAGCTGAGCCGGAAGGCTCCATTGTGATGGAAGTCGTCACCCAGCCACATATCGGAAGGGGTGGCTTGTTCTGATACAGCTATGAGGGCAGGATGGGGGTCAATAGCCCCCTGCATGGTTGTCCATCCATCATAGGAAATACCATACATGCCAGCTTTGCCATTGTTGTTGGGTATGTTCTTTAGCAGCCATTCGAAGGTGTCGTAGGTGTCGGTGCTTTCATCAATGGCTTTGGGATCTTTCTTATTGCGGCTGAAGCGCTGCATTTCAAACTTACCTTCGCTTTTGTAGCGGCCACGGATGTCCTGGTATACAAAGATGTAACCGTCATCGGCCAGGTCTTTCACATAAGCGCCTTTATCCGGGGCCCCGGCGCCGCTTACACCATACGGAGTACGCCTGAGCAGGAAGGGATATTTCTCTGTAGCTGCTTTGGGTGTAAAGATCACGGTATTGAGCTTCACCCCATCGCGCATAGGGATCATTAGTTCCTGGCGGTCATATTTGCTATCTGCAGGATTTTGCGCCTGTGTGATGATGGCGCCTAGCAATAGCAGGAAGATCGTGGCAGTTAGTTTTGACATATGATAGGTTGATTATTCCATACTTGCACTGGCACCCAACCAGGCCATCATGCCCATACCTGTTTCAATAGCACTTTCGTCAATGTTGAAGGTAGGGGTATGTACGCCGGAAGTGATGCCTTTGGCTTCATTCATTACGCCCAATCTGTAAAAGCAACCAGGGATCAGTTGGGTATAGTAGCCAAAGTCTTCTGCACCCATCCGCATTTCGGTGGTCTCTACGTGTTCTGCACCCATATAATCCTCGGCCAGCTTACGGGCGGTAGCATTCAGGGCCTCATGGTTGTAGACGGTAGGGTAACCCACGTCGATGTGCAGGTCTATTTCACCACCCATAGCATGTACCAGTCCCACGGCGTTGCTACGGATCAGTTCATGGGCTTTAAAGCGCCATGCCTCATCCAGGGCACGGAAAGTGCCCATCAGCTTTACTTCACTGGGTATCACATTGGTAGTATGACCGCCTTGTATGGAGCAAATAGACAGTACTGAAGGGGAAAGGGGATTCCTGTTGCGGCTGATGATCTGCTGCAGGCTCACAATAAGGTGAGAGGCGATCAGGATGGTATCAACGGTTAAATGGGGCGCTGCTGCGTGCCCACCCTTGCCTTTGATGGTGATATAGATCTCATCGGCGCTGGCCATTACCTGTCCGCCGCGGAAACTAAGTTGGCCCACGGCCAGCTGGGGGTGTACATGCAATCCGAAAATGGCTTCCGGCGCAGGATTGGTCAATACGCCTTCTTTGATGAGGATACTGGCCCCGCCGGGGTTGCGTTCTTCACCAGGCTGGAAGATGAGTTTTACAGTTCCCTCCCATTCATCCCTTAATTCCTGCAATATTTTAGCGGCGCCCAACAGGCAGGTGGTATGTACATCATGGCCGCAGGCATGCATGACACCCTCGCGGGTAGACTTATAGGGAACATTGTTCTCTTCCAATATGGGGAGGGCATCAATATCTGCACGCAGGGCAATGATCCTTTTATCAGGATTTCTGCCTTTGATCAATCCTACTACACCAGTAGTGGCCATTACCTGGTATGGGATACCAAATTCCTGTAGTTTTTGCTGTATGAACTGAGAGGTTTCAACTTCCTGGTAACTAAGCTCAGGATGGGCATGTAAATGATGCCGTATATCTATAAAACCCGGCGCATAAGAATTAGCCAGGCTTTGTATTTTTTCTTTCAGGCTACTCATGCCTCAAAAATAGCCTAATAGTCCGAAAGTCAGAAAAGTCTGGAAGTCCGGAAGAAGGTGCACAAAAATCTTTCCGACTTACGGACTTACGGTTTTTCGGACGCCGATGGATCGGGATTCACTTCAATGGTATCTCTTACCACATATACACCGGTAGGGAACAGGCGCTGGATATTGGGCAGGTAATCATCTGCGTCTTTGCGTTCTTTGAAGTTACCGGCTTTCAATTTGTAGAAGGGGGCCTGGTACATGAGGTATACGGTGAGGTCGGGAAACTGCTGGTATAATTTTGATTTGGCGCTAAGGGCTTTATTGCGATCATTGGTATTGACGACCAGGATGCGGAAACCTGGCACAAAACGCCGGGCATTGCGGGTGGTGATCTCATTGATCTCTACCTGCTTTTTTACGAGCATGTCAATGCGTGCATCTTTGTGAACGATCACTGAGCTGGTATCGGTTTGTCCGAATGATTGAATGCAGATCAATAAGGACAATATCGCAATAAGGTTCTTCATAAATAAGTCAGGTTATGTTCTCAAGGGCAATAATCAGTAATTATTAATTAATAATTACTGATTATTGCGAAGTATGATGGTGTTGCTCACTTTTTATTAATATCCTCCGGTGCTGCTTTCCTTTTCTCCTGTTACAATGGCTACGCTGGCACTGCATCCCAGGCGCGTAGCGCCGGCATCGATCAACTCTTTGGCAAAAGCGTAAGTTCTGATACCGCCGGAAGCCTTGATCTGAACGGTAGACGGTAAATGTTTGCGCATCAGTTGCACGGCTTCCACGCTGGCACCTTTTTCGGCATAGCCGGTAGAAGTTTTAACAAAATCTACACCTGCATCTGCGTATAAAGTACAACACTGTATGATCTCTTCTGCCAACAATATGCCACTTTCTATGATCACCTTTACCAGGCGTTGGGCCTGGTGGGCTGCGTCGATGATGGGTTGTATCTCCGATTCGAGGTAGCCGGTATTGCCTGCTTTGAGAGCTACCAGGTTGATCACCACATCCAGTTCGTCGGCCCCATCTACGATGGCCTGCTCGGCTTCTGCCTGTTTGGCAGCTGCCACGGAATAGCCAAAAGGGAAACCAATGACGGTTGCCACTTTAACGTTACTGCCTGATAAATATTTTTTGGCCAGTCTTACGAAGGGTGGAGGAACGCATACTGCAGCAAAGCCATAGCTGGCGGCCTCCTCACATAGTTTTTTTACCTCATCTGAGGAGGTAGTGGGTTTGAGCAGTGTATGGTCGATATAGCGGGCGATATTCATAGCAGAAATAAGCAATTTTAATAATTCATGAGCAGGAAACGGTCGCTATAAACGTCTCATGGAGGTTATTTGCCGGTCAGGCAATTTTTACGTGGTCTAAATTAGTGCATTTGTCTAAATTGGACCTTTTCTGTACAAATAAAAACCAACCAGCATATGAGAAAACTCAAGCTTCGTCCGCCAGGGAGATCGCTTTCCCTGATGGGACTGTTACTCGCTTTAAAATTTTCTGCACTGGCCCAGACCACTTTTCCCGTGAATGGGGTGGCTGATCCCAAGAATGGCTATTATGCCTTTACCAATGCAACAATCGTAAAAGACGCTCAAACCACCCTTACCAACGCTACGCTGGTGATCAAGGATGGAAAGATCGTTTCCGTGGGCGCCAACCTGGCTGCTCCCAAAGATGCGGTAGTGGTGGACTGTAATGGTAAGTTTATTTACCCTTCCTTTATTGATGCCTATTCGGATTATGGTATTACAGCACCCACCCGTCAATTGGGTGGTTTTAACTTCAGTGCTCCTGCACAGCTGACATCGAACCAGAAAGGGGCTTTTGGCTGGAACCAGGCTATCCATGCTGATGTGGAGGCTGCCAAGCTGTTCAATGCTGATGAAGCAAAGGCCAAAACCTTGCGTGATATAGGTTTTGGTACGGTATTGACGCACCAGAAAGATGGCATTGCCCGGGGTACAGGTGTTATTGTAACCCTGGCCGATGAGAAGGAAAACCTGGTAATGGTAAAAGAAAAAGCTTCTGCCCATTATTCACTGAATAAAGGAGCTTCTACACAAAGCTACCCCAGCTCAATGATGGGGGTGATCGCTTTGTTGCGCCAAAGCTATATTGACGCGGCCTGGTATAAGACCAACCCGTCTAAAGAAGGAATGAACCTTACACTCAAAGCCTGGAATGACAACCAGGGCCTGCCACAGATATTTGAAGCCAATGACAAATGGAATGTTTTGCGTGCCGATCGCATTGGCGATGAATTTGGTGTACAATACATCATCAAGGGCGGTGGTAATGAGTACCAGCGCATCAAAGAAATGACGGATACGAAAGCGTCATTTATCCTGCCGCTGAACTATCCTGCAGCCATGGATGTGGATGATCCCAACGATGTACGTTTCACAGGTCTTGATGATATGAAGCATTGGGAACTGGCGCCCTCCAATCCTGCCGCTTTTGAAAAAGCAGGGATCACTTTTTGTCTTACCACTTCCGATCTGAGCGCTGTGGGCGAATTTCTGGCCAATCTGCGCAAAGCCATTGAATATGGCCTCACAGAAACAAAGGCACTGGAAGCATTGACCAAAACACCGGCCAGCTTGCTGGGTATTGCTGATAAAGCAGGCAGCCTGGACGCCGGTAAACTAGCCAATTTCCTGATCACCTCAGGCCCTATCTTCCAGGAAAAAACAGTGGTGTACCAAAACTGGGTACAGGGACATAAATACGCTGTGAAAGAAGATGGCTGGTATGATGTAAAGGGCACTTATAAGCTGGTAGCCAATACGGCCAGCGGTACCAAAACATGGGCGGTTGAACTGAAAGACGGCGGTACAGCTTCTTTTATTGAAAAAGATACGCTTACTGGTAAATATACTTACGACGGAAAACTGGTGAAGCTGAGCTTTACGGAAGGTCGTGGCCCAAGAGCTACTGAGACTGTGATGAGTGGTGTAGCCGGTGGTGGGGTATGGAATGGTGCAGGTCGTGATGGCGCCGGTAATAAATTTACCTGGACAGCGAATTTTGAAAAAGCAGGGGTTGCGAAAGCTGACAGTGCAAGACCCAAGCAGCCTTTGCAACTGGGCAAGGTAACGTTCCCTTTCCTGGCCTATGGTGCGGAAGAAGTGCCTAAACAGGAAACGATCCTCATTAAGAATGCTACGGTATGGACCAATGAGAAAGATGGTAAGCTGGAAGGTACAGATGTGCTGGTAACAGGTGGTAAGATCTCGAAGATCGGGAAGAACCTGTCTGCTGCTGCCGGCGTTAAGGTCATTGATGGCACCGGCAAGCATTTAACGCCTGGTATAATTGATGAGCACTCGCATATTGCGGCTGGTTCTATTAACGAAGGTGCACAGAGTGTAACTTCTGAAGTGCGCATTGCTGACAACCTCAACCCCGAGGATATCAATATCTACCGCCAGTTGAGCGGTGGTGTTACTACTTCTCATATCCTGCACGGATCTGCCAATACGATCGGTGGACAAACACAGCTGATCAAGCTGCGCTGGGGCGCTAATGATGAAGAACTGAAGTTCAAAGGGGCTGATCCTTTTATCAAATTCGCCCTGGGTGAAAACGTAAAACGCAGCAGCTCACAAAACAATAACCGTTTCCCCGATACACGGATGGGTGTAGAGCAGGTGCTTACGGATGCTTTCCAACGCGCCAAAGATTACGAGAGTGCGCTGAAGGCCAAAAAGCCTGGTGTACGCCGTGACCTGGAACTGGATGCCTTGGTAGAGATCATGAATAAGAAGCGCTTCATTACCTGCCACTCTTATGTACAAAGTGAGATCACATCCACGATGCGGGTAGCAGAGAAATTTGGTTTCCCCATCAATACTTTCACGCATATCCTGGAAGGCTATAAAGTAGCGGATAAGATGAAAGCACATGGCGTAAATGCTTCTACTTTCAGCGACTGGTGGCAGTACAAGATGGAAGTTGTGGATGCCATTCCTTACAATGCTGCGATCATGCAAAGGGTAGGCCTGAATGTGGCTATCAATTCGGATGATGCTGAAATGGCACGCCGCCTGAACCAGGAAGCTGGTAAGATCGTGAAGTATGGTGGTGTAACGGAAGAGGAAGCGTTGAAGATGGTAACGCTCAACCCTGCTAAGATGCTGCATGTGGATGATAAAGTAGGAAGTATTAAGGTGGGTAAGGATGCTGACCTGGTACTGTGGAGCAATAACCCATTGAGCATTTATGCAGTGGCCGAAAAAACCATTGTGGATGGTACTATCTTCTTTGATCGTGAGCGTGATAAGGAACTGCGTGCCCAAATACAGGCAGAAAGAACCAGGCTGATCCAAAAGCTGGCAGCTGCAAAACGTGCGCCTGGAGCAGGTGGTGGCGCTCCCGGTGGTGGTTTTGGACGTCCAAGACCCCGCTATGAAGTGATCCTTACCTGTACAGATCACTACCACAGTCATGGATTGCTGGCTATTACAGAAGAGGAAGCTGAGGTTCTTAACGCAAACAAATAATCCCTGTAAACGAACTGAATTATGAAAAGAATATTCTTCACGATATTAATGGGCAGCTGGATCGTTACCAGTGTTTCCGCACAGGAAACGGTATATCCTGCTCCCGCGCAGGCACAAACTATTGCACTCACCAATGCTACGGTGCATGTGGGTAACGGACAAGTGATCGAAAATGGCATGGTCTTGTTTTCCAAGGGCAAGATCGTGGACGTTCGCCCTACGGCTGCTATTGCCGATGTGAAAGTCATTGACTGCAAAGGCAAGCATATTTATCCCGGTCTTATTTTATCGCAGTCCAATGTTGGCCTGGTAGAGGTAGGCAGTGTACGGGCTACGAACGATGATACGGAGTTGGGGCAGATGAACCCCAATATCCGGTCGCTGGTTGCTTACAATACGGATTCAAAGGTGACAAATACTTTGCGCAACAATGGTATCCTGCTGGCCAATATAACACCCGATGGCGGTATCCTGTCCGGCAGCTCTTCGGTGGTGCAGCTGGATGCGTGGAATTGGGAAGATGCCAGCTACTTAGCAGATAATGGTATACACTTCCGCATGCCTTCGCTGATGTTGCGTGGCGGCGGCCGGGGTGGTTTTGGCCGTTTTGGAGGTCAGCAACCTACCGGTGATCCTGTGAAGCGTGCCCTGGACCAGGTAGAAAACGTAAAAGTATTTTTCCGGGAAGCCAAAGCATACTACCAGGAAGGAACGCATGAAGAAACCAATTTAAAGTATGAAGCGGTTAAAGGATTATTCAGCAAAAAGCAGAAATTCTTTGTGCATTGCAACATTGTAAAGGAAATGCTGATCGCTATTGACTTTGCGAAGGAATTTGGGTTTGATGTGGTGATTGTAGGTGGCTCTGAAAGCTACCAGATCGCTGATCTGCTGAAGCAAAATAATATTGCGGTAGTCCTGGATCAGATGCACAATTTGCCCACGATGGTGGATGACGATGTTGACCAACCTTATAAGACGCCGGCTGCTTTGCAAAAAGCTGGTGTGTTGTTTGCTATCAATGATGATGATGGCAATACCCGTCAGCGTAACCTGGCTTTTAATGCCGGTACCGCGGCAGCTTATGGACTGACCAAAGAGGAGGCCTTGGCAGCTGTGTCACTCAATGCGGCCAAAATATTAGGGGTAGCTGAAAAAACCGGTTCTATTGAAACCGGTAAAGATGCTAACCTGCTGGTATGTGATGGTGATCTGCTGGATATGCGCAGCAATATCATTCTGCAGGCATTCATCCAGGGCCGTGAATTAAACCTTACGGACAAGCACAAGCAATTGTACGAGCGCTACAAGTACAAATATGGATTAAAATAAGTTAATCCGTTCTCTATGACAGGGTGGGCTGCTTAAGCGGCTCACCCTTTTTGTTTTTAGTATGTCACCCTGAGCTTGTCGAAGGGTGTATTAAGATGGCTTCGACAGGCTCAGCCCTGCAGAGCGGGGTAAACTCTGACATTGAGGCTCAGCGCATAAAAGGGCCAGCCTGGGTATTCATCGCATCCTGTAGCCAATAGGGATTTACCAGGGCCAGTTCTGCCGGAATGGCATCGGTTGGAAAGTAACGGAGCTCGGCCGTTTCTTCATTGGAGAAATGGGGAGGAATATCTGCTAATAGATCGACCTCAAAGTAAGAGGTTACGTATTGAACGGTTCTGCCGGTGTATTGATAGGTTTGTGACAGGGGGGATGAATAAATACCTATCAGCCTTTTAATGGAAGCTGTGGTGTCTGTTTCTTCCTGTACTTCGCGGAGGATGGCCTCTGTTACACTTTCTCCAAATTCCACATGGCCCGATATAACACCCCAGGTGCCTACATCCCTGCGGCGCTGTAATAGTACCTCTCCTTTGTTGTTGAAAATTATGGCGGCAACTGCCGGTAATATTTCTTTCCTGGGTTGCATAGACCAATGATTTTGAGTGCCTTTATCAGGCTATCATGGCCACCCTGATAAATGCATTGCCGTTTTTAAGAATGAACTTTTTCTTTAACTGCTGCTGCCCTTTGATAGTGTACCATTGAATGGTGTAAGTACTTCCGGTGGTTACGCGCAATCTCCAGCACATCGCTTTCCCCGATGCCGGTAAATTGATCTCTTCTTTTCCTTCCACTTCTACCACTGTGGCATATTCAAAATAGTGTAAGCCGGTATTTACATTCTTAAAAATAAACTGCTTCTTTTCCTGTAAGGGCAGCAGGGTGATCAATTCATCGGTTGTTACACTATTGTAAAAACCAGTAGCAGGTTTTGTAAACTGCTGTGTGCTGTCCCTAAAGGTAATGGTATTATCTATTTTGCCATTGGAGAATATGACCTTTTCCTGGTATTGGTCTGATTGTATGTTGGTGTGATAGGCCAGAGGAAGTAGAGTATGCAGATCACAATAGCTGGAATCTCTGTTAATGTCTTTGGGGCCTTGATAGGTTTGTATCACCAGGAAGACATCCTGTGGACCATATTTGGTTTTTTGGATCGAGCGGGTCAGTATGGAACCAAATTGGATCAGCCCATCCCTGGTCTCGGTGTATTGCAGGTACTTCCTTTCGGAGGGAAGGAGCTTTTGGGCGGCATCTTTAATGTAGAAAGTGTCGGTCACGCTAGCGGATAATCCGAGCGAAATCAATAATAATAAGGTCAATACAGCTACATATTTTCCGGTCATGTATTTTATGATTTAGTGATGTGTTCACAAAATACGTTGACTGTACTGATTTGGTTATATGTGTTGCGTGGAATGATGAAAAAGAAGTATGGATCAGTACTTTATGGCACCTGTAGTTTTCCTTCCACGCCATCATCCATGGTTTTGCCGGTTACCGCAGCAGCCAGTATTTTCAGGAAAGAGATCATTTTACCGTGTTTGGTATCCCAGTAGTGTGCTTTGTGTGGTGTGACTTCGATCACACTGATATATGGATCGTCTTTGCCGTCTTTAAACCAGGCTTTGGCTATCGGGTTCCATAACTCATCGATCTTCGCCTGATCGCGTGACACGATAGCACTTCCCTCAATAGCCATATAGTTTTGCTTGCCGGGGTTGGAATAAAGGAGGTATACTTTATTATACTCATCGATCTGTTCGTCTTTAGCACTTCGCCGGTCACTGAAAAACCAGCAATGGCCATTATCATCAATAGCCAACGTACTCATAGGCCTGAATTGCAGGTCTTCGTCCTCCCCTTCTCCAAATGTGCAAAAGAGGCAGGTTTCTCCGCTGCCCAGCTCCTGCATTTTCTTAATAGCATCCTTATCGCTGAGGTTTTGTATATCGCCCATAACGAATGTTTAGAACGGTATATGCATAAGAGATGCCAGCAGCAGGTATTACTGATTTACAAAATGTCTACTTATTTGTTAACTCAATAAAGGTGTAGTTGGGGAAGTTGTTGGGCAGTATTATTGTTCATTGAGGTATTCAAATAGTTCTACGATATCCTTTTCCTGCTTTAGCTTCAGTTTTTTGGACTCAGCCAACTGCCGGATGGTATCCCCGTATTTCGGAAGGTTGTAGAGATAGTCCTTGTCTTTTTTGATGATCACTATTTGCCCATCAGGAAATACGGCATACATCAATTCTTTAATGGATTCCTTCCGCTGTTCCTCCGGTACTTCGTCTTTGTAAAGAGCGATGGTCTTAGCCTTGCATTTCAGCAATTGAAATTTCCCATCAACCACCACCTGGTAAAATGTTTCTCCGGTGTTTTTATGAATGGGCGCAAACCCATTCCTGAAAGTAACATAAGTGCTATCACCTTTTATGAGCAGCAGTATTTTGAAGGAAGCGATGGGATTGTTGAATTCCATGGTGGTACCACCCTGCAGGTAATACAACTTCTCTCCAAATTCATCAAAGAGGAGGGGCACTTTCATGTCGGGGGCGCCATTTTTAAAGGTCACCTTACCGGGTGCCCATTCCTGGTTCAGGAATTTGATGCGCACTGTTTCATCGTCGGGGATATCCGGTAAGCGGCTCATGGCTACAGGGCGGCCAGCTGACCTGGCATCGCTGCCCAAACCCTGGGCTTGTGCAAACGCAGTTATTATCAGCAGGGAGAACGCTGCAGTTATCTTTCTCATGTGACTGTCTTTGCTTAAATATACTGAATTTGATTGATGCCTGTATGGCCCTGCCCATCAAAACAGCCTGAATTGCCTGCTGCGTGTATCCAACACCAATATATTGTGTAAAAACAACTTGTTGCCAGTCATGCCCCCTATTCCCATTTTCATCATCTGGCTTACCTGTGAGTCATTAACGCCTTCTACCCAGGTGATGCGGCGGATGGGTATGGCTTTGCCTGCCAGGGTGATGCTGTCGTTGGTAGCGACTGTATTGGCTATTAAGGTTTTACCCCATGACTGTACGGGATATTGAATAACTGCAGCCGTATCAATGGCCAGTTGCAGGCAGGTGGCTTTGTTTGTGAGCAGTTCGAAAGCGCTGGAGCCGGAATCAAAATACAGGATCGTCTTTTGGCCCCTGATAACGGCAGGCAATAAAATACGGCGCATGGCGTAGGTGAAACTGACAGGCGGAGCTTTCCTGTAAGCAACAGGCAGGCTATCGCTTATGATCAACTGTTTGCGGCGATAATCGATGGCTACGGCCTTATTGTCAATCAGGTCAGTACCCAGGGTACCAATAATGGGAAGGCTATGTTTATTGCTCCAGTCAATGCCACTGCTGTCGAATGACTGTACGGCTATTTGCCTGGCGGTGATGGGGAGGGGGCCGGCTTTAAAGGAAAAGTTGGTCAGGGTATCGCCCACTTGCCGAAGGTTGGCCATAGATGGGTAGCGCCGGTAGATGGCCTGCAGCTTATCCCCATAAAAAAGTGAATAGGGGGAGCCGGTATCAAACTGCATATACCATGTTTTGGGACAGCCGGGAATGGTAACAGGGATCAGGAGGCCTGCCTGGGGCTCCCATTGGCTGTGCAGGCTGTCGCCTTTCCATTGGAGGGGCAGGATATGGGTGCCTGCCGGGAATATCAATTGATTGGCCGGAATGGGTGGAGGCACCTGGGCCCGGGTATACTGGAATAGAAAAAGGAATAGCAGGCAGGTGGGTAATAACTGTTTTTTCATGAGGTGTAAGATACCCTCATGGACGCCTTAAAGCTGCCGACACCTGCCTGTCATTGACCCGACACTTGCCCGACATTATATGATAATCAGTTATTTATATAGGAGGCCCGGCTGGTATGCCTGATCTTTAATGCGGTAAAGAAGATGATGAAAGCGTTGAGTACATACATGCCTGCAAAGATCCAGAGGTAGTTGAGCAGGTTGGTTTTTTCGAACCAGGTGGCTTGTACCAGGTTATAAATGAGGGTTAACAGGAGGAGAAAATGGGTGCTGACGGTCCACCAGATCTGTTGGCGAATGATGCGCTGACCAGTGGTTTGGAGGGTATTATCCTTTTCTTTTCTTTTCTTCAACAGGAAGATGGGAATAAGGAAATGTATAAAAGGCACTACGAGATAAGCAAAGGCAGACAGGTTGAGTAGCTGGAGAAAGTGGCAGCTTTCCTGGCGTTCGGCCGGGCGGCCTTCTTGTAAAAAGGTGGGTTCATTGCTGACCCTGAGGCATGTTCTTACAGAAATGAACTCTTCCAAAGGCATGTTAAGCGCCGCAGCGATGGCTTTGAGGGTATAATCACGGGGGATGCTGTCATTGCTTTCAATGCGTTGAACAGTGCGTACGGTGATCGTTGCTCTCTCTGCCAGTTGTTCCTGCGTAAGGCCTTTACTCTTCCTGGCACTTAATACTTTGTTTCCAAGACTCATGGTTGTAGAACTATCATTAGGGTACTCCGTAAGCAAAGCCGGTGCCACCGGCTTGTTGTGAACTTAGGGGTAACTGTACACAAAGATAATCGGCGGTTATCAATACCGGAAATATTGTGCAGGTTCTTACGGGTTCTTACTTAGTGAAACTGCGGAAATTACGGTATAAGATATTGTTTGTTAATGGATTAAAATAAATGTCAAATTTACTGTTTACCGGGTGGGTTAATTGGGCTGATTATTAATTACCAGACACCCTGGTATAATAATAACCTAATCCATCATAGGCTTCTTCTGCGAATATCAGTGAATCGGCCGTCAACTTTTCTATCGTGCAGGCAAACATATAGTTTGAAAAGTTATAGAACTGTTTGTTGGTATGGTCATGAATGCATCTTCCTGTTTCTGTGGTATAAGTTCCTGTGAGACGAAGGGTATCGTTTATATATACTTTGAAGGTCTTGTCGCTGTTAATTATTAAGCTCTTCCTGATGCCTGTGGAAGCTGGTGTAGACTGCATGGGAGCAATGCCCCCGTTGGTAAGCGTCCAATTCCAGGTACCGGTCAGTTCCGGTTGGCGGGAACCATTTTTGGAACAGGCAATAAAGACCAGGCTGGCTATGAAAAGCCAGGCAGCGTGGGTAGTATACCGTTTCATAAAGATGTTTTAATGCTGACAGTGTTCCTTACCCGGCCGTTGCTTTGCACTCCATCATTTGATCTATGCTAAAAAAAGATCATGGCCACGGAGCCACACAATGCTTTGACCAGCATGAGGCCGTCAATGATAAAAAGGTAGTAGAGAATGGGTCTTCGCCGGTGCATAGACCAGGCGACTGCAATGAGGGATATGAAGGGGATGAGGTTGAGCGCTATTTTCATAATGTGAAAATGGCGGGCGATGGCAAATGCGATGAAGCTGACCAGGCCAATTACACACAGGGGGATGAGGATATAGAAGATGGTCTTGCGCAGGCCTACCTTCACTACAAATGTTTTGAGCTGGTAGTTGTAATCTACTGCATAGTCCTTGATATCAAACATGATACACAGAACGGTGATGAACATGAAGTTCTTGATAAAGAGGAACAAACCTATGAGGGAAGGTTGAAAGACGAGTCCTTGCTCAATGCTGTAACACAAGACGGGATAAACAGTGACGAGCCCGGCCCAGGAAAAGCCGATCACAAAGGGTTTTAACCAGCCCGACTTGCGCAGGCTGAACCTGCCGAGCCTGGGATGGTTAAAGCCATAATACAGGGCGGCCGTTGCCGGGAAAATGATGATCAGTATCCAGGTTAACCAGGGCTGCCAGCGCAGGTGCGTCCAGTTGTGGTACAGAAAGATACTGCTGCATACTGCCACAATGATGGTGAGCATGATCTGGGAGAAGAATATCCAACGTTTAAACTGTATGTACCAGTTGGTCCTTTTGTTGGTGGTCTCCACGGTTACCTCCGTAATATAGGCCCTGGTATAATAAAGAATGGTAGCACAGAAAACAATGGTGTAATACAACAGGCTATTGAGAGGATACTGCTGTTGCAGAGAGGCTTCCATGGAAAGTGCCACGGCACAGATGCCATAGAAATAATTACCAAAGAAAATAAACCGGGTTATGGCATGGAAAAATGGCCTTCTCATCGGCAATGAAGGTACGGCAATCGGTAAAAGCAGGCAAGGGGATACGTATTAAACTTTGTCATCCAGCCATACCACTTTTTGCTCCGATAGATGCTCCTGGCCGATAATATCGCGGTATAATTCAGGCCGGCGGGCTTTGATATAACGGTGGCCGCCTGCCTGGGTGAGTTTTTCAGGGGTGAGGGTGGCGGTGATGATATCATCGCCCAGGGTGCGGCATTCTGCAATGACATCGCCAAAAGGATCAATGATCATGGAGCAGCCGTTCTTTAGCTGGTCATCATCCATGCCGATAGGGTTGGAGAAAACAGCATATATGGCATTGTCATAAGCGCGTGCGGGTAACCATTTCATGAGCCAGTCGCGTCCTTTCATGCCATCAAATTCGAGACGCAGGGAAGTGGGGTCTGCTTCGCGGTTCTCCCAAAGGGAGGGCGATACAAAACCTGCGCCGGGACGGGTGGAGGGAGTACACATGGTTACATGCGGCATAAAGATCACCTGGGCACCCAGCAGTCGGGTAGCTCTTACGTTTTCAACGATATTGTTGTCGTAGCAGATGAGGATACCGCATTTCCAGCCGTAGAGGTCAAATACACAGTATTGGTCGCCCGGTGTGAGGTAAGGATTGATAAAGGGATGTAGTTTCCTGTATTTGGCAATCAGTCCATTCTTATCAACGCATACATAGGCTTTGAACAGGTTGTCCTGATCGTCTTTTTCAAACAGGCCGGCCAGGATGGCTATATTATGTTTGGCGGCGATGGCCTGCAATGCTTTAATGCTCTCCCCATCTGGTATGGGTTCTGCAATGGCCAGCATTTGTTCTTTGGAAAGCTGGCGGGCAAAAGTATAGCCGGTGATGGAACATTCATGAAAAGCTACTGCCTGAGCGCCTTGTGATGCTGCTTTTGCAGCAAGTTGATCAATGACAGAAAGGTTGTATGCTTTGTCGCCGCTTTTATTTTCAAATTGTGCGGTGGCTATTTTTAAGTTGTTCATGGCTTTTGTGTTTTTAAGTTCTTACCAGGGTGTTCCCTGCAGGTCGATGACTGCGGGTGTTATTGCTTTACCGGGGCTTAGCAGCATGGTATTGGCAGTCCATAATTTCCTGCCGGATGGCTGCTCAATATAAACGGTACTGTTGACGGTATACCATCCAAGCCTGTTATAGAAGGGGATCATGGCATCGGCACAAAGCAATAAAGCATGTTCGCTTTTGAGTTCATTGAACAGGAATTCAGTGGTGCTGTTAAGTGCCTGAGAAGAATATCCTTTTCCCCGAAAAGGAGGGGGAGTGATCACGTTATTAATGCCCGCTATTTTAGAGGGTCTTCCATCCAGCAATACCTGCCGTTCAATAATGTTGAAGAAGGTTACGATCATATCGTCCTCTGTTTGCAAAATTGTCCAGTCGGGTTGAGCCCAGGTGGTTTCCTGTACGATGGGAATATGGCCAAATTCAGCCTGGATATAATGGTGCAGTGTTTCTTTAATGGCAGGCGAAAGGGAGTCGTATTTTTCGATGGTAATCATCCTGCTGAAGATAGCATAAAAAAAGCACTCACTTGCGTGAATGCTTTTTAATATTATAACTGAATACTTATGCGTCTTTACCGTGGCAGTTCTTAAACTTCTTACCGCTACCACAAGGACATAGATCATTACGTCCTACTTTAGGTCCTACCCGCACCGGCTCCTGCTTTACAGGGGGATTGGAAGGGTCAAAGTAATCATTCTCATTGGCTGCATAATCATCGCCTCTGCGGTCTATGTCTTCCTTATTGGCCTGCATGCGGCTCATATCGGTTTTCTCTTCGCGTCCTTCCTTGATCTGCTGACCATTGTTTTGCTCAACCGGGATATTGGCGTGGCAGAGGAAACTGATAATGTCCTTGTTTACGTCGCTATCCATACGTTTGAACAGGTCGAAGGCGGTGATCTTATAGATCACCAGGGGATCTTTCTGTTCCAGGTAGGCGGTTTGTACACTCTGCTTCAGGTCGTCCATAGACCGCAGGTGTTCTTTCCAGGCATCATCGATGATGGCCAGTGTGATCTGACGCTCGAGCGCATTGGTGAGCTCACGTCCTTCTGTCTCCACTGTTTTATTCAGGTTGGCCAGCACCTGCATGCCTTTCTTACCATCGGTAAAGGGAACTACCACATTTTCGATATGATTGCCCTGGGATGTACGGATGTTTTTGAACACCGGTACAGCCTGCTGCTGAACATCGGCCAGCTTGCGTTGGTAACGGGTGATCGCTTCATTGTACAGTTTATCGGCCAGCTGAACGGCGTTGCCTTTGCCAAACTCTTCTTCGGTGATGGTGCTGTCAATACCAAAGTTTACAATGGCGGCCATTTTGAAGCCTTCATAATCACTTTGCTCCTGGAAACCACTGATGAGGCTTTCTGCTACAATATAAAAGGCATTGTCAAGGTCAAGCGCCAGGCGGTCGCCAAACAGGGCGTGGTTACGCTTCTTATAGATCACGTTACGCTGTTTGTTCATTACGTCATCATATTCCAGCAAGCGCTTACGTATACCGAAGTTATTTTCTTCTACTTTTTTCTGTGCACGCTCGATGCTCTTGGTCACCATGCTGTGCTGGATCACTTCGCCTTCTTTGTATCCAAAGCGGTCCATGATAGAGGCGATACGCTCACTGCCGAACAAACGCATCAGTTCATCTTCCAGTGATACATAGAACTGTGTAGTACCGGGATCTCCCTGGCGTCCCGCACGACCACGCAACTGCCTGTCTACTCGGCGGCTTTCGTGGCGTTCTGTACCAATGATGGCCAAACCACCTGCTTCTTTCACACCAGGTCCCAGCTTGATATCTGTACCACGACCGGCCATGTTGGTGGCGATGGTGATGGCGCCGGCTAAACCAGCTTCTGCTACCACCTGTGCTTCACGGGCGTGTTGTTTTGCGTTCAATACATTGTGCGGGATCTTCTTACCGGTCATCATTTTGCTCAGCAATTCACTTACTTCTACGGAGGTGGTACCTACCAGTACGGGGCGACCTTCACCGCGCAGTTTTTCTATTTCATCAATAACGGCCTTGTATTTCTCGCGTTTCGTTTTATAGACCAGGTCTTCGTGGTCTTTACGGATGGCTGTAACATTGGTAGGAACAGTCACCACATCGAGCTTGTAGATATCCCAGAACTCACCGGCTTCTGTAATAGCGGTACCAGTCATGCCGGCCAGCTTGTGATACATCCGGAAGAAGTTCTGCAAGGTGATGGTGGCATAGGTTTGGGTAGCCGCTTCGATCTTTACATTTTCCTTGGCTTCAATGGCCTGGTGCAAACCATCGCTGTAACGACGTCCATCCAGGATACGACCGGTTTGTTCGTCTACGATCTTCACCTGTCCATCCAACACTACGTATTCCACATCCTTATCGAACAGGGTATAGGCTTTCAATAATTGCTGAACAGTATGGATACGGTCGGCCTTGATGGTGTAATCATTCAATACACTTTCTTTGCGTTGCAGCTTTTCTTCACTGTCCGTTACTTCTTTCTCAATTTCGGCCAGTTGCACGCCAATATCAGGCAGTACAAAGAATTCAGGGTCTTCTCCGGCTTTTGTAATGGCCTGAATACCTTTATCGGTTAATTCAACCTGGTTGTTCTTTTCGTCGATATGGAAATACAATTCCTGGTCTACCGTAGGCATTTGCTTTTGCTGGTCGGCCAGGTAATAGTTCTCTGATTTCTGGAGCTTCACGCGTACGCCTGGTTCACTCAGGAACTTGATCAGGGCGCTGTTCTTGGGTAAGCCACGATAAGCACGCATCAGGGCCAAACCACCACTCTTGGGTTCATCATCTCCGCTTTCAAATAATTTCTTTGCTTCGTTGAGGTACTTGTTGGTCACCTGTTTTTGCATGCCTACCAACGTTTCCACGCGGCCCTTCAGTACATGGTATTGCTGATCATCGCCACGGGGTACAGGACCTGAAATGATCAAAGGGGTACGGGCGTCATCGATCAATACGCTATCCACCTCATCGACCATGGCAAAATGGTGTTTGCGCTGTACCATTTCTTCCGGTGTGTGCACCATGTTATCACGCAGGTAGTCAAAACCAAATTCGTTGTTGGTACCATAAGTAATATCGGCCTGGTAAGCTTTGCGTCTTTCGGGACTATTGGGCTGGTGTTTGTCAATACAGTCTACTACGAGTCCAAGCCATTCGAAGATGGTGCCGTTCCATTCGGAGTCACGTTTTGCGAGGTAGTCGTTCACCGTTACAATGTGAACGCCCTCACCGGCCAAAGCGTTGAGATAGGCAGGCAGGGTAGATACGAGTGTTTTACCTTCACCCGTTGCCATTTCAGCGATCTTTCCTTCGTGCAGTACCGTACCACCGATCAGCTGTACATCGTAATGCACCATATTCCAGGTAACGGGTGCGCCGCCGGCGGTCCAGGTATTTTTAAAGATAGCCTGATCACCTTCAATGCGGATATATTCCCTCTTTGCGGGGATTACGCTCAGATCACGATCCAATTGAGTGGCCGTGGCTGAGATGGTTGTATTTTCTTTAAACCGGCGGGCTGTCTCTTTCACTACAGCAAAGGCTTCCGGCAGGATCTCCTTCAGCACTTCTTCTATTTGTTTATCCCGGTCTTTGATCAACACATCAACCTGCTGGTAGATGGTGTCCTTGCCATTGATATCGCTAAAGTCCAGTTCTTCGGCCTGCTTATTCAGGGCGGCAATTTCGTCATCGATCTTTTGCAGATGGGCTTTTATGCGCTGACGGAATTCCTGTGTTTTATTCCTTAACTGGTCATTGGACAGGGATTGGTAGGCAGCAAAGTGTTGGTTAACCTGCTGCACAATGGGCTGAATATTTTTAATATCCTTCTCCGACTTGCTGCCTCCGAACATTTTCGATAAAAAACCTAACATGATTATAGCTGGTTGAGATGTTTACAAGATTAATGAATCTCTAGCCGTCAAAAAAGGTGCTATACTTTGATAACGAGCCAATTTGACAGGACGTCAAAGGTAAGGAAAAGCGGTGGGAGTGAGTGCTGCTGGTTGACCGGTTGGTAGTTAGCGGCGCTCCATCTGCAGGATATTTTTGCGATCTAAGTGCTTACCCGCAGCAGGCAAGGTTTTGAGCGGATACAGCCTGCTCATTTTAAGCCGGGATACAAAAAAATAAAAATGTTAATGTGTCAAAATCAGGTAGCTGGTACCAGCTTTAGGGCTTACCTGGCGACCTGGATGGGCGGGCGGGACACCCAAAGTAATGCGGATGGGTAAAAATCTTTTTTTGGGCGCGCGCCAGCTTTACATGTTTTGGGTAATTTATGGGCCCTGATAAGGGCAAAAAGTCAGCAAAGCACGCGGGGTGCTTTGCTGCTGTGATTGATTATTAGCTGCTAAACCCTTTAAAAGGTTACTTTTTTAAGGCTGTTACTACCTCTTTGACCTCATTTTTTACCGGTTTAAGGGTTTGCAGGTAATTATAAAGAGCTTTGAGCTCATCATCACTCATGCGGGAAAAAGAAGGCCAGGGCATGGGGCTGTGGGGAATGATCCTTCCCTGGCGGAACCGTTTTACAAACTGATCCTGTGACCAGCCGTACAATTTACCGGTGGTGGGATCGGGTGTAAGGTTGGGTGTCAGCACGGCGTAGTTTTCAGGATCAATAATCGATTCCATGGGAAAGCCGCCGGAAAAAGGTTCTCCGATCATGGCGCCGGTTGTGAGATCGCGGTTGGTATGGCAGCCTACGCAGTTGGCAATACTATTGGCGAGGTACTTACCGTAAACAGCGGTTGTATCGCGCGGAATGCTTTTGCGCACGGGCATGCTGGGGCCTACTGGTTTTATCATAAAGGCCTTTACTACTTTGCCCAGCAGAAAAACCTCGTGATCAGGTACTTTATGTTTGACTGGTTTTTGGCTCCGCAGGAAAGAAATGATGGCAGTGAGGTCTTCATCGGTGGCATCGTGAAAAGGCATGAAGTCGAGCACGGCAGTTCCATCGGGGCGTACACCATACCTTAACAGGCGGGCAATTTGCTGATCGGTCAACTTACCGATGCCTGTTTCCATATCGGGCGTAATATTCCTGACATAAATGTTGGCGATGGGTAATTTAAATGGCATGCCGCCGGTGAGGGGCACATCTTCCCCTTTTAACATCAAAGCTTGTGAACCTTCTGCGCGGTGACAATCGGCACAATGACCGGGACCGTATGCCAGGTACCTGCCGCGGGCCACGATGCTGCTGTCGGTAGAGGCCCGGATATCGGGATAGGGGGCATCGAAGTGCAGGTTTTGCCGGCAGGCCACGGTGATGGCCAATATCAGGAACAAGGAAAGAATAACGATCCCTGTCCATTTCAGTATCTTCTTTAACAACTTCATCGGTGTATGTTGTATGGTTATGTGGTTAAGATTTCCGGAGACAAAACTTATCATTTCCTGGCGGGCCTGAAAACGGAAGCGGATGGATTGTTGAATAGGAGTAGTGAATTGAGGGGGAGAGGCAAGTGGTTAGTGGTGGCTTACTTTTAAAGGTTTAAGTAACATTTAATCCAGATCACCCAGTCGTGACAAAAATATATTTGGTTGAATGATAAAATAGTTAGTATTTTTACTGCTAAAATTATTAGTCTATGGCAATAGCTGGTAAAAACCTGAAGTACCTTCGTAAGTTGCGGGGGTGGACCCAGGAAGAGTTCTCCAATAAACTGGGCATCAAGCGTTCCTTACTGGGCGCTTACGAGGAGGAAAGAGCCGATCCTCGTATTGAAGTGCTGGAACAAGTGGGTGAAATGTTTAAGCTGACGCTGGATGAATTGTTGTTGAAAGACCTGGGGGATAGTAAGGGTAATTACTTGGCTAAACGACGTGCACAGAAAATGGCAACAGGATCCAGCGAGATCCAACTGGTGCCTGTAAAGGCTGCGGCCGGTTACCTGGCTGGTTATGCAGATCCGGAATTTCTGGATGAACTGAATACATTCACCTTGCCTATGTTGGCGCCGGGCTCTTACCGGGCTTTTGAAATTGTGGGAGACTCTATGTTGCCTACGCCCAGTGGTTCTGTGATAGTAGGCGAAAAGGTAGATGATGTGGAAGATGTGCGCAATAACAATACCTATATTGTTATCTCCCGTAATGAGGGCATTGTTTATAAACGAGTATTGAAAAATACACGTGCCAGAAATAAGTTCACCCTGATCAGCGACAATGTGGCCTACCAGCCTTATAATATCAATGCTGAAGATGTGATCGAATTGTGGAAGGCTACTATGGTGATCAGTAAGGCCAATACCCAACAACGCTGGGATGTGAATCAACTGGCCAATGTGGTGAGCGATCTGCAGGAGCAGGTGAGTAAGTTGAAGAAGAAGAAAGCGAACTAGAAATATCGAACCAGCAATATTGACATTAGGTTGGCGGTACTGCTTATTTATTAACGGTACCAGCCGCATGTCATTTGTTTGCGACGCAATAATCAGTAATTATTAATTAATAATTACTGATTATTGCGTCGCTCTTTTTCCAGGTAGGTCCATTAAAGATGCAGTCATTAAAAGTAGATATCCAATGCTGCGCGGAAAGTATTGCAATGTGCTTCTACGATAGTTTTTACATCGGGCGAATAACCGCCGCCCATTGCCACTGTGCAAGGTATCCCATGCCGGCGCAGCATGTTGAAGACGATCTCATCGCGGTGGCGGCAACCTGGCATGGAGACCTTTAGTTTACCAAACTTGTCTGTATCTAAAATATCCACTCCTGAGAGGAAAAAGGCAAAGTCGGGTTGTAACTGGCTGATCAATGTTTGCAGGGTATTTTCCAGCAGGGGCAGGTAAATATTGTCATGCGTGCCATCCTTCAAGGCGATGTCGAGGTCGCTTTTTTCTTTATGAAAAGGATAGTTGTGATCGCCATGCATACTGAAAGTGAATACCCGTGGTTCATGTTCAAATAAGCGGGCGGTACCATTGCCCTGGTGTACGTCGAGGTCAATGATCAATATTTTGTAGGCTAATTGATGGTGCAGCAGGTAATTAGCTGCTACGGCAAAATCATTCAGCAGGCAAAATCCCTCTCCGTGGTCGGCAAATGCATGGTGGGTGCCGCCGGCCACATTCATCGCTACGCCATATTCAAAAGCATATAGACAGCAATCAATAGTGCCCTGAGCAATCACCAGTTCCCGCTGTGTTAATGCGGGCGATTGGGGAAAGCCGATATGGCGCTGCTCTTTGGCCGATAATGTTTGCCGGTGCAGTTTTTCCAGGTAGGTGGCATCATGTGTCCACAACACCACTTCATCGGGACAGGCGGTTGGTGCAAACAGGTTTTGTGGGCTGATACTGCCTTCATATAGTAACTGCCCGGGGATCAGTTCATATTTCAGCATGGGAAACCGGTGGCCTTCGGGCAGGGGATGGGCGTAGATAGGATCGTAAGCGATCTTCAGGAGTGGTGCACTCATTGCAATTGGATGATCTGTTTGTTTACGATCGCAAAGACATTCTCATGGGCAGCGGGATTGATCATGGCGAGTCCGGTAAACTCTCCGAATGCAGGCAGCACACAAAACGTGTTGGTGAAGTAAAAGCAGGGGAAGGAGAGGGATTGCTTTCCCAGTCCATTCACGCGGATACCGGGATGCAGGTGACCGGAAAAGTAAAACTGCTTCCGGGAGTTATTCATTTGGTCTGGCAGCAGGTCATGTATAAAATGAAAATGGGTATTGAGGCAAAGGGAGTCTTCGATGACATCGATCGCCGCTTCGCGGTACCATTGTTCGTGCAGGATGTCATGATTGCCCCTCACCAGCAGGATGGGTAGCGCGGGAAAATCGTGGCGCCATCTCTTGAACAGTTCCAGTTCTTTGTTTTCGCGGCTGTGAAAGAGATCACCTACTACAATTAGTTGTTTGGGCTGGAAGTATTGTATTTGATTGACCAGGCGCTGGAGATCGTTCTTATAAACAGTTTGTGGAACGGGAATACCATGTTTGCGGAAATGGCCCGTTTTTCCGAAATGAAGGTCTGAAACGATCAGGGCTTTTTCTTCTTCCCAGAAAACACAACGATCGGGCGAAAGCCAGAACTGGTGCTGCAATAACTTATGTGAAACGGGTACCTGCATGAATGGAGGCAAAGTTATGAAAAAGCTATTTCACAGCTGCTATTTCAGCCCTTAGTTTCTTTGCCCAGTCAATTAGCGCGGCTTTGTCTTCTTCACTGAGTTTAGCTTCTCCGTGCATCCATAAATAACTGTTCAATGGCATCTCATTTTTTTCAATGACCTCCACAATCTCCTTCATCGCATGATCCTGGTCTTTGGGTTTGTAAGTACCGAATTCACTAAAGTTCAGGTCGCGCTTGCCATCTTCCACATGTTCCTGCATCCACCAGCCCACAGGTTGGATATTGGTGTACCAGGGATAATGGGTGTTGTTGGAATGGCAGTCGTTGCAGGAACGTTTGAGTATATTGCTGATGTCCGCCGGGATCCGGTATTGCTGGGTAATATCATTGGTAGTGACAATGCCAACAGATTCATTACGATCGGGCCTGATGAATTGAATGCCTATTATGACAAACAAAAGGAACAACAGTATTTTCTTTTTCATGCAGTCTGTTTATGGTCTGCTAATGTAATAAATCTGGCAGAAATGGAAAGGAGGTTTACATCAAATGTTGCGATTACTTGCTAAGCTGCAGTTGCATCTTCTTTACCCGGTCTTCCAGTTTTTCGGAAGTGAGGTTTTCCCGCATGCTGTCTACTTTGATGGGGAAACAGAAAGGGGTCAATCTTTCCGGAAAAGTAAGTATGATATTGGATTGCTGGATCCGCTCCAGCATATTGCGCAGGCGTACTTCTTCCATTTGCTGGTCCAGGACTTCCTGGTATGCCTGCCTGAGCAACAGGTTTTTAGGCTCGTATTCTGAAAACACGTTGAACAGCAGGGAGGCGGAGGATTGCAGGTGTCTTGCTTTCTTTTGTTCGCCGGGAAAGCCCTGGAAAATAAGGCCGCCGATGACAGCAATATCCCTGAACTTACGTTTTGCCATTTCGGTGGCATTCACGCTTCGCTGGATATCGGCGAGCAGGTCATCGGGTGTAAACAGTTCATAAGCATTGGTATCATCTACGGGAATGGGTTGATCGCTTAACAGCTCAAAGCCGTAGTCATTCATGGCAAAGGAAAAAGTGATGGGGCGAATCTTACTGATGCGATAGGCCAGTATCGCCGCCATGGCTTCATGCACCAGCCTTCCTTCAAAGGGGAATACGAATAAGTGAAAACCGTCTTTTGTTTCTATCTGTTCGATCAGCAGCTCATTGGCCTTGGGCACATGGGAAAGATCTTCCTGTAACTGGAACAAGGGTTGTAATACTTCCAACTCAATATCCCTGGTTCCTTTGCTGCGTTCAAGTGCCTCATTAAACTTCTCCCGCAATTTTTTGCCGAGGTTGGCGGATAAAGGCATCCTTCCTCCCTGCCAACTGGGAACAATGGATTTGGTGGCATTTGATTTACGTACGATGGCTGTCATGTCTTTGACCATGACGAGTTCCAGGTTTCTGCCGGCGAGGGTAAATACATCGCCGGGTGTCAGCCGGGAGATAAAATATTCTTCAATTACACCAATAAAACCGCCGCTCATGAATTTTACTTTCATCATGGACTCGCTCACAATAGTACCGATGTGCAACCGGTGCCTCATGGCAATGCGCCGGCTGGTAATACGGTATATGTCATCTATTACTTCTATCTTTTTATAGTCATCATATTGCTGCAGGGCGGTACCGCCGGCTGTTACAAAATGGATGAGGGCTGCCCACTCGTCCGGCGTCATATCACGATAGCAGTAAGTAGCAATGATCTCCTTGTATAACTCATCGGGTTTGAAACCCTCGGATATGGCCAGGGTGCCGAGGAACTGGATCAACACATCGTAACAGAGGAGCATGGGCTCCCGGCTTTCAATAAAGTTTTCTTCTATGGCGGATTTCAGGGCTGCTGCTTCTACCAGTTCCAGGGAATGGGTAGGCAGGAAGTAAATTTTGCTTACTTCGCCGGGCTGGTGACCGCTACGTCCGGCCCTTTGGAGAAAGCGGGCTACGCCTTTAGGAGATCCTACCTGGATGACGGTTTCTACGGGGCGAAAATCTACGCCCAGGTCGAGGCTGGCGGTGCATACTACTGCTTTGAGTTTACCACTGTGCAGGTTCTCTTCCACCCAAATGCGGAGCTCCTGCTCGATGCTGCCGTGGTGCAGGGCAATGGCACCTGCCAGGTCAGGTGCTATATTCAATAAGGTTTGGTACCACCTTTCACTCATGCCCCTGGTATTGATAAAGATGAGGGTGGTACGGCTATCGTTAATGATGGGGAGTACTTTATGGGCCAGCTTAATACCCAAGTGTCCGGCCCAGGGGTATTGCTCTATTTCGTCGGGTACAATGGATTCAATGGCCACTTCTTTGCGCAGGCGGGCCTTGACGGTCTCGCCAATGCCGCCCACAGGGGCCAGCAATACTTCCTGTGCCTGATCGAGATTGCCAATGGTGGCACTGATACCCCATACGGAACAATGTGTATTGAACTGGGCCTGCTGTACATGCACGATCCTGGTAATGGCCAGTTCGATCTGCACACCGCGCTTGCTGCCGATCAGTTCATGCCATTCATCAATGGCTATTATTTTAAGAGATTTGAATACTTCTGCATATCCCTTTTGGGCCAGTAGCAGGTGCAGGCTTTCGGGAGTAATGACAAGTGCTTCCGGCATCTGTCTTTTCTGCCGTTGCCGTTCGTTTACATCGGTATCGCCATTGCGGATGCCCACTTTCCAGTTCATACCCAGTTCGCTGATCACCTCTTCCATGGCGCGGGCAATATCTTTTCCCAGCGCACGCAGGGGTGTTACCCACAAGAGCTGCAGGCCATTCTTTGATTTTGCCTGGTAATTGTTGGGATGCTGGTTGATGAAATCGATCACGGCGCCCAGGAATACGGAGAATGTTTTACCAAACCCGGTAGGGGCGTTGACGAGGCCGCTTTTGTGATGGATGATATGCTCCCAGGTTTCTTCCTGGAAAGGAAATGGCTGATGGCCTTTGGCGGCCAGCCATTGCTGAATGATCTTGTATCCTATTGTTGAATGAAGCTTCAAATGGTATATCCTCTCAGGTGCTATTCTAGTATTCTTATTTTCTCTGGCTCAAGGATGATAAAAGAGCTTTCCTGCATTAAAGTGATTATTTGCGGAGCATTTTGCTCAAAATATTTCTTTAGGTCTTTTAAGCGCATATTCCCAAGTTTCACCAGAACCAGTTTATACGGCTCTTTGACGGCAAGGTAGGAGTAGTAAAAATCAGAATCTTTAGTAATAACGATCCGTAGTTCTGCTATTGAAAGTGCGTTAATTGTTTTGTCAGAAGTCAGGTTGCCTTCTGAAAGCTCAGACGAATGAACGACATCATGCTCGCTAAAAAAGGAAACTAATGATTGTGGCAAATGTGCATCTATAAAGAACTTCAATCTCATGCAGCAGGTATCTCAATATCTTTGAATTTCATGGAAGCGGTGGCATAGGCGAGGCAAGCGAGGATATCTTCCCTTTGTAAGTCTGGAAACTCGCTTAGAATATCTTCAATAGTATCGCCACCGGCAAGGTATTCCATTATTGATTCGACAGTATACCTCATATTCCGGATGGTAGGTTTGCCATGCGAAACTTCAGGATTTATTGATATGCGTGATAAAAGACTTTCCATTCTACACTGCGTTTATGCAAATAAAGGTAACAAAATAATGAGATCGGTAGTTTTTATGATGCAATCAGAAGTGTCTGGAATGGTATTGTGTATTAGTTATCATGATGTTATGTAGCTGAAGGATGATTTTATAATCTCTTCATGTACTCCAACACTGCTTTTCTGTCTGCATCGGTTAATTTGTCGCCAAAGGTATGGCCATAGTTGGCATAGCCGGGTTTAGTAGTGTTGTACGTGTTTTTGCCCGGTTGTTCCTGTTTCTTGTATACCCAACCTAGTTTTTCATAATCATATACAAGCTTGTCGAAATCCCTGGACCAATAGGTAGGCCGCAGATCGCTGTTGAGCAAGGCTTCGAGTGTAGGCACCGATCCATTGTGGAGGTAAGGGGCTGTCACCCAGATGCCATCCAGGGGCGGCGCTATGTAGCCGTTAAATGGTTCCAGCCGGGCGGGATGGTCGCCGCGGGTAAACCAGCTTTTATTGAACCATTCCACGAACTGGGGATTGGAATAGTTGCTTTTGAACAACAGGGAATCGGTTTGTATTACTGCTTCAGGTATCAAAAGGTTGGGATAGGTTTCGGCAGCGCCATAAGTGCCATGGCATTTGGAGCAACTATTGATGAAGACCTTTTCTCCTGCCGCGGCCAGATTACTGTCGATCGTGCCCGGATATTTGGGCGGCTTTAGTGAATAGATATAGGCCAGCAGATCGGGCATATGGGTATCTACTTCATTGGATTCGCTGGTATCGGTGACAGTAAGCAGGTTGGAAGCTCCGAGAAACTTACCAAAATCGCCTCTGCCAAAGCCATTGTAGAACATGGCATTTTTCTTTTTCAGTAGCCACCAGGCTGGCACATCGGTAGGAATTACCTCCGCGGGTATTTGTAGTAAGGCGGAATCATGCCAGGTGAAAGTGACGGGATCACGATGGGCGGCCAGGAGTGCGGCTAAGCGATCGGCGGCGTTAACGCCCTGCACGTCTGTTTGCAGGTTGTTGCCAATAGCTTTGGCCACTTCTATAAATGATTTGGACGCATGGTATTTTTTAGGAGCAGTGAGTTTGAGAAAGGATTCCAGCGCCTTCAGGTTCTTGAGGTTCATTTTGTCGTTCTGGGTAAAGTCGATGGTGGTATTACCCATTCCTATGTATAACTGGTCCTCAAATTCCTGGGCGTGGCATTGCAGGCAATTGGGGGCTACGAGTATCTCTCCGTTGGAAGCGGTGATGGCTGTATAGGCATAAGGGAGCTTTTCATTCTTTCCTTCACGCTGTAAGAAGTTGCGCTTGTCCTTACCCATTCCCATTACAAAGGCGCTGTAGGGTATGCCGCCTTTTACATAATCGCCGGTGATCAGGTATTCCAGCCCTTTGTTCACATCTCCTCCCAGGCGTTGTGTACTGGGCGGAATGGGCACCGGATCATATTCATTGTACTCCTGTATCCAGGTGGTAAATGCAAAGCCACTTGCGAGTAATAATAATAAAATGGAATATTTGCGCATGGATTCTCCCCGGTTTCAACCTTTAAGTTACAATTTCCGTCGCGTTTTTGCCTGTTAATATTCGGTCAATACGCCGGCTGAGGATATTTGTCAT
The DNA here is from genome assembly GCF_003555545.1 of Paraflavitalea soli. GTDB lineage: Bacteria > Bacteroidota > Bacteroidia > Chitinophagales > Chitinophagaceae > Paraflavitalea > Paraflavitalea soli. Next base: position 4,845,817 of record NZ_CP032157.1, on the reverse strand, counting down.
AAAGTAGCAATCTGCAGCCGGAAGGTTGCATCATTTCCCATATAGCGCCAGCATTTTTTGGAGGTCTTCAATGGTATTGATCTCATCGGCTTTTTTGTCGGTACGCCAGCGGCTGATGCGGGGAAAACGGAGGGCTACACCGGACTTGTGCCGGTTGCTGGACGCAATACCCTCAAATGCTATCTCAAATACCAGTTCTGGTTTTACGGTACGTACGGGGCCAAACTTTTCTATCGAATTCTTTTTTACGAAAGCATCTACCTGGGCAAATTCCTTATCTGTGAGGCCGGAATAAGCCTTGGTAAAAGTGACCAGCTTATCGCCATCTTTCACTGCAAAGGTATAATCGGTGTAGAGGTTACTTCTTCTGCCAGTGCCTTTCTGTGCGTAAACCATTACTGCATCGATAGTGAGTGGGTCGATCTTCCATTTCCACCAATCACCTCTTTTGCGCCCCACCAGGTAGGCGGAGGATTTCCTCTTTAGCATCAATCCTTCACTGTTGATGTTGCGTGACTGTTCACGCAGGGTGGTCAGTTGTTCCCAGTTATTAAAATCAACGACCGGGGAGAGTTGTATAAAGGGTAGTTGCACTTCACTGATCAGAGACTCCAAAGCAGCCCTTCGTTCGGTGAGGGATAAATGGCGGATATCCTGGCCATTTAATTCCAGCAGGTCGTAGGCAAACAATCCGGCTGGTGCTTCCTGCAAATTCTTTTTGGTGATATTCTTTCGCCCGATGCGCGTCTGCAATACATTAAAATTGAGTACCTGCCCATCTTTGTAAGGGAGTATCTCGCCATCGATGACCACTCCATCGGGTAGTTTGGCCAGCAAGGCGGCCAACTCGGGAAATTTATCGGTGATCAGGTCTTCGCCCCGGCTCCATACAAACAACTGGTTATTGCGTTTGATGATCTGTCCACGGATGCCATCCCATTTCCATTCTGCCTGCCATTCACCGGGTGCGCCTAAGTTGGAAACTTCTTCTTCTATGGCATAGGCCAGGTAAAAAGGGTAAGGCTTTGAATAGTCGTATGATATATCCTGTTCTGTCAACAGGTCTTCAAAGCCGGTAGTAGCTGGATCCCAATTGCCGCTGATGCGGTGCGCAATGACGCTGGATTCCAGTTGCACTGTCTTGGCAAGTGCATTGACCATCATATTTTGGGATACACCTACCCGAAATGTGCTGGACAATAATTTATTGAATACAAATCTTTCCTTGCTGGTAAGTTCCTGCCAGGATTGGAGAATGAATTCTTTTTTAGCGGCTTCGTCTGCTTTCTCCAGTTGCAGGAACTGCTCTACATAGAAGTATAATGGCTTGCCAGCTGTAGTGGCCAGGGCTGTTTGCTCAGGAATCAGCAGGGCAATGGTTTCCGATAGGTCGCCTACAGTATGATAGCATTCTTCCAATAACCATACAGGAAGATGGATGAGTTCGGCACACCATGTTTGTAGTTGGGTGGAGTTGACGGTTCTTCTGGGTCTTCGGCCGCTGAACAGGGCAATCACCCACACCCTGTCTTTGGGATCGGCGTGGGTAAAATAATTGACCAGGGCTTCCAGTTTGTCGTTGGTCTTGGTGCTCATGCCTAATTGCTGTACCAGTTGTGCAAACAATTGCATGCCGCCTAAAGTGGGGAGAGTGGTAGTATGGTTTTGCTGTTCACTCATCTGCCTTTTCCGGTTCGGTTACTGCTTCTTCCTCTTCTGCGCCATATTCTGTTTTTACCTCTCCTGCGGCAATACCCTGTTCATTGAGGTAGCGACTGAATACGGATTGAAATCCATGGGTGACAAATACTTTTTCTGCACCGGTAGCTTTTACAGCTTCCAGCAGACCATTCCAATCTGCATGATCGCTCAGGGCAAATCCGGCATCGGCATTCCTTCTGCGCTGATGTCCTCTTACCTGCATCCAGCCGCTGCAAACGCCTACACTGTAAGGCGCAAAACGGCGCATCCAGGGGGTGCCATCGGCTGAGGGTGGGGCGATCACCACCTGGCCTTTGAAGGCTTCTTTGGGAAGCTCGGGTGTTACGCGTATTACATCGGGCAGGCGCCAGCCAGCTTGTGTCAATACCTGGTGGGTGTTCCAGATGGCGCCATGCACAAAAATATTGCCGGTGATCTCTGCTACTGCTTTCAGTACGCGTTGGGCCTTGCCCAGGCTATAAGCAATTAAGACGGATGTTTTGCCTGCCAATTGGTTGCTGTGGATCCAGTTGCGGATATCTGTATATATGGCTTCCTGGGGTTTCCAGTGATAGATGGGTAAACCAAAGGTTGATTCGGTGATGAAAGTATTGCAGGGTACGGGTTCAAAAGCACCACTGATGCCATCGTTCTCTGTTTTGTAGTCGCCGCTCACCACCCATACTTCTCCTTTGTGTTCCACTCTTACCTGTGAGGAGCCGATGATGTGACCTGCAGGATGGAGTGATACTTTTACCTCATTCATGTACAGGGATTCGTTCCAGCCAATGCTTTGATAGTGATTGTCGCCCAATCTTAGCTGCAGCATGGGCAGTGTGTCGCGGTGGCAGAGATAATATTTATTGCCAGGCTTTGCATGGTCGCTATGGGCATGGGTAATAAAGGCCTTGTCTACAGGCTTCCAGGGGTCGATATAAAATTGACCTGCCGGGCAGTAAAGACCTTTATCGGTGAACTCAATAATTGATGGCATGATTCCCGTAATTTATAGGATCACACGAATACCTGCAAATTTGGGACCCGGTAAGGGAATTGGTTAATAAACGGCTTTTACGAGGCCGTCTACTTTCTTGATGAAGTAGAGCTTCTTGTTTTCGAAGTAATCGAGCGTCATGGTTTGTTTATCAATGACGGGCTGGATATCGAACTCTGTAAAGAGTTTGAATTTCTTATCGCCCAATCCTGTACTGAGGTTCTTACCAAGGGAGGAGAGGAGGTGACCAAAGTGATATACGGTTTCATAACCGCGGAAAACCATATCAGAGGGGCGTGAGTAGAAATTTATTCTGAAGTAATCATGCAATTCTGTAGCTAGTTTATCGGCAGGATTCACGTAAAATGGGGTACTGTAGTATACTTCTATGCCTTTGAAGATGGGTTTTTCAAAATCAAACTGGTCCCAGGTAGGCATTCCAATAACGGTAGTAGTGTAACTGCTGCTAACTGCTGCCAGGTGCTGGCAAACTTGCTGGCCAAAAAAAGCATCCAGACTGGTGACGAGGCATACATTGGTTTTGTTGCTGTCGAGGTAGTCGGTGATGTCTTCCTGGGTGAAATTGTTCTCCAGGGTTACGTATTTCATTTTCAAGGGCAGGCCAAGGGTGGATTTCTCTGCTTCGGTGAAATAGTTTTTCAGGATATCTTCTGTTGCGCCTTTCTTACGGAAAACCACAATAGTGGATACGGAAAAATTCTTTTGCAGGAATTTATAAATACCCGCACACTGGGTCTTCAGTGTGGAGTTGAGGATCACATAATAAGGGTTATTGGTAGCGCCTGCTTCATTGGGGAGGTTCACATTGATAAAGGGAATGGTATGGGAGGCGGCTATTTGTGTGAGCAGGTTGGCCTCATTTACATTCACATGGCCTATCAGCAGGTCCATTTGCTTTATCTCCTCACTTTGCAGGAGGGACATCAATGGTTTGTTGGCGGCACGGGTATCATATACGTGGACTTCCAGTTGAAGTCCTTCTTTTTTCATGGAATCGATGGCCAGCTGAGCGCCCTCCCAGAATTCAAGCCCGGGGTTGATGAACTTGGGGAAGCTTTTGGCATACCGGTATTGGCCGGTAGCATCAAAAGCGGAATCCAGGTACAGGGGGGCAAACAGGGCAATATGGTGACGCCTGGGAAGGGAGTCGGCGTGAGTGGTCAGTGAATCAGTCTGGGAAAAAGAAATAGTCCATTGCAGCAGGGCGCAGATGGTGAGTAAGATTAACTGTCTATTCTTTTTCATGATGGTTCGTTATGAAGTGATCCCTTCCACAATATTCCTATAGCTGCAGGCAATAACGCTCTGTGCAGTACAGATATTTTATTGTATTCACAAGGATTATGACCAAGACGGTTACTCCCACTCAATCGTTGCAGGGGGCTTGCTGCTGATATCGTATACCACCCGGTTGATCCCTTTCACATTATTAATGATATCATTCGAAATATATGCCAGAAAATCGTAGGGAAGGTGTGCCCAGTCGGCTGTCATGCCATCCACGGAGGTAACGGCCCTCAGGGCTACGGTGAACTCATAGGTACGCTCATCGCCCATTACGCCTACGCTTTTCACCGGCAGGAGGATGGCGCCGGCCTGCCATACCTGGTCGTACAGGTGGTGGTCTTTTAAGCCTTGAATATAACGGTCATCGGCTTCCTGGAGCAATTGTACTTTATCGGGGGTGATCTCTCCCAGGATACGAATGGCTAAGCCAGGGCCCGGGAAAGGATGACGATTTAACAAATTAGCAGGGATTCCCAGCTCTGCGCCTACGCGGCGTACCTCGTCCTTAAACAGGGAGCGGAGGGGTTCTACGAGTTCCAGGTGCATGATATCGGGTAATCCGCCTACGTTGTGGTGTGATTTAATGGTTACGGAAGGACCATGAACGGATACGCTTTCAATCACATCGGGGTAAATGGTACCCTGACCCAGTAAACCGACGCCTTCCACTTTTTTGGCTTCCTCCTGGAAAACATCAATAAAGAGCTTGCCAATTACCTTGCGTTTGGCTTCAGGATCTGTTTTGCCTTTCAGCTCTCGGTAGAATAGTTCTTTGGCGTCAATACCTTTTACATTGAGGCCGATGGTTGCATAGGTGTCGAGTACCTGCTGGAATTCATTTTTGCGCAATACGCCATTGTCTACGAAAATGCCATACAGGCGGTCGCCGATGGCTTTGTGAATAAGGGTTGCTGCTACGGTGGAATCCACACCGCCGCTCAATGCCATGATCACTTTACGGTCGCCAATCTGCTTTTTAAGGGCAGCTACGGTGTCGGTAACAAAGTGGGCAGAGGTCCAATCCTGCTTGCAGCCACAAATATTGACGAGGAAATTCTTTAAAATCTTTTTGCCTTCGATAGAGTGGTATACTTCGGGGTGAAACTGTACACAATACAGGGGCAGTTCGGTTCCATTCTTTTTGAAAGCAGCATAGGGGATGCTTTCGGTGGTGGCCAATACTTCAAAGCCGGCGGGGAGGTCGAGCACGGAGTCGGCATGACTCATCCATACCTGGCTATTATCAGTTACATCTTTCAATAAGATGTCTTCTTTTTCCTTGGTCATCAGGGCACGGCCATACTCTCTTTTGTTGCTGTTGGCTACGCGGCCGCCATATTGTTTGGCGGTGAGCTGTGCACCATAGCAAACACCCAGCACGGGTAATTTCTGGTGCAGGCTTTCTACATCCACTACCGGGGCATTGGCATCGTTGACCGAGAAGGGTGAGCCCGACAAAATAATACCCTTTAAGGAGGGATCAAATTCAATTTTGTGGTGGTAGGGGACTATTTCACAATAAACGCTGGCCTCGCGGACGGCCCTGGCAATCAATTGAGTATACTGGCTGCCGAAATCGAGAATGAGAATCTTTTCCGTCATGGTGGTGCGAAGGTAATAAATTTCAGGTTTATGGAATGTTGTAACGTTTGCTAATCTCTTGCGTCTAATCATGAAAATCACCGAATAAATCGGCATTTTTGTCAGGCCAAACCACCTAACACATGAAAAAACTCATTTTTATTCTTTGCGCTGTTAATGCGCTGGTATTGTCTTCCTGCGATTTTGTAGCCGGTAAACGGGTCAAGGGGAATGGGAATGTACAAACGGTAGACCGCCCGGAAACGGGTTTTGAAGGCATCGTAGGGGGCAGCAATTTTGACACCTATGTAGGCATTGGGCCTTATTCGGTAAAGATAGAAGCGGAGGAAAACATCATCCCTTATATAGAGACCTTTGTGGATAATGGGGTGCTCCGGATCGAAACGAAAGACGGTTTCTGGCTGAAGCCACGCCGGGCGGTCAAGATCACTGTGACTGCTCCCCGTCTTACCAGGATCCACTCCAGCGGAAATGGCAATATTATCAGTACTACCAAGCTCACTGATTCATCCCGGATCGATCTGCGGGTGACGGGCAATGCAGAAATGAAAGTAGAAGTAGATGCGCCTGAGATCGAAGCGGAGCTTACGGGCAATGGTGGTATTGAGGTGAAGGGGCTTGCCCGTAACTTCAATTGTAAAACCACGGGCAACGGTCATATTGAGGCGATGGACCTGCAAACGGAATCTACCAAAGTAGAGATATTCGGCAATGGCAATGCCAACGTGAATGCCAGTGTAAAACTGGATGTGCGGATCGGTGGTAATGGGGATGTACGCTATAAAGGCAGTGCGCAGACCTCTACGCATATAACGGGCAATGGGAGTTTGAAGAAAGTTGATTAGTACAAGTCTGTAGTTAATAGTTTAGAACTACTGGTAGAAGCCTGACTATACAGGTTTTTGCCAGTAGTTTTTTATTGAATGGGTGTTCCCTTTTACATATTCACATACTTTACGGTGATCCAAACATCCCTGTTGCGGCCTTTATCGTCGGTACAGGAAATTTTGACGGGGCCTTCTTCGGGGATAAAGAATTGTTTGGTCTTTGCTTCTGCAGTTTTATAGAACTTGTTGTTGATATACCAATAGACTTTGCTGACATCATTGCCTGTTTGGCAGGTGAGTTGTAATGGCTCGGGGTGTTTGCTGCTGATGAGGTATTCGGCGCCATGACGTGGAGCGGTGATAGCGGGAGCGCCTCCTGCAAATACTTTTTCACAATTGGGATTGTGGATGGGTATTTTCTCATAGGCGATGTGGTGCTCGTCGTAGTATTGCTGCATTTCGGCGGATACGGTTTTATACCATTTCTTTTTATAGCCGGCCTGGGGCATACAGATCCTGCAATAAGCCAATTTTTCATCTGGTGAAATCATCACTTCCTGCATATTGTTGCAGGGGGCGGTGGAAGAGATCAGGGGAATAAAGAAATCGGTTACGGTATTGTGGCAGTGTTCACCGGGCACCATGCCGGTCTCTGAACACACGATGCGGCTTTCACAATCTTTCGGCTGGGTGAACCATTCCTGGTCGCTGTCATAGTCGATGGTATTGAAAACTTTGAAGAGAAGCGGGGTGGCCACATTGGCGCCGCTGAGTTCGGGAATACCGAGGGCCGAGAAATTCCCCACCCAAATCCCTACTGTATAATTCTTATTGTATCCAATGCTCCAGGCATCGCGGCGACCGTAGGAGGTGCCTGTTTTCCAGGCAATTTTGGGCATGTGCTCGGTGCTTTGCCAGTTGAGGGGGAAATCGGGCCGGTTTACTTTGGACAGGATCTCATTGATCATAAAGGTGGCAGCAGGGCTCATGACGGTATAACCCTTTTGGCTGCCTGCTTCTTCCGTGGCAGGGGCTCCGTCCACGGACCTGGTATATTGGGGTTTGAAATACTTGCCTTCGTGGGCAAAAGAGCTGTATAGTCCTGTCAGTTCTTCGAGTGTGGCGCCACAGCCTCCCAATATGAGTGACAAGCCCAGTTTCTTTTGGTCTTTTTTGATCTGCCGGAAATCACAGGCGGCCAGCTTTTGCACCAGCTTATCTTTTCCAAACATCTTCAATCCTTTTACTGCGGGTATGTTGAGGGAGTGTTCCAGTGCATATTCCATGGTGACATAGCCATTGAACTGCTTATCGTAATTTTCGGGGGCATATCCTTCATAATTGACGGCCACATCGGTGATCACGGCTTTGGGTGTCATGAGGCCTTCATCCATACACAGGCCGTACAGCAAGGGTTTGAGGGTGCTGCCGGGTTGGCGGATGGCGGCGGCACCATTGACCTGTCCGGCATCCAATGTATCATAAAACCCTGAGGAACCAATATAGGTGACTACTTTATGGGTTTGGTTATCGATGATGACAACGGCTGCATTGCGGATATTTTTCAGGCGCAGGGAGCGTGCATAATCTTCTACTAATTTCTCGACCCGGGTTTGGGTGTTCATTTCGATATTGGTGGCGATGATATCGCCGCCCTGTTTGCGGAGGCGCCATGCCAGGTGAGGGATCAGTTTGGGCACTACATCGCGGGTAGCGTTGAGGGGCTCGCTGAGGGCATCCTGTATTTCTTTTTCGGTAAATACTTTGTCGGCGGCAAACTTCCTGAGCCAGCGGTTACGCTCTTTTACGATGAGGTCATTGTTTTTGCCCATTACCAGGGAGGAAGGCCGGTTGGGGATGATGGACAAGGCGGTGATCTCGGCCAGGGAAAGGTGATCGGGGTTTTTATTGAAGTAGAGGGTGGAGGCGCTTTTTACACCTTCAATATTGCCGCCGTATGGCACCAGGTTGAGGTAAAGTTGCAATATCTCATCCTTGGAGTATTTCCATTCCAGTTCAAAAGCCCGGAATATTTCTATGAATTTATTGAAATAGGTTCTGCGTTTGGGTTCCAGTGCGCGGGCCACCTGCATGGTAATGGTGCTTGCGCCGGACGTGCGTTTGAGGCGAAAGACATTCTTGGCCATGGCCCGCCCGATGGCCAGGAAGTTGACGCCGGGATGGTAATAGAAATACTGGTCTTCCTTTTCGATGATGGTCTTGCGCAGCAGGGGGGATATTTCATCGAGGCTGGTCTTCATGCGCCACTTTTCATCTTTGGTGAGGAAGGCATGAACGACTTCGCCTTTGCTGTCGGTGATGATGGTGGAATACTCTACCTGATCGGGTAGGGGAAACAACCATTGGAGCAGTAGGAAAAGCAGGAACAGGCCGCCACTGGCGATCAATAACCATTTACCTGCTTTTTTTAGTTGGCCCCGGATGTTTTTCACGGGATAAAGATATTGTCTTCCGGATTACAACAAAATGTACAGTTGTGTTAAAAGAGTTTGGGTTGGGTTCTAATTAGTGAGACACTGTCTCACTAATTGGTTTCTTCCTGGTGGTTTTCCGAAAGATTTATCCAAGCTGAGAATTGTTTAGCAATCAATAAATCCAACGGGTAAGTATTTGCGTAAGTAGACCTGCTTTCCTAAATAAATTAGCATCGTGCCCAGCCAAATGATTCATTGATTAACATAAATAATCATTCGGTATGGAATTACAGCACCAGTATAAACAACTCATCACAAGCATTGGACAACTGCTAATTGCCGGCAGGGAGAAAGCGGCACAACAGGTTAATACCATCCTGGTACAGACCTATTGGGAAATTGGCCGTCATATAGTTGAATATGAACAACAGGGCAATGAAAAGGCTGAATATGGCTCCCGTTTATTCGAAAGGCTTTCCAAAGATCTCACGCAAGCTTACGGAAAAGGATTTGGCAGGTCTAACTTGCAGTATATTAGGAAGTTGTATCTTAGTTTTCAAATATGCGGGACAGTGTCCCGCAAATTGACATGGAGTCATTATTATGAAATATTGAAGGCAGATTCTGAACTGGAAATAGGCTTTTACGCCAAACAATGTGAAAAGGAAAAATGGAGTGTAAGGGAATTGAAAAGACAGATGAAATGCATGCTTTTTCACCGGTTGGCTGTTAGTACAGACAAGGAGGGGATACTTAAATTGGCTAACCAGGGCCATGAGGTACACCAGGCGGAAGATCTTTTAAGAGACCCATTTGTGCTTGAATTCCTTAATATCCCGGAGCAGCATCAATACCTGGAGAGTGAACTGGAGGAGAAGCTGATCAATAATCTACAACAGCTTTTTCTTGAACTGGGTAAGGGGTTTGCTTTTATTGCCAGGCAATACCGGATGAGTATTGGGGGCAAGCATTTCCGTGTTGATTTGCTTTTTTACCACAGAATACTCAAATGCTTTGTATTGATAGACCTGAAACGTGGTGAAATAGAGCATACAGATATAGGGCAAATGAATCTTTATATCAATTATTTTAAGAAAGAAGAGGCTACTGAGGGCGACAATGAGCCAATAGGCATATTGCTGGGCGCTTATAATGACCAGGTGCTGGTAGAATATGCAACCGGAAGTATCACCAATAAAGTACTATTGGGCAAATACCAGCTTTATTTGCCCGATAAGGCACAACTGCAAAAGGCATTGAATAAATTGCTGGAAGTATAAAAATACGAATTAACAAATCCTTATCGGATGCAATTTGCAAATGCCATTGCCCGTTATGTATCTTTCGTATGAAATCATTTTTATGTTTTCGTCCACCATCCCTCCTTAGCTTTTCATTTTTATTTATTGGTTCCGGTTACAAAGGTTTTTCAACCGGAGATGATACAACGGCCGACTCGCCTGTTGAAGGCAGTGGGCTGTATGATCATCATAGATATGCCCTCGTTTCTCATGGTATTCCGGGATATTCCGGATATAACCTTTAACGAACGCTGGGTAATCGGCTATATTTTGTACTTTTCCCCCGCTTTTCCTTAACCATCACGTTTAATGTTAACCCTTTATGCGTAAACAATCGTTGGCCTTAACAACCGTATTGGTTGTTATTTTTTTGCTCGCCTGTAATCGGAGTATTGTAAACCTCGATTATACAAATGCCAAAGGCGAAGTGCAGTCGCTGGGCAACCTGGTATTCCGTTTTGATAAGTCGCTGGTAGCAGATTCGCTGCTGAACCAGTGGGATTCTACTGATTATATCAGCTTTGAACCGAAGATACCGGGGCGTTTTCGGTGGGAATCACCGGATCAACTGGTATTCTCGCCTTCCAGGCCTTTACCACCGGCTACCAGTTTCAAGGCTAAGCTAAATAGTGATATTCTCCAACACAGTAAATATGGTAAGATCGGCAAGGCAGATGAGATCAGCTTCACCACGCCCTACCTGCAACTGGACAATACGAATGTGACCTGGACGCTGGCGGATGAACGCAGCACTACGGCAGTACCGCAGGTAGACCTGTATTTCAATTACCCGGTAAATCCTGCCACGATCAAGGAAAAGATGAAGCTGGAGATAGGCGGCAAAGCTGCCAGCTATGATGTGCTTACGCTGAGCAATGACAGCAAAGTTTCTTTACGCATATTGGGCATCAAAGCAGAAGACAAGGACCTGGACGCCAAGGTAACGCTGGATAAAGGGCTGGTGCCGGATGGTGGCACGAATGGTACAAAAGAGGCCATTGAGAATAAGCTGATCATCCCATCACCCTTCAATCTTAGTATTAATGACGTGACGGCGGAACATGATGGTACGGGCGGTACGGTGTATGTGCGTACCAGCCAGCAGGTGGTGATGGAGAACATCGGTTCCCGGATACAATTTGATCCGGCGGTTAAGTTTACGGTAGCACAAACGGATGATGGTTTCAGCATCAACAGTGAAAGTTTTGATGCGGATAAAACCTATAGCATTACGATCGGTAAGGGGCTGCGCGGCCGCATTGGTGGCGTGCTGCGGGAAGAGTACAAAGGCAATGTAGCTTTTGGTGAGCTGGAACCCTCGCTCAGCTTTGGCAATAGTAAAGGGGTATACCTTTCTTCGAAAGGCAGTCAGAATATAGAAGTGAAGATCATCAACATACCTAAGGTAAAAGTGATCATCTCGAAGATCTATGAGAGCAACCTGTTGTTTGCGCAGCGTTATGGTTATTATCCAAAAGACGCACGCAACAGTTCGGATGATGAAGGAGAGTATTATGAGGACGATTATGGCAGCGGTGGCGACCTATCGGTGGGTGATGTGGTCTACGAAAAAGAGATCGATACGCGCTCGCTGCCCAAATTTGGCAACAGCCGTCTGTTTACGTTCAATGTGGAGGACCGCTTACCGGATTTCAAAGGCATTTATCATATCAAGATACGGTCGGCTACGGATTACTGGGTGACGGACAGCCGGTTTATATCCAAATCGGACCTGGGGCTGATCGCCAAGGAAGGGAAGGACAAGATATTCGTATTTGCCAATTCGATCAAAACAGCGGAAGCGGTAAATGGGGTGAATGTGATCGCCTATGGCAATAACAACCAGGTGCTGGGTATGGGTACCACAAATGCAGAGGGTGTGGCAGAACTGGCGTTGGCACGTAAGGAGTTTGCGGGTTTCCGTCCGGCGATGATCATTGCCAAAACAGGGGATGATTTTAATTACCTGCCTTTCAATAATACAAGGGTGAATACTTCCCGCTTTGAGGTAGGGGGTAAACGCAGCAACAGCACGGGCATGGATGCTTTCATTTATGCGGAGAGGGATATTTACCGCCCCGGTGAGAAGGTCAACTTCTCGGTGATCCTGCGGGACAGGTTGTGGAAGTCGCCCGGAGAGTTGCCGGTAAAGATGAAGTTCCTGATGCCGAATGGTAAGGAGCTAAAAACATTCCGTAAAAACCTGAATGCACAGGGCTCGCTGGAAGCGGATGTGGATATCGCCACATCGGCCATTACGGGCAGCTATACATTAGAAGTGTATACCTCCAATGATGTGTTGCTGGGCAGTAAGAATTTCAGCATCGAGGAGTTTGTACCTGACAGGATCAAGGTAGCTGCCAAACTCGACAAACCTTTCCTGTTGCCAGGGCAAACAGGCACTTTGAGTATCAATGCGGTTAACTTCTTTGGTCCACCGGCGGCCAACCGCAATTACGAAGCAGAAATACAGGTAAAACAGAAATACTTTAGCCCCAAGAAATATAACCGGTTCAATTTCTCGATCCAGAACCAGGGGATATCTTTCGAAAAGGATGTAAAAGAAGGTAAAACGGATGACAATGGCAATGCTACGATGAGCTATGAAGTACCGGAGTTGTATGCGAATAAAGGGCTGCTGCAGGCTACGTTCTATGCTACGGTATTTGATGAAACAGGCCGGCCTGTAAGCCGCAGCACTTCTGCCGATATCTTTACGCAGCAGGTGTATTTTGGTGTGGGCAGTGACGGCTATTGGTATTATCCGCTCAACCAGTCGATCAAATTTCCGCTGATCGCATTGGACAGAAACGAGGGCATTGCCAATGGCGCCAAAGCAGAGATCAAAGTGATCAAGCATGAATACCGCACTATATTAAGGAAAGAGGGTAGTTACTTCCGCTATGAATCGCAGCAGGATGATAAGGTGGTAGCGCAGCAGGTGCTGGCGGTGAATGGTGAGAATACAGCTTTCTCTTTTGTGCCCCGCTCTCCCGGCAATTATGAAATGCGGGTGGCGATACCGGGCGCATCGAGCTATGTAAGCCGCAGCTTCTACAGCTATGGCTCCTGGGGTGGCGACAATAGCTCCTTTGAAGTGGATACAGAAGGTAATATCGATATCAGCATGGATAAATCGGCCTATCAGACGGGAGAAAGCGCCAAGGTATTGTTTAAAACTCCTTTTAGCGGCCGTATGCTGGTGACCATGGAAACGGATAAAGTGGTCTCTTATCAATACGTGAATGTGGAGAACCGCACTGCCTCTGTGGACCTGAAACTGACCCCTGATCATTTGCCCAATGTATATGTGACGGCTACGTTGATCAAGCCACATGATGTAAGTGAAATACCGCTTACGGTAGCGCATGGCTTCCAGAGCATCAGGGTGGAAGAAACGGATCGTAAAATAGCGGTTACGATTGAAGCGCAGAAAGCTGTTCGTTCGCGCACACATCAGAAGGTGACGGTAAAGGCCAAGCCGGGCAGCTTTGTTACGCTGGCTGCGGTGGATAATGGGGTATTGCAGGTGAGTGATTTCAAAACACCGGATCCTTATGGTTATTTCTATGCACCCAAATCGCTGGAAGTGCAGGCTTATGATATGTACCCGCTGTTGTTCCCTGAACTAAGGGCGCGATTGAGCAGTACGGGTGGTGACGGTGATCTGGAAATGAACAAGCGTACGAACCCGATGCCTGCCAAGCGGATTAAGATCGTTTCTTACTGGAGTGGTATTGCCAAAGCAGATGGCAGTGGTAATGCCAGCTTTGAATTTGATATTCCGCAGTTCAGTGGAGAAGTACGGCTGATGGCGGTGGCCTATAAAGATGAGAGTTTTGGCAGCAGTGAAAGCGCCATTACGGTGGCTGATCCGCTGGTACTGAGTACGGCGCTGCCCAGGTTCCTGAGCCCGGGCGATACGGCTACTGTGCCGGTGATTATTACGAATACCACGGCCAAGAGTACTTCAGCAACTGCTACGCTGTCGGTGAGTGGACCGCTTAAAGTGGTAGGAGACAGCAAACAATCGGTGTCGTTGAATGCCAATAGTGAAAGCCGTGCGGTATTCCAGGTGGTGGCTGCACCGGCTGTCAATGTAGGCAAAGTATCTGTGGAAGTGCAGGGATTGGGCGAGAAGTTTACGGATGAAACGGAGATCAGTGTGCGGCCTGCTTCGCCTTTGCAGGTGGTAACAGGAGCGGGTAGTCTTACAGGCGGCAATACGCAACGGATCAATATACCATTGAATGATTTCATGGCGGGTAGTGCGGATTACCAATTGGTGGTAAGCCGCAGTCCTGCGCTGGAACTGGGTAAACAATTGCGTTACCTGGTGCAATATCCTTATGGCTGTACGGAGCAAACGGTGTCGGCGGCCTTCCCGCAATTGTATTACGATGATATGGCGCAGCAAATGCAGACAAAGCAAGCGGGTAATTCAGGAGCCAACTGGAATGTACTGGAAGCGATCCGTAAGATCAAGCTGCGCCAGCTGCGCACAGGTGGTGTGACGTTGTGGGATGGGGAAGGCACGGAGCAGTGGTGGACCTCTATATATGCTGCTCACTTCCTGATAGAAGCGCAGAAAGCGGGTTTTGATGTGGACAAGAGTTTGCTGAATGGTCTCACCAGCTTTATGAATAACCGCCTCCGGGATAAAGAGACGATCAACTATTATTATAATCAGAAAGAGCAGAAGAAAATAGCGCCCAAAGAGGTTGCTTACAGCCTGTATGTGTTGGCATTGGCGGGCAAGCCTAATGTTTCGACGATGAACTATTATAAGGCTAATCCGGCATTGTTGAGCCTGGATGGAAAATACCTGTTGGGGGTAGCGTATGCGATTGCGGGGGATAAAGCCAAGTTCAGGGAATTGTTGCCTACCTCCTTTACGGGAGAAGTGTCGGTGGCGCAAACGGGTGGCAGTTTCTATTCGGATATCCGGGATGAAGCGGTTTCCTTAAATGCGCTGCTGGATGTTGATCCGGGCAACCCGCAAATACCTATCATGACGGCGCATGTGGCCAAGCAGCTCAAACAACGTACCTGGTATAGTACGCAGGAGTGTTCTTTCAGCTTCCTGGCGCTGGGCAAGCAGGCGCGGGCGGCGAATAAGGCCACGGTGACAGCGGAGGTGAAGGTAAATGGTAAAACGGTAGGCAAAGCGGAGGCAAATACGCTGAAATTAAATGCGCAGCAACTGGGTAACAATAATGTAGAGATCACGACTAAAGGAGAGGGAAGGCTCTATTACTTCTGGCAAAGTGAAGGGATCAGTGTGAGCGGCAGCTATAAGGAAGAGGACAATTACATCCGGGTGCGCCGTAAATTCTTTGACCGTTATGGCCGGGTGGTGACAGGGAATACCTTTAAGCAGAATGATATGGTGGTCGTGCAGATCACCCTGGAAAAGGCCTATAATGGTGATGTGGAGAATGTGGTGATCACGGATCTGCTGCCGGCTGGTTTTGAAATAGAGAATCCCCGCACGAAAGAGATACCGGGTATGGACTGGATCAAGGATGGGCATACGCCTACGTACCTGGATGTGCGGGATGACCGTATCAACCTGTTTGTAGACCTGACCAGCTCGCGCCAAACATACTATTATGCGGTGCGGGCGGTATCGCCCGGATTGTACAAGATGGGACCTGTAAGTGCGGATGCGATGTATAATGGGGAGTACCATTCTTATAATGGGGCAGGGGTTATCAGGGTGACGCAGTAATTATTAATTGAACTATATTATTCAAACGCAAGAGCGATTGCCCCCGGCAGTCGCTCTTTGTGTTTACAAACTCCTAATGCCTGAGTGGGCCTCCCTCGTGTTTTACATTTCCGTCCTATCTTTGCTTTCTTATCGGCATTTGTATGGAGGAATTTAGACCGCTACTGATCACCTACGCCTATAATATTCTTGGTTCGCTGGAAGAGGCCAAAGACATTGTGCAGGATGCCTTCCTGAAATTCATGGACATAGACAGCAGCAAGATTGATGATAAACGAAACTACCTTATCCGTACTGTTGTTAACCTCTCTATCAATGCCAAGAAGCGGCAGCAGAAACTGGTAGGGGAATATCCCGGTCCCTGGTTGCCGGAACCAGTAGCGACAGAAAAGGCCGACGGCGGGATCATGCAGAAAGAAGTGTTGTCATACTCGCTCATGGTACTCATGGAAAAGCTCAATGCCCGGCAAAGAGCGGTATTCATCCTCAAAGAGGCATTTGATTATGAGCATGAAGAGATTGCCGAAGTATTGGATATCAGTGTAGAAAATTCCAGGAAGCTGTTGAGCCGGGCCAGGGAACAGCTGCAAAAAGGCACGCCGGTGGCGCATAAACCTGCGGAAACAGCTGCTATTGATAAATATTTGAATGCGATCCAACAAGGGAATACGCACGAGTTGGAGCAATTATTTCACGATGAGATCGTGCTGTTGTCGGACGGCGGTGGGAAAGCGATCGCTGCTACGCGGCCACTGGTTGGTATTAAGGCAGTTACCAGCTTCCTCATGGGAGTCTATGCCAAAAACTACCAGTTTGCGCGAATTGAAAAGGGGACGGTTAACCATGAGCCGGCCTTGTTGTACTATTTTGATAACGTACTGGTTACTTGTCAGATCTTCTCCATCCGGGATGGGCAGGTAGACAATTTCTATTTTATGCGTAATCCTGATAAGCTAAAAGAACTTCAAAAATAATTACGGAAACCTGTCACGTTTTTCTTTCCTGTTTTGTTTTCTATGTATAAAATCATCAAAACAAAATTATATGGAAAGGATCTCTTTTTCAGAAATGCCCGAAGGTCTGTACCAGGTATTGGCGCAAGGGGAAGCTTATATTGCTAAATCAGGTATTGATAAGACGCTGATACACCTCATCAAGATGCGTGTATCCCAAATTAATAGTTGTGCTTATTGCATTGATATGCATTACAAAGAAGCGGTTCATGCAGGAGAAACACCGCTGCGGATCATTTCTGTATCGGCCTGGCGTGAAACACCTTACTATACGCCCCAGGAACAAGCTGTACTGGCATTCGCCGAAACGCTTACGCATATGAAGGCTGAAGAGCACAGTGATCATATTCATGATGACCTGAACAAGTATTTTAGCAAGCAGGAGATCGCCTATCTTACACTCGCTGTTATTCAGATCAATTCCTGGAACAGGCTTACGCGTTCAACCGGTGTAGTACCTGGAAACTATCAGGTGAAAGAAAAGGCTGCGGCGCATTAATGGTAATGGATGTACGAGTAGTAGTCAATAATTATTGATTATTACTCGTTTTCTTTTATCCGCTTGCTGGCTGTTTCTTTTCCCCGTCTGTTGTAGGTTTTTACACCAATGAGTTTTCCTGCTATGGTATAGTATTTCCAGCTGTCCTGCCTGAGCCCGCGGTGGTAAGCGCCGGTGGAGCGCATGGCGCCGCTGTTGAGGAATTCCACCCATACGCCTTCCCGGAGGCCATTGGCATACAATCCTGAATCTTTCACCTTGCCGTCGGGGTAATAATTCATGTACAATCCGTGGTGCACACACTCTGTAAATGGAGGTAAGTAAGGGTGAAAACCGCTCTGTATATTTTGTTCTACGCGGTCTTCCAATGAACGGGGTGATGCGAGATGAGGATCTGCTGCATTCATGGCCAGGGTAATGTAGGAGTAAACGGGCGTGAGCAATTGCCATGCATAGGAGGGGTCGGTTTTCGCGATATCGGTAATGGCAAAAAAAGTAGCTTTTGACTGGCGGCGGGGTAATTCGTCTTTTATGCGGAGCAACATGGAAGCACTGTAGGTACGAATAGAACGGGGACTTCCATTGCTGTACCAGCTTTTCCATTCACCGTCGGGTACATTGCGTACCAGTCTTCCGGAATCACAAAGCTGCTGAGGATGATACCAGCTCATCCAATTGCCATGAAGCCGGCCACGTTTAAAGCCTCCGGCAAACAGGGTATCACCATTGGAAGTGAAAGCGGTGATGAGGCTTTGCTGGCGGTGTTTTTTATCGATGATCAGCGAGGAGGTGGTGTGTGGAGGTGGGTGCAAACCAATTGGTATCAACAAAGATCTGGAAGCAACGGGCGTATTGTGCTGGGCCTTTGTGTGGGAGACAGCCAGTAAAGCCCATACTGTAGGTATGAGTACATATATTTTCATGACAATGACAAGCTGTTACAAGCATAAAGTTACTACAGGCTGCTATTGTATGAACGTTTGTAATAAAAGATTAATGTCTTTCTAATTCAGTTACAGGAAGAAATGGTGAGCAGGGTGCTTTTCTTCCACAAGAAGATGGATGATCTTTAATGATAATGTGTGGTTGTGGGCAGTGTTTTTTATACAGGCATTATACTTATCGAAAAAAAGGAACTGCATACCGCATGGTTTGGGCAATTGGGCGGTTGTGTGAAACCGCAGGGGACCATTTGAGTGCATTGAAAAACTTCATGACAGCCATGGCCATGAGCTTGTGTGGAGTATCCAATACCTTCAGGTCTACGAGCTCTCCTTCTTTGGTGATGGTATACTCTATGATCACTTTGCCTTGAATATCTGCGTAAGCAAGCTCTTGGGGCCAGTAAATATTGTCTAATACATATTTATCAAAATCCATGAATTTGCCCAGCGCCACGGGAGGTTTTTGGAGCGGGCAGGTGTTGCCTGAAAAGGCACCCTGTTCATCATAGCATTCCAGGGCGGCTACTTTATTCTTTACGTATTTTTCTTTGGTGCTGCGGATGCCGCTCTCACGGAAAAATTCCCATTCACCTTCCTGTTGGCCGTTGACATAAGCGCCCGTTGATTCCATTTGGCCATTGGCATACCAGTATTTCCAAATGCCTTGCTTGTGATTGAATTTATAAGCGCCAGAATCTTGTAACTGGCCGGTTGGGAAATACCTTAAGGCGGTACCGGACAATACACCAATGCTTGTATCGCCTGCTAACATAGATGGACGCTTTAAGTTGGGATTTACCAAGGCGCGGGCTACTGTTTTAATATTGGAGGAATCCTGGTAATGCAGGATGGCAGTCAATTGACCTTCTTCATTCCAGGTATACCATTCGCCGGATTGGTAATTATTGACATAAAAGCCTGAATCTTTTATCTGGCCATTGGTATACCATGATCTGAAGGCGCCTTGCTTTATATTATTGATAAAGTATGCTTCTACGGCTTTTATCTTGTGGGGATGATAGAGGGTAAAAGGGCCATCTTTGATAGTGAGCTTTTCATCGAGGAAATAAGCTCTTAATAAAATATTCGTATCGGGGTACACGGATACCACCAGCCAATGATCACGTTCCCGCACAGCCATGGCCGCGAAGTCCATATTGGTTTTATTGGTAAAAGACAGGTGGTTGTCGAGGTATTTGCGTACAGAGTCGCGTTGTTTCTTTTGTGCAAAGC
The DNA here is from genome assembly GCF_003555545.1 of Paraflavitalea soli. Classification (GTDB taxonomy): domain Bacteria; phylum Bacteroidota; class Bacteroidia; order Chitinophagales; family Chitinophagaceae; genus Paraflavitalea; species Paraflavitalea soli. The sequence goes on along the minus strand of NZ_CP032157.1, from coordinate 4,826,229 downwards.
CGCTGATGGCAAAGCCGAGCAATGCAAACAGGAGAAAGTAACATTTATACTTCATAGACTACATCTTCTATTTAACAATTCTGTACACGGGATACTGCATATGGGCTGGTTCATAAAAAGGGGAGTTCCTGTATACAAAATCCAGTTGTGCTGCTGCACTTTTGACCAGGGCAGTATCGGTTGCTTTCTTTTCTTCCAGTTTTGTTTTGAGGTCGGGGTGTTCTTTCAGGTATTGGGCTGCAATGTCCTCAAAGGCATAGCCACTAAACCCTTCTTTTTGTCCGAGTATGCCATCGAAGTAATTCCAGGCAAAGTAGGAGTCATCACCCTGCGGCTCCAGTACTTCCACCAGGAAACGGTTGGCTACCTGGTTCATGGGAATGTAGTAATCACCTTTGCGGAAGGCTACTTTCCGGAGGCTGGTGCTCACCTTCACATCGCTATTCATATGGTGCATTTCATAAGGGCGGGGCGCTGATTTGTAATCTTCAATACGATAGGCTTCTACTTCAATAAGGGTATCTTTTGCCAATGGGGTCATTTGCACCTTATTGAGTTTGAGTAGGTCGATCACTTTCCACCATCCCTGTGGAATGATATAGGCAGCTGGTTTTTTGATGGTGGTCTTTGCGTCGAAATAGTTGTAGTACTTCAGTTCTTTTTCGTAGGGTTTGGTGCGGTCGTAAAACAGTCTGGGCAGGCCTGATACATCGCTGGGTTTGCGGGTGGCCTCAAATCCTTTGAAGGTAACGGTAGCGGATTTACTTCTGTCAAGGACCCAGCTAACGGGGAAATCTGTTTGTTGCTTTACGGATTGTTTGGTTTGCTCGCGCAATTGTTTGATGGTGGAGCTGTTCTTAGCGGTGAAGGCAATAAAGCTTTCCATCAATGCGTAGGTGGACTCTACACGCTGCTCATAGGTTTTGAGCATATGTGTTTCCGGCACAAAAGCAAAGGTATGCCAAAGGGTAGCGTAGCCGCTGCTGTAGCGGGGGCCGTCAAAATAAGCGGTAAGGCCCATATCTGGGGTGCCGCCTCCAAAACTCACATAGGGTACCAGGTCGTAGCCTTTCTCTTTCATCAGTCCATACATGCCTGGTTCGAATTGTTTGTTCATGTATTCGCCCATCGCGCCGCCGAGCTTGCTATGCTGGGAAGTGAGGAGGGTCATGATATGCTGGTAGTCGGCGCCATTGCTCACGTGGTTGTCGACAAAGACATCGGGATCGAGCAAGTGGAATATTTCAGCAAAGGACCTGGCTTCTTTGGAATCTGCTTTGATGAAGTCGCGGTTGAGATCGAGGTTTTGTGAGTTGCCGCGGAAGCCAAACTCTTTGGGCCCGTTCTGGTCTACGCGATAGAAGGGGCTGCGGTTGAGGCAGCCACCGATATTGTATACGGGTATAATGGCCAGTACTACATTGGCGGGCAGGGTCTTTTTATTGGTGACGATATCGCGTACGAGGAGCATGGTGGCATCGATGCCATCGGGCTCGCCGGGGTGGATGCCGTTGTTGATGAGGATAAAACGCTTGTCTTTCTTTTTGAGGCTGGCAATGTCGGTATCCTTATCAGGGCTCACGATAATGAGATGTAACGGAAATCCGGCGTCGCTGGGGCCCATGGCGCGCATGCTGATCTGTGGGAATTTTGCATCGATCATTTTCCACCAGGCTATCGCTTCCTGGTAGGTGGGGGTTTCCTGGAAATTGGATTGTTCGTATTTTGTAGTGATGGTTTGGGCAAAAAGAAGGGTGGGGAGAATGGCACAAAAGAACAGTAGAAGTCTTCTCATTGTATATGGTTGTGCCATAAAAATAAGGAAGCCCTGCATATGAAGGGGCTCCCGAGCCTCTTATTTCACTTAAATTTATGCAGATGTGGATGGTCGGTAATGGTTTATTATCTTTAACCATAATATTTGCTCATGGCATTACAGGCTCGTAAGGATGAAGACTGGGATTGGGAAATTGGCAACCAAAGTAGTTGGAGCAATTGGTCTTTGCATGAATTATGGGCCTACCGCCATTTATTATCACGGCTGATCAGGCGGGACTTCCTGGTCCAATACCAGCAAACCATTTTAGGTCCATTGTGGGTAGTATTACAACCCATTTTGACGCTGGTAGTATATGTGTTGGTGTTTGGAAGGTGGATGGGTATTCAAACCGGGGATACGCCTCCTGTGTTGTTCTTTCTTTGTGGTATTTTGTTGTGGGGCTTGTGTAATGACCTGTTTACGGGCACGGCTTTTATTTTTACTTATTACAGTTATCTCTACAGTAAAGTATACTTTCCCCGGCTGATCATTCCTTTTTCGGTGGCTGGTACACATCTGGCGCGTTTCCTGATTCAGGTGCTGCTGTTGTTGATTGTATTGGCTTATTATTGGATCTGTGGTAATTTTCGGGTCTCATTAAATCCCTGGGTATTTTTTTCACCATTCGTTATACTGCTCACCGCTGCTTTTTCTTTATCGCTGGGTTTAATTTTTTCTATTCTTACTGCCCGGTATCGTGATCTGTCCAATATTGTACACCTGGGTATCCGGCTGTTTATGTTTGTGACGCCGGTGATCTATCCATTGTCGCTGGTGCCGGATAGCATCCGGTGGCTGGTGAATGTCAATCCGCTTACAGCGCTATTTGAGGTGTTTCGCTATGCTTTGCTGGGACAAGGCAGCTTTACGAGTGGGCAATTAATTTATAGCACGGTATCGATATCGATACTGTTAATCTTTTCGCTGGCATGGTTCAATAAGCAGGCGGCCAGGCTGATCGACGTTGTATAAATATGAGTAATATAGTAATTGAAGCTACTGATCTTTCCAAATTATACCGGTTGGGGGTAACGGGTACAGGCTCTTTTCGCCAGGATGCCAAAAGGTGGTGGGCTAAGAAAGTGGTGGAGCGGGAAGATCCCTTTTTTCAGGGCGGGCAGGAGGGGGCTGGTGAAGTATGGGCATTGAAGGATATTAATTTCCAGGTGCGGCAAGGCGATATATGGGGTATTGTGGGTGATAATGGAGCGGGTAAATCAACCCTGCTGAAGATCATATCGCGGATCATACAGCCTACTTCGGGACGAATACGTGGTAAGGGTACGGTTGGCAGCTTGCTGGAAGTGGGCACGGGGTTTCATCCGGAGCTTACGGGGCGTGAAAATGTTTTTATCAGCGGTTACCTGCTGGGTATGAATAAATGGCAGGTGAAGCAAAAGTTTGATGAGATCGTGGCGTTTTCGGGCATTGACAAATTTATAGATACGCCGGTGAAGCGTTATTCTTCGGGTATGTATGTACGGCTGGCGTTTTCCATTGCTGTGCATCTTGAACCGGATATTTTGATCATGGATGAAGTGCTGGCGGTAGGCGATGTAGGCTTTCAGAAGAAATGTCTCGACAAAATGCAGGAGGTGGCCAATGATGGGCGCCGGACGATCTTATTTGTGAGTCATAATATGCAGGCGGTCAATCACCTTTGCCGGCATGCGATGTGGCTGCAGCAAGGTAAAATGGTGGGGATAGGGACTGCTGCGGAGGTGGTAGGTAATTATATTGGCAGCCTGCAGCAGCATAAGTTGCGGCACCAGTGGTATGATATGGCTACTGCGCCAGGCAATGAATATGTGCGCATCCGATCGTTTGAACTGATCCCGGAGTTGAAAGAAGGTGAACAGGTAATTGATATTCGTACGCCACTTACGGTACGGTTTAGTATACAAAATAATCAGCCCGGCGTTTTGCTCAATGCGGGGCTTCACCTGTTTAATTATGCGGGTGAGTGCATATTTGATGTGGCTTCACCGGCAGTGGTGTGCCAGGAAGGACTGGTGGAGGGGGTATGTCAAATACCCGGTAATTTTATGAATGATGGGGCTTATTATTTTTCCCTGATCGTAGTGCGGGATACTTCTATTCCGGTATACTATTATGAAGGGGGAATCCATTTTGAAGTAGCGGATTACCGGGAAAATACGAGCTGGTTTGGTAAATGGAAGGGGGCGGTACGGCCGCAGTTCCCTTTCCGCTTTGGGCCGGGTAGTGAGTAGCATGGAATAAATTATCAGCCAATAATTCTACATTTCAAAAGTATGTAAGCACATGGCGGTGGACCGAATACCCTTAATGCCTCCTGTAATTGAACCGCTACCGGGGCTGATCGAGCGGCCGCGATGGTCGGTGATGATCCCGGTGTACAATTGTGCGGTGTACCTGGTGGAAACGCTGGCCGCAGTATTGCAGCAAGCTGGTCCGGAGGGAGAGATGCAGATTGAAGTGGTTGATGATTGCAGTACTGATGTAGATGTGGAGGCGCTGGTAAGGAATATAGGGCATGGGCGGGTGAAGTATTTCCGGCAGGAGCAGAATGTAGGGAGCCTGCGGAATTTTGAAACCTGCATCAACAGAGCGCGGGGATACCTCGTCCATATTTTGCATGGGGATGACCTGGTGAAACCGGGCTATTATGCCAGCATGGAAAACCTGTTTGATCGTTATCCTTCTATAGGGGCTGCCTTTTGCCGGTATGTATATGTAGGGCAAAGCGGCAAACCTTTGTATTACCGGGACGCGGAGATGGAGGAGGCTGGCATCCTGGATAACTGGCTGGCGCGGGTGGCTGGCCGTCAACGGCTGCAATTTTGTACAGTAACTGTAAAGCGGGAAGTGTATGAGCAACTGGGCGGCTTTTATGGTGTAGATTATGGAGAGGATTGGGAGATGTGGGTACGTATTGCGCGTCATTACCCGGTGGCTTATGATCCTACGGTATTGGCCGCTTACCGGCTTCACATGGCTTCTATTTCAGGGCAATCGTATGCAACTGCCAAGAACCTGAAAGATCTGCAATGGGTGATCCGCACTATCCAGCAATATTTACCTGATGAAGAAAAAGATATATTATTCAGGGAGGCCATGAAGTTTTATGCGCATTATGGCATAAAAATAGCCAATGATCTATGGTATGGCTTGCATAGCCGGCAGGGAGCTAAAATACAGGTGCGGGAAGCATTGTCGATGCACCGGGACGCGCAGCTGTATTGGAAGATCACGAAGCTATACATCAAAATGGCATTGAATATTACTTCATTCATACCGCGTACTAAACAACGATACAATTAATGAAGGCAGGTATTACGATCCTGGTTTGTACATACAACGGCGCACAGCGCCTGCCCGTGACGCTTGAGCATATTGCCCGTCAAAATATTCCTGCTTCATTGTCGTGCGAACTGATCCTGGTAGACAATGCCTCACTGGACAATACGGTACCGCTGGCACGGGAAGTGTGGGCCCGGTATGATACGTCGATCAGCCTGACGATTATTTCAGAACCCAATCCCGGGCTGACCTATGCAAGGGTAAAAGGCTTTGCAGCGGCCAGGTATGGGTATATTGTTCTTTGTGATGATGACAATTGGCTGGACCCGGATTATGTGGCCACTGCCTTTGCCATCATGGAGGAGAATCCGGCCATTGGTATCCTGGGTGGCTATGGGGAGTTTGTGTATGAAGCACCACCTCCTCCGGAATGGTTTACTGCTTTAAACCTGTATGCGGGGGGCCCGCAGGCTTCTGCGAGTGGGCTGGTTCATGGGCACCTGGTCTATGGCGCCGGGGCAATCATCCGGCACTCGGCCTGGGAAAGACTTCGGCAGCATGGTTTCATATCAGCGCTTACGGACAGGTTGGGCTACCAGCTTAGCTCGGGTGGTGATCATGAACTGTGTTATGCGCTGGTTTTGGCTGGTTATGAAACATGGTATGACGAACGATTGCATTTTAAGCATTTCATTACTGCCAACAGGCTGACCATCGAGTATTACCTGACTTATATAGCGGAAAGTTCCCGGTGCTTCTCTGTGCTGGAACCCTATAAGATCCTACTGAAAACAGGTAAGGCGAGTTTGTACATTTTTCGATGGGAGTTGCTCAAAAGTTATGGTTACCATGTAAAAAAGGCGGCAGGGCTGCTGGTCAATATGACGCTTGGAAAAAAGCGGGCAGGCAGCAAGACTGCGTATAAGCTGAAGATGACACTCCTGCGTCAACGATTAAGATCGTATGGTCAATTTGCTACCATGGAAAAGAATTATTCCAAGGCTTTGGTACTGAAAGCTCAATTGAATCAGGCAGGCCTGCCTGCTTCTCTACCTGCCGGCTATCTGGCTATCCCTGACAAGGAAACAACGCTTTAATTTTTTACGCTGTTCACATATTCCAGTGCGGCATCCAGCACTTCATCGCTGCCGGCGGTTATGCCTGCAGGAGTGGGCCGAACTATTTTGTCTATTCTCACTCCTTGTCTTTGGGTGGGGGAATTATCGGGATAGAAAACGCCGAGGCCGGTTAAATTGGTCACATAACCTCCCGGCAAAACAATTCTTGCTACGTTGCCATCGGCACCGGAGGTCTGGCTGCCGAAAGTAACACAGCCTGGAACGGATTGAAATCCCATGGCGGTCCATTCGGCATGGCTTTGAGAATATTCATTCACCAGTATTATAATTTTGCCGGTATACACGAAGGTTCTTTTGTTGCCGGGTGTCGGGCCACAGGAATTATCAAATTTAGCCCACCTGAATGCGCCGGGGTAATCAAAATCGGGTTGGGTGATGCGGGCAAATGTTACTGGTTTTTCATGCAGGTAAGCGGTGATGGCATTCATGGTGCCGCGGGGATAGTTGCGGATATCAAAAATGATGGCGCGTGTATCTTTAAGGACCTGCATCAAGCTATCTACCTGTGTTTTTTCCAGCAGGCCCATATTTACATAGCCAATATTGCCGGGCAATATCTTATGCAGGGAGCTATTATTTTTATATTGATAGTTAAAGGCCGCAAAGGGATAACGTTGTACCTGCCTGGTGAAGGTGGCGCCGTTCTTGCGTATGGTCAATTGTACGGTAGGCTCTGTGCCACCGGTCAGGTAATTGCCGCTGCCAAGGAACCTTAAAGTGGCCATCTGGTTGGAGGCGCCGGCGAATATTTTTCTTTCTTCTATCAATTCTTTTATGGTGCGGCCATTTACTTTTTCAATGATATCGCCTTTCTGTAACCCTGCCAATGCAGCGAGTGAATCATTGTAGATGGTGGTAACGACCAGCTTTTCATCCATTGGATAGGCGAGTACGGGCAAATACATATTGTATTGTTTGGCAACAACGGCATTGTAGCTATAGGCATGGGAATCGTTTACGCTGCTGATCAATTGCAATACGGCAGTGTTGTAGGATAGGGAATCGCGGGCTGTTGCCATGCGGGGAATGTATTCGTACAGTACCTCATTCCAGTTGCGGCCAATGATATTTTTGTAAGGGGAAAAATATTGGATCATATTCCAGTAGCGGTATAAAGTAAGCAACCGGAAGTGTTCATTGGGATAGTGACCATTGCGCCACCAGTATTCCTGCTCATTAATAAAGGAAACCTGCCCGGCATTGCCGATATTGGCGTAGTGACCGGGACCTTTGTGCCGGTTGGCCAGCAGGAATTGTAATTTATGCTGCAGGGCAGTAGAAAGGTGTTGGTCCTTCATCCAGGCCAGGTCGATATTGTAGGTCAGCAGGTCTTTGGGAATATCGGCGGTACAATTACGACAGGCTTCTACGGGGCCCAGGCCATTGATCCAACTGAGGAGGGAGTCGCTGAAAGCAGCATTGCTGGCTGCATTTTTGGCAACGGGTATTGCCCGGATCAGTTCAAAATCCCAATTGGTATTGCCTTTGGCCACTTCGGGGTGGTAGTATTTCAGGAAACCCCAGATCTGGCCCAGGAGGGCGAGGCGTGTGACCTGATCCTGCGAGAGCGGCTGTATGTTTTCATTGACGGGTTTACAGAAGGAAGAAACCTCCTGGATTGGTTTACCGTCGGCCAGCAGGGTGAAATTGTCGAGCCACATGCTTTCTGTTCCTCCGTATACAGCAGTTATGCGCAGGTGGTCGAGGGGAAAACTGAATTTACTGGCATCGAATTCTCCGGTATACAATACCCAGCCTGTGGTGTCCTGGATCTTGAAACTGGTGGATTCATACTTTTTTTCTCCCCTGTCCTTGCTGAGGAGGAAGCTGACGACACCGGTGGTTTCGCCTTTAAGTTTGGCATAGAAGGAAAAGCCCAGTTTTTTACAGGGTACGTCGATGGGAATACTGTTGACAAACTGTCCATCTGCCCTGTCGGGGCTTTCGGGGGCATAGCGGATGCGAACGGAGTAGCGACCCTCCTGGCGGGTGGAGCTGTCGGGCAGGACCTGGTATTCTTTTTTGAAAAAAAAGGTTTTGTACCAGGGGCTGAAGGTTTGGTTTTGGGAATTATACTGCTCGAGCCCGAGGTTCCAGGGGGATTCCTGGGATGTGGAGGTTTGAGCAATCAGCAGGATGAAGAGAAAAAGGGGCAAGCATTTGAAAGGGTGTACATTCATAAAATGATGGTTAAGGTGTGCATTGGTTCTATCAGGACGTATGTGGTGTGGGGGATGGTTGGGGGAGAGGGGTAGGTAATATACGGCTGATCCATGGGTGATCTATGGGTAATCCCCGGGTGGTTTTCTCTGTGTGTCCTCTGTACGTTCTCTGAAGGTTCTCTGTATGTCCTCTGTAGCTATGCACATATATTTTCATAAGTATGTGTATAGCAATGAAATTTAATATATTGAATGAGAGGTAAATTGCCCTATTGCTGGTTTGGAAAAATGGAAACGGAATGAAACCATGGGGTGGAGGAGGGGTGTATCTGATTGATTTTCAGCCAGAAGCCTTGTATGGCCGGGCACAAAAAAATAGTCCCGTCACGAATGAGGGGACTACAGTAGCTTTATAAAAGAGTCTCGGAAAAACTATTTTGCCGCAGCCAGAGCGTTCACTTTCTTAGTCAGCTTACTTTTCAGGTTCGCTGCCTTGTTCTTGTGAATGATACCTCTTTTAGCGAGTTTGTCGATCATTGAGGCAACGTCCGGCATTTGCTCAGTAGCTTCCTTACCCGTCTTCAAGGCTTTCAGGTCACGGATGGCATTACGGGTTGTTTTACCGTAATACTTATTTCTTTCCCTGCGTTTTGTAGCCTGACGCACATCTTTTTTGGTAGCCTTATGATTTGCCATGTTCTTTCGAAAAATTTAGGACGGCAAAGGTAGGCTCCGACGGGGAATATTCAAAAATAAATCCTGAATTATTTTGCGGCGGGCTGGCATTAATACGGTTTTAATGTGCAACTGCCGGATAACCAATTGTCGCCATGGCGGCTAATTTAGAACAAGTATGGATCATTCCTTGTTGTATAAAGCAATAAAATAGCCTGATAGGCTGTTAATCAGGGAATCTGTGGTTATATTTGTACCCCGATTTTAAATACCTATATTCTTTTAGCATTCAATGGCTTCTTCATGAAGGACTTTTCGTACATCACCAGTTCATCTCCGGCTTTTATTGAGAGTCTTTACCAGGATTTTGTAAAGGACCCCAATACTGTAGATCCGGAACTAAAGAAATTTTTTGAAGGATTTGACTTTGCCATCGGTGAAGTGAAGTCCGGCACCAATGGAACGGCTGTGGCCGATGCTCCTGCTGGTGTTGGCGGCGGCATTGACTGGAAAAAAGAGGTAGGGGCTTACCGGCTCATCCTTGGTTACCGCAATAAGGGACACCTGATTGCCAAGACGAATCCTATCCGTCCGCGCAAGGACCGGGGGGCCAACCTGGACCTGGCGTTTTTTGGTTTTACAGAAGAAGACCTGGACAAAACGTACCATGCCGGTAATATGATCGGCCTGGGTACTACCACGCTCCGCAATATCCTTACTCACCTGCAAAAATGCTATGCGGCACATGTAGGTATTGAGTTTAAATACATCAGTGATCAGAAGAAGGTAGACTGGCTGACGAACGAGATGGAGCGCAATTTCAACAAGCCGATTGCTGTGACGCAGAAAAAGCGCATCCTGGAAAAGCTGAACCAGGGGGTAATGTTTGAGAAATTCCTGCACACGAAATATATCGGTCAAAAACGTTTCTCGCTGGAAGGTGGTGAAACGACGATTGCGGCGCTGGATGCGATCATCAATACGGCTGCGGATTTTAATGTGCAGGAAGTAGTGATCGGCATGGCGCACCGTGGCCGGTTGAATGTGCTGGCGAACATTATGGGTAAGACCTATGAGCAGATCTTCAGTGAATTTGAAGGCACGGCGAAGCTGGACCAGACGATGGGCAGCGGCGACGTGAAATACCATATGGGTTATGGCAGTGAAGTGCAAACACCCAATAACAAGACGGTTCACCTGAAGCTGATGCCCAATCCTTCGCACCTGGAGGCTGTGGATCCTGTGGTGGTAGGTTTTGCGCGTGCAAAAGCAGATGTACTGTACGAAAGTGATTTTGATAAAATATTACCGATCCTCATTCATGGTGATGCTTCAGTAGCCGGACAAGGCATTGTGTATGAAGTAGCACAGATGAGCGATCTGGAAGGTTATTATACAGGTGGTACGATCCATTTTGTGATCAATAACCAGATAGGATTTACGACGGACTTTGAAGATGCACGCAGTGCAGACTATTGTACTTCGCTGGCTGCGATGATACAGGCGCCGGTGATGCACGTGAATGGTGATGATGCGGAAGCGGTGGTTAAATGTGTGGAAATAGCCACACGCTATCGCCAGGAATTTAATTCGGATGTATTCATTGATATGGTTTGTTACCGCAGGCATGGCCACAATGAAGGGGATGATCCTAAGTTCACGCAGCCACAATTGTATGCTTTGATCGACAAGCATGCCAATCCGCGGGAAGTGTATACTACCTACCTGCTGGAGAATGGGGAGGCTGATGCGAAGGAAATGGCCAAGGACATGGAGAAGAAGTTCTGGGCTGATCTGCAGGAGCGGCTGGATGAGGTAAAGCAAAATCCATTGCCTTATCACTACCAGCAGCCTGAGCTGGACTGGAAGAGCCTGCGTAAGGCCAATCCGGAAGATTTTGACCAGAGCCCTGTTACGGCCATCAATGAAAACGATTTCAAAAAGGTATTTGATGGGCTGATGAAGTGGCCTGATGATTTCAAGCCGTTGAAGAAGGTAGAAAAGATATTGCAGGATAAAGTGAAGTTGTACAATGAGGAAGGCAAAGTAGATTGGGCAACGGGTGAGTTGATGGCCTATGGTAGCCTGCTGCTGGATGGCAAGGATGTAAGGATGAGCGGACAGGATGTAAAGCGAGGTACTTTCTCACACCGCCATGCGGTGCTGCGCGATGAGAATACGGATAAGGCTTACAGCCGCCTGGGCAATATACCGGATGCGAAGGGTAAGTTCAGAATTTATAACTCTTTGTTAAGTGAATATGGTGTACTGGGATTTGAATATGGCTATGCGATGGCCAATCCCAATGCGCTGGTACTGTGGGAAGCACAGTTTGGTGATTTCTGTAATGGCGCGCAAACGATGATCGACCAGTTCATTGCTGCGGGTGAGCAGAAATGGAACCGGATGAATGGGGTAGGTATGTTGTTGCCGCACGGCTATGAAGGACAGGGGCCTGAGCATAGCAGCGCGCGTATGGAAAGATTTTTACAGATGTGTGCTGAGCTGAATATGGTAGCTACGAATATCACTACTTCGGCCAATTTTTTCCATGCACTGCGCAGGCAGCTGGCCTGGCCATTCCGGAAGCCCTGGATCAACTTCTCGCCGAAAGCCAATCTGCGTCATGCAGGTACTTATTCTCCCAAGCAGGAATTCCTGGAAGGTGGTTTCAAAGAGGTGATCGATGATGTTTTTGTGGGGGATGCCAATGAGGTAAAGAAAGTATTGTTCTGCAGTGGTAAGGTATACTTTGATCTGGCTGAGCGTCAGCAGAAAGAGAACAGGAAGGATACGGCGATCATCCGGGTAGAGCAATTGTACCCGCTGCCGGTGAAGCAACTGGAAGGGTTGTATGCGAAATACAGTAAAGCTACGTGGTTCTGGGTACAGGAAGAACCGCTCAATATGGGTGCTGCGGCTTTTCTGCAAATGAACCTGAAGTCTATTAATTATGGTGTGATCAGCCGTCAGCCGAGTGCTTCTACTGCCACGGGTTACATGAAAGTGCATACCCTGGAGCAGACGGAGATCATTGACACGGCATTTTCCATCTAAAATGCAGTAACTTGCCACTCGCTGAAAGAAAAGAATTCGTCAGTGGGGGCATGGGCTACAAATCAGAAACAAGAAACTTATATGATCGATATTAAAGTTCCGACAGTAGGAGAATCAATCAGCGAGGTGACTTTGCTCAAATGGGTAAAGAATGATGGAGATTACGTAGAAAGGGATGAAGTGATAGCTGAACTGGAAAGCGAAAAAGCAACTTTTGAAGTCAATGCGGAAAAGGCGGGCATTCTGAAACGCGCGGCGCAGGAAGGGGATACGTTGAATATTGGCGATACCCTGGCTTCTATTGATGACACAGCTGCCAAACCTGAAGGTGCTGCTGCTGCGAATGGTACGCCTGCACCTAAAAAGGAAGAGGCGAAAGCTGCTCCTGCTGTGGAAGCGAAGGCTGTTTCTCAAGCACCTGTAACCACGGTTCCAAACGATATTAAAGCTACACCTGTAGCTGCTGCGATCATAGCGGATAAGAAAGTAGATCCCAAGTCTGTAACGCCCAGCGGGTACCAGGGCAAGATCGTAAAAGATGATGTACTGGCTGCTTTGTCGAACCCCGGCAAGGTAACTGGCGGAAAGGCGCTCTTTAACAGGGATCAACGTCGTGAAAAGATGAGCCAGTTGCGGAAGACGATCTCCCGCAGATTGGTGGAATCGAAGAATACGACGGCGATGCTCACCACGTTCAACGAGGTGGATATGAGCCGTGTGATGGAGATCCGTACGAAGTACAAGGATAAATTCAAAGAGTCGCATGGGGTGAACCTTGGCTTCATGAGCTTTTTTGCGAAAGCTGCTGCCATTGCGCTCACGGAATGGCCGGCGGTTAACGCCTATATCGATGGAGATCAACTCGTATACCATGATTATGTAGATATTTCTATTGCTGTTTCTACGCCCCGCGGTTTGACAGTGCCTGTGATCCGCAACGTAGAAAGTCTTAGCATGGCGGATATAGAAAAGAAAGTAATTGAGCTGGCTGGTAAGGCCAGGGACAATAAGCTGTCGATGGAAGAATTGCAGGGTGGTACTTTCACGATCACCAATGGCGGTGTGTTTGGTTCCTTGATGAGCACGCCGATCATCAATCTTCCGCAGAGTGCGATCCTGGGTATGCACAAGATACAGGAACGCCCGATGGCGATCAACGGACAGGTGGTGATCAAACCGATGATGTACCTGGCTGTGAGCTATGACCACCGTATTATTGACGGTCGTGAATCGGTCAGCTTCCTGGTAAGGGTGAAGGAGTTACTGGAGAACCCTGAACTGTTGTTGTTTGGGAAAGACCCGGTGAAGACGTTGTTGGAGTTGTGAGTCGTGAGCCTTTTGCCTCGACGTTAAAGAGCAGCATATTTTTTTAAGTTATAGTTCAAAAAGCCCGTTGTAAAGACGGGCTTTTGCTTTGGAGAGTGGCTTATAATAGGTAAGTGGGTAACCGTTACCAGGTACCCATATGTAGCGCTCGTAAGCAACACACCGGACTGTTTATAATTGGCAAACAATTAAGGATACAAGAAAGAGAGGCTGATGAGAACACCAGCCTCGCTGGTGGCATTAATATTAAACTGGTTAACGCCTGCCATAAGTATCACCGCTCTTTATTCTCTGGCATATATACCCGCAGGTATTCCGCTGAAAAAGACTTAATCGGGGTATTAGAAAAACGCCTGGTACAGGGTTGGGGTTAATGTACTTACAAAGGTCTGGCCCCGGCGACTGGTCTGCAATGGCCTTTTTGAGTGAGGAATTCTACGGAAGGAGGCAACCAGGCATCGAGGCACAAAGGCAACGAGGCATCAAGAAAGGCTTCGACAGGTTCCTTTAGCCGCCTTCGACAAGCTCCTTTAGATCAGGGTGAGCCGCCCCGAAAGGGCGACCCACCCTTTAGATGCCTTGGACAAGCTCCTTTAGATCAGGGTGAGCCGCCCCGAAAGGGCGACCCACCCTTTAGATGCCTTGGACAAGCTCCTTTAGATCAGAGTGAGCCGCCCTGAAAGGGCGACCCACCCTTTAGATGCCTTGGACAAGCTCCTTTAGATCAGGGTGAGCCGCCCTGAAAGGGCGACCCACCACCCTTTAGATGCCTTCAACAAGCTCCTTTAGATCAGGTTGAACTGCCCCGAAAGGGCGACCCACCCTTTAGATGGCTTCAACAAGCTGGCTTACATCCGTTAAGGCTTCGACAGGCTCAGTCCCACGGAGCGGGATAAACACTGGTACTTGTTTAACGTACGATCCTTTCGCTCAGTGCTTTGGCGATGGCTTCTTTGCCACAGTTGACATGGAGTTTCTGGTAGATATTTTTGAGGTGGGCGCGTACGGTATCGAAAGCCAGTTTCATTTCGGATGCTATGAGCTTGATGCTGTATCCTTTAGCGAGCCATTGCAGGACTTCAATTTCGCGGGGAGAAAGGTTGTATTTGTTGGTGTCGGGCCTGGCCTGGAAGGTGTTCAGTACTTTTTTGGCAATGGTGGGGGACATAGGGGCGCCTCCTTCCAATACTTCCTGGATGGCGTCGAACAATTTGGCCGGGGGCGTTTTTTTGAGGAGGTAGCCGTTGGCGCCTGCGCAGAGGCATTGGAAAAGCTTGTCATCATCTTCAAACACGGTGTACATGATAACGGCAGTTTTGGGTTGTGCTTCTTTGATCAATTGCACGCCCCTGATACCTGACTCGCCGGGCATGTCAATGTCCATGAGGACCACATCGGGCTTGTATACCCTGGCAATATTGGCGGCATCATTGCATTGGTTATAGTCACCTACCACGTCGTAGTCGTTCATTTTTAACAGGTAGGCCAGCGATTCGCGCAGCCTGTCGTTGTCTTCAAAAATGGCTATCCTGGCTAACATATGATAAAGGTAAGCTTCTGTTACTACTAAGTGGTATCGCTCATTTGGGGGGGAGGCGTGAATCGGCAATCGGCAGTCGACAATCGGCAGTCGGCAATCCTTTGCTTCGATAGCAGATCTCTCACTCCGCTGCGCTCCGTTCGAGATGACAAAGAAGGGCTGCACTCCGTTCGAGATGACAAAGAAGGGTGAGTTGGGGAGTAAAGCGTGATCAGTTGACGGGAAAGCTGATGGTGGTGTGTGTGCCTTTGCCGGGCGTGGATTGTATCTGAAGCTGGCCTTTCCATTTTCCAACGCGTTGCTGCATATTTTTAAGCCCATTGCGGTGGGTGACCTGGGTGGGATCAAATCCTTTTCCATCATCTTCGATGGTCATGTGCAGCTGATTGCCTTCCAGCCATACACGGATACTTACTTTGCGGGCATCGGCATGTTTGTAGATATTGTTGATCACTTCTTTGAACAACAGGAAGCAGTCACGCCGCTGCTCCATATTTAGCTTACGCTGGGCGAAGTGCTCATCGAGCTGCAGGGAATAATGAATATTGGCGCCATCAAATATCTCGGCTGCGTAGCGGCGCATCCGGGCTACGGTTTGTTCCAGGGTATCATTGTTGGTATTGATGCTCCAAACTATATCATCGAGTGCCTGGCTTGAATTGTTGACCTCTTCTGCAATGCGGTTCAGGAATATGCCTGCTTCTTCCTGCCGGTCGAGCTTCTGGCGGCTTAATTCGGACAAGATGCTGATATTGGTGAGGGTAGATCCTATATCATCGTGCAGGTCGGTGGCAATACGGTTGCGTACTTTTTGTAAAGCGATCAGCTGATTGATGCGATACTGGTAAAGGATATAGAGCAATGAACCCAATGCCAATACAAGCAGTCCTACAAACCACCAGGTTTTCCAGAAAGGGGGCCTAATGATAATGGAAAGGGTGGCTTCGGCATCTTTGGTGCCGATAGTGGGGCCCCATGCTTTGACCCTGAAGGTGTATTCTCCGGGTGGGATATTGGTGTAGGCTGCATAATTCCTGTTGCCGGCTTCCACCCAATTCTTATCATAGGGATATAACTGGTAATAGTAATTGATCTTACCCGGAGCTACAAAGTCAAGGGCGGCAAAACTGAAGGAGAGGGAATTCTGGTGCCAGGGCAGGTGCCATATTTTTTTATAGGTAATGGTGGTATCGCCTTCCCAGGGCTTATTGTTAATGGAAGCTTGTGTAATGACCACGGGAGCTTTGGGATTGGCGCCGGTATATTTGACAGGATCAAACCAGTTGATGCCATTGGACCCTCCAAAATACAGGAACCCATTGGCATCGGCATGCCAGGCGCCGGTATTGAACTCGTTGCCCTGCAAGCCATCTTCTGCAGTGAATAAACTGAAATGTGAGTCGTTGACCTTTTGCAAATCGGCAGGTGGGCTAAACCGGGTAATGCCCTTGTTGGTGCTCATCCAAATATTTCCCAGTTTATCAGGTACCATGCTGTAAATGGTATTGTTGGGCAGGCCGTTTTTTTCAGTAATGGTAAATGTATTGCCGGATGCTGTATCAAAGGCGATGATCCCATTACCCAGGGTACCGATGCAGAGGTAAGGGGGGCGAAAGTAAATGCATTTTAAGGTGGGTTCTTCTTCCCTGATGTTTTGTAATGCTTTGTCATGGCCGAGGAAGGTGAACTTTTCAGTAGATGTATTAAAGAACTGAATGCCTTTGTTTTCGAAACCCAGGCATAATAAAGTATCGCTGATGGGTATGATAGCCCGGACATTGTTGTCTGCAATACCATTTGGATCAGTTGGATCGTACCGGAAGTTTTTGATGAGGCCTTGTTGCTTATCCAAGAGGCAGAGTCCTGCATTACGGGTACCTAGCCAGGCCCGGTTGTTATTGATGGCCAGCATACACCATACGGTATGATCGGGCAGGTAGCGGGGGCCTTTCGCTTGTGGTGTGAAAAGGGCCCTGATGGTTTTGGTTTGGCTGTTCATGATCAGCAAGCCATCGTCTTGTATACCAATCCAGGTATCTTCCGGATCAGTGCGCAAGGAAACGATGCGTTCGCTGCTGTCTCTGCTCTGTGCTGTTGACAAGCTGACGCGTTCTATCTGGCGATGGCGTAAATCGGAAGCATAGGAAAGGCCGCTGGAGGAAGTGCCTATCCAAACTCCGCCCTTGGTATCGGTAGTGATGGACCTTACCTGCTCGATGGGTATTTTTTTCTGTACGGTATTTTTAGAGAGGGAGGAAAAGATGTTGAGGCGTTTGTCGTACAGGCTGACACCGCCGCCGTCAGTGCCTACCCAGGTGCCACCCAATTTATCATTCTGAATACAGAGTACATCAATATAGCTCAGTGAAGCTGCATTGCCTTCTTCGGGCAGGAGCTGGCGTATGGTGGCTGCTTTCCTGTCAATGATAAACAATCCTTTTCCCAGGGTGCCTATCCAAATACGTCCTAGCTGGTCGGTCTTGATGGCCTGGATGACCAGGCCGGGCGGTAGGGACTGCTGTTCACCAAAACCGGTAAAGGGCAGGAAGGTGCTGTCTTCGGGCCGTTTCAGGTATACTCCTTTGGCAAAGGTGCCTACCCAAAGGTTGCCGTCGCTATCCTCTTCGATTACGCTGCAGGAAATGCCTGCGTTGTACAATAGTCTTGTGGTGGCAACCTGATTGGGTGCAAACACATTGATACCATTGCTGGTAAGAATCCAGTATTTTTTATTGCGGCATTTATAGAGGAAGTGGATACTGTCGCTGTTCAGTAAGCCACCACGTTTGGTATAGTGAACAGAAATGTTAGCGGATGGGTCTTCATAAAACAAGCCTTCTTTTTCGGTGCCTATCCACATGGCACCATTTAGTTCCTGGCGAAAACAGGTGACGGCGGGTAACCTGGTGCCCAAGGGCAATTTACTATAGGCGGTGGAAGAGTCGTTGTAGAGGTTGAACCTTTCCAGTTTGCCTCCGCTGGTGATCAGCCACAGATCGTGGTCGATGCCTGGTACGATCTTTCCCAACCGGCTATAATCCCGGGTGGTAATATCGTCAAAATTCATGCGGAATATGGTAAATCCTTTACCGTCGTAGCGGTTGAGCCCATCCTGGGTGGCAAACCACAGAAACCCTTTTTCGTCGGTAGCCATGTCGATCACGCTGTTCTGTGAAAGACCATGGTTGATATTGATGGTCCTGAAGGAATAGGGTATCTGTTGCGCTGCTGCATCAGCATACAGGAGTAAAATCAGGCATATAGGGAGGCAAAAGCGCATGGTTGGAAAGGTACTCACTATTTACTATTCACTATCTTGCACGGGATGAAATTCTTCGCTCACCTCAATACGGCGGTGCAGGTTATCGGCCAGTATAAAGGACAACAGCCCTTCGGTATTTTTATTAAGGACTTTTTCCGGCAGGATAAGAAATATGGTTCACGTGACCGTAAGAACATCAGTCACCTGTGTTATTGCTATTTCCGCCTGGGAAAAGGATATCCATTGTTGACGGTAGAAGAGCGAATAGTGGCTGGTTTATTCCTTTGTTCGGCTACGCCCAACGAAATGCTGGCGCAACTGAAACCGGCCTGGAACGACCAGGCGGGCTTGCCTGTTGAAGAAAAGTTTTCGTTTGTCAATGCGGTTTCCTCCTCCTCTGCATCGGGTGCCCCGGATGCTGCACCAGCTATTTTCCCCTGGAAGGATGCGCTCAGTGCAGGTATTGATCATGAGGCCTTCAGCGGTTCTTTCCTGGTGCAGCCGCATCTGTTTCTGCGCATCAGACCGGGCAAGGAAAAGATGGTGCAACAAAAGCTGGACGGGGCGGGGATTTCCTATGGTATGCCGGCACCTCACTGTATCGCCCTGGCCAATGCTTCGAAGATCGATGAAGTGATCCGGCTTAATAAAGAAGGGGTGATACAGGATTATAGCTCGCAAAGGGTAGGGGAGTTCCTGCAGCCGGAGCTATTGGCTGCGGCGCCCGGTGTGCGGGTGTGGGATTGTTGCGCCGCCAGTGGTGGAAAATCTATCCTGGCCTGGGATGTATTGGGTTCTATCGATCTTACGGTATCTGATATCCGGGAGTCTATTATCGCCAACCTCAAAAAGCGTTTTGCAGAAGCGGGCATTACAAAATACAGGTCGTTTGTAGCTGATCTGGGTGATCCGCAGGCAACGCTTCAGCTGCCTGTTTCTCCTCAGCTTATTATAGCGGATGTACCCTGTTCGGGTTCCGGAACCTGGAGCCGCACGCCGGAGCAATTGTATTATTTTGAGCCAGCTGCTATTGCACGATACCGGGGGCTGCAACAAAAAATAGTAAGCCGTGTAATTGAAAAACTGGCGCCGGGCGGGCATTTCTTATACATTACCTGCTCGGTATTCAGGGAAGAAAATGAAGAGGTGGTTTCTTTTATACAGCAGCATTTTGGCTTAGCGATCGTGAAGATGGAGTTGTTGAGGGGGTACGATCAGCAGGCTGATACGATGTTTGCGGCTTTGCTGAAGAAGGACTAATGGATATCAATAGTTGCCGGTCTTATGGCAGCTTCAATATCCTCTGGTTAAAGAAGCGTTTACTCCCGTTAAATAATGTTACTTTATACATGCCGCCTGGCCAGCCGGCAGTATACAATTGCCAGTTGAAGTAGCCTGCGGGCTTGTTCAACACGCGTTTGTAGATGAGCCTGCCCTGCATATCGGTTATCTGTACACCCAAATTGGTGATGATATCGGGTGTATTTATTACAATGTTGAACCGGGTGTTGAATGGGCTGGGCAGGATGCGGGTGGTATTCACCGGAAAACAAATGCCATTGATGGATTGCTGCACAGCGCCGATATCGAATGTGGTATCGGACCCGATGGCCTGTACGATATGGTATTCGGCCAATCCTGTTGTTACAGCAGTGAGGGTATCCTTGAATGTGTAGGTATTGGACTTGAATGTCAAAGATGTTGATGGTACCTGTTTAATGGTCGTATATGTTGATTCGCCCGGCAACTTCCGGGTAATAGAGTATACCACACTGGTATCATCCTTACTGCTCCACTGAAGATCTACTGTACAATTATTGAAAGAGCTACCCGCTGTTGCCTGCTTTTGGACCAGGGATACCATGGCTTTTTTAAAGTCGGGCAGGCCATATCCAAAACGGGCATCGGGGGTAGTGTATTTGTGGGCGCTCTTTTGTACAGCATCTATGATCTGCATGTTGTTTAACTCCGGAAATGCCTGCCACAAACAGGCTATCAGGCCGGCAATATTGGGATTGGAGAAGGAGGTGCCGTTGCCTGCAGCGGGGGCGCCATTTAAACCGGCGAATACGGTACTCTGACCTACGGATACAATATTAGGTTTTAATAATCCTGCACCATTGGGACCCCAGCTGCTGAAAGAAGCTATGGCGCCCGTGCTGGTGGTAGCGCCCACGGCTACTACACTATCGCCATCGGCGGGGCAGGATACATATTTGAGGTCGTCGGTGCGTGCGCCGTTGTTACCGGCACTGTTCATCACGATCATGCCTTTCCGGGCAGCATAGCCGGCTGCACGGGTAATGATGGAAGTATTGCCATTGCGTTGTAAGTAGCTGTGGTCAAATGCGTGGTCGTCGAAATCAATGTATCCTAAAGAGGAAGAGATCATGTCGGCACCGGCGCTGTCGGCAAATTCTGCGCCGGCAGCCCAATATTGTTCTTCTACGGGGTATTCAACGCCTGCCTGTTCTGTGCGTAAGAGCCAGAAGCTGGCATGCGGGGCTGTGCCTACGATCTGGCCGGGCCTGTTGGATGCAATGATGCTGAAGCAGTAAAGACCATGTGTATCATCTTCAGTAACACTGGTTTCATTGTTCACATAGTCCCAGGTGCCCAATATGCGGTTTTGCAAACGTACACTATCGAGGGCGGGGTTGGTATTGTAGGTGCGGAACCCTGCATCGAGTATGGCCATGATGATACCTCTGCCGGTAAAGCCATGGTTGTGCAGGTATTCACCACGGTGAATATGTACCTGGTTGAAGTTGCTGCCATAGTTAAGTGTCAGCTCTCCGGTGAGCCTGGCTGTTTGATCAATGGCGCCTGGCTCGAGGGGGGTAACGGTTTCGGTGAATTGCTCAACACGGTGATTATCCAGGCCGCCCTGTGTTCTGAGTCCCAGTGGGGCGGCTGTTTTTACAAATGGATAACTATTGATCTTTGTGAGTGCGTTGGCATCGGTGGTTTGGATCAATACCTGGTTTAACCATTTGGAGGTGTTGAGGATGGTAACATTGGGGATCTTGCGCAGGCTATCGAGCCAGACAGCTGATACGGGGAGGTCGGTGGAGTCGATGGGGATGTGTTGCCTGGTGCGGCGTTCAATGGCCCTGGCAGAAAGGTAGGTAGCTGGTGCTGTCAGGGTATGTGCGGTCCCTTTCTTATTGGTCAACTGCACTATGTATCGTGAATATTGTGCCCGGGTAGCCAGGCATATAGTCATTAAACATGCGAGGGTCAAAAACTTTTTCATGCAGCCATGGTTTTGGGTGGCTCCCTGCTTGTAAAGGAAGGGCTTAATTATGATCCAGAATGGATAACCTGAAGCCAAAGC
The DNA here is from genome assembly GCF_003555545.1 of Paraflavitalea soli. Lineage (GTDB taxonomy): Bacteria > Bacteroidota > Bacteroidia > Chitinophagales > Chitinophagaceae > Paraflavitalea > Paraflavitalea soli. The sequence continues at coordinate 4,804,630 of NZ_CP032157.1, read as the reverse complement.
CGATCTTCTTACCATTGGGATCTGATGCGGGGGGTTGGTATTCCCAAATAGCCACGTCCCGGTAAATAAGGCCGATGTCTTTGGCGTACTTCTCTATCCATACTGTCTTTGAACCTGGTCTTTGTATATCAATTACGGGTACGTCGGAAGAATCGTTGATCTGAGTTACGGTAATGGTATTGTCGTAGGCTTTTCCGTTGATATCGGCAGCGCCAAATTCTTCGTAGGTATAATCCCAAAACTCCATGCTTTCTGTAACGCTGAATTCATATTGGGAATAGGGTTCATCGGGCAGGTAGCCATTGCCCAACCAGCTGCGGCCTTCTTTTACGGGGCCTTGTAGTTTAATGGTGCGCAGGTTGCTTTCATTTACTTCGATGGTATTATCGCCCTGGATCACTTCATAGGCTACGCTTGCACTCCAGTCGGCCTCATTGGTGCTGTTTAAGCCTCTTAAATAACGTTGTATGCGCCAGGATGGGCGGCCCAGCTGATCGATGCCGGTGCCTTCTACTATTTCCTTGGCCTGATAGGAAGAGATGACCTCATCGAGCCCGAAGTTGGCAAACTTGAGGGAGTCTAACCGGTAAATGATGTATTTGCCTACTTGCAGCTGAAGGTAATCGGTGGGCTTATCATACTGGGTATCGTCTTTTTCTTTTTCACAACCAATCATGATGGCCACCAGGGCCAGGCATGCAAAACATTTTAACAGGGTAGCGCGTTTTTTCATGGTAAACCAGTTAGATTCTATGGATATCTTCTTGATGGACAAGTATAATTCAATTTTTGTTGCCTCCTAAGATACGATCAGCACGGGGCCGGCGGATGGGGGAGGCTATAAATAAAAACCGGGAAGCATGGAAGTTTCCCGGTTCAGATAACGTTTTATAAGGCTAATTATTGCTTGAAAATCAGGTCTCAAAGGCCTTTTTAAGGCTGTTTATCCCCTTTGGATAATGCCTCCGCCAATGACATCATTTCCTTCATAAAAAACAGCGCTTTGCCCGGGGGCCACGCCTTTGGCATCTTCATAGAAGCGTACATTGACGCCTCTTTCGTGGGTATAGAGGTTGGCCAGGGTGCCTTTGTCTTTGTAGCGGATCTTAGTAATGGCTTCCATCCCGTCGGTAATGCCATCGTATTTGAGCCAGTTGATCTTGCTTACGAGCATATCGTGGCGGTTGAGGTCTTCCTCATCTCCCAGCATGACGGTGTTGGTTTCGGGGATGATATTGGTGACATATACAGGCTTTCCAAATGCTATATCCAGGCCTTTGCGCTGGCCAATGGTATAGAAGGGATAACCCTTGTGCTGGCCCAGTATCTTACCTTCTTTATCTACAAAATTACCCCCTGCTACCTGTTGCTCCAGGCCGCCCACCCGGCGTTTCAGAAAGCCGCGGTAGTCGTTGTCGGGGACAAAACAGATCTCATAGCTTTCGCTCTTTTTGGCCAGTTCCGGGTAACCGTAGTCCAGGGCCATCTGGCGGATCTCGGTCTTGCGGAAACCGCCCAGGGGCAGCATGGTACGGGCAAGGAGGTCTTGTTGGAGGCCCCACAATACATAAGACTGGTCTTTTGTTTCATCGACGCCTTTACTAATATAATGGCGGCCATTGGTATGCTGGTGGATACTGCCGTAGTGACCAGTTGCAATGTATTCACAATCAAGTGCATCTGCGCGTTTAAGCAATGCCCGCCATTTAATATGGGTATTGCACATGACGCAGGGGTTGGGGGTACGGCCTGCCAGGTATTCGTCCACAAAGTTTTCGATCACAAAGTCGCCAAACTCCTCCCGGATATCCAGTATAAAGTGCGGAAAACCATGCTGTACGGCTGCCATGCGGGCATCATTGAATGAGTCCACATTACAGCAACCTGTTTCTTTTTTACTGCCTCCGCTGGCTGCATAATCCCAGGTTTTCATGGTAATGCCCACCACTTCATAGCCCTGGTCGTTGAGCATGAGGGCTGCTACGGTACTATCGATACCGCCGCTCATGGCTACCAGCACTTTTCCTTTACGACTCATTTTTGCTTGTTTAGTATGGAGAATAACAGGCAAATATACAAACTGTTCGGGGAAGTGGGGAAAGGCAGAAAAGTCGGGAAGTCGGGAAGTCGGGAGGAGAGGGAGGTAATGACGGATGATAGGAAAAGGTCAAAACAGGCTGAACTGGTTTTTATGGCAGGAAGCCGAATATCCTGACGGATCATGATGGGTAAAGCAGTAATGGATATTTTTCTTTTTAGATCGGGTGTGCTTTGGCGTGTGAATGGATTGACACCAATTGGTGAATGTTGATCCTTTCAGAAGAATGACCAAGGAGGCTCCAACTTTTGGATACTTCACATGTTATTAACAGCAAAAATAGTATTTATGGTTACCGTTGCAGGAAGGTGTAAATTGCCCTTTGAAACAATAGTACGAAGCTAAAATTATTAAGTATGATCAAATTGCAAGCAATCGGTAACCTGGGTAAAGATTGTGTTACGAACACGGTGAATGGAAAGAATGTGATCAACTTCAACGTAGCACATACGGAGAAATTTAAGGATGCCCAGGGAAACCAGAAAGATAAAACCATTTGGGTTGAGTGTGCTTACTGGACAGACCGTACGGGTATTGCACCTTACCTGCGTAAAGGCACTCAGGTGTATGTAGAAGGAACGCCTGATATCAGAACCTATTCAAAGAATGACGGCACAACGGGTGTTTCTCTGACACTGCGTGTATTGAGTATTCAGTTATTGGGCAGCCGTACTGAAGGTGGCGATAACCAAGGTGGCGGTTACAGCAATAATAACAATACCAGTTATGCTGCTCCCTCCAATAATGCAGTACCTGCTGCCGCTACCAGCGGTGGTAACTATGGTGAGCCGATGGATGACCTGCCTTTTTAATGTTGTACTATCCCACTGTTTTATAGTTTAAGTATTAAAATGCTCCGCTTCTGTGGGGCATTTTTTTGTGATTTTATGGGGGTAGCCTGCACGACTTTAAGCTAAAATGACACGCTTTTGGCCGTTTCCTGCACGAATATGGGTTTGGTAAAAAGCGTATGCAGATAGGGACTATCTTGCCTGCTAATTCACTTTAAACCCTGTATATGAAGTATTTAAAGATTGTTTCAGGAAGCCTGCTCCTGTATTTTTTGTTTTTCTCTACCGGCACACAGCTTGTATCCTGTCAAAAAGAACCTATTTACGATACTGTTATTATTAAGGATACGATAACCATCCGGGATACTGTTGACTGTAATTGTTATGATCTGAAGGATGGACTGGTAGCCTGGTACAATTTTAAAGGTGGTAACCTAAATGATAGTAGTGGTAAGAATAACCATATTGTATTCAACAATGCTACTACAACAGCGGATCGTTTTGGAAATGCAAATGGCGCTTATTTGTTTAACGGAACTTCCAGTTATATGCGAGTTGCTAATAGTAGCAGCCTTAACCCACCTCAGGCTATTACGCTGGCAGCTGTTGTTAAAATAAATGATTTCTACCGGGGTGAGTGTCATGGCAACCAAATACTAGGGAAATCTTATTTTACAGAATATTCAAACGGATATTATGCCTTACGTGTTTCGGATCAGGTATGTAATACACCAGTAGACCTGAATAAAGAAAAATTTAGCGGAGCTTATGGAGACAATCAAGGCGGAGGCCCTTATGCTCTTACGGATACTGTCTTTGCAAAAACAGGACAATGGTATAATATCGTGTATACTTATGAAAACGGGCATTCGAAAATATATATCAATGGAGAGCTGAAAGATACCAGGGATATTGCAAAACCGTTTACGCCTAATCCTGCTGATGTATTTTTCGGAAAAAACGATAACAGCCAGTACCCCTACTTTTTCAATGGTGTAATAGATGATATTCGTATTTATAACAGGGCTTTATGTGATGGTGAGGTGAAGCAATTGAATAGGGGCAAGGATTAAGGTTAGTTATTGACGATAATATCTTAGATAGATGCCTTCGCTTCAGCGGGGGCATTTTTATTGGTATGGCTTTATGGTGGATCAGGATACTGCAATGGTTTCGTTCAACTTATGCATTTCAAGAATGGTGGTACTCTCTGTTTCGCGGTACATGGGTACAAATTTCCGGTTAAAAACGATCTCATTATGTATATAGGATGTGCGCTTGAGTACAGTATTGGAATAGACATCATCAAAACCTTTTACTAAAACATACAATTCTACGTCTGTTTCACTGAGTTCCTGCTCTGTGAACCCTTGTAAGGGGCTTTGTTCATCAATCGGATGGACCACGGTCCAGTTCATGGGAAGGTTCTGGATCTTATTACGTTCAAGGGGCAGGTCGAAGAATCTATAGACGGGTTGGTTGTTTTCCTGGACCAGGAGGGCGATGGTTGCTTTTACTTCCACATCGGTAAGGGTGTGGTGATCTTTATAGCAGGCAAAACGAAACATGAGGCCGGTCATATTCTTATAGGGTGCAATTACGGCAATGTCACTGAAGGCCAGGAAGGCCCGTGGTTTGGAGAATCGCCCATAGATAAGACCGGTAAAGATGGCCAGGGAGAGGAATCCGTTGAGGGATTCGAGGGAGGCTACAAAATTGGCTCCGTCTCCAATGGGATTTA